>CAVLBF010000004.1:0-103733 GCA_963661285.1 Bacteroidaceae bacterium | reverse complement strand
CCGACGCTCAAGCAGCGCCAAATCTTCGACCTTCTGGGCGTCAAGTACGTCTTCAGGGGCGAGGAACAGAACGCGGAGCCGCAAGCGCCACAGGAACTGTAGGGCCGACCCGTAGAAGCAGAAATCCCGAGCCTAGGTATAAAGTTCGGGATTTTCGGAGTAATAGACCACGTGTCCAATCAAAGTAATAGTATCGCTCTACTTTTTTCACATCTGGGACAGAAGCTTCAGCCGAATAAATAAACGAATATGCAACCTATGTGTGCGTGAAGAAATCACGGACACATAGGTTGCTATGTCTATAATATGAAAAACTTCTCTGGGGTTTGCCTCGCGGCAGGGGGCGAAGAACCCCTAAGAGCGAGTTGTTATAAATAACACAAAAAAGAAGGTGTATTCCTTGGAAAAGTCTTAGAATACACCCTCTTGAGAGTGTATGTCCACGCAAGAGACTACTTCTTGGTCAGAGTGGTCAGCGCGCCTGATGTGTAGCAAGAATAGTAGTCATATCCATCATACTTATACCAGAGGTTCCAGTAATTGAGGCCGATAACGCCATCCTTGTAGGCTCCGATGACAGGCAAGGTCTCCGAGAAGCCCGCAAATACCCAACCATAATAATCCTGTGGAGCGACAGTGATTATACCTGTACTCGGATCGAGTGTAGCCGTGATATCGCCGCCGTCAGACCAGATAAGATTGGAGATGGTGATGGTAGTGTCATCAACTTTCTTGATGGTCACGTCATTGTCTGATGAATACGCCTCCCAAGAGGAACCATAATACCAATAGTTGCTGTTCTGGGCGTATGTCCCGGCAATTTCATCCGCAGTCACCGCAGCACCCTCCGGTGCAGGCCACTGGAAATAAGCATAAGCATTCGTATAGAAACTATAAACATAGAACTCTCCTCCGCTTGCATCACCGCCGAAGTTGGAATATCCTCCGACCGGGTAGAGGCAGACAGGATTCTCAAGTCCCGCATTGACATAGAAATAAGATTCATCCGAGCCTTCAGTATAGTTGGTAATCTGCATCGCACCATCCTCCTCATTTACAGTGAAGTTGAGGTCATATCCCTCGATGTTGTACCAGTTCTTGAGGCTGTAGCTGCCATCTGACATAGCTACCAGATTGGCCCTCCAATACTTGCCTGCGCCGTCAAAGAAGAAGCCCTCCTTGCTCCACATCTCAACAGCCTCGACGGTGAACTCGCATTTGCCGTACTCGGAATCGGAGTAGGCCTCGTCGGCGCTGGTGGCCTGGATGGCGAATCCATAGCTGCCGAGTTCAAGGTCTTCAATGCTGAGCGAAGTCTCATTGGTGGTGCCGGTTATCATATTCTCGCTATCCACGATACCGTAGAAATAGGAATAGGAATCGGCATTCTCGATAGCTTCCCAGGTGACGGTGACGACACCTTTCTCAAACTTTGCGACAGGCACCGGCGCCTTGAGCGGCTGAATCTTTGCGGTAGTTCCGCTGACCGTGGCGGTCTTGGACATCTCGTGGTCGCCGTCGCTCTCATCGCAGTTGGCGGTGAGCTTGAATGTGTAGGTAGTGTTCTCCGTCAGACCGGTGAAAGTGATGACAAGAGCCTTGGTGCTGCCGGATTCGACCTTGTCGTCTGCGGCGTCGCAAAGTTCATATGTGTACTCTACCGCGTTGGTGACGGCCTTCCAGCTGAAGGTGAGAGAGCTGACAGTGGCTGCTGCCAGAGTAGGCTGAGGAGAGTCCAGAGGCGTAGGGACCTTCCGGCTGCAGGAAGAAAGGGCCGCAAGGCCCAGAACTGCAAGAAGAAGCGTCCCTGCAGTCCCGCGAAGAAATGACATTGTTTTCATACTCGTTTGTTTTATATGGTTGAACTTTTTTTATTCTGCTGTAGGCCGCACTTTTATCGGCGGCCAGTAGAGATAGATGTGCATATATCCGTCGTAAGTGCCCTCCTCGGTGCTGAGCCAGGTCGTGAGGTAGCCGCGATAGGTATCCGATCCGGCTCCGGACATAGCGGCATAGGAGTAGTATGACGTGCGGTAGACGTAGAGGCCGTTGATGGTGGCCGGAGACTCCTCCGGCTTCCAGCTGGCGTATTCACCCGCATCGTCGCGCAGGCTCCAGTATTTGTAGGAACTGTCTCCGGTATCTTCCTCGTAGTAATGGTCAAGCGGGCTGAACTCTCCCTCCCAGGTCGAAATGTCTTCGGGATCGAAGTCCTTCTCGCTGTTTATCAGACTGAAGCTCAGGTCGAAGCCCGTCTCCAGAAAATCCTCGAGACGGAAACGGTTGAAGCCCTCAAGCCAGTAGAGCTTGGAATAGCAGACGCAGTTCAGCTGCTCGTAGAGCCAGAGCTGCACGTCGTCGGAGAGCTCTATCCACTTTGACACCACCACCTTGCCGGTGAAGACATCGGAGCCGTCCAGGACGGCATAAGGGTTGACGGCGACGCCGTCGAGACGTATGATGAAGCTCTTCTCCTCCATTTTCGGGATGTCAGGAAATTCGATCGTCAGTTCGGCGCTGTCCTCCCCTGCCGCAAACTCCACGGTGGAGGGAATCCGGAACACATCGTCGCTGTAGTCCACGACCACAGGCACACTGGCGGCGAAGTCGGACTGCATTCTGCCAACGCTGAGCGTTATGCTCGTGACATCACCGCCCAGAATATACTCGGAAGCGTTGGAAGACAGGAAATAGGCTTCAATGCTGTCCGCGCTCGGCTTCGGGGCCCACTCGTAGCCCCCGCCTTTCTGGCAGGAGGACAGAGCAAGTCCGAGCAGGGCGAGCGAGAGATAAAAATATGCTTTAAAGGTTTTCATAATGCTTGCTTACTGTGAAATGATGGAACCTGAAGCGTCAGGATTGAGCACAACCGCCTGGTTGTTGTCCCTCTCGTAGATAGGGATGAAATAGTTCATCCAAGGGGCGACATAGCCGGACTTGGTGTTAAGGCGGTGGGCGGAGATGAAGTTGGTGCCGCTGTAGGCCCTAGTGACCGGAAGCCTGAGCCTCTTGTAGGCGAAGAAGTTGATGCCCTCGCCCCAGAACTCGATGCGCCTCTGCACCATCAGCTCTGTGATGAAAGACTTCATATCGGAGGCGGAGAAGCTGTAAGTGGACTCGCCTTCGGCGTTGCGGTAGCGGTAGGTATTGAGGAATGAACTCATCTCCCGGACTGCAGCCGCCACACCGTCGGTGTGGGCGATGGCCTCGAAGCGGATGAAATACATCTCCTCCACCCTCATCAGAGGGAGCGAAGCGATGAGCCCGTTCTCGATGGAGCTTCCGGAGCCGCCGCCCGCGCGGAACTTGAGGTTGGCATAGGCCGGGAGTTCGGACCAGGCCTCGCCATCGAGTTCTGTGCTGTACTTGGACGGGACTGTGGTCTTGCCGGCGTCTTCAGGAGCCACCCAGCTGTTCTTGCGCCAGTCGTCGTCGGAAATCTTGTCGTAGAGCGCCTTGCCGATGCAGCGGAACGCACTGCCGTATCTTCCCATCGACCAGGTCGGCTCGGAGCAGGTCTGAGCCACGAACGAACAGTAGTAGTAGGAGGTGTTGACCTCTTCCTTGGAAGTCACGTATGTGCCGAGCATCCAGGACGGCTGAGGAGTGTTGAAGCCCGTCTTGGCGTCAGTCCACTCCGCTTCGGTGAGAGGCCTGTATCCTCGGTCGATGGCCTTCTGCGCGTACTCGGCCGCGAGCGCGTAGCAGTCTGCGGCACTGCTGATTCCGAGGTCGTCATAAGCGTCCGTACCCTCCGCGCTCTTCTGGACGGCGAGGTCGGTGGACGAGTTGTCAAAGCGGCTCGCCATCTCCAGCCAGAGCCTTGCCTTGAGGCCGTAGACCACTCCGAGGTCCACATTGGCCACCGTGGTCTGCGTATAGTCGGCGAGGTACTTCTCGGCGCGGTTGAGGTCGGTCATAATGAAGCGGTACATCGTGTAGAACGGGGCGCGGGGGTTGTTCTGAAGTTCCGTCTTGCCCGTGGTCTCGATCACGATAGGCACGGTCAGCCCGATTATCTTGCTCGCCTCCGCCTCGGCATTGAGGGACGCGACTTCCGTCCTGCGGTACTCGAACATAGCCTCAAGGTCCATATACATCATCGCGCGGATGCCGAGCGCCTGCCCGAGGCTCTGCACAGCGGCGACGGAGGCGTTTTCGGGATCCGGGACGAGGGCTATTACATTGTTGGCGTTCTTGATGAACGAGTAGTAGTAGTACCAGGTGTAGTAGGAGTTGTAGTTGAGGTAGGTCCCGGCCTCCTCGTAGCTCCAGTAGTCGTAGAGCGCGTCATAAACCGGGAAATCCTCCCCCAGCACCTCGCGCATATATATCTGGCAGGTGTAGCCCCAGTCGTTGGTGTTGGCCGAGCTCCCCCAGGTGTCGTAGTCCATAAAGAAGGACGAGAGGCCGCCAAGCAGATACTCCAGCGAAGACGAAGACTTCGCTATCTGCTCGGGGGTCGCCGTGGTGGTAGGAAAAGTCTCCTCGATGCATCCTGAGACGCAGACGAGCAGAGCGAGTGCCGAACAGAGATTGACAATATATCTTTTCATATTCTTTCCTCCTATGTCTTAGAATGTTACGGTAAAGCCGCCCGTGATCATACGGACAGGAGAATAACTGGTAGTGGTGGTCGTGCCCCAGAAGCTTCCGCGCGGGTCGAATCCCTTGCGGCGGCTCCAGTAGCAGAGGTTCTCGCCCGCGGCGTATACCCGCAGCTTGCCGAGCCCCAGACGCTTGACCAGCTTGTCCGGCAGGGTGTATCCGAGATTGACGTTCTGCAGGGTGAGGGTCGAGGCGTCGGTAAGGAAACGGTCTGAAGTGCCTCCAGCGTAGTCGTCCACAGGCTGCACCGCGAACTGGAAGCGCGGGATGTCGGAGTCGCGGTTGGTCTCGGACCAGGCGTTGAGCAGATCCTTGTGGAGGCTGATGCCGGTGTTCTGCACGTCAGGGTTACCCATCAGAGCGGAATAGCCGTAGTCGATGGCCTTGCCGCCGATGCTGTAGTTGAGGTTGACCGAGAGGTCGAAGCCCTTGAATGTGATGCTGGAGCTGATGCCGCCGTAGATGTCCGGGTCGGCATCGCCGCAGTTGAAGTACGAGGCCTTGGTGTAGTCGGTGGTCTTGCTCAGATTTCCGTCACTGTCCTCGATATACCACTGCGACTGGCCCTTGTCGTTCACGCCGGCATAGCGCCTGATGTAGAAGGTGTGCAGAGGCAGTCCCTC
The DNA here is from genome assembly GCA_963661285.1 of Bacteroidaceae bacterium. Lineage (GTDB taxonomy): Bacteria > Bacteroidota > Bacteroidia > Bacteroidales > UBA932 > Cryptobacteroides. The sequence goes on along the minus strand of CAVLBF010000004.1, from coordinate 98,502 downwards.
GCCGTAGAAGTACGAGCCGTTGATGTAGCCGTTGTGGCCGTCGAGCACCGCGCTCTTGTTGCTCTTGTGGAGCATCGTGATCTTGTTCTTGTAGGCGGTGGCGTTGACGCGGATGTCCCAGTTGAAGTCGCGGCTCCGGATGACTCCGAAGTTGACGTCAAGCTCGACGCCGGTGTTGAGCATATTGCCGACATTCTCGTAAGTGCCGCCGTATCCTCCTGACTGAGGCACATACACAAAGCTGAGCATATCGGTGGTGAGGCGGTTGAAGTACTCGGCGCTTCCGCTGATGCGGCCGCGCAGCATCTCGAACTCGAAGCCCGCGTTGAGGTTGCTGTTGGTCTCCCAGGTGATGTTCTTGTTGCCGACGCTGCTCAGCGCAAGGGACGGCTTGCCGTTGAAGTAGTAGATGGAGTAGGTGTCGGTGTAGCGGTAGTCGCCTATGGAGTCGTTGCCCTGCTGTCCCCAGGAGAGCTTGAGCTTGAGCATCTCCAGCCAGGAGCTGCGGTACCAGTTCTCCTTGCTGATGATCCAGGCTCCGCCGAAGGAGAAGAAGTTGCCCCAGCGGTGGTCAGGATGGAAGCGGGAGGAGGCGTCGCGCCGGTAGGAGGCGGAGAAGAAATACTTCTCGTCGAGGTTGTACATAGCGCGGGAGAAGTACCCTTCGGTGTTGTAGCGGCTGGACGAGCCTCCGTTCTCCTTTATCTTGATGGCGCTGCTCAGCTCCTGCGAGCCGAAGTAGTCGAAGAGGCCCTCACGGTCGCCGCTGATCCACTCGGAACGGTAGTCGTAGTTCTCGTGGCCTATCATCGCGGAGACGTTATGCCGTCCGAACTGTGCGCTGTAGTTGAGTATCTGCTGGAAGTTGAGGGAGAAGTTGAGGCTGTTGTACTTATATACATAGCCGTCCGGGTAGGCAGTGTGGCCGTAGCCGTAGAATCCCTGCTGGGTAGCGGTGTAGTGGCTCTCTCCCGAGGTGAGGGTGCCGTTGACCGTAAGTTTGAAGCCTTCCAGCGGAGTGAAGTCGGCGTAGCCGGTGAGGGTGGTGGTGTTGCCCACTGTCCGGTCGGTGTTGAGGGAGTTCTCCTGGAGAGGGTTGTTGCGTGAGAGCACCGGACGGTTGAGTCCGGCGAGCTCGCCCGAGCCGTAGTCGTACATCTTGCCGTGCTCGTCGTACATTATATCCCCGTTCCCGTCGCGCAGATAGACCGGATAGATCGGGGCCATCGTGTTGGCGATGCCGAAGATGGAGGTGCCGGAACCCTCGTTCACGTCATTGGAAGTGCTGTGGGAGTAGTTGAGATTGGCCCCGACCTTGAGCCAGGCCTTCGCCTGATAGTCCGTCTTGATGCGGGCCGTGAAGCGCTCGAAATCGGAATTATAGACTATTCCCTCGTTGTCGAGAAATCCCAGCGAGCCGTAGAAGCGGAGCTTCTCGTTGCCGCCGGTGAGGCTCAGGTTGTATTCCTGGCGCAGGCTGCGCCTGAACGCTTCCTTGATCCAGTTGTCCGGCATCACGGTGTAGGTCTTGCCGTTGTAGCTGATGCGCTTGCCGAGGGTGGCGTTGGGGTTGAGCCGGCCGTTGGTGCCGATCAGCCATTCCCCGTCAGGGACCGTATATGCGATGTAGCCCAGGCCGCCGTCGGCTGATTTGCCGCCGATATTGGCGTTGGCCGTGCTGTGGGCATCGTAGGAACTCATCCCCCGGTCGCGCACATAATAGTTGTAGAGCGCGGCATACTGGAGCTCGTAGTACTGCGCCGGGTCGCTGATGTAGTCGTAGTCTACGGTGGCGCGGCTGTTCATACTCCATTTGCTGTCGAATGTGATGACGGCCTCCTCGCTCTTGCCGTTCTTGGTGGTAATCATAATCACGCCGTTCGCCCCGCGCGCGCCGTAGAGGGCGTTGGATGCCGCGTCCTTGAGGACGGTGATGCTCTCCACGTCGTTAGGGTTGAGATTGTTCCAGCCTCCGTCGTAGGGAGCGCCGTCCACGATGATGAGCGGGGAGGTGCCGGCGTTGATGGAGCTGAAGCCGCGAATCGCCATCGAAGGCGTTGCGGTCGGAGAGCCGGAGTTGTTGACCATCTGAAGTCCCGCCACCTGACCCTGAAGGCCGCTCAGCACGTTGGTGAGCTGCTTCTTCTCGATCTCGTCTTTCTTGACCACTGCAGCCGAGCCGGTGAACGAGGATCTGGTCTGCTGGCCGTAGGCCACCACGATGGTCTCGTCGAGCATCTGCTGGTCGAAGAGCAGGACTATGGTGAGTTCAGGCTTCACGGCCACCTCCTGGGTCACCATACCGGTGCAGGAGACCTGAAGTATGTCGCCGCTCTTCAGCCCCGTCATCGTGAAGCGTCCGTCGAAGTCGGCAATCACGCCCTTCTGCGTGCCTTTGAGGAGCACATAGGCGCCGATGGCCGGATCTCCGTTCTCATCGATGACAAGACCATTCACACTTACGTTCTGCGCCGACAGCCCGAGGACGGAAGAGAGCAGCAGGAACGGAAATAAAAACAGTTTCAGTCGCATATTAATTATTGTTGATCGGTTATCTGTATATTATTCCCCAGGCGGGCAGCACTATCCCGCAGCGGGAGGAGTCGGACCAGAGCCACACGGCGGAGGTGGTCTTCTTGAGGATATAGAGCTCCGGGAGCTCACGCCCCGAGATGCCGAGATTGCCGGAAATGCTGCCGCTGACCTTCTTGTCCTCGGAAGGCAAGCCGCTCAGCGTGAGGGTCATATATTTCTCGCCGTCCATATCGGAAAACCTGTACAGCCCCTTGTCCGGGCTGCACCAGTACTGATAGATCCCCCGGTCGAACGTCTGAAGCGTCTCGTCGCCCTCGCAGAAGACATATTCCTCCCTGGACCTGAAACTCTCGCGGAGAGCTTCGCTTCCGTCGTCGCGCACGCAGGAGGAGACGAGCGGGAGCAGAAAACTTACAAGAACGGCGGGGAGGAGGGACTTGCTCATAGCGCTACATTTACATATCTGAGATAATATTCCTTGCTGCCGTCGGGCAGGGTGACGGTGGCCTGTATGCGACGCTCGCCTTTCTTGAGGCTGCGCCAGTTGTCAGACTTCGCCCCGTCCACTGTCCACTGCACCGCGCTGAACTCTCCGCAGTCGAGCAGAGTGAAGAGCACGGGGGTCTGAGAATCCGGAGAGGGCGAGGACAGCGCGATGCGCGGACTGCCTCCTCCCTCGGCGGAAGAGCCGATTGTGAGGGAGGCACTGCCGCCCCGGTCACTGACGATGCTGACGCTGTATTTCTCTCCCGGCTTGAGTTCGTAAAGATGCGCCCCAGGTTCGCTGACGCTGACGCTCTTCTCCTCCCCGCCTCCGACAGGCGTCCAGCTGACGGTCCAGGAAGACGACGCTTCATCCTCCCAGCGGAGCAGAGCGTCGCGCTGCCAGACCTCGGAGACGATGCCGCTGATGGCCGGGGCGTGCGGGATGACGGTGAAGCTGACCGTACGGTCGCTTTCGTTGAGGCGGATGTCGGACAGGTCGGCGTAAGTGCGGGAACCGTCCCGGGCCGAGAAGCCCGCCGTCGTGCCGCTCGTGAGCGAGCTCACCCCATCGCTGCCCGGGAAGAAACTGTGCCCGGGAATGAATACCGGCCTGTAGGCTCCGCTCTTCGAAGGGTTGGAATAGACGATGGTGAAGCGCTCTCCGCCGGGGGTGCAGTTGACGGAATTGTTGCGCCAGGCGGAAGATTTGCTGACGTCGGCGTGCCAGACCATCAGCCCCCAATATGCGCCGCGTCCGTAATAATCCATATACGAGGCGCTGTCCCAGACAGTCCGCCCCGCGCCTCGGCACTCAAGCAGGAAATACTCGCCTGAGGATTCGCTGCGGATCATATATCCCTCGCCCTCCGTGACGGGACTGAGGCTGTGCTCTCCCCCGTCTTCACAGAGTTCCGGTTCAGACCAGTCCAGCATCCAGCGTTCCATAATCCCGAGGGCCGGAGGGGTGCGGCCGTCGTTGCTGTAGCAGCCCACGTCCATCAGGGCGTAGAAATTGGGGCTGTCGGCATCTGCGGTCCCGTCGGTGTCGTAGTAGTCCGGAAGGCCGAGGCAATGCCCGAATTCGTGGCAGAACGAGCCTATGGAGGCGAAGCCTATGCTGCCGTCATTCTTCTTGTCGAGTTCGGAGCTGCAGGCGTAGCCGGAGAGGATGACACCGTCGAGCGTGACGGACGGGAAACTGTATCTGTGAGGCCAGATGCCGTTTGAGGCAGAGCCGTCGGCACGCTGCCCGCCGGCATAGAAGACGAAGACATCGTGCCCTATGCCGTCGGCGGCATATTCTCTGAAGTCCACGTCGGCATCCGCAAGCTTCACCGCCTCGGAAGCCATTTCAGCGGCCTTTGCATCGTCGTCGTCACTGTAGTAAGTGCGCTTGTTCGCGAGCTTGTACGGGCCCGCCACCGTGAATTCGGGGTCGAACTGCCCGAGGGAATTGTCATAATAATACTGCCACGCGCTCCCGGTCGACCCGTCCCGGGAGTAGCTGCGCGAGTTGAGCATCTCTTCGAAGGCGGCGCGGCCGTTGCCGGAGCGGAAAGCGACATCCTGAAACTCCACGAGTATTACGAGAACCTTCTGCTTGCCTTTTGTCTTGATGACTGTGCCGCCGAGCGTCGGCGGGCGGAGCGAGGAAGACGCAGCCGCAGACGGTTCCGCAAAGTCGGCCCTGCTGCGGGAAGAGGTCAGCGGACGGAGATTCTTCCGGAGGCCGGCTCTTTGAGAAGCGCTGAGACGCGACTCCCGAACCGCCTTTATGCCCGTCGGGACGAGCCTGCCGCGAGTGTCCAGCTCCGCGAAGTACCAGTCTCCGTCATCGCCGCCGACTATGCTGTAGCCGTCCGTGGTAGTGATGTAGTGGTAGAATTCGTCCCCGTGAATCTGCGCCCTGAGGGTGCTGCCGTCGCTCTGCGTCAGCGTCACCGTGCCCGGCCGGGCCGGCCCGGCATATGCTCGCGGCAGCAGGCTGCCCGCAAGCATCAATGTCAGCGCGATGGACACCAAATTCCTCATAGATAGCAAAACCACGCATAAATATACGGAAAAATTTATTCAATCTGCACTTTTTCCGCGATTCGCAGTCATTCAGGCCGCAATCGAGACGGGAAACCGGATTTATTTCTATATTTGCCGCCGATTTTTCCCTCGGGAAACGCTTGGTTAGTAGTCTTATCATATGACAGAGCAGAAAATGTCGGCCAGGAATTGGGCGGCCCTGGCGGGTCTTGCCTGCGCGGCTTTTATCTTCAACACCTCAGAGTTCGTCCCGATAGGGCTTCTGAGCGATATCGGAGCAGACTTCGGACGCAGCGAGGCCGAGACCGGAATGCTGATTTCGGTGTACGCCTGGGTGGTGATGCTGCTCTCGCTTCCGCTCGCGATGCTCTTCTCCAGGATGGAGATGCGGGGGCTGCTGCTCGCGGTGATCGCGCTCTTCACGCTCTTCCAGGGCCTCTCCTCCGTCTCGGTGTCGTACGCTATGCTGATGGGCTCGCGCATCGGAGTCGCCTGCACACACGCTCTCTTCTGGTCCATAATACCGCCCATTGCCGTCCGTACAGTGCCGCACAGGTTCAGCGACCTGGCGCTGAGCGTGGTGGTCACCGGCACCTCCATCGCGACGATTATGGGGATGCCGCTCGGACGCGCCATCGGGCTTCATCTGGGTTGGAAGATGACATTCCTCTGCATCGGCCTCTTCGCCCTCGCGACATTCATCATAGTGGCGCTGACCCTGCCGAAGATTCCTGCCGGAAAAGGGGTGAATATGCACAGCCTGCCCCGGATGCTGCGCAACAAGGTTCTCATAGGAATCTATGTCTTCACACTGCTCTTCGCCACCGGCTACTACACCGCCTACAGCTACATCGAGCCGTTCCTCAAGCAGATCGGCGGGATGCCGGAGGGGCAGATCACCCTCACGCTGATGCTCTTCGGCTTCGCCGGACTTCTGGGAAGCGTCGCGTTCTCCAAGTTCTACGGCCGTTTCCGCTTCCGCTTCGTGCATCTCTCCGTCATCGGGCTCATAATCGCCCTCGCGCTGCTGACACCGTTCTCGTTCAGCCACAGTCTGCTGATACTGCTCTGCGCCGTCTGGGGCATCTCGGTCACGGCCTTCAACGTGGCGATGCAGTCGGAGGTGATCGCAGCCTCCAGCGAAGACGAATCCGCCGTGGCGATGTCGATTTTTTCCGGAATCTTCAACCTCGGCATCGGCAGCGGGGCGCTCATAGGAGGCTCCGTCTGCAAGGGTCTCTCACTCTCGTGGACCGGAGCAGCCGGAGCCGTTCTCGCGCTTGCCGCAGTGCTGTTCTGGCAGCTGTGCCTGCGCAAACTTATGCAGAAGCGGCAGTCTTAGCCTTTCTGGACTTCAGGCAGAGGAATACCGTAAGAGCCGCCGCGACCGCGAGCAGGACGATGGCGAGTACCGGCCTGTAGCGTATCCAGGCAATCCCCATCACCAGCAGCGACCATACGAATCCGAGCACATTGCACACCAGGCTGACGCCCAGGTTGGCGATGCCCGCAAGCGGCGGGAGTACTTTGAGGATGGTCACGAGAATATTGAAGATACCCTTGAAGCCGCCGATCACGATCAGCACGCCCACGACCCTGAGTATCCAGAGCCACATCTTGTTGGCGCTGTGCTCCGACTGGAACATCTCGTCCATCGAGCGGACTCCGGAACTTATGGAATAGAAGCTCTTCCCGTTGGAGGCGGTGTATGAAGTGAAGCTGTCGCCCGCCACCTGAGCGATCAGGGAGACGTCTCCGCAGTCAGCCTTGGTGAAAGTGATGCGCACGTCGCCGACTTCAGGGGCGGAGGCGTTGCGTCCGAGATAGATCACATTGCCGCTGATATGCACGAAGCGGGTGTTGAGGGTGTCCTTGAGATAATTCCGGATATCGGCATCCATCCTGTCAAGCAGCGCCCCGTCGGGATGCAGCTCCACCGCCGTGCCGCAAGGGAGGCTCGCGACCATATTGGCGGGCAGCCTGTATGCCCCGAAATGCACGTCCGCCGCCTGCCAGCTCTGCTCCGAAGGGGACATCAGGGTAAAGTTGGAACTGCGGTAATCCGGGTCCTTGAATTCGGCGGACACGACCGGTCTGCCGCTCCACTCCTTGCTGTAGGTATATGTGGTGACGCTTTCCTGCGCGCCGCCGACCTTGTCCTTGGTCTGTGTGCTGCTGTGCTCCACATATTGATAGAATTCCACGTCCCGCTTCAGCTTCAGAGCCACGGCCCCCACGCCGAAACTGGCGTCATAGAGCGAATCGGAAGTCACCGCAGCCGCGCTGGCGTGGATGAGTTTGCCGTTATATGAAGGGTCGAGCGTCGACACGTCGCTAAGATGCACCGCCGTCTTTTCCGCTTCGCCGAGCATTTTACCCGTTTTCACCGCTCTGCCCTCGTTCCACCACAGAAGCCCCGTGCCGAGGATAATAAGCAGAATTCCCGTACCGATACCGCCGAACGAGTTCTTCACTCTCCGGCCGTATGATGTCCTTGTCGTTTCCTGGTAAGCCATAATAAGTCTTAATTTTGGTTTTGACTGGGGACAAATATAAGAAGTCCATCTTTATTATCAAAACTGTCTCCTCCTGCGGGAGTGCTGAGGGCTCGGCAGGCGGAAACGCTTGCCGGAGAAGAGGCGCTGCGGGAGTTCCATCGCGAAGATGATGCCCAGCACGATGGCGATGGCCGCCTTGGCTGCAGTGAATCCCGTCCCGAGGGACAGCTGGAACTGGTTGGAAACCAGATAGTAGGTAAACCAGAATATGCCGGCTCCCGGCACGAGCGGGAAGATGCCGCAGAGCAGGAATACCGTGCTCGGGCACTTGTCGATGACGGCGGCGAAACGGGACAGGATGCAGATGATCGCGGTGGAGAGCACTATCGCGAAGGTCGTCCCCATAGCACAGTAACGGGTCAGCGCGAGAAAAATCCCCCATCCGGCCGCACCGATAAGCCCGGCGGTGACATATTGTCTGCGGGGAGCTCCGAAGAGTATCGCGAAGGCAAGCGTGCCGACGAACGCGGCAAGCATCTGGGAGAGGAGGCCTGCGGTCTGGGGATTGACGCTCATCCCGCTCAATACTATAAGTCCCCCGAATATCCCGCCGTCCAGCAGGAAGCTGATGCTGACCCCGAGCGCGATGCAGATGAATCCCAGCATAGCGTCAGTCAGACGCGTGATGCCCGATATGTAGTCGGAATTGGCGAGATCCCTTACGCCGTTGACGAACGGCACTCCCGGGATGAGCGGCATAACGGCTCCGATAATCACGTTGCTGAGACTGTCCCCGAAGCCGAGCCTGTACGACAAGAGGCACAGCAGGGTGGCGACAAGCGCGTTGGCGAGGTCTCCGACAATCCTCGAAAGATATCTGGAACTGACGAAGAGGCAGAAGACATACAGCAGCGCCCCCACCGTGAACGCGGCGAGGCAGTCCTCCAGACCGCCTCCGAACACGGCGCAGAAGCCTGCGGCCCCGAACGCCGAGCCGAGTATCTGCTCCCAGGCCGGCTTGCCCTTGGCCGCCTTGATGGCGTCAAGCCGCTTCCGGGCCTGCGGGAGACCGCAGCGTCCCGTGGCTATGTCGTAGCTCAAATGGTTTACCGCCACTATCTTGGACAGCTGTATGCCTCGAATGGGGATAAATTCCACATTGGCATATTTCCCGGACGCTCCGGTGGTGAAGATGCCGTTGCTGATGACGAAAAAATGTCCGGACTCCACCCCGAAATGGGATGCGATCCTGTCCATCGTATCCTCCACACGGGTGATTTCAGCCCCGTTTTCCAGCAGTATGTGCCCGGCCTCGGACGCGACCTCCAGCACCTCGGCCGTCTCGTTCTTGTCCTGCATTTCCAAATCAAAGTTTACGGGAGCAAAAGTAAGTAAAATCGGAAGATTTTATGTAAGTTTGACCCGCTAACACATACTAGAAATTTATGGAACGTATCATCGAATGTGTCCCGAACTTCAGCGAAGGACGCAACAAGGAAGTAATCAATAAGATAGTTGCCGCTATCAGAGGAGCGCAGGCTCCGGAGGGCGGAGAGGGGGTCAGACTGCTCGACGTCGACCCCGGCGAAGCCACCAACCGCACGGTGGTGACGTTCGTGGGCTCGCCGGAGGCCGTGTGCGAAGCGGCGTTTCAGGGCGCGAAAGCCGCCGGGGAGCTGATTGATATGAGGCAGCACCACGGAGCGCACCCGCGTTCCGGAGCGACGGACGTGCTGCCGCTGATTCCGGTCGCGGGAGTCTCGCTAGAAGAGTGCGCGGAGATGGCAAGGGGACTCTCAAAGAGAATCTATACTGAGCTCGGCATCCCGTGCTACTGTTACGAGGCCGCAGCCTACAAGCCTGAGCGTAAGAATCTTGCCGTATGCCGGGCGGGAGAATATGAGGCGCTGCCCGAGAAGATTGCAGACCCGGCGCGCCGTCCTGACTTCGGGCCGGAAGAATACGACGGGACCGTAGCCCGGTCCGGGGCGAGCAACGTGGGCGCAAGGAACTTCCTCATCGCCGTCAACTTCAACCTCAACACCACCTCCACACGCAGGGCTATGGCAGTGGCGTTCGACGTGCGCGAAAAGGGGCGCAAGGCCCGTGAGGGCGGTTCGCTCACCGGCAAGGTGCTCAAGGATGCCGAGGGGAAGGACATCTGGATTCCGGGAACGCTCAAAGGATGCAAGGCAATAGGCTGGTATATAGACGAATACGGCATCGCACAGGTATCGATGAACATCACCGACATCCGGGCCACCCCGCTGCACAGGGCGTTCGAGGAAGTCTGCCGAGCCGCAGAGGCGAGGGGGCTGAGGGTGACCGGAACGGAAATCGTCGGACTCGTGCCGAAGAAGGCGCTCATCGATGCCGGACGCCATTTCCTTGAGAAGCAGCAGCGCTCCACAGGTATCAGCGAGAGCGAGATAATGAAGATAGCCGTCAAGTCGATGGGGCTTGACGACCTCAAGCCTTTCGACCCGAAAGAGAAAGTCATCGAATACCTTATGGCGGACGAGGCGGAACTCGCCCGCAAGGAGCGGCTGGTGAGGATGAGCCTCAAGGCCTTCGCCGACGAGACGGCCTCCGAATCCCCAGCCCCGGGCGGCGGATCCATCTCGGCATATATGGGCGCTCTCGGGGCCGCCCTCGGCACTATGGTGGCCAACCTCTCCGCCCACAAGCGGGGATGGGACGAGAGGTGGAAGGAATTCTCCGACTGGGCCGACGCGGGACAGGAAGTGATGCGCGAGCTAGTAGCTCTGGTCGACGAGGACACCGCCGCCTTCGACAGGATAATGGAAGTCTTCAAGATGCCTAAGGGCAGCGAAGAGGAGAAGGCCGCCCGCGCAGCAGCGCTCGAAGAGGCCACGCTCTACGCCGCACAGGTGCCGCTCCGCACGATGCAGGCGTCCCTGAAGGCTCTGCCGATATGCCTCGCGATGGCCCGGACCGGCAATCCCGCTTCGGCCTCCGATGCGGGCGTGGGAGCCCTCGCGGCCACAGCGGCGGTGAGAGGCGCGCAACTCAACGTGCGCATCAACTCCGCGGGCCTTGCCGACAGGGAGAAGGCAGCTTCCCTGAACGCCGAGGCCGAGCGCATAGCCCAAGAAGCGATGAAGCTGCAGGATGAAGTACTCGAAAGCGTAAACAGCCACATAAACCGATAATATGGACGACCGACACCACCATCTCAGCTGGCAGGAGGAGATACTCGAAGGTATCCCGGACTACCTACCGGAAAAGAAGCCATACGACCCTACGATCAACCACGCCCCGCGCCGCAAGGACATCCTGAGCCGCAGCGAAAAGGCACTGGCGCTGCGCAACGCCTTACGGTATTTCCCTAAGGAGCTGCACGCCGCGCTCGCTCCCGAGTTCGCGCAGGAACTCCGGGACTACGGCCGCATCTATATGTACCGCTACCGCCCGTCCAACGAGATTCTGGCACGCCCTCTGGGAGAGTATCCGGCACGCAGCTCACAGGCGGCGGCGATTATGGCAATGATACAGAACAACCTAGACCCGCGCGTCGCGCAGCATCCCCACGAGCTGATAGTCTACGGCGGCAACGGGGCCATCTTCCAGAACTGGGCCCAGTACCGCCTGACGATGAAGTACCTCGCAGAGATGAGCGACAGCCAGACCCTGTCGATGTATTCCGGCCTGCCGCTCGGGCTCTTCCCGAGCCACAGGGACGCTCCGCGCGTGGTGGTGACCAACGGTATGGTCATCCCCAACTATTCGAGCAAGGACGAATACGAGAAGTTCAACGCGCTGGGAGTGTCGCAGTACGGCCAGATGACGGCCGGCTCGTATATGTACATAGGCCCGCAGGGCATAGTGCACGGCACCACCATCACGGTGATGAACGCCGCGAGGATGCAGCTGCGCAAGCGGGGGCTCGCGGGCTCGCGAGAGGATATGAAGGGCGTGCTCTTCGTCACGGCGGGGCTCGGGGGGATGTCCGGAGCGCAGCCGAAGGCCGGCAACATAGCCGGAGTGGTGAGCGTGACTGCGGAAATCAACCCGCTCGCGGCGCGCAAACGCTATGAGCAGGGCTGGGTGGACGAGCTCTGTGTCAGTCTGGATGAGCTTCTGCCGCGCATAAGGCAGGCCACGGAGGGGCGGGAAACGGTTTCCCTCGCCTATATCGGCAATGTAGTTGACCTTTGGGAACGGCTTGCCGACGAGGGAGTTCCGGTCGACCTCGGCTCCGACCAGACTTCGCTGCACAACCCGTACGCCGGAGGTTATTATCCGGCAGGCTACAGTCTGGAGGAGTCGCAACGGATGATGGCGGACGAGCCCGAGCGATTCAGGGAAGCGGTACATTCTTCACTGCGGCGTCAGGTAGCCGCCATCAACTACCTGACCGCAAAGGGGATGTATTTCTTCGACTACGGCAACGCATTCCTGCTCGAGAGCTCCCGCGCCGGAGCTGATATACTCAAGCCGGACGGAAGTTTCCGCTACCCTTCGTATGTGGAGGACATAATGGGGCCGCTCTATTTCGACTACGGCTTCGGCCCGTTCCGCTGGGTATGTATGTCGCAGAATCCTGAAGACCTCGCAAAGAGCGACGCGCTAGCAGTCAAAGTGCTGCGCGAACTCTCCGCCGACGCTCCGGAGGAGATACGCCACCAGATGGAAGACAATATCCACTGGATCGAGGAGGCCGGCAGAAACTCTCTGGTTGTCGGCTCGCAGGCACGCATCCTATACGCCGACTGTATGGGCAGAACCCGGATCGCCCTCGCGTTCAACGACGCGATACGCAGCGGAGAGATAAGCGCCCCTGTCGTGCTTGGACGCGACCACCACGATGTCTCCGGGACGGATTCCCCGTTCAGGGAGACCGCCAACATCTACGACGGCTCGCGCTACACGGCCGATATGGCGGTGCAGAACGTGATCGGTGACTCCTTCCGGGGAGCGACCTGGGTTTCGGTCCACAACGGCGGCGGAGTCGGCTGGGGCGAGGTCATCAACGGCGGCTTCGGGATGGTGATAGACGGAAGCGAAGACTCGGCCCGCCATATAAAGGAGATGCTCTTCTGGGATGTCAACAACGGCATCGCGCGGCGCAGCTGGGCCCGGAACGAAGGCGCGATGAGCGCAATAATGCGCGAAATGGGACGCAGCCCCGAACTCAAGGTGACAATGCCGGCAATCGCCGACGAGAATATCGTGAACGAAGCTCTTAAATCATTATGACACATTATATTTCATCCGCCCGTCTCTCCCTCGGGAGAGTAAAGGAGATAATTGACGGTAAAGAAGAAATCACCCTGTCCGACGAGGCGGTGCAGGCCATAGTCAAATGCCGCCGCTACCTCGACGCCAAGATGGAGGACATAGGACGCCCGGTCTATGGAGTCACCACGGGCTTCGGCTCGCTCTGCAATGTCACCATAGCCCCGGACAAGCTCTCGCAGCTCCAGTACAATCTGGTGGTGTCGCACGCCTGCGGCTCGGGTGAGACCGTACGCCCCGAGATAGTGAAACTGATGCTTCTGCTCAAGATTCAGTCGCTCTCCTACGGCCATTCGGGAGCGCAGCTCGTCACGGTGCAGAGGCTCGCGGATATGTACAACCGCGACATCCTCCCGGTGGTCTATCAGCACGGCTCGCTCGGGGCCTCCGGAGACCTCGCTCCCCTCGCCCATCTCAGCCTGCCGCTGCTGGGCCTCGGCGAAGTGCTCTACAGGGGGAAGGTCAGGCCGAGTGCGGAAGTCTGTGCCGAAATGGGCTGGGAGCCGATTACGCTGCAGTCCAAGGAGGGACTCGCCCTGCTCAACGGCACACAGTTTATGAGCGCGCACGCAGTCTGGTGTCTGCTCAAGAGCCGCCGTCTCGCGAAGTGGGCCGACCATATCGGGGCAATCTCGCTCGACGCCTTCGACGGGCGCATAGAGCCGTTCCTTCCGCTTACGCACCGGCTTCGGCCCCACAGGGGACAAGTCGAGACGGCGGAGAGATTTATGCGGCTGCTGGAAGGCAGCGAACTTATTGACAGGCCCAAGAAGCACGTTCAGGACCCGTATTCGTTCCGCTGCATCCCTCAGGTGCACGGAGCCGTCAAGGACTGCATACGCTATGTGGAAGAGGTCGTGGAGACCGAAATCAACAGCACCACCGACAATCCGAACGTCTTCCCGGACGAGGATATGATCATCTCGGCGGGCAACTTCCACGGCGAGCCGATTGCGCTGCCGATGGATTCTCTTGCGGTGGCGCTCTCCGAACTGGCGAGCATCTCCGAACGGAGAATCTTCAGGCTCATCTCGGGACAGAGGGGTCTGCCGTCGTTCCTCGTTGCAGAGTCGGGGGTCAACAGCGGCTTTATGATTCCGCAATACACCGCCGCCTCCATCGTGAGCCAGAACAAGGGCCTCTGCTGGCCCGCGTCCTGCGACACCATCCCATCGTCACAGGGGCAGGAAGACCACGTGAGTATGGGGGCAAACTCTGCGACGAAGCTCGTCCGGGTCGTGGACAACGTGGAGGAAGTGCTGGGAATAGAGCTGCTCAACGCGGCGCAGGCGCTCCAGTTCCGCCGCCCGGCGAAGACTTCCCCCCTGCTGGAGCGCATCATAGCCGACTACCGGCGCGAGGTGCCGTTCGTCGACAAGGACAGCTATATGCATCCTCTGATAGAGAAATCGGTGCGCTTCCTGAGGGAAGAGACGATATGAGACGGCTCTTCGTCAACATCAAGGAGCTCGCCGGCATCGCGCCGGAGGGGCTGCTGAGGCGGCAGGGGGCGGAGATGTCCGAATTCCCGAGCATTGAGGAGGCCTGGCTGAGCACCGATGGCGCTCTGATTTCCGCTTTCGGACCGATGGCTTCCTGCCCGGAGAGAAGCGCCTACGACGAAGTCGTGGACGCGGAGGGCTGCATTATGCTGCCCTCGTTCTGCGACTCCCACACGCACATCGTCTATGCGGGCACGCGCGAGGGGGAGTTCATCGACAAGATTGACGGACTCTCCTACGAGGAGATCGCGGCGCGCGGCGGCGGAATTCTCAATTCCGCCGATCTGTTGCACGCAACAGACGAGGACTCGCTCTACGAGCAGAGCCTCGCCCGCGCGCGGGAGATGATCGCCAAGGGAAGCGGCGCGATTGAAATCAAGAGCGGCTACGGCCTGAACACGGAGGACGAGCTGAAGATGCTGCGGGTGATCCGGCGGCTGCGAGAGAGCCTTCCCGCCGTCATCCGGGCCACCTTCCTAGGCGCGCACGCGGTCGGGAGAGCCTACGCGGGCCGACGGGAGGATTATGTGCGGGCGGTGTGTGAGGATATGCTCCCGAGGGTGGCTGCGGAGGGCCTTGCGGACTTCGTAGATGTCTTCTGCGACGAGGGCTTCTTCACTCCTGAAGATATGGCCCGGATACTGGATGCGGGCGCACGGGCCGGACTCCGCCCCAAGGTGCATATCGACGAGATAGCCGTCACGGGAGGTCTCGGAGTCGCGCTGCGCTTCGGAGCGTTGTCGGTCGACCACCTCGAGAGGACTTCCTCGGAAGGCATCGAAGCACTCAAGGGAAAGAGCACTATGCCGACTATGCTGCCGGGCTCCTCGTTCTTCCTCGGACTCCCCTACGGCAAGGCCCGCGACTTCATCGCCTCGGGACTCGGGCTTGCCCTTGCGAGCGACTACAACCCGGGCTCATCACCGTCCGGGGATATGCGTTTCGTCCTCGCGCAGGGCTGCATCAAGATGCGTCTGTCTCCCTCCCAGGCATTCAACGCCTGCACCCTCAACGGAGCCTATGCGATGGGGGTGAGCGAGCTCTGCGGCTCGGTCACGGCCGGCAAACTCGCCAACCTCATCCTGACCGTGCCGCTCCCCTCGCCCGGATTCATCCCCTATTGCTACACGACCCCGTTCATCAGGACACACTATCTGCGCGGCGAAGCGGAAAGCTGAACCTTAACAATTTTGTTAGAGCTATTAACTACTCTGTTTTATCTGCTGACCCTTTGTGGTTTGCAGAAGATTTTATGCAGCAGCTTGCCGGATTCGATCACTATCGCAGGGAAAACTGACAGACCTGCAATCCACCACCATTGCTCTCCGCTCAGCGGCACCACGTGGAAGACTTCCTGCGCCGCCGGGATGAGCAGCACGCCGAGCATAAGCGTAAGCACGAACGCGACCGCCGCCCAGAGATACTTGTTGGTGAAAAGCTGATGCACGATGGCGTTGTGACCGGCCCTGACACAGAAGAGGATGCTCAGCTGCGAAAGGGCGATTACCGCGAACGCCATAGTCATCGCCGCGTCCTCTGAAGTCCGCGCTCCGATGAACCACGCTCCGAACGAGAGCGCCGCAATCAGCAGCCCCCTGAAGATGGAGTTAAGCACGAACGGCCGGGTCAGAATCCCCGTCTTGGGGTCTATTGGCTTGCGCCGCATAATCCCCTCCTCAGCCGTGTCGAAGCCCAGCGCGAGGGCCGGCAGGCTGTCGGAGACGAGATTAATCCAAAGTATATGGATAGGCAGCAGCGGAGCCGGCATATTCAGCACCACCGCCACGAAGAGCAGCATCAGCTCCCCGAAATTGGTGGAGAGCAGGAAGCGGACAGCCTTGAGCACGTTGTCGTAGATGCGCCGGCCCTCCTCGACGGAGGAGACTATGGTCGCGAAATTGTCGTCGCTCAGCACCACGTCGGCCGCTTCCTTTGCGACGTCGGTGCCGGTAATGCCCATAGCGACCCCGATATCGGCGAGCTTGAGCGCCGGCGCGTCATTGACCCCGTCTCCGGTCATCGCCACGACTTCGCCGTTGCTCTTGAACGCCTTGACTATCCTCAATTTATGCTCCGGAGACACCCTTGCGAAGACCGATGCGCTGCGCACCGCTTCGCGCAACTGAGCATCCGACATCTTCTCCACTTCAGCCCCCGTATAGGCGCTGTCGCCCTCTTTCATTATCCCGAGCTGGAGGGCAATCGCCACTGCGGTGAGCTTGTGGTCGCCGGTTATCATCACCGGACGGATACCTGCCTCGCCGCACTTCGCCACCGCGTCACGCACCTCGTCCCGGGGCGGGTCTATCATTCCCACCATTCCCACGAACACCAGCTCCTGCTCCACATCCGTGCCGGCGCTGAGCAGTTCGGCGTTCTTATATGCCATACACAGCACCCTGAGGGCATCGGAAGCCATCGAGGCATTGACTTCGGCAAGTCGGCTTAAGTCCTCCCGGGTCAGGGGCCTCACCTTGCCGGAATCGAGGATGCGGTTGCAGCGCGAGAGCAGTTCGTCGAAGCCCCCCTTTACAGCAAGGAAGAGCCCTCCCTCCGGGTCGGAATGGACGGTGGTCATCAGCTTGCGCTCCGAGTCGAAGGGGATTTCGGAGACGCGCGGATATTTCTTTTCCATCTCGGCCTTGAGCACTGCCTTCTTCTCTCCGAAGCAGACAAGGGCCGTCTCGGTCGGGTCGCCTATCGGCTCTCCTTCGGAATTGACGCCGGCATCGTTGCAGAGCACGGCGATGCTCAGAAGCTCCGGGGAATTCTCCGGGAAACTTCTCACTACGGTCATCCGGTTCTGCGTGAGAGTGCCGGTCTTGTCGGAGCAGATCACGGTGGTGCTGCCCAGAGTCTCCACCGACGGCATATTGCGGACTATCGCATTGCGCTTCGCGAGTCTCTGCACCCCTACGGCCAGAACTATGGTGGACACCGCAGGCAGGCCCTCCGGAATGGCTGCGGCGGCAAGGCTCACGGCGGTCATAAACATAGAGAGGAGTTCGTGCCCGTAGATGAGGCCCACGATGAAGATTACCGCACAGGCTATCAGCGAAGCCCAGGCCAAGCCCTTGCCGAGCTTGTCGAGACGGATCTGGAGCGGGGTCTTGAACTCCGGCACTGCCTGCAGCATCGAGGCTATCCGGCCCACTTCCGTGTCAGCGCCCGTCCCGACGACGACTCCCCTGCCGCGCCCGTATGTCACCGAACAGGACTGGAACGCCATATTGACCCTGTCACCGAGGGCAGCCTCACCGCTGAGAGGACCGGTGCACTTCTCCACCGGCAGGGATTCTCCCGTAAGGGCGGCCTCCTGTATCTTGAGGTTGACGGCTTCCGTGAGTCTGAGGTCCGCCGGCACGGAGTCGCCGGTCTCAATCTCCACGACATCGCCCGGCACGAGGGAGCGCGACTCCACGACCTGCAGACTGCCGTCCCTGATCACCTTGCAGTGCGGGGCGGACATACGCTTCAGGGCATCGAGCGACTTCTCGGCCTTGGCTTCCTGAGCCACTCCGATCACGGCGTTGATGATGACGATGGCGAGGATGATTATGGTGTCGGTAAAGCCCTCGCCGTTGATGTAGCCCACAATGCCGGATACGACCCCGGCAAGAATGAGCACGATTATCATAAAACTCTTGAACTGGCAGAGAAATTTCACGGCGAGGCTCGTGTGCTTTGTCTGCACGAGCTCATTGGGACCGTGTTCCCGCAGGCGCGAGGCGGCTTCTCCTTCACTCAGTCCACGCTCGAGGTCGGTGCCGAGCTTTTCGGCGCATTGCTTGTCAGAGCAGTTGTAATAATTCATCCTTTTTCAAAATTTTTGCAAATATCGATGATTATTGCAGGCAATTCATTACATTTATCGGCGAAAAAATTTATCAAAAGTCGGATTGATGAACGAAAAGCACACTGTCACCCTGCTCGGCATCGACAGCCTCGGCCCTACCCTGCCGGGCGAAGAGAGGGACGGATTCTTTCTGAGCTACGCCTCCAGCGGGGCTCTTCCGGAAGTCACGGAGAGCGAGTTCAGCATCGACGGGATTATGATTATCCTCTGCCACAGGGGGGAGGCGGCAATCAGGATTGACGGCAAGCGGCACCGCCTCTCGGAGGGCAGCGTGGCAATCCTGCCGGAGAAGCACATCATCAGCCTTGACAGCCGTTCGGAGGACGTTTGCCGCTCGATGCTTTTCGTCTCCACTGACTTTATCCTGGATATGCCCTCGCCCATCGACACCAATATCTTCGTCTATTCGCGCTTCACCCCCCTGATCAGCGTGAGCGGGGAGAAGCTGGAGGACTTCGGGAGCTACTTCCGATTCATCGACAAGGAGCGCGGGGAGCGGGGCCGCTACCGCACGCAAATCATACGCTCGCTCATCTACGCCCTCCTGCTGGAGCTGACTGCCGAATATGAGGAGCACTACGACCTCGGCAGCCGGGGAAGAATCAGGGACGAGAGCCTCTCTGACAGCTTCTTCCGGCTGCTCGCCGCCAACTTCAGGGAGCATCGCAGCGTCGGATGGTATGCCTCCCGCCTCAACCTCACCCCGAAGTACCTCTCGCAGGTCATCCGCAACAATACTGGCCGAGGCATCCTCGACTGGCTTCACGAGTCGGTGATGATTGAGGCCAAGATGCTCCTCAAGACCAGCGGGATGACGGTGCAGCAGATTTCAGAGCAGCTCAACTTCTCCAGCCCCTCCGCCTTCGTGCAGTTCTACCGCAAGCACAGCGGGGTGACCCCGGGCAAGGAGAGGGGCTGAACCGTGGTGAAATCGGCGTTTTTTGTGTAAATTTGAACTTTATTGCAGATTGTATGACTTGTGCACTTATAGGATACGGCAGCTGGGCCACAGCGATTGCGGGGCTCATAACTGCCAACAGGAACGAACTCAACTGGTATGTCCGCAACGCGGAGGTTCGCGAAGGGCTTTCCTGCGACGGACATAACCCGAAATACATCAGCGAGTTGGAATTCGACCGTTCGCTTATTCATCCTCTCGGGGACATTAACGTGGCCGTGAGGGACGCGTCCGTCGTCTTCATTTCCGTGCCTTCGGCTTTTCTGAAGTCCTTTCTCGCTCCTTTACGTGAGCCGCTCGCGGGCAAGACGGTGGTTTCCGCAATCAAGGGCATCATTCCGGACGAATGCAAGACCGTCTCTGAATATCTGCACGACGCTTACGGACTGGCCTTCTCAGATATCTGTATGATAGCGGGGCCCTCCCACGCGGAGGAGGTGTCGCAGGGCAAACTCTCCTATCTCACGGTTGTCTGCTCAAATGAGGACAATGCCTCCGCCGTACGGTCCCTGATTGCTTCCAGGTCGATTATGACATCCTGTTCGTCTGACCTTTACGGGGCAGAATACGCGGCGGTCCTGAAGAACATCTACGGCATCGCGGCGGGACTCTGCGACGGTCTGGGCTACGGAGACAATTTCAAGGCTATGCTGGTCTCGAAATGCGCGCGAGAGATGACCGATTACATAGCCCAGACCCACCCCTGCGAGCGCGACACTCTGGAGTCGACCTACCTTGGAGACCTTCTGGTGACCAGCTATTCGTCATTCAGCCGCAACCGCCGCCTGGGTCAGATGATCGGGCGCGGAGTCACGGTGGAATCGGCCCTCAACGAAATGACGATGATTGCGGAAGGATATTACGCGGTGGACTGTATGCACCGGCTCAACGAAATCCACGGAGTGGATATGACGATTCTCAATCTGGTCTATGACATTCTCTACCGTTCCGCCCCGGCACGGCGCAGATTTATGGAACTCTCCAGAAGTCTATGACACTGCGGCCATCTGGAAAAAGGAATCCGTTTTGACAGTGACACCGAAAAAATGTTAAATTTGCATCAGACTTTATAACCAAACCAATCGCGAATATGGCAAAACAATATTTCCCCCAGATCGGCAAGATACCGTTCGAGGGCCCAGAAAGCAAAAATCCTCTCGCATTCCACTATTATGACGCTGAAAGGCCTGTCCTCGGGAAGAAGATGAAGGACTGGCTGAAGTTCGCTATGGCCTGGTGGCACACGCTCGGCCAGGCGAGCGGCGACCAGTTCGGCGGCCAGACCCGCAGCTACGAATGGGACAAGGCATCCGACGCTCTCCAGAGAGCAAAAGACAAGATGGACGCCGGATTCGAGATTATGGACAAGCTCGGCATCGGGTACTTCTGCTTCCACGACGTGGACCTCATCGAGGAGGGCGCTACCGTCGAGGAGTATGAGGAGCGTATGCACGCCATCACCGACTACGCGCTCGAGAAGATGGAGCAGTCCGGAGTCAATCTCCTCTGGGGCACGGCCAACGTGTTCGGGCACAAGCGCTATATGAACGGCGCGGCCACCAACCCCGACTTCGACGTAGTGGCAAGGGCTGCAGTACAGATCAAGAACGCCATCGACGCCACCATCAAGCTCGGCGGGACCAACTATGTGTTCTGGGGAGGGCGCGAGGGCTATATGAGCCTGCTCAACACTCAGATGCAGCGCGAGAAAGACCATCTTGCGAATATGCTCAAGGCGGCGCGCGACTACGCCCGCGCCAAGGGATTCAAGGGCACGTTCCTGGTAGAGCCGAAGCCGATGGAGCCGACCAAGCACCAGTACGACGTGGACACCGAGACGGTCATCGGATTCCTCCGCGCACACGGGCTCGACAAGGACTTCAAGGTCAACATCGAAGTCAACCACGCGACCCTCGCGGGGCACACCTTCGAGCACGAGCTCGCCGTGGCGGTCGACAACGGGATGCTCGGATCCATCGACGCCAACCGGGGCGATGCCCAGAACGGCTGGGACACGGACCAGTTCCCTATCGACAACTTCGAGCTTACCCAGGCGATGCTCCAGATCATCCGCAACGGCGGTCTCGGCAACGGCGGGGCCAACTTCGACGCGAAGCTCCGCCGCAACTCCACCGACCCTGAAGACATCTTCATCGCCCACATCTCCGGTATGGACGCTATGGCCCGCGCTCTGCTGAACGCCGCCGCCATCATCGAAGAATCCCCTCTCCCGGCTATGCTCAAGGAGCGCTACGCCTCATTCGACTCCGGCGAGGGCAAGGCCTTCGAAGAGGGCAGGCTCAGTCTCGAACAGCTCGCGGACTACGCCAGAAAGCACGGCGAGCCGAAGCAGACCAGCGGAAAGCAGGAGCTTTACGAGACTATCGTAAGCCTGTACTGCAAGTAGAAGCGTCACCCGCGTATGAAACCAGACGGAAATGAAGTGCCGGTACTTCTGCTTACCGGATATCTCGGCAGCGGCAAGACGACCCTCGTCAACCGCATCCTCTCCAACAGGAGGGGGATCAAGTTCGCCGTCATAGTCAACGACCTGGGAGAAGTCAACATAGACGCGTCCCTCATCGAAAAGGGAGGCGTAGTGGGCAAAAAGGACGAGAGCCTCGTCGCCCTCCAGAACGGCTGCATCTGCTGCACGCTCAAGATGGACCTCGTGGAGCAGATCTGCCAGATTACCCGCACGGGCAAGTTCGACTACATAGTGATCGAAGCCAGCGGCATCTGCGAACCGGCCCCGATAGCGCAGACCATCTGCTCCATCCCGACTCTGGGAGGAGAGTACTCGCAGGGGCCGCTGCCCCGGCTCGACTGCATCGTGACGGTGGTGGACGCGCTGAGGATGCAGACCGAGTTCAGCTGCGGCGACACTCTTCCCCTGCGAAACTTCGAGGAGGACGACCTGGAGAGTCTGGTCATCCAGCAGATCGAATTCTGCAACATCATCCTGCTCAACAAAGCCTCCGAAGTCACAAAGGACGATCTCGGCAGGATGCGCAGCATCATACGCCAGCTTCAGCCCAAGGCGAAAATCATCGAGTGCAACTTCTGCGACGTGGAGCTGGACCGACTTCTGAACACCGGTATGTTCGACTTCGACAGGGTCGCCACCTCCGCCGCGTGGATTTCCGAAATCGAGGGGCCCGGACACGAGGAGCTGCACGACGAGGAAGAGGGCGAAGCCGAGGAATACGGCATCTCTACCTTTGTCTATTACCGGCGTCCGGCATTCGACCTCAACAAGTTCGACGCCTATGTGGCGAAACGCTGGCCCAAGTCGGTCATCCGCGCCAAGGGCATCTGCTACTTCAGCGACGAGCCGGACAAGTGCTACCTCTTCGAGCAGTCCGGAGTGCAGAAGTCCGTCAAGGACGCGGGCCTGTGGTTCGCCACGATGAGCCGCGAAGAGCTGATGGATATGATGCTGCGCGACCCGAACCTTGCCCGCGACTGGGACCCGGTCTACGGCGACAGGATGCAGAAACTGGTCTTCATCGGCCAGCATATGGACAAAGAAGCCATCACGGAGGAGCTCGACGGCTGCCTCGGCGATGGCTTGAAGTGATATGTGAGAGTTTATCAGTACTTCGCGTCCTCCGGTTCGAACTCGGTCCAGCCTTCGAGCCAGTCGTCGCCCTCCCCGACAGCGCCTATATGGCTGACCTTGGTGAAGGAAGAGGCTGCCCCGTCGAATGATGCGGCGGAGAGTACCGCGCTGCCCGCAAGCGGGGTGTATCCGTCGGAGGAGAGTATGGAAGTCCAGCTCTGATAGACCGCGTTGCCTTTCTGCGCAAGGAACCAGGTGGAAGAGAATGACGGACGGCTGTTGTCAAGAATCGGCTTGGAATTCTCGTCGTAGCCGGTCACGAGCGCGTCTTCATAGCATTTGTTGGCATCGCTTCCCGTAACGTCCATTCCCGCGAACCATACGTTCTGAATCTTCAGCAGACCGTCGGAGGCAGCGCCCTGAGTGTCGCCTTTCTGGTTGTCCAGCATCAGGCCTATAGGGTAGCCGACCGCGATGGAGTTGATGCAGTTGAGACGGGAGTTGCGGCGAATCTGCATCGCTGCCTGAAACTTGCCGAGGGCTGAGCCGTTGTTGGGGTAGAGGTAGCCTCCGGTGATGTAGTCAGAGCTGTTCTTGAAGTCGGGGTCAAGCTTCGGACCGACGAAGGTCACATTGGAGAAAGTGGCCGAGGTGTAAGGCGATACGTCGGCGCCGTCGGCACAGTTGTCGCTCTCGAACCCGTTGCTCTGGGACACGTCGGCGATATATGACTCGCGGACGGCAAGGGCGAACTGTACGGTGCCGGAAAATCCGTTGTCAGTGTCGAAATCATCGTCCCAACCCTTCCACGCGATGAGATATTTCGCGTTGGAGCAGCCTCCGAACCACTCGAAGGAGTCGTCGTTGGAGTATGACACCTGAATATGGTCAAGCTGTGTGCCGCTGCCCACCGAACCGAGCGTAAGGCCGTTGATCTCCTTGTCGGTCTTGAACGGGTAGCCGGCGAACTCGATGCGGACATAGCTGAGCACTCCGGAATTGTCGGCATCGTCCTCTCCGCCGTGCTTGGAGCGCGGACCTCCCTCGATTATCATCTCGCTCTGGTTGTTGCGGGCCTTGCCGCAGAGGATGATTCCACCCCAGTCTCCAGGGCGTCTCCCGCCGGCTTCCTGCGCGGAAGTGAAGACGATAGGAGCGTTCTTCTCGCCTTTCGCGATGAGCTTGCCGCCGCGCTCCACGATGAGGGCCGCCATAGTCTCCTTGTCGCCCTTGACGACGGTGCCGGGCTCGATGGTCAGCTGCGCTCCGTCGGCGATATAGACCCATCCCTTCAGATAATACGTCCCCTTTGCGAGGGTCTGCCTGCCGGTGAAGACGAACTCCTGGTCGCCGGTGCCGATTTCGTTGCCGTCGGGGTCCGCCTCTCCGTCGGTGAAGAGGATGTGGTCACAGGCGTCCAGACCGCCATCCTTGCTCCAGACATAGTCCGAACCGGTCTCGACTGGAGTGTTCTGTTTGTTGCAGGCCGACAGAGCGCCTGCCATCGCTAGGATGCAGAGGCATCCGCTGAAATTGATTTTTTTCATTTTTGGAACTATAAGGTATAAATGAACTGTAGACCTATGTTGCGTCCGGGATTCCAGGACCGCGCCGTCTGCTCGACATCCCCCTCGAACTGCTTGTAAAGCACCGCCTCTCCGAGAATGTTGCGCATATAGAACTTGATGTCGAAGTGCTTTCCGAGGTTCTTTGAGAGGGTGAAGTCCAGACTGTTGCGCGGCATCTCGTAGCTGTCGGGGACCTTTGCCACATCCTCTCCCCCGCTGGTGCCCTCGCTGCGGCCGACACCTATGATCCTGCGTCCTATGCGGTTGTAGAGCAGGGCCGCGTCGAGCCCTAGAGACTTGCTGTTGTAGAATAGGGCCGTGTTTATCAGATACGGGGACTGTCCCTGCATCGGCCGGTCAGCCTCCTTCGCCCCCTCCTCGAAGCGCACCCGGCTCCGGATCAGAGCGCCGTTGAACGAAAGGGAGAAGTTCTCAAGACCGATGAATGCCAAATCTTTGCGCAGATCCAGTTCCAGTCCGTAGTTGTCGGCGCTGAGGGCGTTCTTGTAGGAATACACCAGGTCAGTGCCTCCGGCAACGGTATATGTCCACTCTATGGGAGAGTCGAAGTGCTTGTAGAATGCCGCCAGCGATACTGTCTCGCCTCTGCTCGGGTAGAATTCCCAGCGCAGGTCAAGATTGTCGATATGGCAGCTGCGCAGTTCCGTGTTGCCCTGTACGTCCGAAGCGAGGTCGAAGTCGTAATAGACCGAAGACGAGACTTCCCTGAACTCCGGACGGTTGATGCTGCGTCCGTAGGAAAATCTAAGATTGTGCCTGTCGCCCAAGCGGTATGTGGCGCTCAGCGAAGGGAAGAGGTCATCTGTCAGATAGTGACGGCTGCTCTCGGAGACTGCGGTGTTGCGTGTGTTGGAGACAAGCTCCATATCGTTGTGTTCGAACCGCAGTCCCGCGAGTATGCTGAGCCTGCCCAGAGGAAGCGAAGCTGTCAGGTAGGCCGCACCCTGAATGTTGTTGCCCCGATAGTTGTCCCGCATACGCTGCTGTTCAAGCAGGTGCAGCCTGTCTTCGGAGAGGAATGAGGCGTCGCTGAGCATTGTCGGGATGTCCAGCTGCCGGAATCCCTCCGGGAGAGTATTGTCGTAGGCGTTCCAGTTGTAGATGAACTGTCTGGTATTATAGTGTCTGGTACGGTATTCTCCATAGAATCCCGCTTTGATGCAGGCTTCCCTGTCCATAAGGGAGAATGTCTGGGCGTCGTTGAGCGAGAGGGAACTGATGTTCTCGTGCAGTTCCGTCCATTCGCGGCTTATGTCGTTGCCCGTAGTCAGGGCATAGACCCCGCTCTCAAGAGCGTCGTTGACCATATAACGCCTGCGGTCAGGCACGATTCTGTCGGCATACGACCAGCCCGCGCACCAGTCGAGCCGATTGCTCCCGAGGTGATGCTGGCCGGTCAGCTGCCCGTTGTAAGTTGTGCGGCTGCGGTAGAAGTATTCCGCGCTGCGCTCCTGATTGGCCTGAGCGCTCACTCCCTCGCGCGAGGTGTAGCGGCGGTTGTCTATCCGGTTGAATATGTTCTTGAACTGCATCTTGCTCCCTCCTCCCGCAGTGAGCCAGGTGAAATTGAGCATCGCGCCAAGGCGGGAGTTGTCGTTGTACTGGTTGTCGACGGAATGGCGCAGGTAGTTGGACTTGCCGTTCTTGTGGTCATACACCCCGAAGAGGTTGTTCTCCATATCCTTGAGCGTCCGGAACTCCTCCGACCAGTTGACGGAGGCATTGAGTCCGAAGCTGTGCCCTCGCGACTCGAATCTGCGGGAGAGCGAAGCGGCGAGCTTGCGGTCGCTCGCGGGGTTGACGGTCGAGACAGACCAGTCGTTGTCGAAAGAATTGGCCCTCAGGTCCACCGTCTTGCCTCCGAAGCCCGTCAGAGCCGCGCCCATTCCGCCGGCAAGGCTCTTGAGCGTGCCGTTCGCCTTGACGAAATTGCGGTATGACCTGTCGTTGAAGTTGCCTCCTGCGGAGACGCTCAGCGAGTTCTTCTCCGGCACGTCTCGGGTCCCGATCAGGATGAAACCTCCGGAATAGTCTGCAGGATATTCGGATGCGGGCACCTTGACTATGGTGAGATTGTCTATCTGCGAGCTGGGCACAAGGTCGAACGAGAACGCCCTCGCGTCAGCTTCCGAACTCGGTGCGGCCCCGCCGTTGATCCATACGTTGTTGTACCTCTGGGAGAGACCGCGCACCATCACGAACTTCTCGTCGATAAGGCTCACTCCGGGGATGCGTCTTATCACCTCTCCGGCATTGCTGTCCTGCGTGCGGCCTATCTCCTGCGCGGAGACATTGCTGATGATGACGGGACTCTCGCGGGCGATTCTCAGCAGGGAGGCCTCAGTGTTGCGCTGCTGCTCGGCAGTGACTGTAGTCGCCTCCAGCATCTGCTCATCGGGGGTCAGCTTTATGACAAGGGCCTCCTGAGGCACCTTCACATCCTTCATCTCAAGGTCGAGATAACCGAGATAACTTACTTTGACCGAAACTTTTGAGACAGAAATCCTGTCCAGCGAGAAACTGCCGTCAAGCGCGGAAATCGCTTTTTGAGTCCCTCCGACCACCTCCACGAACGCCCCGATCAGGGTCTCGCCGCTCTGTGCGTCCACAATCACTCCCCTGATGCTCTGCGCTTCCGCCGTAAGGACGGAGCACAAGGCCAATACCGCCAGCACAAACACTCTCTTAACCTTCTTCATCGTACTACTTTTCATAACGATGCAAAGGTAAAGGGAGTATGTTACGGGGTTATTGCCCCGCAATTACGATAATGTTAAATCTTAAAGGCTCACCCGCAGCCCGAGGGAGAGGTCGAAGTTGAGCGGCTTCTTGCCGTAGAGCGTCTCCACGGGACTGCCGTTGTCGAAATAGCGGACGAGTCCTGGCTCGATGAACGCTCCCAGCTTCGGATTGAAACGCCAGACCAGACCGGCGGAAGCCTTTGCAGACCATTGCAGAGGCTTCACCGCGATGCGCGAGCTCTCCTGTCCCTGCCGTCTGGAGTCTATTATATAAGAGGTGACGGACTGCCCGTAGACACACTTCTCCACCATCCCGCCTGCGGAGAGATAGAAGTCAAGTCGCGGAGCGAGATTCAGGGACCAGTTGAGCGAAAGCGGGACTCCGACATAATGCAGGCTCTGCCGGATGTCGTAACGGCTGTCCCGAGTGCCGGAGGACATATCGGAAATGAGACAGGAATAGCCGAGACCGCTCACCAGAGAGAGGCTCGGAGCGAATTCCCAGGCCAGCGAGAGCGCGAAGCGGACGGGCTGGTAGTGCCTCGTGTCGGTGCCCACCTCGCGGAAATTGTTGTCCAGCAGCACGCCGGGCAGCGGACCGGCGGCGGCAAGGCCGGCCGGAGCGGAGAATGAAGTCAATGCCGCGCTCACGCCTGAACCGTACATAGCGCCGTAGCCCTCGGCGGAAGACGAAGAAGTCCCCTGACCGGAGAATGAGAGATTAAGCGCAAGCCCTCTCCCCGGACGCTTCCCCACCGGGACGGGCTCCTCGGCGAACGGGTCGCTGTCAAACTCTTCAGTCGAGGAGATGTCCGGAGCGGGCACTTCCCTCAAGCCTCCGCTTTCTTCCGGCAGCGGTATCAGTTCCGCTTCCGGAACAGCTTCGGCTTCCGATAACGGTTCAGAAATCGCCTCCGGCACCGCTGCACCCGCGCTACGCACCGCTCGTGGCTCCGGACGGATTGGAACGGCGGGAGCGACGGGAAGTTCAAGGGGAATATCGGCCACGAGCGTGCGGGCTTCCGAAAGTCGCTGCGGGGATGTTGTCGGGCTTTCCGGCCGGAAAAGCAGCAGCGCTGCGGCTGCGGCGCACGCGAAGGAGGCACAGGCTCCGGCCAGAAAAGCGCGTCTTCTGCGCTGACGGGAGAGAGTGCCGGACACGGCGCTCCAAAGGCCCTCCGGAGCGGCTTCCGAATAGTTTTCGAAGCCCTCGCTCAGTTTGTTTCTCCAATCATTCTCCATTTCTGTACTTTTTAATCTGTTCCGCAAGCCGGGCCCGTGCCCTGCTGTATTGAGAGAAAGAGGTGTTTTCGCTGATTCCGAGGAGCGAGGCTATCTCCTTGTGGGAGCGGCCCTCGATTGCGTAGAGGTTAAACACTGTCCTGTAGCCGACGGGGAGCGACCTTATCATCCGCTGCAGCGCCGACATCGGTATCCCGTCCAGCGGAGGAGCCTCGTCTTCGATGGTGTCTGCGGCATCCGGCGGGAGAGGCGCCGCCCCGAAACTGTGCTTCCGCCTCAGGAACATCAGCGACTGGTTGACGACTATGCGCTTCATCCAGGCCCGCAGCGACCCCTCGCCACGCCATTCGAATCCCCGGAGAGAATTGAATATCTTGACGAAACTCTCCTGAAGCACATCCTTGACATCGTCTTCATCGGAAATGTATCGCCTGCAGACGGCAGTGAGATACTGCACCTGATCATCATAGATGGCCTTTACAGATGCAGCATCCCGCTTGGAAGCGAGAGAGACCAGTTCTTTCTCGCGGCAATACACTCTATTCCAGTGCGACGCCCTTGGTCAAGTCCGACTTGACGCTGTCCTTCCCTATCTTTATCGTCGCTCCGGTGCAGTAGTCGAAACTGAGCGTACGCTCGCCGGAGAAAGACTTGTAGCGTATGGTCATTTTAACCGTCTTCCCTTCGGTGTCAGGAACGTCGGAGAGATTGAAAGCCACCGCCCCGCTCACTTCGGTGCCTCCGAACTCCACGAAGTCATCGAAAGCATTGTGCCTGAACTCAAGGCAGTAAGGGTCGTCAGGGTCAGTGCCGGTGATGAGATTGACCGCGTGAACCTTGCGCGGATTGCCCCAGACACCGCAGAAAGAGAGCGTCATATAGCCGTCCTCTATGATGGTGATCCAGTTGTTGATGATTTCCACAGGGGCGGTTCCGTATGCCTTGTCGTCCTCCTCGGAGGTGCCCGTTGTCTTTACGGGCTTCTTGGTCAGCAGGCTGTCAATCCAGTTGACCTCAACCCTGCGGTCGAACTTCTGTCCCGAGCCCTCCGGCGAATACGCTCCCCTGTCGGTATAGTTGAGCAGCGCCCTCACCTCCTTACCACCGAACGGGGATTTGGAAAGATTGACCGGCTTGAGGGTGGTCTTCTCGTCAAGCTGGAGATAGAACTCCCCGCCCGCGTTGGTCTTGGCCGTCACGAGGGCGTTGGGATAGAAGCGGCTCCAGTCAGTGCCGTTGTCCTTCAGACAGGACGACAGGCAGAGAAGACCCGCCGCCGCGATGATTGCCGTGATTGTCCTTTTCATAATCTTGAATTTTAAAAACTTTACCCTATAAATGCAGGGAAAGGGCGAACCTTGCACCGCGACGGAAGAAAAAGATGTCCGCGCCTATTTAAGCTTTCGCGTCTTGTACGACTCGATGCAGGCCGGAATGATGCGCTTGTACTCCTCGCTCTTGAAGAGGGGCGAGCTGATGATGTAGTCGGCGGTGCTCCTGTTGGTCGCGAACGGGACGTTGTAGAGCGACGCGAGACGCACGAGTCCCATCACGTCGTTCTGGTGTCCCTGCATAATGAGGTTGTCGCAGAAGAACACGAGCATATCGATTGTACCCTCCGCAATCATCGCCCCGATTTCGAAATCTCCTCCGAGCGGGCCGCTGAGCTTGCAGATGACCTCGGGGGCTTCGTCTCCTAGGGTCTTGATCAGGGTTTCCCTTACAAGACGCCCGGTCGTTCCGGTGCAGTAGAGGCGGCAGGCCTTGAGCACGCCCGCGTTGAACTTGACCCAGCTCATAAGCTCCGCCTTGCGGGAATCGTGAGCCACCAGTGCAATGTCTTTAACCATAGTATTTCACTTTGTCGCCGCAAAGATAAGCATTATTGACAAAAAAAGGCGCGCAGCCCCGCAGGGCCGCGCGCCGATTATGTGAAGCGCTACAGATTATTTAATCTCAATCATCTTGTGCCCGGCTTCAGGGGCCGCCTTGACGATCTTAGGGATGTTGACGCAGAGCACGCCGTTCTCGACCTTGGCCTCGATATGCTCGCGGTCGGCATCTTCAGGCAGCGTCATAATCTGCTGATACTTAGAGTAAGAGAACTCACGACGCAGGTAGTGTCCGTGCTTCTTCTCTCCGTTGTTGTCGACCTTCTTCTCCATATCGATGGAGAGGTTGCCCTCGGAGTCGAGGCTGATTTTGAAGTCATCCTTGGTCAGGCCAGGGGCGGCAAGTTCGAGCTCGTAGTTCTTTTCATTATCTAATACGTTGATGGCCGGGGCGGTAGCATTCGCCTTCTCCATCCAGTTGGTAT
The DNA here is from genome assembly GCA_963661285.1 of Bacteroidaceae bacterium. Lineage (GTDB taxonomy): Bacteria > Bacteroidota > Bacteroidia > Bacteroidales > UBA932 > Cryptobacteroides. The sequence continues at coordinate 67,923 of CAVLBF010000004.1, read as the reverse complement.
CGAAGAAATCATTGAAGATTTCAGGTAACCAGTTCTGTTCGTTTCTTCTGATCGGTAACATAATTCAAATCTCCTATTTTTAGTTTTTTTACTTATCTGTTTTCCTTGTCCCGTCCGGGGGACGCTGTAATATATTTCAACTCCCGTACCAATGGCCAAAATTTACAAAATAGGGACAATTTGACATTCCACGCGACAAATAGTCATCAATTACTGCCTATTTGTCGCTTTTCCCGGCAAAGCGAGCCGCCCCACGGGCGAAGCGCCTCCGTCCGGAGGAGGTATGGCATTAGTAGATGTTTTGATTATATTTGCGCAGTCAAAAACAGAAAACGAAGTGAAAAAGACCAGAATCATCATTATCCTTGCAGCGGCGGCGTTTCTGCTCGCGCTGGCGGGCTGTACCAAGACCGGGAGCGACGAGGTCGTATACCGCATCGAGGTGGTGGACAACGGAAGCGAAGAATACAACGGGAGTCCGACCAGCGAGGCCAAAAAGGTCTATGCAGACATCGAGAGCCAGATCAGCAGTTTCAAGTCAAGCTACGCCAAGACCTGGAAGGAGAGCGCCCCGGACGGAGACTTCTCCATCACCGACGCAGCGGCGGAGAAGCGCTACAGCGAGGCCCTGACCGAGCTTCGCAAAATAGAAAGCGCGGCCACCAAGCAGATAAAGGCTCTGAGCGTCCGCGACAACTTCAAGTTCCGCCTCAAGCTTGTGCTGACCTCCGTCACCGTCGAAATGGGCGAGGAAGTGCTCAAGTCCGACACGATCAGCATCACCTGCCCGTAAGCTTAAGCAACCGCTTAATCCTCAAGCGAATATGTGACCGTCTCCGGGAAAAGCAGTCCGGCGGCGCTTTTCTTCATCTTGAAGCTTACCGCGTCGCCGCCTTTTTTCGGGCTTCCGCTCCCAATATCCACTTTGGGGCGACCGAGAAGCAAGTCGACCGTAATCATACTCTGCTCAAGAAGAATGTCGAACTGCGATACGATAGGGTTGCGGCTATGTTCGATTCTGGTGAACATAAACTGCTCCTGCCCGTGTTCGCCTGTCCTTGTATCGACCTCAATCCAGAAAGTCTCGTGGTGTTTCCGTAACAGGCATTGGTGCAGGGTCTGCAGCCTCCACACCGCCACGTCCGCGACTTTTCGGAAAATGTCCGGCCCGTCAATCCGGTCTTCTTCGATTTCGAGAAGATTGTCGGGGTAGTTCATATTGAGCCGGAGATTCTGGGAGTTGGGAGACTTGCAGTAAAGCGTATTCCTGTAGGATTTTACGCCCTGAGACATATACCCGTATCTGTCTACGATTTCCGCAGCGCTCTTCAGGCGGCTTATATCCCAGTCCGGGACTTTACAGAAGAGGTTCTTCTTGATGCCCGGACGCCGGCTGCGAAAACTCTTGAGTTCTATCCCTTTATAGTCCGGCTCGCGGGAAGCGTTCATCCGTATCCCAAGAAGCGCCTCCACCTGCCTGCCCACAGCCGTGTCCGCACTCAAATCGGTATCTATCCAGCAGTGACGGTAGCCGCGAAGAATGTCAAGCAGTTCTCCGGAGACGGCATCGGCCTCAAACGAAAGATTGAAAACCAGATCCTTGATCGGGCTGGACAGGGAAGATTCACAGAACTCACGGATATCGATCCGGGTAATGTCGATGACATATAGTTCCCTCGATTCTACGGCTATGATGATATGGATGTCGTCAGCCTCAGTGGCCTCCTTGAGGCGATAAATCCACAGCCGGGGATCGCCGTCCTTCGTCTCCGGACGGTAAAAAGAGGTCAGCGTGGGAATATCCTTGTATCCGTCAAGTATATGTGTGGGGACGGTCAGCTTGAAATCCTGCCCCTTCGGCTGGAGGGCATAGTCGTGAATGCCGTTCTCCTTGAAGTAGGTACGCATCGAGGCCGTCGCGTCAAGGATGGATTTCCTCAGCCCCGTGGGGGTGACCTGCACTTGAGTGAAGCTGATATTCTTGTTCACCAGATACTCCATATTCCGCTTCTCCAGCGGGGTGAAAGGTCTCATATGTATCATAAGGCCTTATTTGATGGCTTTGAGGATGGTGTTGCCTATCGCACGGGCCATAAGAGGCGGAACGGCGTTGCCGACCAGAGTGTATTGAGGGATTTCCAGCTTTCTCTTATCGCCGCCGGTCTGGCGCTTGCCCTGAAAGACGAACGAGTCGTCGAATGACTGGAGTCTGGCCATCTCCCGGACAGTCATTGCGCGGTATCGGGAATAGTGGATGAAATCATCCGGCATAGTCACCACCGTAGGACTCTGCCCTTTGGGGTTGAGTACTGTATAATTGCGCTTCTGCGACTCCAGCTTGGCTTTTTTAAGTTCCGCCCTGCAGGCTTCATCGTAATCTCCGTGCCGGGCGATGATTTCCAGACGCCGCCTGACATCATCGCTTTGAGAACTGGTCTGATGGTTGAAAAGCTCCTGACCGCTGCGGATTACCGGACTGTTCAGCTCTTCGATATTCTTGACATAGAACGGAGCAGACTCATACTCGAACCGGTGTCCCAGACGGCCCATTCTTGACCATTCCCAGTATTGATGCCGCTCTCCATTCGCCGCAAGGGAACCTTCAACCGTCCTCTCCCGTAGAAGCGGGTCCAGCTCCTTGTCATTCAAGGTCATAGAATACGATGTTTTCGTCTCGCCGTTACCTATGAAATCGAGGTCAGCAATCGCCTCATAGACCGTGACTTTCTCGTTTTCAGCGACAGTGGCGGGGATTTCGGTGATGAGCTTCTGATCGCGGCGGCAACCTATGAAAAGCACCCTCTCCCGGTTCTGAGGCACTCCGTAGTCGGAAGAAAGGACTACGATTGGCTTCTCGATCCTGTAAAGCCGTATCGTGTCGAGCAGGCTCTCGAACTCCTGCGCCGTGCCGTCTTTCTCCGCATACGATTTAAGAGCGTCGAAGCACTCGTCCAGCGTCATCGCATATATGCGTATCATCGATTTGAGCGTCTCGACCTTGTCGCGAAGAGGGTCAAACTCCCTGACATTGTCGAGGGCGAGCAGTATCTTGCCCACAATAGTGTCATCCTCCAGCTCTTCAATAAATCCGTTCATCGGGTTCAGGAAAGCGTCGTTGTCGATATTGCAGGAGGTCTTCTCCTGAATGATTGCCGACTGAATCCGCTCCCGCTCGCGGCTATGCCTGAGCAGGCTCAGGCCGTGGCGTATCGTGCCGATTCGGGGGTCGGACTTGCTGACGCGGTAGTCGATGCGCCGAGTGAGTTCCCTGAACTGGTCTTCAAGACAGTTGAAATACTCCCCTATGAGGGTCTCGGACCTGGAATCATCCTCAACCTCCAGACGGCATTTGGCCATCAGGCAGTTCTTCTCGAATGCCGTGGCGCTCCGTCCCAGCATCGCGTCGAGATAAGTATACAGGTCCGATACCTTCTCCGGATCGATAATGGAGCGTATGCGCCGCATAATCTCCTCCTTGAACCTGCCTTTATCTTTGGTCAGTATGCCTTTGACATTCTCCATCACGAAATATTTCGGACGGAGCGCGACGATTACCTTAAGATAATGCTCGAAGAGATTGTCCCGCTTGTCATACTTGCGCCTCCTGCCGGAAAGCGAAAACGACTGGCAGCTCGGCCCGCCGGTCACCACATCTATGCCCGTCTTGCCTATCTTTTTCTTGAGATCGGGCAGGAAACTCTCCGACATAATGTCCTCGGTGAGGAATTCGGTATCGAGTCCGAGCTGCTCGTTATACCTGACACGGTGGGTCAGTTCGCAATTCTCGTTGATGTCGCTTGCCAGAATGAAGTCATAGTATTTGTCGTCCGTATAGGCCTGCAAAAATCCCTCGCTGATGCCGCCCGCACCGGCGAACAGGTCAAGGAACGTAACCGCCTTTCTGTGTTCTGTGAATTCTCTTTTCTGAGCCATCCGTTATGTCCGGGCAAAAAAAGACCCCGGTCTCCTGCAAAATTAATAATAATCCGGGCATAATCCCAATATGCCCGGAGCAAATTATAGCAGGCAAATTATGCCGCAGAGAACGCCGTGTGTCGGCGGTAATGGAGGAGCAGGGCGAGAGTGACGCACATCGTGAGCAGCTCAGAGGCCGGAATGGCGAGCCAGGCGCCGACCTCTCCCCAGAGCAGGGTCATACCGAAGAAGCACAGGAGCATCAGAACGAAGCCGCGCAAGGTTGAAATCACAGTCGCCTGACGGACCTTCTCCACGCTCTGGAAGAATCCCATCGTCACGATGCTGACGGCCATAGGGATGAAGGCTAGGCTGAATAGGCGCATCCCCTCCACGGCAAGGGCGTGCGCGGGGTCGGACTCCGCGATGAAGAGCGATGCCACAGGACGGGCAAAGACCGTGGTGAGGAGCACTATCAGCGCACCGTAGCCGACCCCGGTGGCAAGGGCGAGCTTCAGAGCCTTCCAGGAGCGCGCGAGAGCGCCCGCGCCGTAGTTGTAGCTCTGTATCGGCTGCGCGGCCACCGCAATCGCGTCATACACCATAAACACTATCGGTGACAGATAGCACACCACGCTGAACGCGGCCACTCCCGTATCGCCCGTCAGGCGGACGAAGATGTTGTTGCCGCAGATGACCATCAGCGCCACGGCTAGCTGTGCGAGCATAGTGGAGAATCCGAGCTTGCACATATATCCGCAGTTTCGCAATGTATGCATCCAGGCCCTGAGGGTCGAGAGCTTGACACGCCCGAAGTGCAGCCTGTGTTTAGGCAGCAGCAGATACGCCAGCAGCCCCAGCGACTCGACGCTCATAGCTATGCCGGTCGCGAGAGCCGCGCCGTGGAGTCCCCATTGCAGCGGGAAGATGAAGAGCCAGTCGAGGAATATGTTGAGCAGAGCGCCGACTATGTTGGCCGCCATTGCGAACTTCGGAGCCCCGTCAAGCCGGATGAAGAAACAGGACGAGAGAATGATGCCGTTCACCACCGCGAACGGAGCGAATACCTTGAGGTAGTCGGACGCGTAGGGCATCATCGTGTCGGAGCAGCCGAAGAAACGGAGTATCGGCTGCGGGAACAGCAACAACACCGCCGCGAACGCCGCCATACTTACGACGGCTGCGCAGACGGACTGGGTCGTGACCATCCGTGCCGTCTTCAGATTGTCCTTGGAGAGATGGATCGAGGCGACCACAGAGCCGCCCATACCCAGCATAAGAGAGATGCCGCCCGAAATCATAAACACCGGAGCGACCACATTGACCGCGGCGAGCGCGAGGGAGCCTATGCCCCTCCCGACGAAGATTCCGTCGGTCACGTTGAAAACGATGGAGAAAACCATCCCCAGCAGAGTCGGGTAGAAGACTTTGTTGAAAAGCACCCTCACGTCCTCTCTGCCGAAATCAATTCTGTCCTTTAATTCTGCCATAACTTTAGCTGTTTTTCAAAAGCGCGGCAAAGGTAGGACTTATAATCGGAAGAATTTGGGTGTTTTTGCAGAAAAAGTCTAAATTTGCGCCGCTTTTCTGCAACGGAACGGATGAGGGGCTCATCTATAACGTCGGAAACAACCAAACATTATTTTTATACAAAAATGAAAAGAATCATTCTTACTCTTGCTCTTGTAGCCGCAGCCGCTACTTCTGCAATGGCTCAGTTCAGCGTAGGAGCCGGTTATCTCAACCAGACAGCGAAGACCACCACTACCGTCAGCTCAAGCTCAAGCAGCAACAGCGTGACCTCACAGGGCTTCTATGTAGGTGCTGACGCGGCCTACACCCTCGGCTACGGACTTTCAGTGGTTCCGGGCATCTACTACGGCTACCTGACCAACAGCAACGCCAGCGGCGTGACCGTCGCGAGCGCCAGCGCCAAGACCAACAGCCACTATATCGCAGTCCCTGTCAACGTGAAGTACGGTGTCGGACTCGGTGAGATGCTCAACGCCTTCGTTTACGCAGGCCCTCAGTTCGAGCTCGGCATCGCTTCCAAGACCACCACTACCGTGAGCGCCCTCGGGGCAAGCAGCAGCAGCACCCTTGACAACTACGGCGACAACGGAAGCCTCAACCGCTTCAACATCTCCCTCGGCGCCGGCATCGGCGTTGACGTGGCGGAGATGATCCGCGTCAACTTCGGCTACCACTACGGACTGCTCAATATGTACAAGGGCAGCAGCGACAACGTCAAGACCCACAACTCATACTGGAGCGTAGGAGCGGCATTCCTCTTCTAGTCTCAAGCTAAGACCGTCCCGGACTTGACTGAAGCGGTCCACGGGCGGTTCGGCACAATAAAGAGCCGGCGCGGACAGTCTCCGCGCCGGCTTCTTGTCATTGAAAAACGGTCAAAAGTATCTTTCGCTCCCGGTGTACAGGTATCCGCCCTTGTTGGGACCGAAGAGGAGCTTGAGGTATCGGTTGCCGGTCGCGGACGGGTCTTCCTGCCAGACGCCGACCATCCCGATGTCCGATTTGGGGTCGTTGAGCCAGAGGCAGCTCGTGCTCTCGAACGCCTGCCTCGCGAGCGCCTCCGTCCAGACAGTGGCCGTCCCGTCAAGATATGTGACCGGGAAATTGTCCCTCCGCCAATATACCCCGCTCTTGCTTTGCCGATAAGTCTCGCTGCCGGCAGGGCCGATTTTGAAATCCGGCCCGGAGATGTAGTGGCTGAGCCATTCGTCGCCTCCAAGTATTTTGAGCATCCATTTGCGCGTCGCGAGACTCACCTTGCCGTATAGCGAGAGCACATAGGCGATGTTCTTCGGGGGCAGAGGATGGACGGTGGCATTCTTTTGAGAGCAGAAAAGGCCGATCTGATGGACGTGGGCCGAATGCTTGAGCGTGAACGACGATACGGAGACCAGCTTGCGCCCGTCCCACTTGTTGGTCACGGCGAGAGTCACGCTCTGCGGCCCGTAAGGCAATATCAGCCCTCCGGGGACATACTCTCCGTCCACTATGGTAGGCTGGGAGCTTTCCCTATAAGCCCATCTGTAGTTGGCCAATCCGTCGTATGTCCCCTCTATGAGAGGCCTGAGGACTTTCCCGGAGCCGCCCGAGCATTGGAACTCCACCCCGTCGCCCGAGAGCGTGAACTCGAAGCGGGAGACATCGCCCGAACTCTGCGCGCATTTCACGTTGACCGTGATGTCGGTATCCATTGTGCTCTGGGTCAGATATGTGCACCAGTCGGGATCCGCTGTGGCGGTGAGCCGGGGTATCTTCAGGGCGAAATTCTGCGTGCGCGACTTGAATCTTTTGTTAAGCAGAGCCGGCATATCCAGAGTGAGAGACCCCAGCGAATAGTTGAGGCTGTTGTCAAGGGGGAATTCGTCCTCGATATTGACCGGTCCGAGAGTTGTCTTGGCAAGATATGCCTTTCCGGAGAAGATGTCTACGCCGATATTCTGCAGCCAGGGGTAAGTCCCGCTGTCGTAGCCGAGCACCGGCTTCAGCAGGGCGTCGGCAAGCAGCGGATTGAAATCCTCCCCCTTGAGAGCCGAACCGTCGGAAGCGGTCAGCCTGATTCCAAGATCCACTTCTGTCCCGTCGAAAGGAAGGGTAAGGAGCGAATAGACCGTCGAGCTTTCCAGCTTCGGAAGCCGGATATTCAGGGGAACCGTGATTATGCCGTCGTTAAGCGGGTCGTCGCTGCATATCAGGATGGAGCCGTCGGCGCGCAGGCTGTCGTAGGCCCTGCTGTCGGTCGGGCCGAAGCAGCAGAGCTGCAGTGTCCCGTCAGCCGGGACACTCTGAGAGGCGTAGGCGTCAGGTTCGCGGAAAGGATAGACCAAAGAGCCGTCGGAGGCCGTCTTGTAATAGCCCGGGAAAGGTGCGGAGAGGCTCGGGGAAGCCTTCCAATGCGTATTGTAGCTGTGCAGCCCTCCGGAAGTGGAATTCTGGTCGGCTATATAGTAGAGCGTGCCGCCCTCGAAGCCGGAGAATGAGAGCGTGCGGCACTGCGCGACATAAATCGGGTCTTCCGGAGCGCCGTTGTCGCCGCTGACCGCGATGTCCTCGCGGGTGACGATTTCGGCGCTGATGACCCTGCCGCCGGGATAGAGCGTCAGGCTAATCGGGACGGAGACTCCGGGAGCGAAGCGGGAGGGGTCGCTGACCTCGAAGAGGAAGCGCCCCCCGGCATAGCCGACGGCTATGCCGAGCGCTGCAAGCGCCTCCCGCTGAGGCTCATTGGCGCTGTCGTGGCTCGCGGACCAGAAGTCCGAAGTCCAGGCGAGGTCAGTAAGGCTGGAAGAACTGTAACCCCCGTCCACAAGCCTTGCCGAAGAGATTATGTTGGTCCCGCCGCCTGTCATCTCCAGATTGAGGTCAAACTCGGCAGGCCTGTTCTTCCGCACCGCCACTTTCTTCCCCTCGGGAAGCCTGCCTGCGAGCTCTCCCGAGAGGTAGAACTCCCGCCGGTCCGTCAGTCCGTCCACCTCTACCTTCCACTCCGGGGCGAAGAGCGACTCTGCCTTGAAGCCGAGACTGACCCTGTAGCTCAGGCCGCGCTCTATATCGAAATCGGCGACAGCGTCCCTGCCCGGCAGGAAGCGATATACAGCGCTGCCCTCAAAGCCGGATTCCGCGCCCAGCCCGGCCCTGAACTCCACATAACTGACAAGGGCTCTCCGCGCAGTCTCGACATTGTCCAGCGTCTTTCGGGACGGGTCGGCATTGCCCGGCAGGAGCACCCCCTGACGGTTTTCCGGGACATAATAGACGAACTCCTTGCAGAGGGCGTTCTCCATCGTGGAGTCAGCATCGCCATAAGGGAGCACGTCGTCCGGCTCAAGTGCTCTTGAGCCCCCGGAAGCAAAAGGCATCAGGCGGCAGTTGACCTGTCTGAGGCTCAGGCTTCCGTTGACGAAAGCGTCCAGACTGCTCCCGGCTATCCCGCTATGGTCTATCTCGACTGTCAGGCGCGAGAATAGCCGCTTCATCCGGACATCGACTCCGGACGCGGCAACCGTCACCCCCGACTGCGACCAGAATAGCGGAATGCCGTACACGGCGGCCTCGGAAAACTTCTCCCTGCGGTATCCTTCACCAGAAGCCCCTCCGTCCATCCGGTAGAAGAAGCTCTCCAGCGAAGCCTCGTCGGAGGGGAAAGGGACTCCCCTCACCGAGCCGTCGCTTCCTATCTCCCAGAGGTTGCCGAGCAGATAGAGGTTGTAGCTTCTCCCGACGGGCAGACTCATCTCCACCTGCCCTCCAAGGGCCTCCGGACCGATCTTCAGTTCCGAGTCCAGCAGCCCCGTGGAAGCGTCGTAGGCCGCAATCACCGCACCGCTGAATATCCGTTCGACATCCGCCCCGAGACTCGTCTTCGTCCCGGGCCAATCTTCGCTTCCCACACTCAGGCTCAGCGACTTGGTCTGCGGAGCGGTGTCATCGTCGGCAAATCTCACCACCCCTTCGAGTTCAGGCTCGCAGGAGGCCGCGAGAAGCAGCCCCAGCAGAGCGGCGAATAAGATATGTGGTTTCATATTGTAATCTCTTTGAAAACGTCATCACTGTCCCAATCAATAATCTTGAGCTTCACCTCGGTGCCGGAATAGTCCACCTCCAGACTGATGTCCCGCAGGTCTTCCCGCGTCCAGTCGTAGCCCGCCGCCTCCAGCTTCCTGTCGAGCTCTATCGTGAAGAGAGGCGCGTCCGGAGCGTCTGTGCGCAGAAGCTCCAGAGAGAGCCTGTTCTCCGCCTGCCGGGGGATTCTCACGAAGAAATCCCCGGTAGAACTGCGTTGCGCCCAGGCACAGTACTCCCCCTCAAGCGCCTGACGGCCATAGAGGTCAAGCCCGCACGACTCCGCCTTGACCCGAAACGAGCAGTCGTAGCGGTCTCCCGGAGACAGTCCTGTCACGACTATCTCAAGTCGACAATACTGCTTGTGCGGACGGGCGTTTATCACCAGTTCATCTCCCTCGCAATAGAACTTCTCGCTGAAAAGCCATATAGGGTCGGCCTCCAGACCGTAGGGAGTAATCAGAGAATCTCCTCTCACTATGCACTTGTCCAGCCCTGCAATCACGGCGGCCCGGTTGCTTCTGCGGTCCAGCGCAATCATATAGCCGACATCCTCGTACTCCTGCAGACTGATCGTCTCCCGGCGGAGCAGACGGTCCGCACTGAAGGAGACCGTCGCCTCCGCGAAGCCCGCCAGGATGAAATCATCCACGGCCACCGATGTATAGCAAGGGCAGGCGGAACGGCTCTCCTTGACCGAACAGGACGGGGAGAACAGCGACACAAGCAGCAGGACGGCAAGTCCTCCCGCTATACTTCGGGTCTTCATAATCAGATGGTCTCGGTATATGACTCTCCGGCAACCCAGTCAACCACACTGATGGTGCCGCTGATGTCTCCGAACTCCACAGGCTTGTCCGGACTGTCCGAGCCCGGACGATTGACAATCAGATTGACCCGGTACTGCTTGTTGGCCTCCAGCCCCGGAGCGGCTTTATAGAGCGTTATCGGATAATAGCAGCTGTGCCACTCCTTGCCGTCGTTATACAGGGCTTCGACCACGAGCCTGGTCGCACGCGGACTCCAGGCCGCGTCCGTTATGGCGGCACAGTCGTTCGGGAAGGTGTAGAAAGTGTGGACGCTTTCATTCTTGGTCCCGTAATTGACGACGGTCTCCGTCTGGGCATCATAGATAAGTTTATTCTTCTCAGCATCCGTCTCCGCGGTCCCCCTTGCATACCAGCTCTGCGCCGACAGAGAGCTTGCCGCGAGAGTCCTGCCCAGATTGACTTCCGCAGGGACATTGACAAGATAGACGTTCTTTATCTTGAAGCGCCCGTCCTTGCGATACACGCTGGCCTGCATATCGTTCTTGACGCTCTCCAGAATCACGGAAGCGCAGGTTCTGTGGACCTCGACGGTCTGGGACTGAGTTCCGGAGGAGAGGCTGACGTTCCGGTTCTCCCCTATCATCAGCAGCTTGTCCGCCCTCATTTTGGAGAGCGACATAGTTTTCGACAGCAGGTCCGAGAGCGTGCCGACGCTTTCGTCGGCGGTATAATCGATGTCGGCGTTTACTATGGCAAAGACGTGCCTTGCCCCGACCGTGCATTTCAAAGAGAGGTCGTTATAGGAAGCGCTGCCGGAGAGTTCCGCATCGAATCCCTTGGACAGGCAGGCGTCAAGCACCGAACTCTTGTCATCCGCGCCTGCCCTGAAGACAAAGATCTGCACGTTCCGTATCATACTCTCGTCCGTTCCCGTCGTCCCTGTCACCTTGGTAAGGCTGTTGTCGGTAAGCTGCAGATTGAGTTCACATCCTGAGCGGGTCTCGATGCCGGCATCCGGGCCGATTTTGTTGCACCCTACGGACACGAGCGCCGCAACTGATGCGAAAAATAAAATTGAGTTTTTCATAATTAAAACGTTATTAAAAAGTTAACTGGTCGTCTTTATTCAAGTCATATTTTCTTATCAACTCCGATATCTCGGGGTCAAGATTGCCTCTGTGCACCAGCGAAGGGTCTTGAGAACAGGAGCGGAGATAGCACTCCACCGCATCTCTCTCCCTGCCCTGCCGCTGATGCACTATGGCAAGCAGGTAGTTGACATTGGCCGTAGGATGGCAGCGCTGCAATATGTCGAGAGCCGAACCGTTCCTGTCCAGGGCCACGCAGGCTACGGCGGTATTGTAGTCCTGATAAGCGGACAGGAGAGCTATGGCCCCGTCGTAATCGTGGTCGCGCAGGGCCTGAACCCCTCTCATATAAGCCGAGTCCACCACAGTGGTATGGACAGTGTCTTTCTGCATACCCCGCCGATGGAGGCAGAAGCTGAAACTAACTGTCCTCAGACGCGGGTAGAGGCTGTCGGTGATGTATTTGTACGCAGGACTCCTGCGGAGAGCCGCCTCCCTCTCGTCCGGATCCGGAATCCCCGAAAGCGAAAAGTAATACTCCCTCTCGGCGGGAGTGAGAACCGTGTCCTTCTCCACCAGAGCATCCAGCACCTGCCAGTTCTCACCCCCGCTTCTTGAGAGGAAGCGGATATCCCTGCGGCTTCTGAGCGAGGACTTCATCGCGCTCTCCCCGAAATCATCCCCCACCGAGATGAAGAGCCCGTCATCGTGACGCAGCGAATCCTTTATATATTCGACATATCTCGAGAAATACTCCGACACCTGCGCGGCCCTTCTGAAGGACAGGGACGCGTTCGAACTGAACTTGCCCTCCGGCGAAGCCGAAGCCACTATCACTATGGAGTCGAGTTCGAAACTTTCGTCCGAGACGAGGTTGCGCAGGCTGCCCCGGATGGCGGCGATTTCCCGCCTGTTGTCCGAGAGCCTCTCGTCCACCTCGGCGCTGCCGCTGCGGAAGTCGATATAGCTCGTCGTATTGGTCTGCACATTACGCGAGATGATTTTGGTGAGATACCTCGGAGTTCCGTCAGCGAAAGCGCTCACAGAACTGATGTAGAATGTCAGCGGCGGCGATGGCGGGACGGTATAGAGCCGTCTGTCGCTCTCGAATATTTCCCCGCTCAGGCTCACGTCCACCTTGCGCAGCTTAGGCCGGGTGCGGATGGTCTGCACATAATTGTATATGAACTCCCCTCCGTCTCCCGTGAACACGGTGTCCAGCCTGATGCCCTCGGTGACTATCGGGGCTTTGACATAGCGGCGCCACATCTTCTCCCGCATCGACTTGCGACGCTCATTCCTCCAGACAAGGAAGCCGTTGGTGTAGTGTTCCACGGCCTGTGCCTGAGTCACGCCGAAAGCGCTCTCGAACTCTTCGTCCGAGACATAGCTGCTGTCGCTGCGGAAAGCATAGACGGCAGGGATATTGCGCGCGAGAAAGATTTCAAGGCTTCTCATATCAATCAGTTTAAGCGTGTCAGTTATTATCCTGTCCAGGAATTTCCGATAATGCTGATATCCTCTCAGCTGGGCCTTGCGGTAGGCGCTTCCGGTTATGACCAGATCGTCGAGCGCGATGCTGTCGGAGAGCATCTTCATCGACGGATGGAGCCTGAGCTGCCACTTCGAGTCTGTCATCTGCGGCGGCACTATCAGCTGAAACTCCAGATCGACCCTGCCGTTGCGTTCCGCGATATTTCGGAAACGCGCCGTCACCATCGCGGCATCAAGCTGCTCGGTCGCCACCATATCTCCGCTGTCCTCATCGCGTATAGCCTTCATTATGAACACCTCCCTCCCGTCGAGCCCGGTCACTTTGAGAGTGTCGCGCCGGGGCTCGCCCGGAAACGGTCCGTCCTCTTCCGGGGCCGGCTCCCTCTCCTGAGGCAGCCTGATCGCGGCAGTAAGACTCTTGTCCCTCAGCCCGGCCATCTTCCGTGAAGACGCGCAGTCAGAGCACAGGGCCGCAAGCAGCAGAAGGGAAAGGGCGAGCGGGACTTCAGACCTACATTTCATACTGCAGCGGCTCAGACTCGTCCAGAATGGCCACGCGGTTTGCCACGATGTCGGCGGAGACTCTCTCCACCCCGTCTGAAGCGGTGTATTTCTGATATCTGAGCCTTCCCTGCACATAGACCTTGGTCCCCTTCTCGATCTTCGAGAGGTCGTGGATGAATTTACCCTCGCGCGCCATCACATTGTGCCAGCTCGTGTCTATGACCGCCTGCCCGTCCTTGTCCTTATAGGCATAATTGGTCGCCACCGTGAACCTTGCCACCGTATTGTCGGTGAAGGTCTGCATCCTGACGCTCCCGACGGAGCCCCGGAGTTCGATTCTGTTTAACTGTTCCATAAAGTTTTTCATTTAGTGAAGTTGTTTCCGATGCAAATGAAAACAGAAAAGTCCGGAACATCGCAAAAGAATCGTAAAAAATTTTTCTTGTCCCCTGACAAGAATTAATCTTTGTAAAGAAAGATATATTTCTCGCAATTGTTTTTTATCAATCCTTGCGGAAGCGGATAATTCCGCTAATATTTGGCAAAAAACCGACTATGGCTTACAGAATCAGCAGAAAAGAGGAGAGCGGCTGTCTCGAATGCGGGGACAGTCTGCACGGGCGGAAGGACAAGAAGTTCTGCTGCCTGAGCTGCAAGAACAGCTACAACAACCGCAAGTATCAGGAACTGCGCCGCTACCGGGCGGAGATAATGTCAAGGCTTTCCAGAAACTACGAGATACTGGAGAGCCTTCTCAGCGACGGCGCGAGGGGGGCGAGGATTGAAGACCTCGCAGGCAGCGGCTTCGACGCCTGCTGCATCACGGGCACGCGCAAATACGCCAGACATATGGAATGCAGCTGCTTCGACATCTGCTACTACAAGACCGACAGCCGCATCTTCAACATAAGGCGCAAGAATGCGGGAGAGTACCGGGAAGAGAGCGGGCGCGGATAGCCTCAACGGACGGTTATCAGCCCCATCTCAAGCCCCCAGCAGCCGTCAGTGATGATCGGCACCTTACGCCCGTCCATATCGGGCACATAGATGAAGCCGTCCACGAAAGTATGCGAATGCCCGCCTATCACGATGTCGATATGGCGGGTTTTCGGCACTATCTCCTGATCCTCGCCGTATCCCAGATGCGAGAGCAGGATAATCAGGTCGCATTTTTCGCCGGAGTGCAGATATTCGGCCCAACGGTTCGTGACCTCCACGTTGTCGAGCTGGGCGAAGCGCGAGGAAACGGTAGCGCTGACATTGGTGGAGAGGTCGGATTCGAGGCCGATGATGCCAATCTTCATTCCTCCACGCTCAATCACGGCATAGGGCTTGACATAGCGGGCGAGCTCGAACTGCGAGACGTCTATGTTGGCGGACACCACCGGCACTCCGTCCAGCATCGCAAGCCTTGCGGTGAGCGCCTCTATGTCATTGTCGAACTCGTGGTTGCCGAGAGTCACGCAGTCGTAGCCGAAATCGTTGATGACGGCCGGTTCAAGACTGCCCTCAAGCTCGGTGAAGTAGGAAGTCCCCTGACTGAAGTCGCCGGCGTGCAGAAGCAGCACCCTGTCCTCCCCGTAAGCGTTGCGTATCGAATCCACGAAAGCCGCTCTCTCGATGACCCCGCCTTTGCCCGCGTCCTCGCCGGAACGCAGGGGTTCGAAGTGGCTGTGGGTATCGTTGGTATGTATGATCACCAGTCTCGGCTGCCTCTCGCAGGCAAGCAGCGAAAGCAGCAGAGCGCAGACAAACAGACTTCTTTTCATCATTTCTTTTTCCTCCTCTCCCCTTTTATCACGACCCTGCCGTCGGAGGAGCCCTCGATCAGGCGGCCATCCTTTTCATATTGCATCACATAAGGAAGCATCGAATCTATCACCGGCTTGTCGGAGATAATCAGTTCCTTGGCATTCTTGGCGATGCTGAGCCCGTCACCTCCGTCGAGCAGGAAATCGATGGTCGCGACACCGTAGATTCTGTCCGGATCCAGCTCCTTGCCCCCAACGAGCAGGGTGTCAATCCGTCCGTTGTCCACGACGAGCTTGACTCCCGCGACGGGCTGAACCTTGCCGGATGCCATAAAGTCGAATATGGCCTTCAGGTCGCGGCCCTCCAGGGCCACGTAACAGAGATGGTTGCGGAACGGGAACATCGACACTATGTCATCCATCATCACGTCCCCCTCAGGCATATCCACGCGGATTCCGCCCGAATTGGCAATCGCCACGTCGACCCGCCTGCCGGTAGTCTTCGCGACATCCTCCATAAGACGGTCCACAAACCAGTTGGAGAGGTCTCCGTCGGCGCGCTTATTGTGCATCTCCTTCGCGGAGTGGGCGATGACCTGCTTGAGACGCGCCATCTTCGGCTGTACGGCTATGAGGTCGGCGGCGACGGCATAAGTTGCACTTCCCTTGGGGAACACCCTCCCGTTCGGGGCCGTATAGCAGCTGTCGCCCACGCTTCCGAGCGCCTCGGCGACATTGTCCGCGGTAGGCGCGGTGACTCCTGTCCTGTGACCGTCCATCACGAACTTCTCCCAGGTGAAAGAGCGCGAGCAGGAACTGGCGAGCAGGCTCAGCGCAAGAGCGGCAATTACTTCTGCTTTAACCATTTCCAGAGATCTTTCCAAGTTGATTTCTTGCCGAACATAAGGATTCCGACCTTATATATCTTGGCCGACATCCACGCGCAGGCGACGAAAGTGAGTGCAAGCAGCACGAGCGAGAGCGCAAGTTCCCAGCCAGGCACGCCGAAAGGCAGCCGCGCGAGCATCACTATCGGCGAGGTGAACGGGATGATCGAGCCCCAGAAGACTATCGCGCTGTCAGGAGCCTTGAAGGCGTATAGCGCTATGAAAAATCCGAGAAGCAGCGGCACGGTGACGGGAAGGGTGAGCTGGTTCGAATCCCCCTCGTTCTCGACCGCGGAGCCTATGGCGGCGAACAATGACGCGTACAGCATATATCCGAGCAGGAAGAATGCCACGAAGCACATCAGAATAAGACCCGGATTCATATTGGAGAGGGACGACAGGATAAGCGTGGCGTCGTTGACCTCGGGAATCTGCGAACCCATTGCGCCGGAAGCCATCCCGCCGATCTGCTCCGCGTCAATATTGCCTATGAGCTGCGGACCGGCAAATATGCCGACCGCGCCCACGATTACTCCGGTAAGCAGTATCCAGAGCAGGAACTGGGTCAGGGCGACTAGCGCGATGCCGATAATCTTGCCGAACATCAGTTCAGTGGCCTTGACGGAGCTGATAAGCACCTCGACCACCCTGCTGGACTTCTCCTCGATGACCGAGGAGGAGACCATACCTCCGAAGATGGTTATGAACATATAGATGACCATCCCGAGAATCATCGAAACGATCATATAGACTCCCGATTCGGAGACTTTTGCCTGACCGTCCTGCCCGAGGGTGAAGGAGCGCATCTTGATGCCGGGCTTCACGTCCTTCATTATCTGCCCGAGACCCTCGATGCCGTAAGATGCTATGCGGTAGTCCTCCACGGCGGAATTGATACGGCTGTTAAGGACATCGGACATATCCATCCCGAGCGGCTTGTAGGAGTATATTTCGGCCGAGAGCGACTTGGTCTCCGGGTCGAGCGGGGATATCGCGAGCACCGCATCGTAGCCCAGAGCGGTCAGATTGGCCTTGAGCGAATCGAGCTGCTGCCCGCGACAGTCACAGAAGCTCATAGTCTCCGTGTCAGAGAGCGTCGGCATCACCACCCCGGACTCGTCCACGACGGCCACCTTCTTGGCCGCCTCCTTGGTATTCACCATTATGAGAGTCGGCAGGAGGCATACCGCGGCGAAGAAAACCGGGGCGAGAAATGTGATGAGCAGGAAGCTCTTTTTCCTCACGCGAGTCATATACTCGCGGTTGATGATCAGTCCGGTGGTTCTCAAATTCATTTCACTTCCTCCCCTTCCGTTACGAGTTTGATGAAAATATCGTTCATCCGCGGCATCAGTTCGCGGTACGAGTTAATCTGGACGCCCTTGTCGAGGAACGCCCTCAGAGTCGAAGTCCCGTCCGTCTCGCGCGGCAGCACCTCGCTGTGGCGTCCGTAGGCGTCGGTATAGTCGAGCTCGACATTGTTGTTGCCGTAGCGGCGTCGTATTTCGTCCACCCCTCCGCAGATGACCAGATGCGACTTGTTGATGAGGGCTATCTCGTCACAGAGCTCTTCGACCGACTCCATATTGTGGGTGGAGAGCACTATCGTCGTGCCCTCGTCCTTGAGGCGGAGTATCTCATTGCGCACCAGTTCGGCGTTGACGGGATCGAAGCCGGAGAACGGCTCGTCGAGAATCATCAGAGAGGGCTTATGCACGACGGTCGTGATGAACTGCAGTTTCTGGGCCATACCCTTGGAGAGCTCCTCCACCTTCTTGTCCCACCAGGACTCGATGCCGAAGCGGGTGAACCAATCCTTGAGGGCTGAGCGTGCGGCACCGGAACTCATTCCCTTGAGCTGCGCGAGGTACATTGCCTGCTCGCCGACCTTCATCTTGCGGTAAAGCCCGCGCTCCTCCGGCATATAGCCGATCTTCTCAACGTCGCGCTGGGTAATCGGCGACCCTTTGAAGAGAATTTCACCTGAAGTAGGGATGGTGATTCTGTTGATGATGCGGATGAGAGTCGTCTTGCCTGCCCCGTTAGGGCCGAGCAGACCGAATATCCTGCCTTCCGGAATACCAAGATTGATGTCCTCGATAGCAAGCTTTTCGCCAAAACGCTTGCTGACGTTTCTACACTCTATTATTGCCATAGCGCTGCAAAGATATAAAAAAAAGACCGTCCGGAGACGGTCTCAACATATTATTAACGAAGTTGTAACTTCTCACTTCGCGGCGACGGCCACCACGGAGCACGGAGGCAGGGTCAGCTCGATGCCGGCCTTGGTAAGCCTGTATGCCTTGAAAGCGGCAGGAGACACCTTGTCGGCGTTTCCGAAGTCGTTGTGGTCACGGGCGTCCTTGGACGTGAGCACGCGGGCGGAGAGAATCTCGGACACGGCTTTCGCATTGTCGAAAGTCACTGTCACCTTGACGGAGTTCTTGAGGTCGGTGTTCACCAGAGAGATGTTCATCACCCCGTCCTTGCGGGACGCGGTCGCGTCCACGACAGGCACTTCCACCTTGCGGTCGCAGGCGGTTCTGGAAGTGAAGCAGTCAGAGGCGAGATATTCGGCGTTCTGATGTACATTGTACATCTCGAAGACGTGGTAGGTCGGGGTCAGCACCATCCTCGGGCCGTCGGTAAGTATCATCGCCTGAAGGACATTGACCACCTGGGCTATGTTGGCCATCTTCAGACGGCGGGTGTACTTGTGGAAGATGTCGAAGTTCAGTGCGGCCACGATGGCGTCGCGCATTGTGTTCTGCTGATAGAGATGTCCGGGATTGGTGCCCGGCTCCACATCGTACCAGGTACCCCACTCATCGAGGAGTAAGTCCACACGGCCCTGAGGGTCAAGTTCATCCATAATGTCGATATGTTTCTTGAGCACGTCCTCAATCTCGATGCTCTTGGAAAGGATGTTATAGTACTCCTTGTCGCTGAACTTGGTCGCAGCGCCCTTGTTGCGCCATTCGATCACGGTATAGTAGTGGAGCGATATGCCGCTCATCCCCTTGCGGGCGATGTTCTGCATCAGCACACGGGTCCAGTTGTAGTCATAGTCGGAAGCGCCGCTCGCGATCTTGTAGAGCCGGTTGTCCCCAAAGTTGCGAAGATAGGTCGCGTATCTGCGGAAAAGGTCGCTGTAGTACTCCGGAGTCATACTGCCGCCGCAGCCCCAGGCCTCGTTGCCTATGCCGAAATACTTTACTTTCCACGGCTCTTCGCGTCCGTTGGCGCGGCGCAGGTCGGCCATCGTGCTCTTCGCGTCGGAGGTCATATATTCGACCCACTTGGCCATCTCCTCCACGCTCCCGCTGCCCACATTGCCGCTGATGTACGGCTCGGTGCCGAGCATTTCGCAGAGATTGAGGAACTCGTGCGTACCGAAGCTGTTGTCCTCGAGGGTGCCGCCCCAGTTGTTATTGGTGATATATGGACGCTGCTCTCGGGGGCCGATGCCGTCCATCCAATGGTAGTCGTCGGCAAAGCAGCCTCCCGGCCAGCGCATCACCGGAACTTTGAGGGCCTTGAGAGCCTCGAACACATCCTTGCGATATCCGTTCACATTAGGGATGTCGGACTCCTCCCCCACCCATAGGCCGCCGTAGATGCAGCTTCCCAGATGTTCGGAGAACTGCCCGTAAATCTCGGCGGGAATGGTGACGCCGGTGCCGGCATCGTGGATTCTGACAACGGCATCCTGGGCGTCAAGGGCCAACGGAGCCAGCAGGCACAGACCTGCAAGAAGAATGGTGTTCGCTTTGTTCATAGAGACAGTGTTATTGCTTTTGGGCAAATTTAAGAAAATTTTGAGTAATTTCGCACATACTATGGCTAAGGCGACAGGCAATATCGAAACACTGTGCAGACAGCTTGTGACGGACATCGGGGCCGGGCATTTCAAGCCCGTCTATCTCCTGATGGGGGATGAACCCTACTATCCCGAGCTCGTCTGCCGCGAGATTCTCGAACACTGCATACCCGAAGAGGAGAAGGACTTCAACGAGACGGTATGCTATGGGGGCGACGTCACCTCGGAGCAGCTCATCTCCGCCGCAAGACGTTACCCTATGATGTCGGAACGGCAGCTCGTCGTGCTCAAGGAGGCGCAGCTGATGGACTCTCTGGAGGAACTCTCCGTCTATTGCGACGCCCCGCTGGACTCCACAGTGCTGGTGATTCTCCTGCACAAGGCCTCAGTCGACAAACGGCGCGCTCTATACAAGGCCGTCAGCAGATGCGGAGCCGTGGTGGATTCGCCTCTGCTCAGGGACTATGAGATGCCGCGATGGATATCCGCCTACTTTGCCGGGCGCGGACTTCAGATTGACCCGGGGGCTGCGGCGCTGCTCGCCGAATATGCCGGCACAGACTTGTCCAAGATTGCGGTCGAGACGGACAAGATGCTCCGCAACCTCCCCGAGGGGACGGGATTCGTGAGCGTCGAGGACGTGGAACAGAACGTCGGCCTTTCACGGCAGTTCAGCGTGTTCGAACTCACCAAGGCCCTCTCCTACAGGGACGCGCCGAAAGCCCTGAAGATTGCCGCCAACATCGGCTCTGAGCCCCGCTTCTACCTCCCCGCCGCAATCAGCGCCATCTTTACGAATTTCAACAGGGTGCTGAAATATGAAGCCCTGCTGATGCGCGGGGGCCGTCCCTCGCCGGAAGAGAAGTCCAAGGCCCTGGCCGGGGTAAACCCGTACTTCTATGCCGAATACGAGACCGCCGTCAAGAACTATCCCCTCCCCAAGACGATGGCGGTGATATCGCTTCTGTGCAGATATGACCACCTCGCAAAGGGAGGGGACGGTGTCCAGATTCCTGCCGACCAGCTCCTCATCGAGCTCTGCGCCAGGATTCTGAATATTTAAGGACTATTTCTCGTATTTCTTTTCTTTGGTGCGGGTGAGCTTCTCTTTCATCGCGTCCACGCACTCGGTGATGGCGTTTTCAAAAGTGTCGGCGACGCGCTCGATGATGAGACTGTCACCCGGGATGCGGATCTGGATTCTCGCTTTCTTGCCTTCCTTGATGTCCTCAAGCGACACCTCGGCCTCTTCCGCCACGCCGTCAAAGAACTTGGCGAGACGCGCGACCTTCTTCTCGACGAATGCGGTGAGCCTCTCACCGGCGTCGAACTTCAAAGCTTTAAGTTTAATCTCCATTTTTACCTCCGTTTTTGGCCCTTGGATGGGCGTTTTTATAAACATTCTGCAGACGCTCTATGGAATTGTGCGTATAGACCTGGGTCGCCGCCAGCGAAGAATGCCCGAGAAGTTCCTTTATGGAGTTGAGATCCGCCCCGCCCTCGAGAAGTTCGGTGGCGAGCGTGTGTCTCAGGGTATGTGGCGACTTTCTTCCGCTGACGCCTCCCGCCGCGCCGAGCTCCCTCTTGACAGCCCTGTCGACGAAGACCGGGTAGAGCCTTCCGCCTCGGGGGGTCTGCAGAAGCGGCGCTTCAGGTCGAAGATCCGCACATTTCAAAGAACTCTGCGATTGTAAATATAATGAAATTTCCTTACAAAGTGACTCCGTAAGCGGAATTTCGCGCATCTTCGAGCCCTTGCCCAGCACCCTCACCACACGGCGGCCCGTATCGACGGAGTCCCTGTTGAGCGAAATCAGTTCCGCCCGCCTCATTCCCGTCCCATACAGAATACTGATAATCAATCTATTGAGCGCAGCGTCATACGAGCCGAACTCCATCACGCCGGAAGTCCGGCGGAAATACTCCTCCAGCGCGTCCTGACGGAAGAATTCAGGAAGCCGCTTCTCCTGCCTCGGCTTGTGCACGAGCCTCACGGGGTTGGAAGAGAGCAGCCCCTCCCTGATGAGGAAACGGCAGAAGCCGCTCAGCACGCTGAGGTGCAGGGAGACCGTCCGCGGGCTCTCTTTCCGCCCGTCCATCAGATGCACCTCGTAGGCCCTGATGCTCTGCACGTTCATATATGAGGCGATGTCCTCCGATGGGTCGAAACCGCAGAAAGCAAGGTACTCGTCGAGAACGGCACCGTAGATTTCGCAGGTGCGCACAGAGAAACGGCGCACGGAGCGTATGTATTCTATATATTTATCCCTCATCTGCTGCCTTGAGTCCCAGCTCCGGCGCGCGGCGGCGCATATAGACGTCGGCTTCTTCGAAGTTGTTGCCTATAAGCCCGTCGAGGATGGCCTCCTTGACCATCTCCTTAAGTTCCCCGATTTCGTGGCAGGGAGGGATGCCGTAGACCTGCATCACATATTCCCCGCTGATCGGGTTCTTGAAGTTGCGTATGGCATCCTTGGCCTCGACCTCCACCAGCTTGCGCTTCACGAGCTCGAAGTTGGACCTGATGCGGGCGACCTTGGTCTCGTTCTTGGAGGTGATGTCCGCGTTGCAGAGCAGCATCAGGTCGTCAATGTCATCCCCCGCGTCGAAGAGCAGCCGCCGTACTGCGGAATCCGTGACCCCGTCGTCCACCAGGGCTATGGGCCTGAGATGCAGCCTTACAAGCTTGGATACATACTTCATCTCGTCCATCGAGAGGGCGAGTCTGCGGAAAATCGGCGGCACCATCCTCGCACCGATCACATCGTGGCCGTGGAAGGTCCAGCCTGCCGACTTGTCGTAGCGCTTGCTCGCCGGCTTGCCTATATCGTGCAGCAGGGCGGCCCAGCGAAGCCAGAGCAGGTGGTCGCGGCCCTCCTGCGGAGCGACGTCCTCCGCGTGGATATTGTCGGTGACCGCAAGGGTATGCGCGAAGTTATCCTTGTGCCCGCGTCCGTCCACCGTCTCCACGCCCTTGAGGGCGGAGAGTTCCGGGAGGATATATGGAAGTAGGCCGGCGCTGTCCATAAGACGGAACGCGACCGAGGGCCTCAGGGTCACGAGCATCTTGTTGAGTTCCTCCGCTATCCTCTCGCGGGAGAGTATCTTGAGCCGCTCAGCCATCCTCCGCATCGAGTCGATGGACTCCGGGACAATCTCGAAAGTCCTTTCCGGAGTGGAGAGCTTGGCGGCGAACCTCACGGCGCGGAGCATACGGAGCGGGTCGTCGGAATAGGTCGTGTCAGGGTCGAGCGGGGTGCGGATGATGCCGTCGGCGAGGTCTCTGATGCCGCCGAACGGATCCACAAGAGCCCCGAAGTCGTCTTTCTGCAGGGAGAATGCCATAGCGTTGATGGTGAAGTCGCGGCGCATCTGGTCGTCCTCCAGCGTGCCGTCCTCGACTATGGGCTTGCGGGACTCGCGGCGGTAGGACTCCCTGCGTGCCCCGACGAACTCCACCTCGTCGCCCTCAAAGCGCAGCATCGCGGTGCCGAAGTTCTTGAAATAGGATACTTTCTTGTGCAGCCTCTCCCCCACAGCCTGCGCGAAGTCGATGCCGCTGCCCTCCACCACTATGTCTATATCGTTGCAGGGCCTGCCGAGGAAGCAGTCGCGCACATAGCCGCCTATCACGAAGGCGCGGACCTTATTCTGTGCGGCAACCTCCCCGACGATGCGGAAGATGGGTTTCTGGAGGAACTGGGCTGTTATCGTTGACATATCATCTCTTCATAGGAGGGAATGTGGTCGCAGGGGACGAACTTTCCCTCTTTCAGGGCGTAAATATAGGTCAAATTTCCGTTTGTCAATATCAGAAACTTCACCCCGAGCACGGAATTGTACCGCATCGCCTGCTCGACCACCTTCGGAGAGAGTTCCACCTCAGGACGCTTGCACTCCACCACCGCAAGCGGGGAAGCCTCCCGGTCATAGACGATTATGTCGGCCCTGTAGGGCTTGTCGCCGAAGCGGAACCCCACCTCGCTCATCATCAGATGCGGGGGCACCTTGAAGATGTCGCGGAGCTGCACGATAAACCACTGCCGCACCCGTTCTTCGGCTGTGGCAGTGACATTTCTGCGGCGCAGGGGATCCCAGAGCTGCGCCATTATCTCTTGGCCTTGACGGCGGCTTCCTCAATCGGCAGACAGGCCCGGTATCCGGCCATATAGGCATCGAACCCGGCCACATCCTCCGCCGACGGCGAAATCTCGCTGCCGACATTGCCGGCGAACACCTTGGTGTCGAGATAATCCTCAAGGCTGAGCCCCTGTCCGTTGGCGAGGTAGCGGGCTAGCAGCGCGATGCCCCAGGCTCCTCCCTCGCCTGCGGTCTCCATCACGGAAACAGGTGAAGCGAGAGCCGCCGCAAGCACCCTCTGCCCCACGCCCGGAGTCTTGAAGAGTCCCCCGTGGGCAGTGATTCTGTCCACCTTGACCCCCTCCTGTCTGAAGAGTATGTCGTTGCCTATCTTGAGAACTGCAACGGAAGCGTAGAGCTGGGAGCGGAAGAAATTGGCAAGATTGAACTTGTCGGAAGCCGACCTCACGAAGAGCGGACGGCCCTCGGCGAATCCCGTCACGGGCTCGCCTGAGATGTAGTTGTAGGCTATCAGTCCACCGCAGTCGGAATCGCCCTGAAGAGCGTGCCGGTAGAGCGTGCCGAAGACTTCTCCCATATCGCCGCCCAGACCGAGCAGCTGCCGGTACTCTCTGAAGAGTCCGGCCCAGGCATTGAGCTCGGAAGTGCAGTTGTTGCAGTGGACCATCGCCACAGGGCTGCCGGAGGGAGTCGTGACCATATCAATCATCTCGTACGGGCGGCTCAGCGACTTCTCGAGCACTATCATCGAGAACGAAGAAGTGCCGGCGGACACGTTGCCGCTGCGCGGACGCACCGCATTGGTGGCGACCATCCCCGTGCCCGCATCGCCCTCCGGAGGGCAGAGAGGCACCCCGGCCTTGAGACTGCCCGACGGGTCGAGCAGCAGCGCTCCCTCCTCCGTAAGCCGGCCGGCATCAGCACCCGCAGGAAGCACCTCCGGGAGGATGTCGGGCAGTTTCCAGCCGTAGCCGCGCGAAGCGACGAGAGAGTCGAACTTCCCGACCATATCGGCGCGCCAGCCGCCGGTCTGCGAGTCGACCGGAAGCATCCCGGAAGCGTCGCCCACGCCGAGCACGCGGCGACCGGTGAGCTTCCAATGGATATAGCCCGCGAGCGTGGTTATGAAATCGATCTTCGAGATATGCTCCTCCCCGTTGAGGATGGCCTGATATAGATGTGAGATGCTCCAGCGGAGCGGGATGTTGAAGTCGAAGAGGCGAGAGAGTTCGGCGGCTGCGGCTCCGGTGTTGGTGTTCCGCCAGGTGCGGAACGGCACGAGTATCTCGCCGTCAGTGCCGAAAGGCATATAGCCGTGCATCATAGCGCTGACCCCGATGGCCTCAAGCCTCTCAAGCTCAACGCCGTACTCCGCTTTCACCTTGGCCTTTAGGTCGGCATACGAGCCCCGCAATCCTTTCCATATCTCCTCGACGGAGTAAGTCCAGAGTCCGTCCACGAGCCGGTTCTCCCACTCATAGCTGCCCTGTGCGACGGGGCGATTGTCCGCATCGATGAGGACAGACTTGATACGGGTGGAGCCGAGCTCTATGCCGAGGACGGCTTTCCCGGCCTTGATGAGTTCAGCGGTATTCATTATTTGAGGGCTTTGTTCAGCAGATAATATACTTCGTTGAAGCGCAGCTCCTTCTTGAACTCGGATATGCAGGTGTCCTTGCCGATGTGCAGCATCTCGATGTCCGCAATCTCGGCGTAGTCTTCCCAGTATTCCGCGCTGAGGTCGTAGGAGAAGGCGGAGTGGTGAGTGCCGCCGGCGATGATCCAGGCGGCTGCGCCTGTCTCGAAGTCCGGCTGCGGAATCCAGAGCGCTGAGGCCACAGGAAGCTTAGGCAGCGGCTTAGGCTTGATGCACTCCACGTCGGCTGCGATGAGGCGGAATCTGTTGCCCATATCCACGATGGTCGCGGCCACTCCCGCGCCGGTCTTGCTGGTGAAGACGAGCCGCGCCGTAGGGGTCTTGCGCACCCCGATGCCGAGTTCGTGGACCTCGAGACGAGGGCGGGAGGCGGCAATCAGCGGACTGACTTCCAGCATATGCGACTGCAGGATGGCGGAGCGCGCTCCATCGAAGTTGAGGGTATAGTCCTCAAGGAAAGAGCAGCCCTTAGGCAGGCCCTGACCCATATACCATACCGTGCGGTAGAGAGCGGCGGTCTTCCAGTCGCCCTCCGCGCCGAAGCCATAGCCCTCGGCCATAAGCCTCTGGGAAGCGAGTCCCGGAATCTGGTCGAATCCGCGCCCGGTCTTCTCCACATCGACATCTCCGAGGTCGTCGAAGTTGGTGGTGAATCCCTTGGCCCCGCTCGCCTTGAGCACCGCACGCAGGGCGAGCTCCGCCTTGGCGGAGTTCCATACTTTCCTGTACGCCGAGCCGGTCTTGTCCTCCAGTGAGGCATCGTGCTCATAGAGAGAGAAATACTCTCCCACGAGAGCATCCACATCAGCGTCCGCAACGGCATCGAAGTACGGCATCACTTCGCTGAACGGCATATAGTCCACGTGGTATCCGAGCCTCATCTCGGCCTCCACCTTGTCGCCGTCGGTCACGGCCACGTTGTTCATCTGGTCGCCGAAGCGGATGATGCGGCAATCCTGGGCGTCGGCCCAGGCGGCGGCCACCCTCTCCCATACGGCGATGTGCTCCAGAGTCTTGGAATCTTTCCAGTAGCCGACCACCGTCTTGTGGTTCTTGCGCATACGGGCGAGAATATGCCCGAACTCGCGGTCGCCGTGGGCGCTCTGGTTGAGGTTCATAAAGTCCATATCCATCGTCTCCCAAGGAATCTCCTCGTTGAACTGGGTATGGAGATGGAGCAGCGGCTTGCGGAGCTTCTGCATTCCGTGTATCCACATCTTGGCAGGCGAGAAGGTGTGCATCCAGCTTATCACGCCGACGCACTTCGGCTCGGCCTCGGCACGCGCCATCACATCCGCGACTTCAGCGGAGGAGTTGGCCGTACCTTTATAGACCAGCCTTATCGGGAGCAGCCCCGAGGCGTTCATCCCGTCCACCATCTTCTGAGAGTGACCGTCCACCTGCACCACGGCATCGCCGCCATAGAGGAGCTGCGCTCCGGTCACGAACCATACTTCAAGATTTTCAAATGCCTTTATCATAATGTCATTTATTTTTAGTCTGTCCATAATAGGCGTCAGGGCCGTGCTTGCGGGAAAAGTGCTTCTCCACGAGCAGCGGGTTCATCGTGAGATAGGGGTTCACCCCGTAGGCGATATATGCCATCTTCGCCACCTGCTCCAGCACGACGGCGTTGTGCACCGCCTCGGCAGCGTCTTTCCCCCAGGTAAACGGGCCGTGGTTCTTGACCAGCACGCCCGGAGTATGCACGGGATTGAGCCCCTCGAAGCGGCGGACTATCACGTTGCCGGTCTCGAGCTCGTAATTCCCCAGCACTTCGGATGCCGTCATATCGGCCGTGCAGGGCACCGCATCGTGAAAATAGTCCGCGTGGGTGGTACCGATGTTCGGGATGTCCCTGCCGGCCTGCGCCCAGGCGGTGGCATAGGTGGAGTGCGTGTGCACCACTCCCCCTATCTCCCTGAACGCCCGGTACAGCACCAGATGCGTAGGGGTGTCGGAAGACGGGCGGAGCGAACCCTCGACGATATTGCCGTCGAGGTCCACGGTCACCATATCCTCCGGCTTCATATCGTCGTAGCTGACGCCGGACGGCTTGATGACCACATATCCGCTCTCGCGGTCGATGGCGGACACGTTGCCCCAGGTGAATATCACAAGGCCGTGGCGCACGAGCGCGAGATTGGCCTCGCAGACTTCCTTTTTGAGTTCTTCTAGCATATTACCAGAGAATTATATATAGGGCGGCCACGATGAGAATGATCACCGCCGACCACGCGTTGTAAGACTTGCTCGTATGGAAGAGGCTGAGGTTGACTGGCAGAGCCTTAGGGTCAGCCCTGCGGTCACGCGAGTTGCTGTAGAGCCAGATGGCCTGACATCCCACCAGCACGCCGAAGAATATGAAGGCCTGGAAGCCTATGTCGTTGAGATAGGCGATGGCGTTGTTCTCCGGAGTGGCCCCTTCCGGCAGGCAGGCGCCCCAGATGATGACAAGCAGAGAAATCAGCACGAAGAACAGACCCGTGCAGCCGAGAATCTTCGCCCATTTGACCATCGTCGCGCGGTCTCTCTGCTCCGGGAGCTCAACGGAGACGAACTTCCTGTCGAGAAGCGAGAGAATCACGAAGAAAGTGAGGAGAATGATGAATATATATCCGGCACGGAGCTGGAACGGCACGCCGCCGAGGAATATCTTGAAGAGCACCCCGAGCGGGATGGTGATGATTGCAGTCCATACTGCCGCCCTGCTGGAAGCCCTCTTCCAGAGGAGTCCGAGACCGAATACCACGATGATGCCAGGATAGATGAATCCGGAATACTCCTGGATGTACTGGAACGCCTGGTCAAGTCCGCCCAGAAGAGGCTCCACCGCTATGGCCGCGATGACGAGGGCTGCGAGCGAGGTCAGACGGCCCACACGCACCAGTCTCCTGTCGTCAGCGCCCCTGTTGATGTACTTCTTGTATATGTCCATCGTGAAGAGGGTGGAGGTGCTGTTGAACATCGAGGCGAGCGAGGAGATTATGGCTGCTGCGAGGGCCGCGAAAGTGAGGCCCTTGACTCCTGTCGGAGTGAAGTTGCGGACGAGCCAAGGATAGGCGTCGTCGGCCACGTTGATGGAGCCCTTGAGGCCGGCGAGCAGCTCCGGATGGATGGAGATGTAATAGGCGCAGATGCCCGGGAGCACCACGATGAAAGGAATCAATATCTTGAGGAAACCGGCGAAGATGAGGCCCTTCTGGGCTTCGCCCACGCTCTTTGCGGCGAGTCCTTTCTGGATGATGTACTGGTTGAATCCCCAGTAGCCGAGGTTGGTGAGCCATACTCCGCCCACGACGGCGGCAATGCCCGGCACGTTGGCGAACGCGCTCTCGCCGTGGCTCTGCTGGGTCACGAGATGGAGATGCCCGTCGTTGAGATGGTCTCCCGTGGTGAGGTCGGTGAAGATGTTGCTCAGCCCGGCGAGAGCGCCCGAACCGTCACCCACGGCGGACAGGGCGAAGTACGCGGTCACGAGGCCGCCGCCCACGAGGAAGAACACCTGCAGCACGTCAGTCCAGGCCACGGAAGCAAGTCCGCCGTAGATGGAATAGACTCCGGCGATGACATAGAGGAAGAGGATGATTACCAGCCTCATCGATACGGTGAAGCTTCCTATCTGGAGCACCGCGCCCTGAAGTCCGAGTATCTGCTCGATGGCAAGAGAGCCGAGCCAGGCCACGGAAGTCAGGTTGACGAAGACATAGAGGAAGAGCCAGAGAATCGAGAACGCGAGCCCCACGCCGTCGTTGTAGCGCTCGCGCAGGAACTGCGGGATGGTGAAAATCTTCTGCTTGAGCATAGTAGGGAGCAGGAACTTCCCTATCACGACCAGCGTCACCGCAGCCATAAGCTCGTAGGCCGCAGTGGCGATGCCGTCGGCGTAGCTCGTGCCGGACATTCCGATGAACTGCTCGGCGGAGATGTTGGCCGCGATGAGAGAAGCGCCCACCGCCCACCAGGTCAGAGTGTTGCCGGCGAGGAAGTAGTCGCTCGCGGACTTCTCCTTGCCTTTCTTGTTGCGGCCCAGGAAGAGTCCGAGGGAAATCAATACCGCGAGATATGCAAGCACGATGACAAGGTCCACCGTCTTGAATCCCGATGCTGCTATCTGTTCAAAAATACTCATATTCGATTATTTGACATAAAACGCATATACGCAGTGACTGCTGTAGGTCTCTCCGGGACGCAGCACGACGGACGGCCACTCGGGCCTGTTAGGACTGTCGGGATAGTGCTGGGTTTCGAGGCAGATGCCGGCCCGGTAGTTGTAGATGATTCTGCCTTTTCCTAGCACGCTGCCGTTCAGGAAGTTGCCGGTATAGACCTGTACGCCGGGCTCATCGGTATAGACGTCCATCGCGATGCCGGTCTTCTCACAGTAGAGGGTGGCGGCCACGACAGAGTCATCGCCCCGGGTGTCAAGCACCCAGTTGTGGTCGTAGCCGCTGCCGTTACGTATCTGCTCATAATCCGTCTCGCCGATGCGGTCGCCTATCCTGTGCATAGTGCGGAAATCCATCGGAGTGCCCTCGACGGATATGTTTTCCCCGAGGGGGATGCTGACGCTGTCGATCGGGGTGAACTCGGACGCGTTGATGTAGAGCCGGTCATCCACGATGCTGCGGCCAGGATCGCCGCTGAGGTTGAAATACGAGTGGTTGGTCATATTGATGACGGTCGGGGCGGAGGCAGTCGCGGAATATGCGATGTCTATCCTGTTGTCCGCCGTTAGGGTATAGGTCACATAGGCGGTGACTTCTCCCGGGAAGCCGTTGTCCCCGTCGGGAGAGACCATCTTGAGCCTGATATGGCTCGCATCGGCCTCCACGACTTTATACGGCTGATACTGCCAGCCGGTCGCGCCTCCGTGGAGGCAGTTGCCGTTGTCGTTGGCGGAGAGGCTGTACTCTACTCCGTCAAGGGAGAATTTCGCCCCCGCGATACGGTTGGCGTAGCGTCCTATGGATGCGCCGAAGTCCGTGCGGTTGTTCTCCGGATAATAATCTTCCACCCTGTCGAAGCCGAGCACGACATCTCTCCCGACCCCGTCGCGGTCCGGCACGATGACGGAGGTGATACGACCGCCGAAGTTGGTGACACTCACCTGCATTCCCGCATCGTTCTTCAAAACGTAGAAAGCATTGCCGTCTCCCGACTTATGGGAGCAGGCCAAGATTGGCAGGGCACATAGGCCGAGCAGAATCCGATTGATATTCTTCATATGGTAAATAGTGTTTCTCTATGGGTTATTATTATCCGGACACAAATGTACCCATAATTCCCGAAGATAGCGCAAATGTACGGAACAAAAAAATCGGGATGCCTGTCATCTACATTACCGTAATCCGGACCACGGACTCGCCCTCGGCCCTCACCGCCTCCCGAGGCAGATAGACCGGCATATCCTTCTGCTGCGGAAGTATGCGGAGTTCGAGTGTCCGCGTCTTTTCGGGCAGTCTCCACAGCGCCACCTGCATCGGCCTGCCATAATAGAAGTTGTCCTCCACCAGCCGTCCGTCCGCATAAAGCCGGGCCACATCCCCGACATACTCGATGTTCAGAACCCTTTGTTCAGCTCTGCCGAGATATTCGGAAGGAATCTGGATTTCATATACCGCCGCCGCATCGAAATCCTCATCGGATGGTTCTTCAGCCACATTCTGAGCACCAATACTGATTGTGCGCCGAGTCTTTGAGGCTTCTCTCAGCTTTCTGAAAGAGACTTCCGCAAGGACTGTCCCGGCTTCGGCCAGTTCATCATCCAGGAAGAGTTTCCCGG
Source organism: Bacteroidaceae bacterium (assembly GCA_963661285.1). Taxonomy (GTDB): domain Bacteria; phylum Bacteroidota; class Bacteroidia; order Bacteroidales; family UBA932; genus Cryptobacteroides. Next base: position 36,559 of record CAVLBF010000004.1, on the reverse strand, counting down.
CGGTCTCGCCGTCCAGAAGATAATAGTTCCGGTATATCGGCTTCTCCAATCCCTTGACTTTCACATTTTTCATTACAGTCCCGTCCTCGAAGGCGATTTCCGTGGGGATGCCGTCTATCTGCTCCAGATATACTTTGCCGGCGCGTTTCGCCACTATCTGAGCCGTGGCATATCTGATTCCGTCAATATTGACGGGCAGTATGCAGACCGCATTGGAAGGCACCGTGATTTCAGGCAGCTGCACGCCGCAGACCTCCGGGCTGAAAGTCTTCGGGGAGAGTTCATAGAAACGTTCGTAGTTGTTTATGAAGACAAAGGCGCTCCTGCCCTCCGCGTCTGTCCTGTAACTCCAGCGCAGGGCCTTGTCTTCACCCTGTCCGATATCCTGCGGCGCAGGGAAGCGGGCTGCCATAGGAGCGAGAGTCCCGGCATAATCCTTTAAGAACAGGTGAAGCTTTCTCAACATAAAATACTGGGGATTGGCCCGTCCCATTTCATTGAGCGGGGCCTGGAAGTCATAGGTCTTGACAGGCACATCGTTATAGTTCATATACGGAGAACTCTGGCGCTCGTTGAGGCTGTTGTTTCTCCCGTCCGGGTTCGTGCCTCCGTGATACATATAGTAGCCCAGAAGATTGCTGCCGCTGCCCAGCTTGACGGTCGCCATCGAATACGCATCGATCGGGTAGACGTAAGGACGTCGATGATACGCCACGGCCATACCGCCCCCGAGTTCACAGGTGAAGTACGGGTACTGCCCGTCGCCCCGGCTCACGGCACCGCCCTCGCTCCCCAGCTGTTCGCTGGCAATGGCATCGCTGCTTCGGTACGCCTTGAAATTGAAGGCTTTGTAATAGGTCCCTGCGGCTTCAGTCAGTTCCCTGTCCCAGAAGCCGTCGGCGTAGTCTCCGAAGAAAGGAAGCATCTCGCCGTCAGGCATCGGTTCGGACAGCTTCGGCCACCCTGTCCTTGTGTACAGAGGGACGTCGAAGCCGATGTTCTGCGCCATTTTCTTCAGGGCCAGAAGATAGGAGGCCGGGCCTCCGTATTCGTTGTCGAACTGCAGCCCCAGTACGGGCCCCCTGTCTTTCCATTGCAGGCCTTCCACCTGAAGAAAAGTCTGACGGTAGAAATCCCTGACCATTTCCATAAAGGCAGGGTCCACGGTGCGGAATTTCACGCCGCTCTCCACCACCCAGTCCGGGATGCCGCCGCAGCGTGCCTCGCCGTGGCAGAACGGGCCTATGCGCAGCAGCACTGCCATCCCCTGCCGTTTGCAGGCCAGAAGAAAGTCCCGCAGCGAGCGCTGCGCGCTCCAATTGTATATCCCCTGCTCTTCCTCTATATGATTCCAGAAGAGATAGGTGGCAAGTATATCCACCCCGCCCTTTTTCATCTTTTCGATTTCCCTGTCCCATTCGTCGGCGGGGATGCGCGAATAGTGGCACTCGCCCATTACGGGGATGACCCTTTTGCCGTCCATAAAGAGCGAAAGCGAATCATAGCTGACTTCGCAGCCGAATTTCTGCACGTCCAGAAGCCGCCGGACGACCTCTCCGCTCACGGGGAAAGCCGTGCCGTGGCGTATGCCCTTCGGGAAGCTGACCATATCGGATATGTCCACCCAGGTCTTGCCGTCATCGGTGCTGCGCACCGCGCCGTACTTGCCCTGCCTGTATTTGTCAAAGTACACGTAAAGGGTGTCTCCCGCATACAGCGGGCTCGGGCCTTCCGCCCAGTAGTCGCCCGTGACGGGAGCGGAGGCCTTCCCCTTGACGCCCTTGCTTATGTTCCGGCAGCGGACCACCCTAAGATTCTTTTCCGCAGGCGAGGAGTTTTCGTTTTTCAGCACCAGTATCCAGTCCTTCTTCTTCTTGCTCCTGATGAGCGCTCCGTCTATGACCGAGAAGTCCGGGTTGTAGAATATCCCGGTTTTGCTGAAAGTCTTGAAATCCTTGGTCGTGGTGTAATACAGCCTGTGATTCCACTTCTTCTCCGAATCGCTCGTCGGCACATAGCTGTGACGGCCGGGTATCGTGCTGGCCCAATAGATGTAGTATGTCTTGCTGTCCTCGTCGTAAGTCAGCTCCGGTGCCCAGGCGTTGAGCGCGGTCGGCTCGTCCGCCATCACGTCGATGCGCCGCTGCTCGCTCCAGTGTACGAAGTCGCGGGTGGACGCATATCCTATATACCCGTCATTCCAGCCCGATGTCCACACCATATGGAAAGTGCCGTCTGGGGCCTGCACCACGCTCGGGTCGCGCATCAGCCTGTCCTTTCCCACTTCCGGCTTCAGCCAGATGCGGCCGGGCGCTATTTCCGTCCAGTTGAGGGCGTCGTAGCTGTAGGCGAGATGAAGCCCGTCGTTCTGTCCCGTAAAGTACGAGAAGAGGTAGGCCCTGTCGGGAGTGCCGTTTGCCTTGTCCCCATCGCGGCCTATTGCCGAAACCGGGATGCAGAGCAGCAGAAAGAGTACAGAATTCAATAGATATTTCATATTTCGCATATTGTGTTTCGCAATCCGTAGCCCCAAATATAGTGATTTTGCATTTGCCCTGAATAATTCAAACGCACGCCTTTGCTCCAACTCCACAACATAATTGCGGCATAGGGGCGTGACTGCGGAATTTGTGGTATATTTGCCGAAATTTTCATTCAGATGATGAGTACTGAAACTGCAGCCGCAATCGACAGCATCGACGTGTCCCTCAACGCCGGGGGGATGAACACGATCAACATAATCCTGGCGTTCGTGATGTTCGGGGTGGCGCTCGGGATCAAGCCGAGGATGTTCATAGAAGTGTTCCGTAAGCCCAAGTCCGTAATACTCGGGATATGCTGCCAGTGCATACTGCTGCCGCTCTTCACATTCCTGCTGGCGCTCGCGCTCGGGCACCGCATCTCCTGGACTATGGCGATGGGGATGATGCTGGTGGCGGCCTGCCCGGGAGGCAACATCTCCAACTTTATGAGTTCCCTCTCCCGCGCCAACATCGAGCTGTCGGTAAGCCTCACGGCCATCAGCACGGCGCTCGCCATCCTTATGACCCCGTTCAACTTCTGGCTCTACGGCAACCTCTACCTCCACTTCGCCAACATTCCCGGCGAAGTGCCGCAGCTCGCGATTCCGCTCTGGGACGTGTTCAAGACCATATTCATCCTGCTCGGAGTGCCGCTCACGCTCGGAGTGCTGACCTCGCACTACCTTCCGAAAGTGGCGGAGAAGCTCAAGAAGCCGCTCCAGTGGCTCAGTCTGCTGTTCTTCGTCGCGATGGTGGTGCTTGCGTTCATCGGCAACATCAGCGCGTTCCTCAAGTGCATCAAGTACATATTCATAGTTGTGTTCATCCACAACCTGCTCGCGCTCGGCATCGGCTTCGCGATGGGGTCGGCGTTCAAAGTCCCAAACCGGGACCGCAGAACCCTCACCATCGAGACCGGCATACAGAACAGCGGACTCGGGCTCGTACTGCTGCTCGGCACCACGATTTTCGCCAACTTCCCCGCCCACGGCGGCACGCTCGTGATTACTGCCTGGTGGGGTATCTGGCACATAATCAGCGGACTTACGGTCTGCGGACTGTTCCGGCTGCGTGACTCCCGCAAAGCTCTCAAGGGATGAGGCGCATCTGGGAAAAGAGCTCCGGCTACGACTTCTGGAGGCGCTATGTGGATTTCTGCACGAGGGCCTCGTTCAGCAGCGTGGAAATCGACGGGCTCGACAATATGCCCCGCGAGGGTGCGGTGCTGCTCGCGCCCAACCACAGGGCGGCGCTGATGGACCCGCTGCTGGTGCTGCTGCTCCGCAAAGGGCCGACGGGCTTCGGAGCACGGGCCGACATCTTCCGCAGACCTCGCATCGCCTCCATCCTCCGATGGCTCAGGATACTTCCGCTCGCCCGCGAGCGGGACGGCCTGCAGGAAGTCGCGAAGAACTGGCAGACCTTCGAAGAAATCATCGACTGCCTCGGCCACGGAGTGCCTTTCTGCCTCTTCAGCGAGGGGACCCACAGGGCCGAACACGGGATGATGCCCGTCAAGAAAGGGCTTTTCCGTATAGCCAGAATGGCCTGCGAGGAGCTCGACGGCCCGGTAAGCGTGGTGCCGGTGGGCATCGACTACGACTACTTTTTCCGTCAGGGAGGCCGTGCCGCCATCCGGATCGGGAAGCCCATAGATATGCGTGAGGCGTTCAGCTCCGGCAAGCCGGAAGGGGACATCTATCACGAACTCTGCAGCGAACTCAGGGAGCGCGACCTCGCCCTCACCGACCGCCTGCCGGAGAGGGAGCACGGGAAGATTGCACTGCGGCTGCTCGCGGCGCTTCCGCTGCTGCCGCTCTACCCCGTCTTTGCTCTCGCCTCCGCCCCTATCTGGCTTCCCGCACGCATCATCCTCTCCCGCTTCGAGGATAAGGCCTGGTCACACACGGTCTACTACGCCTGCCGTCTGCTTCTCCCGGCATTTCTGCCGTTCTTCTATGTTTTCAGCTTTATACACAATTTTTTCACCGACCTGCTAACAGACCTGAAATGAAACGCTTATTCGCACTTTTACTCCTCGTCCCGCTATGCTTCTCCGCATCGGCGCAGAAGCAGGACATAGCCAAGGAAGGCTACAGTCTCTTCCCTTTCCCCATTCTGGCCTTCGACGCCGACAAGGGGCTGCAGTACGGTGGCTTCGCCAACCTCTTCGACTACGGCGACGGCACGGTCTATCCCAACTACAACTCAAAGACTTACCTTGAGGTGTCCCTCTTCACGAAAGGCTCGCAGCAGTACTTCCTGATGTACGACAACAAGAAGATGATCCCTGGAGTCCGCCTGTCCGCCTCGCTCGTGGCGACGGTGGACAAGGCGATGGACTTCTACGGATTCAACGGATACGAGGCCTATTACGACTACGACCGCGTCCAGCTCGGCAAGGCTAACTCAAAGGGGGCGCAAGACCCCGCAAACTACCTCTACAGCCCCTACTACAGGTCCAGCCGCTACCAGGTCATAGCCAAGACCGACTTCATCGGCGAGATTGTCGAGCACCTCTCCTGGGAGGCGGGCTACCATCTGAGATGGATCAGACAGGGAGTCATCGACAGGGCGAGCCTCAACAGGGGCAAGGCGGACTACAATATATTCCCGGATTCGGTGCCGACCCTCTATGAGAATTACCGCAAATGGGGGCTGATCGGCGAGGAAGAGGCCGACGGAGGCTTCGTCAGCAGCGTCAGACTGGGAATGGTCTACGACAGCCGCGACAAGGAGGGAGCACCCACCAGGGGCATCTGGGCCGAGGGGCATCTCACCCTTGCGCCGCGCTGGCTCGGCACAACCAGCCCGTTCTACCGCTACTCGCTCACTTTCAGGCAGTACCTGCCTCTGATCGGGCACGATGTGCTGACATTCGCCTACAGACTCAACTACGAGGGCAATTTCGGGAACGAAGCGCCGTACTATGTGCTTCCGTTCATCACCGTGATGGGAGAGAGCTGCGACCGCGACGGAATGGGCGGCTACCGCACCGTGAGGGGAATTATGCGCAACAAGGTCACGGGGCTCGATATGGCGAGCTACAATGCCGAGTTCAGATGGAGATTCTACCGCACGCAGCTCTTCAACCAGAACATCTCGCTGGGAGTCAGCGCGTTCAGCGACGGGGCGATGGCCACCCGGAGGCGTGATATGAGCTTCCGTGGCAAGGAGGAAGACAAGGCCTCCTACCTTGAATATATGTCGCACGGACAGAGCAAGGACAGCCCGCATATCACGGTGGGAGCGGGCTTCCGCATCATCCTGAACGAGAATTTCATCCTCGCCGTCGAATACGGCACTCCAATCAGCCGCTTCTACTCGCAGAGCAACCCTCTCCGGGGCCAGGACGGCGGCGGAGCGCTCTATATCAACAGCGGCTATCTCTTCTGAGAGAGAGTCTTGTCGTAGATATCCTTGATTACCAGTCCCGCCAGCGTCATACCGAAGATGGCGGTGATGTGGGCGGCGCTGCCGTTGATGACGGCCTTGCCGGAGGCTGCCGCCTCCGCGTCCAGGGCTTCGCAGCCGGCGGCCTCCAGACCACGGTTCTCAAGCACTTCATCGCCATAGACGCAGAGAAAAGACCGTTCCCTGATTCCGCCTTCGCGGCGAAGCTTCTTGCGGAGCGCGGCCCCCAGCGGGCAGTCCCTCGCTTTCCAGAAGTTGCCTGCCCTGATGCGGGTCGGATCCAGCTTGAGCGCGGCTCCGAGGGAGGAGAAGAACACTCCCCGGACTTCCATCCCGCGCCTGATGAGATATGCCTTGTCTTTAAGAGAATCGATGGCGTCGATGACATAGTCATAGCCGTCGAGCGCGAAGCCGGCGGCGGTCTCCGCCGAGTAGTGGCTATGCAGGGCGGTGATTCTCGCGTCCGGGCTGATGTCGAGCAGTCTCTCCTTAAGCGCCTCCACCTTGGAGCGGCCTACGGTGCTGGAAGTCGCCATCAGCTGGCGGTTGACATTGCTGGCACTGACCGTGTCGAAGTCCACCGTCGTGAGGTCCCTGACCCCGGAGCGGACAAGGGCTTCGGCGCACCAGCTGCCCACCCCTCCGACTCCGAAGAGAATGACACGGGCGCCGCATATAGCCTCCTGCACATCCTCCCCCACGAGGAGAGTGGTCCTCTGGAGGTATTCTTCCATCGCTAGCGGCCGGCTATGGCCTCGATCTCGACTTTCGCCCCTTTCGGCAGCGCCGCCACCTCGTAGCAGACGCGGGCCGGCTTGTCGCCCTTGAAGTATTCGGCATAGACCGCATTCATCGCGCCGAAGTCGGCGATGTCGTCCAGCAGGACGGTAGTCTTGACGATGTCGCCGTAGCCGAGCCCTGCCTCCTCGAGGATGAAACCTATGTTGTCCAGGCTTCTGCGGGTCTGGGCCTCTACGCCTTGCGGCATTTCGCCGCTGACCGGATCGAGAGGGAGCTGCCCGGAGATGAAGAGCGTTCCGTTGAGTTCAACCGCCTGTGAGTACGGCCCCACCGCTGCCGGGGCCTTGGGTGATGCTATTGTCCTTTTCATTGTACAGATTTCGTTTTCTCGGCAAAGTTAGGGAATTCGACAAAAAAAAGATAACTTTATAGGCCAATTCAGACAATCATCGTAATGAAGATACACGCGCTCTCGATACTGCTCTCCGCCCTGCTGCTCGGCAACGGTGCGGAGTGCCTAGCCGGGCAGCGGCCCGGCAGCGGCGGCTATTCCGCCTACAGGCCGCGCTTTGTCTATGATGTCGGCTTCGACCTGCGCTTCGACAACAGGGAGTACACCCTGGAGGAGCTCTCCCCTTCCGGCACCGTCTTCGGCGCGAGGATTGACCCCTCGATAGGTTTCACCACGGGCTTCTACAAGTCCCGCCACACGCTTGTGGGAGGCCTGTCGTTCAGCAGGGATTTCGGCGGAGCGAAGAACGGCGGGGCCGGAGTGGGCAGGGACGTCTTCTTCTGGTACGGCTATGAGCGGGAACTCGGAAAGGGGCTCGTCTTCGGACTCACAGGCGGCATCTTCCCGCGCAGCGCGAGCCGCGAGAGCTGGTCCACGGCATTCTTCTCCGAGCGCCGCTGCTGGTACGACCCCTATATGGAAGGCCTGCTGCTGAGCCTGGACGGCGACAGGGGCCGTATAGAACTCGGCTGCGACTGGATCGGAATGCACGGTGCAGCGCCCGATGTCAAGGAGCAGTTTCTGCTCTTCTCCGCCGGGCATCTGAGGCCGCTCAAGTGGCTCAAGCTAGGCTACAACGGCTATATGATGCACCTTGCCAACTCCGCCGAAGCGCCGGGAGTGGCTGACAACATCCTCGCGGAGCCTTATCTGGAGTTTGAGCTGGGAGGCGCAAGGCGATTCTTCAGCGAATTCTCGCTGCGCCTCGGCTGGATACAGTCCCTCCAGCGCGACAGGGAGGTCTCCAAGGACTTCAAAGCCCCCGGTCTGGGGGAATTCTCCATCAAGGCCGTGCACTCCGATTTCGGCATAAGCAACAGTTTCTATTACGGTTCCGACATACTCCCCCTCTACAACAGCCTCGACACGGGCGGCACTCCGTACGCCGACAGGCTCTATTTCTCCGACCCGTTCTTCCGCATCAATGCAGAGGGGTCAGGCAAGTCCGGATACTACGAGCGGATGGAAATTTTCTGGGCTCCGCAGCTCGGGGCCTGCCTGAGGCTTAAATTCGCCCTCGTGTTCCACGCCAACAGCGGCGCATACAGCGGAAGTCAGCAGATTATCGGCATAAGTTACAATTTGACAGGGAAATAATATGAAATCTAAAACCACTTTGCTCTCTGCGGCGCTGCTCGTCTGCACGCTCGGATTCGCGCAGCAGAAAGCCAACTACGCCCTCGCGGAGCGATTCACCACCAAGAAGGTCGGCCAAATGGTGTTCTCCACCCAAATCAGGCCTAACTGGTTCAGGGACAGCGACAAATTCTGGTACAGCTGGAAGACCCCTCAAGGCACGGAGTACTACATCGTGGATCCGGCCAAGGGCACGAAGACCAAGGCGTTCGATATGACGGAACTGGCGAAGCAGGTCACGGAAACCGTGCGCTATCCGTTTGACGCGCAGCACCTTTCGTTGCGTGATCTGGAGCTGAGGGACGACCGGGAGTTCCGCTTCAGCATTGTCTCCGGCCTCAAAAATGACCTGGACACCACATACTTCCGCTACGACATCGCTTCACAGAAGCTCGACACCGTCGCCAAGAAGAAATATATCTACCCGAGCTGGGCGTCAGTGGCCCCTGACGGGACTTTCGGGGTATTCGTCAAGAACTCCAACCTCTGGGTGATGGACTCCACCAGCCTGCGCAAGGCGGCCAAGGACGAGAAGGACAGCACCATCGTCGAACACCGGCTCACCCTGGACGGCATCCGCCAGTTCGGCTACGGCTACGGCAGCTATGCTGGCGACACCGAGACGGACACGACCAAGAGGCACTACCCTGCCGAACTGGTATGGTCTCCGGACTCCAGACACTTCGCCACCACAAAGTACGACACCCGACCGCTCAAGGATTTCTGGGTCATCAACTCGCTCGCCAAGCGTCCCGAACTGGAGACCTACAAATACCAGATGCCGGGCGAGCCGGGCGCGGTCGGATATCTGTATCTCTTCACGATGAGCGAGGGCAACAGCGCCGCCACTGCGCAGGAAATAAAGTGCCGCGCGTTCAAGGACCAGGCGATTGACGTATTGAGCGGGCGCAGAACCGCAGCGGACGGCTATCTTGAGTACTGGCAGAACAAGTGGCTGGGCGACAACGGAGGCTTCTACCTCATCCGCCAGAGCCGCGACCTCAAGCGGCTCGACCTCTGCCGCGTGGACATCGGCTCCGACTCCACCCGCACCGTCATCTCCGAGAGGGAGCGGACCTATATCGAATACCGTACCCCGTACCTTGTCGACGGCGGCAGGAGAATCATCCACTGGTCCGAGCGCAACGGCTGGGCCAACCTCTACCTCTATTCCGCCGACGGGACTCTCGTCAAGAACCTGACCGACGGCGCGTTCCATATCGAGGACATCCTCGGAGTCAACGAGAAGGAGGGCTACATCCTTCTGAGCGCCTGCGGGGTCAATCCGGATGAGAACCCGTACCAGATGCACACCTTCCGCGTCCCACTGGGAGGCGGGGCGCTTCAGCAGCTGGATATGGACGATATGGATGTGCTCTCGACCGCCAGCGATGACGCCAAGTATTTCGTCGCCAACTACTCCCGCGTGGACTGCACGCCGGCTGCGGCCCTATTCTCCGCCTCCGGGAAGAAAATCCGCGAGCTGGAGACCGCTGACCTCAGCCTGCTCTTCGAGGCCGGCTACAAGTTCCCGGAGCGCTTCAAGGTCAAGGCCGCCGACGGGGTCACCGACCTCTACGGAGCGATGTACAAGCCGTTCGACTTCGACTCCACGAAAGTCTATCCTATCTGTGACTATGTCTATCCGGGCCCTCAGGTGGAGGCGAACAACATCTCCTGGAGCAAGGGATTCACCCGAACCGACCGGCTGGCGCAGCTCGGCATCATCGTCATCACGGTGGGCAACAGGGGCGGCCATCCGAACCGTTCGAAGTGGTACCACAACTACGGCTACGGCAACCTGCGCGACTACGGTCTGGAAGACCAGAAATATGCCATCCAGCAGCTCGGGGCGAGGTATCCGTTCATCGATCTGGACAGAGTGGGCATCCACGGGCACTCGGGCGGCGGATTTATGAGCACGGCGGCAATCCTCAAATACCCTGATTTCTTCAAGGTTGCGGTGTCCTGCGCGGGCAACCACGACAACAGCATCTACAACCGCTGGTGGAGCGAGCAGCATCACGGAGTGCTGGAGAAGATAGACCGGGGCGACACCACCTTCGTCTACCATATCGACACCAACCAGGAACTGGCCCGCAATCTCAAGGGCCATCTGATGCTCTTCCACGGGGATATAGACAACAATGTCCATCCTGCCAACACGATACGCGTGGTGGACGCGCTCATACGCGCCAACAAACGCTTCGATATGATGATTCTCCCTGGGCAGAGGCACGGCTTCGGGGATATGAACGAATACTTCTTCTGGAGGATGGCCGACTACTACGCCGAGTGGCTCATCGGCGACTCCGAGCGCTACAAGCCGGACATCACGCAGATGAACAACGACTGAGAGGCAGTATCGTCTACTGTCGCTGGTAGGATAAGCGCGATTATTTGCGTAAGTTTGCAGAGTTGAAACATAGACAGGATGAACAGCTACGGATTTCTCAGAGTGGCGGCGGCTATGCCGAAAGTCAAGATTGCCGACCCTCAGGCCAACGGTAAGGAAACAGTAAGAATGGCCGCAGAACTCGGCTCTAAGGGCGCGTCGGTGATCGTGTTCCCTGAGCTGAGCGTGACAGGCTATACCTGCGCCGACCTGTTCGGGCAGCGGACGCTGCTTGAGAGGGCGGAGGCCGCCGTGGAAGAAATCCTGTCGCAGACTGTGGACAACGGAGCTCTGCTGGCCTTCGGCGTGCCGCTCGAATATCGCGGCAGGCTCTTCGACTGCGCCGTAGTCTCACGCGGCGGCAGGATTCTCGGCATAGTCCCGAAGACCTACCTCGCCGGCAACGGCGAATTCTACGAGCCGAGATGGTTCGAGTCGGCAAGGGTGCTGCCGGAAGAAGGGGTGAAGATTGACTACGCCGGGCAGAAAGGCATATGTATGGGCTGCCGTCAGCTCTTCCGCATCGGAAAAGCTCTTGTCGGCGTGGAAATCTGCCAGGACCTCTGGGCCCCCGTGCCATCCTGCAGCTGGGCGGCACTCTCTGGAGCGCAACTCATAGTCAATCTCTCCGCCAGCAACGAAGTGCTGATGAAGCACGAATATCGCCGCCAGCTCGTAGCATCCACATCTTCAAGGCTTTTCGCGGCGTATGTGTACTGTTCCTGCGGCTACGGCGAATCCACCCAGGACCTTGTCTGGGCGGGTTCTTCCCTTATCTGCGAGAACGGCGGCATCCTTGCCGAGAGCGAGCGCTACAGCCGAGAATCCGGTTCGATAATGGCCGATGTGGATATAGAGAAAATGGACACTCTCCGCGCCAAGGAACATTCCTACCGCTTCGAGGGGCAAAACCCTGAATATGCCATCATTGAAGCCGGCTCTCCGATGGATACCGATTTCAGCGCGAAACTGCTCAGGCACATAGAGCCGCATCCTTTCGTCCCGCAGGGAGACAGGCGGGCGCTCGGCGAACGCTGCCGCGAGATACTCTCCGCGCAGGTCGCCGGCCTCACCACCAGAATGGAGCATATACGCTGCCGTAAGGCAGTGATAGGCATCTCCGGCGGTCTTGACTCCACACTTGCGCTGATGGTCACGACCCTCGCCTTCGACGCGATGGGACTTGACCGCAAGGGAATCGTCTGCGTCACTATGCCGGGCTTCGGAACCAGCGACAGGACGCATAGCAACTCTCTCTCTCTGATGGACCTGCTCGGAGTCACCGCAAAGGAGATTTCGATAGTTCCCGCCACAAGGCAGCATTTCGGGGACATAGGCCACGACGAGAGCGTGCACGACCTCACCTACGAGAACTGTCAGGCCCGCGAGAGGACGCAGATTCTGATGGACATCGCAGGCAAGGAGGGAGGCATCGTCATCGGGACGGGCGACCTCTCGGAACTCGCGCTCGGCTGGTGCACCTACAACGGAGACCATATGTCAATGTATGCCGTCAATGTCAGCGTGCCGAAGACGCTGGTGAGGACTCTTGTCGTATGGGGGGCGGACAACAGGTTCAGCGGCTCGGAGGACGTGCGCAAAGTCCTGCTGGACATCGCCGACACCCCCATCAGCCCGGAACTCATTCCGACGGACGAACGGGGCGACATCAGCCAGAAGACCGAGGATTTGGTGGGCCCGTACGAGCTGCACGACTTCTTCCTCTACAATTTCTTCCGCTTCGGTTACAGCGCGGAGAAACTCCTCTTCCTTGCGCTCAAGGCGTTCTCCGGCACATACGACGAGCAGACCGTCCGTCACTGGCTCTCGACCTTCCATCGCCGCTTCTTCACCCAGCAGTTCAAGCGCTCCTGCATCCCCGACGGTCCCAAGGTAGGCTCCGTCTCCCTCTCCCCCCGAGGCGACTGGAGGATGCCGTCCGACATCGAGACCCCGTGGGGGCTGTGATGGTATAAACCGCTTAAAATCAATTCGGTAATGGCAAACACGCAGAATGAAGTAGACATCATATCTCACGCAATTGAGTTTATGTCAAACAAAACGACGATTTCGGAATTATTCGAGAAGCACAATCTCTTCATCAGGAAATCTGATTCGTCCTATTCCAAACTGGCCAAAGTGTTCCGGAATGCTCCGGATTCATTTCCCGTGTCTGAACTCACTGAACTGTTCCGCTCAAAATGGTCTCCCTGCAATATAGAACGCCATATCTCACATTTGAAGTCGGGATTATTGTCCGGGCACGATTGGCACGGGGCAATGCCATCCATATTGCATAGGTCAATCCAAGACAAAGTGAGAGACTGCTGTGACGGGTACATCTCGTTGAAAGAGTATTTGGAAATCGGGGGTGATATTTTTAAGCACGAGTATTTTATGGTAGCCACCCACGACATCTGTGAGTCTTCCGTCATCTTATCTGACGAGACCATCATACCGCCTATCGGCTCAAAAAGCGTAACGGATTTCATCTATGCCGACATTCCATATGACCTTAAAGTTTCTTCACATCCGTCCAAGTGGCAATCAAGAGCCGGCAATATGTCTGTCGACGAGAAAAAACAATTGGCCTTGGAGTTATACGAAGGCGCGGACAGCGAGCGAATGAGAAAGGTGGCGGAGATTTGCAGGCACAACTGGGGCTTGAACCGAATGTATTATCTTGTGGCAGACCAGGACAAGTGGCTTCACTCTCCGGAAGAAACAGTCAATTATCTGATATCCCGTTTGTCGGACGCTGACAATTATTTCGATATAGTTGTCCACGGCCTTCAAATACACATATGCCTGATTGAGCAATAGGCTAATTCGTTGAAATCTGTTTCCCCCTATTGCTGTTGAAATATAAGATGCGTATATTTGCATGGAGATTGGACAAATTTGGACAACCCTGTGAATATATGTGAGTATGGAAGTAAAAGGTTTCTATTCGATTGCTGATATAGCGGAGCGATTAAGTCTCTCGCAGAAGTCAATACGCAGGTATATCGCCAGCGGCCAACTCGGGGCCGCCAAAATCGGCAGCACTTATCGGATTCCGCAGGGTGCGCTGGAGTATTTCATTAATAATCAGAACAATTCGAACAAAGAGGTTAATTACGACCTCTTTGGCAATATCATTGACAATGCTACTATTGTCCGGCATTCTGTCAGGTCGGACGATGTAAATTGGATTGATATACGGGATTGTTGGAATGCACCCGGCAATTCTTCAATGACTTTTATCGATTGTTTCTGCGGGGCGGGAGGATTGTCCAAAGGACTGGAATTGGCAGGTCTTATAGGTATCTGCGGCCTCGACTGGTTTAAAGAGGCCGGGTGGACATACGAACGGAATTTCAATCATCCTTTCGTCAACGGCGACATCACTCTCCAAGAGGTGAAGAAGAAGTTTTACGACATTGTTGAAAAGCAATTGAACGGCAGGCACTTGAATGTCGTTGCCGGCGGTTTCCCGTGTCAGGGTTTCAGTATGTCGGGCAACAGGATTGTGGATGACCCCAGAAATTCGCTTTATAAGGAATTGCTCGAAATAGTGGAGCAGCTTAAGCCCGATTTTGTGCTATGCGAGAATGTCAAGGGACTTCGTTCAATGCTCGGCGGAATGGTAGAGCAAAAAATACTATCGGACTTCAAGGCGATAGGTTATAATATGAATGTCACAACCTTGTGTGCTGCCGATTATGAAGTCCCGCAAAAACGGGAGAGAGTTATTTTTATCGGAAACCGCATCGGGAAACGGAACTGTCACCCAAAGCCTCTGCTTACTCCGGAGCATTACAAAACAACCGGAGAGGCGATAGGCGACCTTATTGACCATCCTGAAGATAAGGCTTTCAACCACGTTCCGACAAAACATAAAGCTGAAATGGAAGCCAGAATGGCAGCATGCCCTGAAGGGCAAAGTCTTTATAAAGGCTATTCAGACGCTTGGAAAAAATGCCCTTGGAATGAAGCCTCCTGCACTATAAAGGAGAACCACGGCGGAGTCAATATCCATCCTAAACTGCCCCGGGTTCTGACAGCCCGCGAAATGGCCCGCCTGCAATCTTTCCCTGATGACTTTATTTTCGAAGGGCCTAAGAACAAACAACTTGTACAGATCGGCAACGCAGTGCCGCCTCTGCTTGGCAAGGCAATCGGCCTGGCGGTCAGAAAATCCGCCGGAGACCTCGGCAAAGATTAGGACTACTGCTCTACCCACCCCTTCAGCCGCTCCTCAAGCGCGGCATACTCGATAAGGAAGCCGTCGTGTCCGAAAGCGGAACTTATCTGCTGATACTCCGCGTCGGGGAGCATCGCGGCGAGAGCGCGGCCCGACTCGGGCGGGAAGAGGCAGTCGCTGTCGATATTCAGCACAAGGCAGCGGGCCTTGACACGCGAGAGAGCCGCAGCCACTCCTCCTCTGCCCCTGCCGACATTGTGACTGTCAAGGGCATAGGTCAGATACCAATAGCTGTATGCGTTGAAGCGGTCGGCGAGTTTGCGCCCCTGATAGCGCTGATACGAAGCCGCCCTGTCGGCGAAGAGCGCGTCCGGATCCGCCTCGGTCTGGGTTTTGACATAGCCCGCATAAGTCCTGTACGAGAGCATCGCAATCGCTCTGGCGCACTCCAGCCCTTTTCTGCCCCCGTCCGGCGAGAGCCCGAAACTCGGGTCGGCACGCAGCGCCATCCTCTGGGCCTCGTTGTAGGCAGTAAGATACGGAGAACACTGCGCCTCGGTGGCAATGAACACGGCCTTCTCTATCACGGACGGCTCCGTCACCGCCCATTCATAGGCCTGAAAGCCTCCGATGGACGGCCCGATGAGAATATCTATCTTCTCGATTCCCAAATGTTTGCGCACTAGGATATTGGCATTGACGATATCCCGCACCGTTGTCCGGGGAAACGACATCAGATAAGGCTTGCCGTCAGCGGGATTGTGTGCCGATGGCCCGGAAGAGCCGTAGGGAGAGCAGAGCATATTCACGCATACGACGAAATATCTGTCGGTATCGATCAGCTTCCCGCTCCCCACCATCTGCGGCCACCAGTCTTCCGGGTCGGAATCGGCGGTCAGCGCGTGGCATATCCAGACCACTTTCTCCCCCGGAGTTCTCGCGTGTTCCGAGCTATGGAATACTATTTCCAGCCCCTCAAGACTCTCCCCCGCCTCGAAGCGGAACGGAACGGAAACATTAAGTTTGCAGAGTTTCATCTTCACTGTCTTAGACCGGTACAGTCCGGCACGAGCCGCGAATTTCGCTCACTAATCCGAAAAAAGCAAATTTGAATTGTGGAATATATGAACTAATTTCGCGAGTTAAAAATCGGGACAAATCCCGGAAAACGGAAAGTATGAAAGTCATCAAATTCGGCGGCACGTCGGTGGGCAGTCCGGAAAGCCTGCGCAGCGTCAAGTCAATAATCGAATCGCAGACCGAGAAGGTCATCGTGGTGGTTTCAGCCCTGGGCGGAGTCACCGACAGCCTCGTCGGCGCCGCACGGCTCTCGGAAGGGGGCGACCCCGAATTCCGGACTCTGCTCCGGGGGATACGCGAGAGGCATTTCGCGATGTGCGATGAGCTGGTGGAGGACGCGGAGACGCGAAATATTCTGAAGGACAGGTTGGAAGCGCTCCTGAACAGGCTCGGCAACATCTGCGAGGGGGTATTTATGCTCCGCGTGCTGCCGCGCAAGGCCGAAGACGAGATACTCAGCTTCGGCGAGCGGCTCTCCTCGCTCATAGTGACGGAGGTCGTGAAGGGCGCGAAGCTCTATGACCCTCTGCAATTCATCCTTACAGAGCGCTGCGGCCGCAGCGACAGAGCCGACATCGCGGACTCCTATCCGCTCATCCGCGAAGCGTTTGCTCTCTACGGTACAGAGAATGAAGTGGCCATAGTGCCGGGATTCATCTCCACCGACAGGGACAGCGGGGACATCACCAACCTCGGCAGGGGCGGCTCCGACTACACGGCGAGCCTCATCGCTGCGGCGCTGGACGCGGGTTCGCTTGAAATATGGACCGACGTGGACGGTTTTATGACCGCCGACCCGCGCATCATCCATACATCCTATGTGATCGACGAGATGAGCTACGGCGAGGCGATGGAGCTCTGCAACTTCGGGGCCAAGGTCATCTACCCGCCGACCCTCTACGCCGTGTGCAGGAAGGGCATTCCGATAATAATCAAGAACACCTTCAACCCCAATGCTCCCGGCACCACCATACACCGTGACTGCCCGGGCGGAGGCAGGACCGTAAGGGGCATATCCTCGATAGACGACATCTGCCTCATCACCCTGAGCGGCAACTCAATGGTCGGAGTCATAGGAGTGGACAGCAGGATATTCTCCGCGCTCGCCTCCGAGGGCATAAGCGCGTTCCTCGTGTCCCAGTCAGCCTCCGAGACCGGCATCTCCATCGGAGTCAGCAAGACCGATGCGGAGCTCGCCTGCAAGGTGCTTGACGGGGAGTTCGGAGGGGAAATCGGGAGCGGAGCCATCGAAGCGGTAAAGCTCGAGCGCGACCTTGCCGCAGTCGCCGTGGTGGGAGAGAATATGAAGCACAGCGCCGGCATCGCCGGCAAACTTTTCGGCATTCTCGGGCGCAACGGAATCAGCGTATTGGCCTGCGCCCAGGGTTCCTCCGCCAACAACATCTCCTTCATCGTGGAGCGCCGCTTCCTGCGCAAGACACTCAATGTCATCCACGACGGCTTCTTCCTCTCCGAGTATCAGGAGCTCAATCTCTTCGTCTGCGGAGTCGGCACGGTCGGCGGGCAGCTGCTCGGACAGATAGCCGCCCAGAGGGAGAAACTGATGCGCGAGCGCAACCTCAAGATCAACATAGTCGGCGTCGCGCGCAGCAGAGCGGGAGTCTTCGACCGTTCCGGAATTGACCCGGCTCTCTGGCGGGAAGCTCTCGTCGGCGGCATTCCGCTCGATACGCAGCGCCTATCCGATGAGGTGATAGGGATGAACATATTCAACTCGGTGTTCGTGGACTGCACCGCCAGCCCCGAGGTGGCGTCCCTCTACGAAGACTTCTTCAATCACGGCATCTCGGTCGTGGCGGCCAACAAGATAGCGGCCTCCTCCGACTACGGGATGTACCGCCGCCTCAAGGAGACCGCCCTGCACAAGGGGGTAAAATTCCTTTTCGAGACCAATGTGGGGGCCGGACTTCCCATCATCAGCACCATCAACGACCTCTGCAACAGCGGAGACCGCATACTCAAGATGGAAGCGGTGCTCAGCGGCACGCTCAACTTCATCTTCAACACCCTCTCAGCCGAAGTGCCTTTCAGCCGTGCGGTCAGGATGGCGATGGAACAGGGATTCTCCGAGCCCGACCCGCGCATCGACCTCTCCGGCAGGGACGTGATACGCAAGCTGGTGATACTCACGCGCGAAGCGGGCTACGAGGTCAGTCAGGAAGACGTCGAAGCACAGCTCTTCATCCCGGAGGACTTTTTCAGTTGCACTCCGGAGGAATTCTGGCGGAAGCTGCCGGCTCTCGACGCGGACTTCGAGCGCAGACGCCGCAGTCTGGAGGAGCGCGGCCTCAGATGGAGATTCGTCGCCGAGATGGACCGGGGCAAGTGCCGCGTGTCACTCAGGGAAGTGGGCAGCGACAGCCCGGCCTGGTCGCTGGACGGCTCCAACAACATCATCCTGCTCAACACCGAGAGGTACGCCCCGCACCCGATGATCATCCGGGGCTACGGGGCCGGCGCCGGAGTCACGGCGGCAGGAGTTTTTGCAGACATAATGAGAATAGCAAACATATAACATCTTACACAGGATTATTATGAGAATAGCGATAGTGGGCGCGAGCGGAGCGGTGGGACAGGAATTCCTCCGCGTACTCGAAGAGAGGAATTTCCCCGCCGACGAGCTGCTGCTCTTCGGATCGGAGCGCAGCGCAGGGCGCAGATACAGTTTCAGGGGCAAGGAGATAACGGTGCGGCTTCTGCAGCACAACGATGACTTCAAGGGAGTGGACTACGCGTTCGTGTCGGCTGGAGCCGGCACTTCGCGGGAATTCGCGGAGACCATCACCCGCTACGGGACGACGATGATAGACAACTCCAGCGCTTTCCGGATGGACTCAGACGTGCCTCTCGTGGTGCCGGAGTGCAATGCCGAAGACGCGCTCGACGCTCCGCGCCACATAATAGCCAACCCCAACTGCACCACAATAATGATGGTTGTGGCGCTCAAGCCGATAGAGGCCCTCTCGCACATCAGGAGAGTCCGTGTCGCGAGCTACCAGTCGGCCTCCGGTGCGGGTGCGCAGGCTATGGCGGAACTCGAAGAGCAGTACCGCGACATAGTGGAGGACAAGCCGGTAAAGGTCAACAAATTCGCCTACCAGCTCGCCTACAACCTCATCCCGCAGATAGACCTTTTCCAGGACAACGGCTACACCAAGGAGGAGATGAAGATGTACAACGAGACCCGCAAGATACTGCACTCCGACATCCGCTGTTCGGCGACCTGCGTGAGGGTGTCGACGCTGCGCTCGCATTCTGAGGCTATCTGGATAGAGACCGAGAAGCCGTTGGAAGTCAAGGAAGTGCAGGACGCGCTCGCCGCAGCTCCGGGAGTGACCCTGTGCGACGACCCTGCGGCGCTCAAATATCCGATGCCGCTCTACACCGCCGGCAAAGACGACGTCTTCGTCGGGCGCATACGCAAGGACATCAGCGACGAATGCGGCATCACCCTCTGGCTCTCCGCCGACCAGATACGCAAGGGCGCGGCCCTCAACGCCGTACAGATAGCTGAATATCTTGTTAACGGGAGAATATGAACTTCATCATCCGCGATGCCGCACCCTCCGACGGCGAGTTCATCGCAAGGAATGTCCTTGCCGGAATGGGCTATGAAGTCTTCGGGGATGAGGACTCTGAAATCGAACTCGCTTCCGCGAGATTGAGAGTAAAGGATGCAGTCCGAGTCCTCGGCGAGGTCTGCGCGAGACCGGACACTTTATACTCCTTTGCCAGAACGCGAATCGCCTGCGTGGACGGCAAGGCGGCGGGGTCGCTGACGGCATATTCGGGAAACGACTATCCTAAACTGCGGGAGCTGACCTGGACTCCGCTTAACGCGGCATTCGCGCAATGCGCCGTCTCCCCCGCGCCGCCTGATTCCTCCGGCACCGTCTCAACGCAGCCGGAATGCCTGCCGGGCGAGTTCTACCTCGACAGTCTGGCCGTCCTTCCGGAGTACCGCAGGATGAGCTTTGAATATGCCGGATCGGACGACCGGATCGGACATCTGCTGATGCTGGACAGCATAGAGGAGGCCCGCAGACAAGGCTTCCCCCGCATAAGCCTCATCGTTGACAAGACCAAGCCGCGCCTCAACGCCTACTATTCCGCTCTGGGATTCCGCCCCGACGGCGAGATTCTGTTCTTCGGCCACCTCTACGACCGGATGGTCAAGGACTACAGATAGTCCGTGAAGAGGATTCCGTCGAGGTGGTCGCACTCGTGCTGGAAGATGACGGCCGTGTAGCCACGGACTGTCTCCACAGTATCTTTCATCGTGGCGACGGAGGTGTAGCGCACGTCGATGTCCTGATAGCGCGGGACTTCGCCCCGCACTCCGGGGATGCTCAGGCAACCCTCAGGTCCGGGGGTCTTCTCCCCCCTCACGGCAACGATTCTCACATTGGGATAGACCTCGAAAGGCTCTCCGGGCTTATCGTAGCGCATAACCGCCACGACCCTGCGGAGTATCCCGACCTGAGGCCCGGCAATCCCTACGCCGTCCTGCTCGGGCGAAGTCACGGTTGCGACCATCTTCTCCGCAAGTGTCGAATATTCGCGGGAGGCAAGTTCATCGGCACCGAGCTCCCTGCATACTGTCCTCAGCATCAGAGAGTCCTGCCTGTCATCGACGGTAAGCACCCGCATCGTCGCGCCGTCGGAGTCTATCAGCGCCGACTCCGCATCGCTCCAGCCCGTCCTGGCGCAGGAGGCAGCGGCTGCAATTCCCAAAGCCACGGCTCCTAAAATCCTTAATTCTGCATCAATTCGCATAGCGGCGACAAATTTACAAAAATCCGTGAGTCCCGTATCCGGACAAGCCCCGAAAATCAGCGGAAAGCGGATTTTGGAAGGCATAAGGCAGCACAGACGGGAGACCCCGATAAACGATAGCAGTTATCGATGATAATAATAACGGCAAACTTGCGTATGGCTCTTTTTTTGACTACTTTTGCGCAATTCGGCGGGCAGAAATCGCCGAACTCCGTCGGGGCGAAAGGCGCGAAGCCGTGCGCTCTAGATACAACAAACTGATAATCAATAATAAGCAATATGTCCAACAAACTACAGGAACTTACCGACAAACTCTATAACGAGGGGCTGTCGAAAGGCAAGGAAGAGGGCGAACTTCTTCTCGCCAAAGCGCACAAGGAAGCCGACGCGATAGTGGCGAAGGCCAAGGCCGACGCGGAGGCCATAATGGCCGATGCCGAGCGCGGCGCCGCCGACCTCAAGGCCAAGGCCGAATCCGACGTGAAGATGGCGTCGGCCCAGAGCCTTCAGGCAACGAAGAAGTCCATCGAAGATCTGCTCGTGGGAAATATCGTGTCCGGCAAGGTCAAGGAAGCCTTGGACGACCCGGACTACCTCAAGAAGATTATCTCGGCGGTGGCGGAACGCTTCAATGCCGAGGAGAGCTGCGATCTCAGGATCATCCTTCCGGAGACCCTGCAGAAGCAGCTTGAGCCTTGGGTGAAGGCGGAACTCCAGAAAGCCCTCGCCAAGGAAGTCAAGGCCGAGTTCTCCAAGAAAGTCTCCGGCGGATTCATCATCGGGCCGAAAGACGGCAGCTGGTATGTGAGCCTGAGCGAGGAGACGTTCAGAGAACTCATCGCCGAGTACCTCCGTCCGGTGACGCGCAAGCTCCTCTTCGGCAGTAATGAATAATTACGAATATATCATTGCCGGACTCCCGGTCCTGCAGCACGGCACTGACCGCAGCAGCGGGGTCGACACGGAGGGCATACTCGCCGAGCTCCGCAGCCAGCTCTCCACCAGGGACAATTCTCTGCTGGACTTCCTGCTCGCGGGCTTCGACGGGAGCAATCTCGACGGCGGCTTCTACGCCAAGGCTCTCTCACACCGCAACCGCTTCATCCGCAGCTACTTCTCTTACGACCTCAACCTGCGCAACGCCAAGGTCGAGTGGATCAACAGGACGCTCTCCCGCCCCGAAGGACAGGACATCGTGTGCACCGCAAAGGACGAAGAGGGCCGCGGACGCTGGAATCCGGAGTTTGAGGGCCGCGCCGAAATAGACGCGGTGCTCTCCGGGAGCGACATCCTCGGACGCGAGCGCGGGCTCGACGAGCTGATGTGGAAGCGTATCGAGGAGATTACCCTCAGCGACCTCTTCGACATCGAGCTGATACTCGGATTCGCCGCGAAACTCAAGATTGTGGACAGGTGGGAGAAGCTCGACCCGGAGACCGGAGGGAAGTTCTTCCGCAAGCTCGTGCAGGACATCCGCGCAACTTACGACAACAAAAAAAACACTGACATATGAAGACAACAGGAAAGGTAACAGGCATCGTTTCAAACCTTGTGACCGTGACGGTCGACGGTCCTGTGGCGGAAAATGAGCTCTGCCACATCGACCTGGACGGGACAAAACTCCTCGCCGAGGTCATCAAGGTCAACGGCGACAGGGCTTCCGTCCAGGTCTTCGAGAGCACCCGCGGACTTAAGAACGGCGACAAGGTCGAATTCCTCGGCAGGATGCTTGAGGCGACCCTCGGGCCGGGACTGCTCTCCAGCGTCTATGACGGCCTGCAGAACGACCTCACCACAATGGAAGGAGTATTCCTGAAACGCGGCGAATACACCGACCCTCTCGACCACGCCAAGCTTTGGGACTTCACCCCGCTCGCCGCTAAAGGCGACAAGGTGAGCGCGGCGGACTGGCTCGGAGAGGTCAAGGAAGGCTGGCTGCCGCACAAGATTATGGTGCCGTTCAGTTTCAAGGGGGAATATGTGGTCAAGAGCATCGCCCCCGAGGGGCAGTACACCGTTGACAGCGTCATCGCGACCTTCAGCGGCCCTGAAGGGGATGTCGACGTCACTATGACCCAGAAATGGCCTGTCAAGATAGCCCTCAAAGCCTATCAGGAGAAGCCGCGTCCGGAGAAGATAATGGAAACGGGAGTACGCGTCATCGACAGTTTCGATCCGATTGCCGAGGGCGGCACCGGTTTCATCCCCGGACCGTTCGGCTGCGGCAAGACCGTGCTCCAGCACGCCATAGCCAAGCAGGGCGAAGCAGACGTGATAGTGATGGCCGCGTGCGGAGAACGGGCCAACGAAGTAGTGGAGATATTCACCGAATTCCCGGAGCTCATCGACCCCCACACCGGCAGGCATCTGATGGAGAGGACAGTAATCATCTGCAACACCTCCAATATGCCTGTGGCCGCGCGTGAAGCGTCCGTCTATACGGCGATGACCATCTGCGAATACTACCGCGCGATGGGGCTGCGCTGCCTGCTGCTCGCCGACTCCACCTCCCGCTGGGCGCAGGCCCTCAGGGAAATGTCCAACCGTATGGAGGAACTCCCGGGAGCGGATGCCTTCCCGGTGGACCTGTCCGCGATCATCTCCAACTTCTACTCCCGCGCCGGAATGGTACGCCTCAACAACGGCAAGACCGGGGCCATCACCTTCATCGGCACAGTCTCCCCTGCCGGAGGCAACCTCAAGGAGCCGGTGACCGAATCGACCAAAAAGGCCGCCCGCTGCTTCTACGCCCTTGAACAGAACCGCGCCGACCAGAAGCGTTACCCGGCGGTCAGCCCAATCGACTCCTATTCCAAATATCTCGAATATCCGGAAATCGTGGACTGGCTCGACTCCAAGATAGAGAAAGGATGGGTAGACAAGGTACTGAAAGCCAAGAATATAGTCCGCAAGGGCAAGGAAATGGCCGACCAGATCAACATTCTGGGCGACGACGGAGTGCCGATGAGCTACCACGAGGCGTTCTGGAAGTCCGAACTCATCGATTTCGCGTTCCTTCAGCAGGACGCGTTCGACGAAGTGGACGCCCTTTGCCCGATGGAGCGCCAGAAGTATATGCTGAATCTCATCATCGGCATCTGCGAACGCGACTTCAGCTTCGAGGATTTCGAAGAATGCCGGAGCTACTTCAAGCAGATGATCAACATACTGCGCCAGATGAACTATTCCGAGTTCCAGAGCGACAAGTTCAAAGAATATCAGCAGCAGCTGAGCAAATTCCTTTCATAATATGGCAGTCAAAGCATATCAACGCACATATACCCGGCTCAACGCCATCACCAAGGCGACCGTGTCCCTCAACGCCACAGGCGTGGCCAACGATGAGCTGGCAAGAGTCAACGGGAAGCTCGCCCAGATAGTCAAGACCAAGGGCGACACAGTCACGCTGCAGATATTCTCCGGCACGGAAGGCATCCCTACCGACGCGGAGGTGTCGTTTCTCGGAGTTCCTCCGACCCTAAAGGTGAGCAGGCAGCTCTCCGGACGCTTCTTCAACGCCTACGGCAATCCTATCGACGGCGGCCCGGAAGTGGAGGGCGAGGAGAGAGAGGTCGGCGGCCCTTCCGTCAACCCTTACAAGCGCCGCCAGCCTTCGGAACTGATACCTACCGGCATCGCCGGCATCGACCTCAACAACACCCTCGTCTCAGGGCAGAAGATTCCGTTCTTCGCCGACCCTGACCAGCCTTACAACAAGGTGATGGCAGACGTGGCGCTGAGGGCGGACGTGGACAAGATTATCCTCGGAGGAATGGGCCTCTCCAACGATGACTACCTCTTCTTCCGCCACGAATTCGAGTCCGCAGGCGCACTCGACAGAATCGTCTCTTTCGTCAACACGACCGAGGAGCCGCCTGTGGAGCGTCTGCTTATCCCGGATATGGCTCTCGCCGCAGCGGAGTACTTCGCCGTGGACTGCAACGAAAAGGTGCTCGTGCTCCTTACCGATATGACCCTCTACGCCGACGCGCTCTCCATCGTGTCCAACCGTATGGACCAGATTCCGTCCAAGGACTCGATGCCGGGCTCGCTCTACTCCGACCTCGCCAAAATCTACGAGAAGGCTGTGCAGCTGCCTGACGGCGGTTCAATCACGATTATCGCCGTGACCACCCTCAACGACGGGGACATCACGCACGCGATTCCGGACAACACCGGCTACATCACCGAGGGCCAGCTTTTCTTGCGCGCGGACTCCGACTCCGGCAAGGTCATCGTGGACCCGTTCCGTTCGCTGAGCCGACTCAAGCAGCTCGTACAGGGCAAGAAGACCCGCGAGGACCACTCACAGGTGATGAACGCCGGAGTGCGGCTCTACGCCGACGCTCAGAATGCGAAGACCAAGCTGGAGAACGGATTTGACCTGTCCGACTACGACCTCAGGTGTCTGGACTACGCCAAGGAGTACGCCACCCGGCTGCTCTCCATCGACGTCAACATCAGCATCACCGAAATGCTCGACACCGCGTGGGAGATTTTCGCGAAATATTTCTCCCCGGCGGAGACCGGCATAAGGCAGTCATTGATAGATAAATACTGGAAGAAATAGCATACAGTGGCCATCAGATTTCAATACAATAAGACTTCGCTGACGAATCTTGGCAAGCAGCTCAAGATGCGCCGCAACGCCCTGCCGACCCTCAAGAACAAGGAGTCGGCCCTGCGCGGCGCGGTGCTCGCTGCCAAGCACGAATCCCGGAGACTTGAGGAGGAGCTTGAGAGGTCACTCGCGGGATACGACTATCTCGCGGCGCTGTGGAACGAGTTCGAGCCGGGGCTGATACGCATCACGGACGTGGATTTGCGCACCGTCAAGGTGGCCGGAGTCAAGACTCCGCAGCTGGACGGAATCCGCTACGAGATTCTGCCGTTCAACGCTTTCGTCAAGCCGGCCTGGTTCGCCGACGGGGTGAGGATACTCAAGGACCTGACCCGCATCGGCATCGAATCCGAGATTTACGAGCAGAAGCGACGCATCCTCGAGTTCAACCGCAAGAAGACCACCCAGAAAGTCAACCTCTACGAGAAAGTGCAGATTCCGGGCTATCAGGAAGCGATACGTAAAATCAAGAGATATATGGAGGACGAGGAGAATCTCTCCAAGGCTTCGTCCAAGATAGTCAAGACCCGTCACGCCGCAGAGGAGGAGGCAGAGCTATGATTACGGCAATGACCAAATATTCCTTCATCCTGCTCAGCGGGGAGAAGGAGGAGTTCCTCAGAAACCTCCAGGAGCTCGGAGTGGTGGACATCAGCCGCTCGTCCAAGCCTGTGGACGACGTCTCAGGACATATCGTATCCGACATAGAGGCGACCAAGGCCCTCATCAAGTGCATCACGAACGGTTCGGACGCGCATCTTGAGCAGCTTCGCAACGACTCCCTGGCCCTGCGCCGCAGCCTCGAAGAGGTCAGCGTCTGGGGCGACTACGACAGGGAGAAACTCTCCGCGCTCGGAGTAAAGTTCTACCGCGTGGCGAAGAAGTCCTTCAAGGCCGAATGGGAGCAGTCCTACGCCCTCCAGAAGGTCGCGGAGAAGGACGGGAGCGTCTGGTTCGTGATTGTCGGCGACAGCAGCGGCTTCCCGCTCAAGGAACTGCCCGCGCCGCAGAAGACCGAAGCCGAACTGCGCGGCGAGATGGAGCGGCTTGAAGACAAAATAGAAAGCTACCGCAGCGGACTGGAAAAACGCCGTTCCGAACTCCCGGCCCTTGAGGAGAGAGTGCGCTCCCTCTATGCGGAGCTCAATGTCTATCTCGCCGGAGTCACAGGCAGAAAGGCGGCGGAGAACTCGCTCGTCGTATTCGAGGGCTTCGCCCCGTCCGAAGAGGACGGGAGGCTCAGGGAAGCGTTCGACAGGATGGACATATACTACATCGCCGAGAGCGCCACAGCCTCCGACAAGCCCCCTATCAAACTGAAGAACAACTGGTTCGTCCGTCAGTTCGAGCCTCTCACCTCGATGTACGGAATGCCTGTCTACAACGAGTTCGACCCGACCGTGTTCCTGAGCATATTCTTCCTGCTCTTCTTCTCGATGTGTATGGGAGATATGGGTTATGGGCTGATGCTCATCGGCATCGGGCTTTTCCTCAGAGGCAAGAGCGGCGGACTCGCCGATATGTGGGGACTCATCACCATCCTCGGGGCCGGCACCGTGGCGGCAGGTTTCGTGATGGGAGGACTTTTCGGAGTCAGCCTGCCTAACCAGAGCTGGGTCCCGGACTGGATGAAGAAGTGTATGATCACCGGCGATATGGAAGTCGGCGGCAATCTCTACGCCAAGCAGATGATACTCTCGCTGCTCATCGGCGTGGTGCACATCTGCCTCGCGATGATTACCAAGGCCGTGTGGGCAGTGAGAAGAGACGGATTCAAGGACAGCCTCAGCACCCTCGGATGGACTCTTCTGATTGTCGGCGGGGTCGTCGGCATCAGCGTCGGAGCGCTCGGAGTGCTCCCGGAGGCCGCAATCAAGTGGCTGCTCATCGCCATAGCCGCAGTGTCCGCGCTCGGCATATTCATCTTCAACAAGGTAGGCCGCAACCCTCTGCTCAACATCGGGGTCGGACTGTGGGACAGCTACAGTATGGCTTCGGGTCTGATAAGCGACGTGCTCAGCTATATCCGTCTCTACGCCCTCGGGCTCTCGGGCGGAATGCTCGCGCAGACCTTCAACCAGATTGCCGAGATGGTCAAGGGCAGCGACCCGACCTGGCAGTGGGTTCCGTTCGTGCTGATTCTCGCAGTCGGGCACGTGCTCAATCTCGCGATGAGCTGCCTCGGCGCGTTCGTGCACCCTTTGCGACTCAATTTCGTGGAATTTTTCAAGAACTCCGGCTACGAAGGCCAGGGTTCGGCATACAACCCTATCAGGAAATAAGTAAAACAAATAAACACAAACAATTATGCTTAACACAATTCTTGGTTACCTCGGACTGGCACTTATGTTCTGCCTTGCGTGTATCGGTTCCGCCTACGGCACCACCATCGCCGGCAACGCAGCCGAGGGCGCACTCAAAAAGCTGCCGGAGAAGTCATCCACTTATATGATTCTCTCCGCCATTCCGGCCACCCAGGGCCTCTACGGTTTCCTCGCCTTCGTGCTCTGGCTCGGCAATGATTTCGCCAACTATGGCCTGCTCTATTTCGCGGTGGGTCTCGCGGTCGGACTCGTGTGCCTTGTCACCGCCATCCGTCAAGGTCAGGTCTGCGCCAACGGTATCGTGGGTGTCAGCCAGGGCCACAACGTGATGACCCACACGATGATTTACGCGGCTCTTCCGGAGTTCTACGCCATCCTTTCCCTCATCTCGTCCATCCTTATCGGACAGATTGTAGCTTAAGAATCTGCGCATCCCAGGCCGCCGTATTCTCGACGGCGAGAGCCTTGCAGGGCGTGACGCTCCGCAACTCCTCGGGGAAGGCGATGCTCAGCTTCGGGACCGGATTGCCGGAGAAGTTGCAGAACACAAGATAGGCCTCCGAGAGGTCATAGCGGATAAAGGCAAAATGGCGCTCCGCGTCAAAACCCTCGGAAGAAAGGTTGCAATAGCACAGATCCCAGCATTTTCCCTGTGAGAATGCCGGGATTTTTGCATATTCCAACAGCTCCCTGTAGCGCCTCAGCACCGCATCCTCCTGCGGGAGCAGTCTCCCGTTGCCGTGGACGGACTCACACAACCGTCCCAGAGTCGCAGGGCGGGTGATGTCGAAGATGGAGGTGCGCCCGTTGCCGCTCTCGGACGCGGCCTCCCCCGCCTCCTGCCCGAAGTATAGCATAAAGGACGCGTCATTGAAGAGCAGCGACACCGCCAGCGCCGCATAGGCCTTGGATGCCGAGCCAAGGAAGAAGTCAGAGGCCACCCGCTGCTCGTCGTGGTTCTCCAGAAAGTTGAGCATCCTCGGCTGCAGGTCGCCCAGGAACTGCCAGTTCCAGCTGATGGCGCGGGCGCTCAGGCCACCGGTGCAGATTGCTCTCAGGGAATCGTACAGGCCGGATTTGTCGTAGAGCAGGTCAAATCCCACTTCCTCGATGTAGCGGCGGTAGTTGCACTTGCCGTAGACTTCGGCGATGAAAAGCGAGTCCGGGCTGCTCCGCCTCACCTCCGAAATCAGCCGTCCGAGAGAGTCCGGCGGCACAAGTTCCACCATATCGCAGCGGAATCCGTCAACTCCCTTCCCGAGCCAGAAGCGCAGTATCTCCAGCATAGCGTCGAATGTCTGCGGCGAGCTCCAGTCGTTCTTGAGGGTATCCGTCCAGTCCGCGTCGCAATAATCAAAATGGACGATCTTCCCCCCGTAATCCTTGGCTACGTGATTGGGGATGTAGTCGATCAGCAGTTTAAGTCCTGCGGCGTGCACCCTGTCCACAAGACGGGAGAATTCTTCCATCCTCCGCTCCGGACAGTCCGCGAGATAGGGATTGACATCCATCCAGTCCGTAATGGAATACGGACATCCGGGATTGCCCTTGACGAAATCCTTGCCGCTCGCGTGTCGCGGAATCCCGGTCAGCCAGAGGCAGTCAGCACCGAGAGAACGTATATACTGAAGTGTCGGCTCGTCCCAGGAGGAGAAGCGTCCTCCGCCCCAGAGCCTTGTAAGAGCTTGATAAATGATGTGTTTCATTGTGTCAGAAAGGATAGCCCACTCCGAAGTGCGCGGCGAAGCCGCCACGTTTCAGCCAGGAAGCGGGACCGAGCCAGCGGGAGCCCTCCTCTCTCGAAGGGTCGTGGACTCTGAATCCCATATCCAGACGCAGGAGTATGAAGTCCAGATTCAGCCTCAATCCCAAGCCCCAGTCCGCAGCAAGACTCTCGAAGCGGAACTCCTCCATCTCGTCGAGCTGCCAGACATTGCCGACCTCCGCGAAGAGTGCCCCCTCCAGCTTCCAGAACATCTTGAAACGGTATTCCGCATCAGCCTCAAGCTTGAGGTCTCCTGTCTGGCTTGGGATGATGAACGAAGTGTTCATCTCGTAGAACCCGGGACCGATCGAACGCACCTGCCAACCCCTCATACTGCTTGCACCGCCGCAGTAGAACTGCTTCTCGAACGGGAGAGCGATGGAGTTGCCGTAGGCCTTGCCGATCCCGGAGTCGAACCTCAGCGCAAGGGCCTGAGAGTCGTTGCTTCCGAAACGGAACGTCTTGCCGAGGGTCAGCGCCAGCTTGACGTACTGGTTGTACGGGAGTCCGAATATCTGTCTCTTGTCCATATCTCCTACCGGCATATAGCGGTTGAAGAGCGAGATGAGATTGCCGGCAACATCGACGGAAAGCCTCAGATAATGGTATGGGGTCTTCGGGACGATGTCAGAGTTGGTGGTATAATAGAGAATTCCGCCCGCGCCGGCATCTATCTGGTCTTCGAACGAATCCCAAAGATACGGGTTGGCGCTGAGCGTGGACTGGAAGTCATCGCTGATGTCGTGCAGATTGACCAGACTGAGCTGCAGCGGATAGAACTGGTAATAGAGATTGCGGCCTTTCCGGCCGCTGTATCCATAAGAGACTCCGGCGACTCCGCGGCGGTATTCCGGCCGGTTCTGGTAATTGTAGCTCGCCTTGATCTCCATCCTCGGGATAGCATCGCCGTCAATCCTGGTCTGACGGTAGCCCGGCGCCCTTGGAAAGCCGAGAATTGCCGACATTCCGAGTTCCGTGGCGCGGACATTAGACCCCGGCTTGACCTGCCAGTTGCCGGAGAAGTCCAGATTGAGACTTTCCCCTCCCCGGAAGAGGTTCTTGTGGAAGAAAGTGAGCTGCGGGGACACCCCGAGCAGTCCGGACGAGTTGGACGAGGCCTCGAAGTTGGCCTTGAAGCCGAAGATGCCCGACCCCCGAAGCCGTATGTCGCAGTTCACCCGAGCGCTGTCGGCAGGAGTCAGCTCGACATTGACGCTGTTGAACACATTGAGTGACGAGAAGCGGTTATAGCTTGCGTTCACGAGAGCCTCGCTGTACCAGTCTCCGGGATGTATCGTATTGACGCTCTCCAGCATAGACTGCCTGAATCTGATTCCGGAAGGGTAATGGATGCTGACGTCGCCGATGCGGTATTTCTCAATCGCCGCCTCGTCCCGGGGGTTTTCGTTGCGGGTATAGCTCCGGATTCTGTAGTAGAGGACCGTTTTCCCGCCGAGAGTGTCGGCCTCGAAGAAATAGTTGTTCTTGTTGAAACTGTAGTATCCCAGATTTCTGAAATACGACGCGCCCCTGACGGTCTCCGCCTCAAGGGACTTCTCGGAGAGGATGTCTCCCCTGCGTATCGTGACCGAAGCGCTGTCGGCGCGGAACTCTTCGCCGAACTGTCCTCCCGGCACGTCGAATACAAGACTGTCTATCCGATGCCTTGCGCCCGGTTCCACCACATAGCGCACCGATGCCTTGCGCCCCCTGTAAGTCACTTCGGGCCGGACTTTGGCATCGTAATAGCCTATATACGCCAGATGGTTCTTCATTGCTTCACAGGAAGCGTCCGCCTGGCTCCGGTCAAACACCACAGGTGCGGTGCCTATCTTTTCCCACAGGGCGCTTATGCCCTTGCCGCTGCCGTCCGACCAGTTATAGACGCTCACGAAAGGATTCCAGCCGAACAGTCCGGCATTCGGCTGCTGACGGACATATTGCGACACTTCGCCCGTCCCCGGCCTGTCCTTGCCGCTGACGACGACAACCTTGCTGGAAGAGAGCATATGCTCCCCCTCCGGGATAATCCTGGTGGTGCTGCACGACACGGCCAGCAGGGAGACGATGATCGGCGCGACCTTTCTCACAGAGTTCTCCTCCTGAATTCAGACAGTGTGACGGCAGTGGCTGCGGCGACGTTGAGCGACTCCGCGCCGCTCCCGCCGAAAGGAGGGATAATAAGTCCCCTGTCAAGTTCAGCCCTGACTTCCGGGCTTATTCCGACAGATTCGTTCCCCATAACGACAAGTCCCTCGCAGTCAAATTCTTCCTTGTATATGTCCCGACCGTCGAGCACCATCCCGTATACGGGCATACCGGCTCCGCGGAATCTCCGGCATACCTCGGCGATGTCGGATTCTATGACCGTGACTCTGAATATCGAGCCCATAGATGCCTGTACGACCTTGGGGTTGTAGCGATCTACGCAGCCTCCGGAGACGAAGACCGCAGCTGTCCCGAACCAGTCGGCGATGCGGATTATGGTTCCGAGGTTACCCGGATCGCGCACGGAGTCCAGAGCGAGATACAGACCCTTCTCCGGGCTCTCCGGAAGAACGGGGGATTCAGGGACAGACAGCACGGCAAGCACGGGAGAGGGCGTGGACAGAGAACTGATCCTGGCCATCGCGGCCTCCCCTATCTCATCGACGCTCCATTTCCCCACAACCTCCACTCCGGAGGCAAGCGCCTCCCGCACCATCTTTTCCCCCTCGACGACAAACTGCCCGTACTCATCGCGGAACTTCTTCTCCCGAAGAGAACGGATGCGCTTCATCTCGGCGTTTGTCAGCATCGCGCCAGGGGCTTAGTCCACGAAGCGGATCTTGCTCAGGTCGCGAGGTTTCGCGTCCGGAGTCTCATCGGGATAACCCACTCCTATCATATACAGGAGACTGTACCCCTTGCTGAAATCGAGCTTCTTGAGAAACGCCCTGCCGTCGTCGCTGTTCTTCAGGAAATTCACCGGCCCTCCGAGACATACTGTCCCGAGGCCCATAGACTGTGCGGCAAGTATCATATTCTCCCCCATAAGCCCCGCGTTCACGCCGTCGTCGCCGTCAGGCACTGCGATGAAGATGACCGCCGGAGCGTTTCTGAACATATTCTTGAAGTTCGCGTCGCGGGCCACCATCTCCGGGTTGGCCGCCTTGAACTTCTCGGTGATGTCCGCAATGCTCTCCGCACCGTCCACGATCCTGACCTCCCAGCGCTGGGCGTTCATCCCGTTGGGCGCGTTGACTCCGCACTCGGCGATGAGCTGGAGCTTCTCCCTCTCCACCGGAGTGTCCTTGTACTGGCGGACAGACCGGCGGCTCATAATGGCTTCAATCACCGGATTGAGAGCCTGACTGCATTCACCGCCTTCCTGGCAGCAGGATTTCTGACTCTCCCCGCCCCGGTTTCCACAGGCGGAGAGGCTGAGAGCGGCAAGGGCCGCTGCAATGATGATGGCATACTTTTTCATAACAGTCGCTAATTTACAAAAAAAATCCAATCTGCCGCACAAGGAGGGGGTCAAGGCATATTTTTTGCTGAATATGCTGCGCCGGCAAAAGAAAATTTTATATATTTGCGGCGAAATTTTTGAGCTGAATATGAATTTCAAATCCATAGGAGTCCTTACCTCGGGCGGAGACGCACCGGGGATGAACGCCTGCATCAGGGCCGTGACCCGTGCGGCCATATTCGAAGGCTGCAAGGTCTATGGCATCATACGCGGCTGGGAAGGCCTGATAGAGGGCAACATAAGGGAGCTCACCACCGAAAGTGTCAGCAACACGATTCAGCGCGGCGGCACTATCCTCAAGACGGCCCGCAGCGAAGAATTCCGCACTCCGGAGGGACGCAGCAAGGCTTACGAGAACATCAAGAAATACGGCATCGACGCCCTTGTGGTAATCGGCGGCAACGGGTCGCTCACCGGGGCTCAGCTTCTCGCAAGCGAACACGACGTCACCGTCATCGGTCTGCCGGGGACTATCGACAACGACCTCTACGGGACTGATTCCACGATAGGCTACGATACCGCGCTCAACACCATAATGGAGTGCGTGGACAAGATTCGCGACACCGCGACCAGCCACGACCGGATATTCTTCGTCGAGGTGATGGGACGCGACGCGGGCTTCCTCGCCCAGAACAGCGCCATCGCTTCCGGCGCGGAGGCGGCCATCATTCCTGAGGACAACACCGACATCGACCAGCTTGCGACATTCATCGGCAGGGGCATCAGGAAGAGCAAGAACAGCAGCATCGTGCTGGTCTCCGAGAAAGACGGGGGCGCGATGCACTATGCCGAGCGTGTGCGCAAGGAATATCCGCAGTACGATGTGAAGGTATCCATTCTGGGGCATCTGCAGCGCGGCGGCACACCTACCGCCTATGACAGAATCCTCGCGAGCCGGCTCGGAGTGGCCTCGATAGATGCTCTGAAAGAGGGACAGCGCAACGTGATGATAGGTATCAAGAACGACCAGATCGTCTACATCCCCATCTCCCGCGCCGTCAAGATAGACAAGCCGATTGACAAGGAACTCATCAATGTGCTGAGCATCCTGTCGATATAGAAAGACGAAACTTATCGTTGCATAAAATAAGCGGCGGAGTCGCCACAGACGGTTCCGCCTCGGGCACAAGCCCGAAAAGGGGTATTAGCTCAGTTGGTAGAGCGTCAGGTTCGCAATCTGAAGGTCAGGGGTTCGAACCCCCTATGCTCCACGGAAGAGGGGCTGGCTAAAAAGTATTTTAGCCAGCCCCTCTTGGGCTTCTTAACCCCCGCAGACTACCGTCTGCGACCCCTATCAGGGGTATTTCGCTCCTACGTCGCGGTCCCTGCGGGACTTATTAGTTTCCCTCCATTCAGTACACCTGAAACAGATTCTTATAATCTGCATCCATCAGAGACTTCACCTTCTTCTCGGGGACAAAGCGCCACTCGCCTATCACTGACGGGTCACCAACGAGTCCGGGGGTGATATCGGCGTGCGACGAGATGAATTCATAGACTATGTCGCGGATTTCGGGATAGCGGGCGATGACGCGGCTGTCCGCCTCGTCCTTACTCAGTCCCGCTCCCTGAGTGATGAGATTCCCGCCGCCGCTTGCGCGGTAAGAGGTCATCGCCACGTTGTACCAGGCTTCCTCATCAAACGCGGTCCCGTCGGCCAAGCTGCTGATCCGCACCCGCTTGCCGTACGGCTTGCTCACGTCCACGGTATATACAAGCCCTGCGGCGGAGTCGAAGTTGTATGACCTTGCGGTGAACGACCACCTCTGCGCGCCAGTCCTCGGGTCGGGGCTTGGGCTAATGCGAAGCACGTGCTTGCCCGGGGTCTGAATCCAGGCATCGTAGGAATATTCCAGATATCTGCGTATTTCGCTGCCCTTGAGCCTCAACACAAAGAGTTGGTTCTCATAAGGATAGATGGTAAACATATCGTTATAGATGAGGTCACCTGCCTTGACGGTGCCGTTGTATGTCAGAGGAGCGGCGAATGATATCTGCGCCTCCGGAACTCCGATCTGCACGGTATGCACGAGGTTGATGTAGTCGGACATCCCCCTATACGCGTCACGCGTCCTCATCTCCATCGAGAGATGCCCCACGCGCCGGTTGGTAAAAGCCTTGACCGCCTGGAATTCGGCCTCGAACTCCCGCCGCATCGCAGTGTCCACCAAGCTCCTGTCCATCCTTACCGTCCTGCCGTCCACACTCTTGACGCCGCCGTTCAGGCTAACGGTCGCGTAGCCCACGTTGCCGGCGCGCGAACCGCCGTTGATGAGCACGCATCCGTTCTTCTCGGCGACATATGGCCTGTGGTCGTGGGCGCATATGAGCACATCCGCGCCGCGAAGCGAATATAGGAGGTCAAGACCCTGGCTTTCAAGCACGGAGCCGTCTCCGGCACCGGTTCCGGAATGCACTACGACCACCACGGCATCGGGCTTCTCGGCTGCCAGAACCTCATCCACGCATTTCTGCACATAGGGAAGCAGGGAGACGAATTCAATCCCCCTCCAGACCGGTTCGGAGAGCCAGGCCGTCATATTCGGGTTGGTGAATCCCAGCACAGCGACCCTCATACCCCCGCGCTCAAAAACCTTCCATACGGGAAAGTACGGCAGACCGTCGCAGAGCCGGAGCGCATTGCCCCCGAGCCAGGGAATGTTCAGCTCGGCGAGTTCGGAGCATACCCGGTCGTAAACCTTGTGCCCGGTCTCGATATCGTGATTGCCGACCACGACGGCATCATAGCCCATATAGGCGGCAAGCCTCGGATAGAGGTGCGGGACGGTAGTCTCCACATAATTATAATAATACGCGGCATTGTCGCCCTGCAGACAGTCGCCGGCATCGAGCAGAAGCAGGTTATCCTCCCCCACCGCGCTGCGCAGGCTGTCCACATAGTGCTTCACGGACATAAGGCTGGTTCTCGTCGAATTGCCTTCCACATACGGCCTGTCAAACCACGAGCCGTGCACATCGCCGGTCGTCACGATATGCAGCGTGCGCTCCTGAGAGACGAGCGGTTGCGCCGAAAGGAGAAACAGTGCCGCAGCAGTAAGAAGCGCTGAGGATAATAATGTTCTGAGCCTAAACATATTTGATATTGTTCTTTAAATTCGGGAACCATTTCAAAACAACTTCCAAAAACCGTATCGTCTAGGAGGGATTGGCTGTGTTTCTGTCCCAAAGATACGGTTTTATACTGCAACATATCGGAGCGGGCGGGAAAAGTTATCAACAATTTTTGGGAGGTGGGGGCGATGTACCCGATTGATGGGTTTGATGACCATATTTTGAGAATATGTACCCGAAAACACCAAATCGGGTACACATCCGGAGAATATGTACCCGCTTCTGATGAATGTTGACCGTATTATTCAGTTATGATGGTCTCTCCCACCGTACTCCCGGACATCGGACGATTCAGGAAGAGATTGAACAGCTTTGTGTTGACATAGAAATTCTCACGTCCGACCTTGACCTTTTCCAGAAGTCCGGTGTCCACTATCATTTCAAGATATTTTGACGCCGTCTTCCTTTGCACGGACATATCCT
>CAVLBF010000003.1:0-134718 GCA_963661285.1 Bacteroidaceae bacterium | reverse complement strand
ATCTGAGGCAGCTCGGCCTCATCATCAGATGCTTATAATATATGTCTGTGAACGAGCGGGAAAACTTGATGCTTCCGTCGCTGAGAACGAAAGTTTCCCGATGGGCCTTCCAGCCGAAGAGCAGCTTGTCCCGGAAGTCCGCTTTCACGACGGTTTCCCCATTCCCCATATAGTCCAGATACCTGTCCCAGAATGCCGGGGAGGCCACTCCGTGGCAGACGAAGTCTATGAGTGTCAGATTCTTCTGCAGAGCCTCGGGAATGAAACGGAGGAGGGCGTGGCATTGGCACGGAGTGCCGCTGAAAACCGTTTCGCGTCCGTCGGAAAGCTCCTTCCGGAGCTGAGCGAATGCCTCTGCGGTCGAGCTCTGGATGTATTTGCTGCCCCGGAAGCGGTCTCTGGCGGCAATGCTGTCCGCAGCGCGGTGCTTCACGCTTCTGCAGTCACGCGAAAGTTCAGCCCCGAACACCGTACCGCCTCGTTGCAGCAGCGTTTCGGTGAGCGCGGGGAATGCCGCTCCGCTGCGGCTTCGCGATATTTCGAGAAGGCTCCTGTGACGCGCCGCCACACTCAGCAGCGGCTTGCGCAGCTTCCCGGCAGCAGCACCGACCTCCGCAGAATTCTTCGCGCAACTCTCCGCACCATCCTTCTCGCAACTCTCCGCGAAACCGCGACTCTCCGCATCCCCGTTCCGCTCATAAGCCTCCACGGCCTCCCTGAAGGCGCAGACCTTATCGCAGAGGCCGCAATCCGTGCACAGCTCCTCCGAAATCTTCGGGTACTCGAATCCCATCGCGTCCCTTTCGAGCCGGACCGCGCCTCTCGGGCAGACGGCCTCGCACGCTCCGCAGCCGCAGCAAAGTCCTCTGTCGTTTATCCTTATCATTTTTCCGTCCTCCTTGCGGCCATACGGCCAATCAAAAAACGTCTCTCATCGCCGCGAAGCCCCAGCGTGACTATGCAGACTCCCGTCCAGAGCAGTATGATGCAGCAGCTCAGCAGCATTCCTCTCCAGCCGCCGGGCAGAATCCTCTGCACGAAAAGCATCGGGGTCACCGCCGCCGCGCTCACCGCCAGAACCTTGAGATATACTCCCCCCAGGTACTCCCGGGCATCGAGCCCCACCATCCCGCGCAGCAGCGCCAGACGGGCGAAAAGGCAGAGCTGCGAAAGGACTATGGCCACTGCGGTTACGGTTTCCGGGGGCCATCCCCGGGCGAGCAGAATCCAGCTCAGAGGCAGGTTCAGCAGCTGGATTCCTCCCACGGTCAGCTGATAGTTGCGGATTCTGCCTCCGGCGAGAGCCGCCGTCACCAGAGGGTGCGAGAGCGCCTCCATCGCCGCGAAGATGATTACCAGCTGCGAGAAGAGGGCCGTATGGGGCGGAACATCCTTAAGCCAGAAAGCCAGCAGGAAGTCTATGTTGAAAACCACCGGAAGTCCCAGCAGAAGCATCAGGAGAAATGAGAGTCTGGCCCCGCGGTTTACAAGCGTCATCATATATTCCCTGTCATCGGAGGCGTAGGACTTGATTATCTGAGGGTTGAGCGCGGTCATAAAATTGCTGACGAAGCCCTGCACCGCCCCGCAGAGCTGCTGGGCCTGGGCGCGGGCCGCATTGACCGCAGGTCCGTGGAAGAAATTGATCAGCAGAGTTCCGCCATAGTCGCGAAGGACCGCGGAGGACGAGCCTATGAAATTCCACCCGGCGAAAGACGCCATCCGCCGCAGCAGCGCTCCGTCAAAGTGCGGACGGAAGCGGCATTCGGAGAAATGCCTCCGGCAGTAGATGCCGTAGGCAAGTCTGACGAGCACGGCTACGAGACACATCAGAGCGGCGTACAGGATCAGTCTGTCGCCCGCGCAGTGGGCAATCAGAAGAGCGACCGCGAGTTTCGCGAGAGCTTCGCCTATGCCGATTCCGGCGAACACCTTCATCTTCTCGTGAGCGATTATGGCGGCGTTGTACGGGATGCTGACCAGATTAATGGCGAAGGTCAGAATGGAGAACTGGAGGACCCATTGGACGGCGTACAGCCGGCCGTCGGGAATCTTCAGATAGGTGGAGCAGTACCACAGGCCGAGCGCTTCGGCTCCGATGATGATGCAGAGCGCGAGCAGCAGCTGGATGGTGACGGCAGCGGAGAAGACTTCGGACGGACGGCCGCTCTCGCCCCGGCCCAGTTCGAAGGTCAGGAAGCGGTTTATGGCGGAGCTCAGTGAACCCGAGACGAGGGTGAACATCGCCACGAAGCCTCCCACCGCGCTGTAAACTCCGCTGTCTTCGAAGCCGAGCGCGTCGAGAACCACCCTGGAGGTGTACAGGCCGATCAGCATAGTAAACAGCATCCTGCCGTAGAGCAGGAGGGTGTTCCGCGCTATGCGTTTTCCGTCAGAGCGATGTTCCGCGTCCATAGATACCACAAATATAGAATTTTTTTATTATCTTTGTCCGATTGTGCGGTTTTACGCATAACTTAATAGGAACAGATTATGGCATTAGCAGACGTAATAGGAAAGATTTTCGGCTCCAAGGCGGAGCGCGATATGAAGGCCGTCAGACCCCTCCTCATCAGGGTACTTGCTGAGTATGAGGTGATTGACAAGCTCTCGAATGACGAGCTCCGTGCCGCTTCCGCTTCCCTGAGGGACTATCTCCGCCAGACCGAGGCCCCTTTCGAGGAGCGCATAGCGAAGATAAAGGAGGAACTCGAAGGAGATATACCGGTTTCTGAGAAGGAGAAACTCGCGACGGAGTCGGACCGTCTCGTGAAAGATGAAGACGAAGCCATCGAGAAGGCATTGGACGAAGTCCTGCCGAAAGCATTCTCGATTATGAAGTCCACCGCGCGCCGCTTCGCTCAGAACGAGTCCGTCAGGGTGAAGGCTACGCAGTTCGACCGCGACCTGAGCATCGGGCACGATTTCGTGGAGATCGACGGCGAGGACGCGGTTTACCATAACCATTGGAAGGCCGGCGGAAACGAGATCACTTGGGATATGGTGCACTACGATGTGCAGCTCATCGGCGGTATCGTCCTGCATCAGGGGAAGATAGCCGAGATGGCGACGGGCGAGGGAAAGACTCTCGTGGCTACGCTCCCTGTCTTCCTGAACGCCCTTGCGGGCAAGGGGGTGCACGTGGTGACCGTGAACGACTACCTCTCCAAGCGTGACTCCGAGTGGATGGGGCCTCTGTATATGTTTCACGGGCTCTCCGTGGACTGCATCGACAAGCACCAGCCCAACTCCGACGCCCGCCGCAAGGCATACGACTGCGACATCACCTTCGGCACCAACAACGAGTTCGGCTTCGACTATCTGCGTGACAATATGGCCGTGGTGCAGGAAGACCTCGTGCAGCGCAAGCACCACTACGCCATCGTGGACGAGGTGGACTCAGTGCTCATCGACGACGCCCGCACCCCGCTCATCATCTCCGGGCCGATTCAGCGCAACGAGGCCGACGAGGCCCAGTTTATGGAGTTCAAGCCGTTCGTGGAGAAGCTCTACCAGTCGCAGCGCACTCTGGTGAACCAGGTGCTCAACGAGGCCCGCAAGAAGATTGCCGAGGGCGATGAGAACGAGGGCGGCAAGCTGCTGCTCCGCGCCCACAAGGGACTCCCCAAATATTCTCCTCTGATCAAGTTCCTCTCCGAGCCGGGTATGAAGGTGCTCCTCCAGAAGGCGGAGAACTACTATATGCAGGACAACGAGCGCGAGATGCCGGTGGTGACCGACCCGCTGTATTTTGTCATCAACGAGCAGCTCCACTCCGTGGATATGACCGACAAGGGCCACGAGGTGCTGGCCGGCGCGGTGGGCGACGACAACTTCTTCGTCCTGCCGGACGTGGGCACCAAGACCGCCGAAATCGAGCACGAGGAGATTTCCCCGCTGGAGAAGCAGCAGAAGAAGGACGCGCTGATGTCCGAGTTCTCG
Organism: Bacteroidaceae bacterium; assembly: GCA_963661285.1. GTDB lineage: Bacteria > Bacteroidota > Bacteroidia > Bacteroidales > UBA932 > Cryptobacteroides. The sequence goes on along the minus strand of CAVLBF010000003.1, from coordinate 130,776 downwards.
CTCAAGAGCGAACGCGTGCACACCGTGATTCAGCTCCTCAAGGCGTACACGATGTTCGAAAAGGATGTGGACTACGTGATTATGGACGGTCAGATCAAGATTGTCGACGAGTCCACGGGCCGTATTATGGAGGGCCGCCGCTGGAGCGACGGACTGCATCAGGCGGTGGAGGCCAAGGAGAACGTCAAGGTCGAAGGCGCGACCCAGACGTTCGCGACCATCACCCTGCAGAACTACTTCCGAATGTACCATAAGCTCGCCGGAATGACCGGTACGGCGGAGACCGAGGCGGGCGAGTTCTGGAGCATCTACAAACTGGACGTGATGGTCATCCCGACCAACCGCCCCGTCATCCGCGATGACCAGAACGACCTCATATACAAGACCAAGAAGGCCAAATACAACGCCGTCATCGAGCGTATAGCTGACCTCACCAAGGCGGGACGCCCGGTGCTCGTGGGCACGACCGATGTGGAGACTTCCGAGCTGTTGAGCAGGATGCTCCGTATGCGCGGCATCAAGCATAATGTATTGAATGCCAAGGAGCACGCCCGCGAGGCCGAGATAGTGGCGCAGGCCGGACAGAGTTCCACCGTCACCATCGCCACCAATATGGCGGGACGAGGCACCGACATCAAGCTCTCCGACGAGGTCAAGGCCGCCGGCGGACTTGCAATCATCGGAACCGAGCGGCACGACTCCCGCCGCGTGGACCGTCAGCTTCGCGGACGCGCCGGCCGTCAGGGAGACCCCGGCTCATCCACCTTCTATCTCTCGCTCGAAGACAAGCTGATGCGGCTCTTCGGCTCGGAGAGGATTGCCGGTATGGTGGACAGGCTCGGTATGGCCGACGACGAGGCCCTCGAGAACAATATGCTCTCCAAGGCCGTCGAGAACGCGCAGAAGAAGGTCGAGGAGAACAACTTCGGCATCCGCAAGCGCCTGCTCGAATACGACGACGTGATGAATTACCAGAGGGAGGCGATATATTCCCGCAGGCGCAACGCCATCAGCGGCGACAAGATCGAGATTGACCTCCGCAATATGATGCTGGACGCGGCGGCTCTCTTCGTCGAGAAGAACAGGCATCTGCCGTTCGAGGACTTCGGAGTGGCGCTGATGGCGATGTTCTCCATCGACACGGGCTTCGATGCCGAATTCTACGAGAAGGCGAAGCGCAACGAACTGGAAGACAGAATCTGCGAGCATATGATGGAAGTGTACCGCCGCAGGATGGACACCCTCGTGGAGAAGCTCTATCCTATCGTCAAGGAGGTATACGAGAAGCAGGGCAAGCTCTACCAGAACATAGCCATCCCGGTATCGGACGGCATCAAGCAGATCGGGCTTTCGGTCAATCTTGAGAAGGCCTACAGCTCCGACGGGCGCGAGATTGCCAAGACCCTCAGCAAGAACATCATACTCTATCAGATAGACGAACACTGGAAGGAGCATCTCCGCGAAATGGACGACCTCAAGCAGAGTGTGCAGAACGCCTCCTACGAGCAGAAGGATCCGGTTGTCGTCTATAAGCTGGAGAGCTACAATCTCTTCGCCTCGATGCTCGAGACGCTCAACAAGGACGTCCTCTCGTTCCTCTTCAAGGCGTTCGTGCCGCTGCGCGAAACGCCGGAGCAGCCTAAGCGCGCCCTGCGTCCGCGCACCGATATGAGCAGGATGCAGACCGGGCGCAATGAGCTCTCCACCAACGGTGAGCAGAAGGCCAACACTCCGGTCAAGGTGGACAAGCAGGTGGGCCGCAACGACCCTTGCCCTTGCGGAAGCGGCAAGAAGTACAAGAACTGCCACGGCAGGGGACTGGTATAGAAGTAATTAAAAGTCAACGATATGATACAGAAATTCACAGACCAGCCGGTCAATGTCAACGACGTGACCCGCATATCCAAAGGCACTTCCATCAAGGGTGACATAGTCTCCGCGTCCGACATCAGAGTGGACGGGGCGATAGACGGGACCGTATATTCAAAGGGCAAGATTGTGGTGGGCGAGACCGCCTCGCTCTCCGGCAACCTCCTGTGCTCCAATCTGGATTTCTGGGGCAAGATGGACGGGTCGCTCTATGTCAAGGACACCCTCTCCGTCAAGAGCGCGGCATCCATCACCGGCAACATCCACGTCAACAAGATTCAAGTCGAGATGGGAGCGCAGCTCAACGGCAACTGCCGTATGATCAGCGAGCAGGAGTTCGAGAACCTCGCCGCCTCCATCGTTAAGGCAGCCCCGAAGGCCTCTTCCGCCGCACCGGCTTCCAAGGCCGCTCCCGCGAAGAAGGAGGATTAAAGGATATTCATCGACTGTTCACGGATTTTCTCGAGCTCGTCCTTCATCTGAACGACGAGCTTCTGTATTTCCGCGTGGTTGGCCTTCGAGCCGGTCGTGTTGATTTCGCGGCCCATTTCCTGAATTATGAATCCCAGCTTCTTGCCGGGATACGGCTCTGAGCCGATGGTGTCCATAAAGTACTTGCAATGCTGGCGGAGACGGACTTTCTCCTCGTTGATGTCCAGCTTTTCGAGGTAGAACACCATTTCCTGCTCGAACCTCTCCTTGTCGAGTTTCAGGGACAGTTCGTCCGCCGCCTTCAGGATGCGCGTCCGGACGGCGTCCAGCCTTTCCTTCTCGTGGGACTCCACGGCATCGTAGAGGGAGAGTATCTTGGCGACTCTCGACGTGACGTCGCCGCAGAGGGCTTCGCCCTCGCGGATGCGGTAGTCGTCGACCATATCGAGGCATCTGTCGATGGCCGCGCTGACTTCCGGCCAGTTCTCTTCGGTGATGAGGTCGGCCTTGCGGCTCTCCACGAGGTTGGGCAGCCCCAGCACCGCGCCGAGCAGTATCGCCGAGTTGGTCGGGCTGTACTGCACGCCCATCTCTTTCGCGAGGAGCGATGTCTGGGCGATATATGAGCGGGCCGCGTCCATATCCAGCTGTCTGCTGCACTCGGAGGCTTTCGGCTCATAGCTTATGAAGACGTCGATGGTGCCCCTTGTCAGCCTCGCTGCGATTCTCGCCCTCACTTCCAGTTCCTTGTCTTTCGGGAGCAGCTGGGTCTTGAGACCGATGTCGGCAGTCTTGCCGTTGAGGGTGCGTATCTCAAGCGTGAGCTTCCCGGACGGGAGCTCGACTTCGGACTTGCCGTAGCCTGTCATTGACCGTATCATAGCGATGAAGGTGTTTGTTCCATATGCAAAAATCCCTTTCAGACGATTCTGAGAGGGATCTAAGCGGTGCGGAAGGGACTCGAACCCTCGACCTCCGGCGTGACAGGCCGGCATTCTAACCAGCTGAACTACCGCACCAGACTGGTTGCCTTTTCCAAAGGCGGATGCAAATATAGGCATAATTTGCGAATCTGCAAGCGCGGCGGTGAAATTTTCCGGAAATTTTTCCCGCCCTCCCTGGACACGCCCTGACGGCCGCCGTAACGGGCCGCAGAAGCCGTGTCCGCATTTGCATAGGAAGCATTTTATATCTAAATTTGTAGCCTTATGCAGTTTGCATTGTGCTGAAAGAAACAATTCGATGATAATGAAAAAACTTTATTTTTTAGTCGCGGGACTGCTTCTGCTGATTTCCTGCCCGGTATTCGCCCAGATGACGGACGAGCAGGTCGTGCAGTACGTACAGTCCGCCGTCGCTGACGGAAAGAGCGAGAGCCAGATCAGCAAGGAGCTGCTTGCCAAGGGCGTGACGGTGGAGCAGGCCGAGCGGATCAAGGCCAAGTACAGTGATCAGATAGAGGGCAAAGGCGGCTCGGTCGCCTCTATGGCCGCTTCCGGAAGCCTTTACGGCAGAGACTCCCGCGCCGGCGAGCAGACGGGAGAGCAGAGGACGGGCAGGAGCAAGGATACTGACGCCGCCGACAGCGTCCGCGTCTTCGGACACAACATCTTCGGGAAGAATTCCTCGGTATCGTTCGAACCTAACGAGAACGTGGCTACACCGGACAGCTATGTGCTCGGTCCGGGAGACGAGGTCATCATCGAAATATGGGGCGTCAGCGAAGCCACCATCAACTCCGTGATATCTCCGGAGGGCCGCATCAGCATCAGCCAGGTGGGCCCCGTCCAGCTCAGCGGACTGACCATCAGGGAAGCCGCACAGAAGCTCAAGGGCAAGCTCTCCGGCAAATACGCCGGCGTGTCCGAGTCCAACTTCAGCGTGACTCTGGGACGCATCCGCACCATACAGGTCAATGTGCTCGGTCAGGTCAACACTCCGGGCACATTCCGGCTCTCCCCGTTCACCACTGTATTCAACGCGCTCTACCGCGCGGGCGGAGTCAATGAGAGCGGCAGCCTGCGCAATGTGCAGGTGGTGCGCGGCGGCAAGGAGATAGCGACGGTGGACATCTATGACTTCCTCTTCACCGGACGCACGGACAGCGACATCTCGCTGCTCGAAGGGGACGTGGTGATGGTGCCGCCGTATGCCGGGCTCGTCACCGTGGAGGGCGACGTCAAGATGCCTATGAAGTATGAACTCAAGGAGGGCGAGACCCTCGACAAACTCATAGGCTATGCCGGCGGCTTCGCCAGCGCAGCCTACCGCGACGATGTGAAGATAGTCCGCAGCACCGGACACGAGAAGGAGATTCTTACGGTGCGTAACGCCGAATTCGGCTCCTGCGCCCTGCAGGACGGCGATGTCGTGACCGTGGGCTCCAACCTCGAGCGCTTCGCCAACAGGGTGGAGGCCAGGGGTTATGTCTTCCGTCCCGGAGAGTTCCAGTTCGGGGGCGACATCGCGACCGTGCGCCAGCTGGTCAACGCCGCCGGCGGCCTTAAGGAGGACGCGTTCCTCGGGCGGGCCGTGCTCCTCAGGGAGAAGGACGACCTCAGTCTCGAGACCGTTCCGCTCAATATAGGGGCGATAGTCGATGGCAGCGCCGAAGATATGCTGCTCCGCAAGAATGACGTGCTGGTGGTGTCCGGCAAATACGAACTCGAGGACCGCGGTACGCTCACCATCAACGGAATGGTGACGCTTCCGGGCGAATACCCTTACGCCGACAGGACGACCGTCGAAGACCTCATCCTGCAGGCGGGTGGTCTGCTGGACGGAGCGTCCACGTCGAGGGTCGACGTGACCCGCAGGGTCTATGACCCGGCTTCGATGACCTGGTCCGACACCCTCGCGCTCGCCTACAGCTTCGCCCTCAAGGACGGCCTGTCCATCGGAGGCGACGCCGACTTCATCCTTGAGCCGTACGACGTGGTGTCAGTGCGCCGCAGTCCGGGCTACAGGCCGCAGAAGTTCGTCGAGATAGCGGGCAACGTGGCTTTCCCCGGCAGGTATGCCATCCTCTATGAGGGCGAAAGGCTCTCCGACCTGGTCGAGAGGGCAGGCGGCTTCGTGGGCAATGCCAATCCTCGCGGAGCGGTGATGATCCGGCAGCGGGATGACTCTATGGATCGCCAGCTGCTCTTCGAGTCGGTGGACAAGCTTTCCCGTTCGGTTTCCGACACCCTTGCATTGACAGTCGACACGCGATACAGGATTGCCGTCGATCTGGACTATGCGATGGCCCACCGTGGCGGGGATTCCGACGTCATCCTGCAGGAGGATGACTACGTCAATGTGCCGGAGTTCATCAACACCGTGCAGATCGCAGGCGAGGTGATGACCCCTAATTCAGTGGTATTCAAGCCCGGCAGGCCGGTTTCCTACTATATCAACGCCGCCGGCGGCTATACCGACAGGGGCAAGCGCAGCCGCGTCTATGTCATCTACCAGAACGGCAAGGCTTCCCGCAACCTGCTCAACAGCGCCAAGGTCGAAGCGGGATGCACGATAGTCGTGCCGGCCAAGCCTGAGCGCAAGGCGATGTCATCATCTGAAATCGCGGCGATAATGAGCTCGACTTCGAGCCTCGTGTATATGCTGGCCATCCTGACCAAGCTCTGGTAACAAGTTGAACCGTAGCACAAATACTCAAGCGTTATGGAAGAAAGGGAAGAACAGTACGATGAGATAGACATAATGGAGCTGCTGCGCAAGCTGCTCAAGAACTGGAAGTTCATCCTCAAGTGGTGCGGCATCGCCGCAGCAGTGGGGCTGGTGATAGGCTTCAGCACGCCCAAGGAATATACCGTGACTTCCAAGCTTGCTCCGGAGATTGTAACCAAGACGAGCAGCGCCGTGTCTTCAATAGCCTCGATGCTCGGCGCCAACGTCAGCAATATGACCACCAACGACGCCCTCTATCCGGAGCTGTATCCGGAAATCGTGTCCTCGACCCCGTTCATCACGGAACTCTTCTCTGCGGAGGTGAAGTATATGGACAAGAAGGAGGGGATGGCCGCTACGGACTACTACAGCTACCTCAAGGACCACACCCGGTCTCCGTGGTGGAGCGTCGCGATGGCGGCCCCGTTCAAGGCTCTGGGCTGGTTTATGGGGCTCTTCAGGGAGAAGCCTGAGGCGGTGGAGGGTTATGCCGGGCTCAATCCTTCGGCGCTGACCCGCGAGCAGTCCCGGATTGCCAAGGCCATCTCGCAGAGCGTCAGCATCGATGTGGACAAGAAGACCCAGGTGATGACGCTCACCGTGACCAGCCAGTCGCCGTATGTCTCCAAGACAATCTCCGAGACCGTGATAGACAAGCTGCAGGAGTATGTCACCGACTACCGCACGCAGAAGAGCCGCAAGGACTTGGACTACTACCAGCAGCTCTATGAGGAGTCGCAGGGCGACTACTACGACGCGCAGCAGAAATACGCCAGATATGTAGATGCCAACAAGGGCGTGGTCCTGCAGAGCGTGAAGATAGAGCAGGAGAGGCTTCAGAACGAGATGAACCTCGCGTTCCAGCTCTACAACAGCTGCGCCCAGCAGCTTCAGATGGCCAAGGCCAAGGTGCAGCAGGAGACTCCGGTCTGCGTGGTGATGCAGCCTCCGGTGCTTCCGCTCAAGGCGAGCAAGCCTTCGAAGATGATGACCCTCGTGGCCTGCATCTTCCTCGGCGGCCTCTGCGCCGCCGTCTGGGTGCTCTGGGGACGCGACTGGATTGCGCGCTTCAAGAGTGAGGAAGAGGAATAAAGTGGACGGAAATATCATAATCAAGGGCGCCAGAGTCAACAACCTTAAGAATCTGACGCTCTCCATACCGAGAGGGAAGTTTGTCGTTGTGACCGGGGTCTCCGGCTCAGGCAAGTCTTCCCTTGTCTTTGATACCCTCTTCGCGGAGGGGCAGAGGCGCTTCTCGGAGAGCCTTTCGTCCTATGCCAGGCAATTCCTCGGACGGATGAGCAAGCCGGACGTCGATCTGATTGAGGGGATTCCGCCGGCCATCGCGATAGAGCAGAAAGTCGCAGTCCGCAACCCGCGCTCCACCGTGGCCACCACCACTGAAATCTATGATTATCTGAGGCTCGTGTTCGCCCGCATAGGGCGGACGTTCTCTCCCGTCTCGGGACGTGAGGTGCATCGCGACAGCGTCGGCGATGTGCTGGACTACATATCTTCCCTCGGCGGCGGGAGCATCTACATCCTTGCCGACATAGGCTGGACTGCCCGGGAAGACAGGCTGGAGCTGATGCTCCGTCTCAAGGAGGACGGATACAGCAGGCTCTACGCCGACGGCGCTCCGGTGAAGATAGACGATGTGCTCAAACTGGACGGAAACTATCCCTCTGAAGCTATGCTGCTCATAGACAGGGCCCGGCTCGCTTCCCCGGACGACGGAGAGCTTCGCACAAGGCTGCTCGCTTCTGTGTCGGACGCTTTCAGCCGGGGGGACGGCAGGATGAGCGTGGTTCAGGAAGGCGGGGACAGGCGGGATTTCTCCAGCCGCTTCGAGCTGGACGGCATCAGCTTTCCCGTGCCGGACGAATATCTTTTCAGTTTCAACTCTCCGCTCGGGGCCTGCCCGGTCTGCGGCGGCCTCGGCAAGATAATCGGGGTCAGTGAAGACCTTGTCGTGCCGGACAAGTCGCTGAGCATCTACGACGGGGCCATCGCCTGCTGGCGAGGGGAGAAGATGGGCTGGTTCAAGGACCATCTGATTAAAGTCGCCGACCGCTACGGCATTCCGATCTTCGAGCCGTACTGCAACCTGTCCAAGAAAGTGCGGGACACCGTCTGGAACGCGCACTCCGTCGAGGGTGACGGGAACTCGCTCATCGGCATAGGGGAGTTCTTCGACTGGGTGGAGAGCCAGAAATATAAGATACAGTACAAATATATGCTCAGCCGCTTCAGCGGGCGGGCGACCTGCCACGCCTGCGGCGGCAGCCGTCTGCGGGAGGAGGCGCTCCGGGTGAGGGTAGGCGGGAAGAACATCGCCGAGCTGCTCTCGATGAACGCCGACGAGGCTTTGGAATACTTCTCGTCCCTCGAGCTGAGCGCAGAGGAGCGGGAGATAGTGTCCGAACCGCTCGCGGAAATAGTCTCCCGTCTGGAGTGCATACGCGACGTGGGCCTGTCGTATCTCACCCTCGACCGGGCCTGCAACACTCTCTCCGGAGGCGAGAGCCAGAGGGTCAGCCTCGTGTCGGCGCTGGGCTCCAGTCTGGTGGGCTCGATGTATATCCTCGACGAGCCGAGCATCGGGCTGCATCCCCGTGATACCGAGAAACTCATCTCCGTGCTGAGGAGGCTGCGCGACTTAGGCAACACGGTCATCGTGGTGGAGCACGACGAGGAGATAATGCGTGCCGCGGACCTGCTTATAGATATGGGGCCGCTTGCCGGGAAGGACGGCGGGGAGACAGTCTATATGGGCTGTCCTTCCGTGCCTCCGGCAAAGTGCGATACCCTGACCCTGCAATACCTCTACGGGGGCAGAAGCCGCTACCGGAGGGAGAAGCGCGGCTGGCAGTATTCCATCACCGTCAAGGGTGCTATGGAACACAATCTCAAGGATATCGACGTGCGCTTTCCGCTCGGGACGCTGACGGTGGTCTCAGGGGTGTCAGGGTCGGGCAAATCCTCTCTCGTGGGGGACATACTCTATCCGGCCCTGTGCCGGAGGCTCGACAGCGGCAGCGCCCGACCGGGGGCGTTCCGGAGTCTGGAGGGCAATCTGGACCGCATCACCCACGTGGAATATGTGGACCAGAACCCTATCGGGCGCAGTTCCCGCTCCAATGCGGTGACGTATCTCAAGGCCTACGACGACATCCGCAAGCTGCTCGCAGAGCAGCAGGCGGCCAAAATCAACGGTTTCGGGGCAAATTACTTCTCTTTCAACACCGAGGGCGGACGCTGTCCGGAGTGTCAGGGGGAGGGGGTCGTGAGGATAGAGATGCAGTTTATGGCGGATGTGGAGATGGTGTGCGAGGCCTGCGGCGGCAAGCGCTTCAAGAGCGAGGTGCTGGAGGTGCGGTATCGCGGGAAGAATGTCGATGATATACTGAATATGAGCGTCGATGAAGCCGTGGAGTTCTTCTCCGAGGGCTCTGAAGATGCTGCACGCTCCGCTGCGGAGAAGCTCCGGCCGCTTCAGGATGTGGGGCTCGGATATATCAAGCTCGGACAGAGCAGCTCGACCCTTTCCGGAGGCGAGAGCCAGAGGATCAAGCTGGCCTATTTCCTCTCCATCGGCAAGTCCGGTCCTCGGCACGACAGGATAATGTTCATCTTCGACGAACCGACCACCGGACTGCATTTCTATGATGTCGAGAAGCTGCTCAGGTCATTTGACGCGCTGCTCGCCGCCGGGCATTCGCTGGTGGTGGTGGAGCACAATCCCGACGTCATCCGTGCGGCGGACTGGGTGATTGACCTCGGACCTGACGCCGGCAGCGGGGGAGGGCGGCTGGTCTTCGAAGGCACGCCGGAAGACCTCAAGAAAGCAGACACGTTTACATCCCGTTATATATGAAACGCATCGCCGCATTGACTATGGTGAGGAACGACGAGCTCTTCCTCCGCAAATGGGTGGAGTATTATGCCGCCCAATTAGGGAAGTCCAATCTCTATGTATTCCTCGACGGGCTCGACCAGAATATCCCCGACTTCTGCAATGGGGTGAACATCAAGGCTGTGGAGCATATAGAGGGCAATGTGCAGCAGGCCGACAGGGGTCGTATCGACTTCCTTTCGGAGCGGGCCGCAGAGCTTTTCGCGAGGGGCTATGAGATGGTCATCGGCACCGACGTGGACGAGTTCCTCGTCGCGGACCCGTCTCTCGGGATGACACTGCCGGAGTTCCTCTCCGCGCAGGCGGCGGGCCGCCGCTGCCCGTCGATTTCCGGCCTCGGGGTGGATGTGGGACAGAAGCTGGGCGAGGAGGCTGCGATAGACGCATCACGCCCCTTCCTCAGCCAGCGGCACTATGCACGGCTCTCCACCCGCTACAGCAAGTCCAGCGTCCTCCTGCGTCCCGTACAGTGGGGGTCAGGCTTCCACCGAACCCGGCGGGGCGATTTCCACATCTGCGAGGGGCTGTATCTCTTCCACTTCGGCTGCGTGGATCTCGGGCGCATCAAGGCAAAGATGCAGGACAGGGGACTTGTGGACGCGGGGTGGACAAGGCATCTTCGCAAGCGTGCCCGCACTATTTATCAGGTTTCCCGCAAGAGTGCGCGCGAGTGGGAGAAGACCGTCAGATGCGCACGGCGCGTGCAGAATGCGGTGCGCTCCCCGTTCGCCTGGAACAAGCCCGCGATGTTCGAGGCGGTGGTGATTGTGAGGATTCCGGAGCGCTTCGGGACGACAGTCTGAACCCGGCGTCGCCACTTCTTCAGAGTGGAGGCTTATCGTCAGTCCTGATTGACTGAATATGAGAACGATCCCGGAGCGTCGACAGTGATTTCGACCACCGTTCTGGAGGCTCTCCCGAGCGGCGGCAGGTCCACGGTGAAACTGTAGCGCTTCCCCTTGATGCCGCATTCCAGCTCCAGCGAAGTCCTGTCCTGTCCGATGATGCTCTCCGGTGTCTCGTTCGGATAGCAGTAGAGGACAGTGCCCGGCTCCTGGGGATAATATCCCACATCGTAGGGCAGCGAAACCCAGACTCCCTTGTCGACGGTCTCTGAGGGGAGATATTCTTCTGTGGTGAAGAACTTCGCCGATGCATTGAGCCCCCTGAGGCGTATCCGTGGCTCCTCCAGCAGCTCGTAGTCGTCCATAGTATTGGCGATTGAGCCGAGGACGATTTCGCAGAGCATAGGCTTCAGCTCTATCTTCGCCTCCTGCGCGGAACTCTCCGCGCCGCCGCTCATTATAGGGATCTCCGCCGAGTCCTCGGCGAAGCTGTAGCTTATCTGCGACACGGCGGAATAGCGCGCGAGGGCCGATTCCTTGAACCTCTTCGGGCTGTTGGCGATGGCGGCTATCCGCTTGTCACCCTCGCTTATATATACCTCAAGCGACTGAGGCAGGCTGTCGAGCTCTATGTGCTTCTCGAGTTTCTGGACTCCGTCCGTCTCAAATATGAACACATCCAGTCTTCCGACCCTCTCTTCGACGCTCTTGAAGGCGATGCGCGTCACTGCGGAGTCCTTCCGCTCCTGCTCCGGGGCGTCGGGCCCTGTCTGCGCGGCCGTCGGCTTGTCGCAAGAAGATACCAGGAGAGCCGGCAAGAGTACAAGCAAGCTATAAACAATGGATGAAATGGACCGGCGGTCAGGCAGACTGCCGTTGATCTGAAACCGGTCAGGAAAGATTTGCCGGCTCTTCTGGCGCTTGAAGTTTTTCATAATGTTCGATTACATCGCAAAGCTAAAGCCCCTTCTCCGGAATTCAAGCGATTGATAAAAAACATTTTGAAGATTTATATGTTTCTTAGCAAAGAAAAATTTTTCTCCCCCTTTCCGGGACGGAACTGCACCAGAGCGAAGCCACGCACCACAAAAAAAGGAGGATGACCCTTCCGAGTCACCCTCCCTTTCGCAATATGTCCGCCGCAGCGCTATGCGCCGAAGTTGTCGTAGAGGATGTTCTCCACCGGGACACCGAGCGAGTCGAGCAGCTTGTTGACAGAAGCGACCATCATAGGAGGACCGCACATAAAGTACTTGATGTCCTCCGGAGTCTCGTGGTTCTTGAGGTAGGTCTCGTACATCACGTTGTGCACGAAGCCCGGGGTGTAGGCCACTCCCGCCTTGTCCGCCGCCGGGTCCGGACGGTCGAGGGCCAGGTGGAACTTGAAGTTAGGGAACTCCTTCTCGAGCTCGGCGAAATCCTCGAGGTAGAACGCCTCCACAAGTGCGCGCGCACCGTAGAAGTAGCTGACCTTGCGGCCCGTCTTGAGCGTCTTGAAGAGCTGCATAATGTGGCTGCGGAGAGGGGCCATTCCGGCGCCGCCGCCCACGAAGATGTACTCGATGTTGTCCGGGTCGTTCTCCGGAAGGAGGAATTCTCCGTAAGGGCCGCTGATCATCACCTTGTCGCCAGGTTTGCGGGTGAAGACATAGGATGAGGCGATGCCCGGGTTCACCGGCAGAAGCTTAGGGCCCTGCTCCTTAGGGACGCTGCGGTCGAACGGAGGGGTGGCTATGCGGACGTTGAGCTTGATGATGCCCTTCTCGCCCGGATAGGAGGCCATAGAATATGCCCTGACCGTAGGTTCCGGGTTGACGGACTCAAGATTGAAGAAGCCGTATTTCTCCCAGTCCCCGCGATACTCCGGCTCTACCTCTATATCCTTGAAATACAGATGGTAGGCAGGAATGTCGATCTGTATATACTCGCCGCTCTTGAAGTCGAGATGCTCGCCCTCGGGAAGCTTGACCGTGAACTCCTTGATGAAGGTGGCCACGTTGTGGTTGGAGATGACCTCGCACTCGAGTTTCTTGACCGAGAGCGCGGACTCGGAGACCTGAATCTTCATATTCTCCTTGACCTTGACCTGGCAGCCGAGCCTCCATCCGTCCTTGATCTGCTTGCGGTTGAAGAATCCCACCTCGGTAGGGAGAATCTCGCCGCCGCCCTCAAGCACCTGAACCTTGCACTGGCCGCAGTTCGCCTTGCCGCCGCAGGCGGACGGGAGAAGTATCTTCTCGCCTGCGAGGGTGCTCATCAGCGAGTTGCCGGGAGTCACGTCGAGCTCCTTCTTGCCGTTGTTAATCTCGATTTTGACAGTCCCCTTAGGGGTGATCCGCTCCTTGACTACAAGCAGAATGACCACGAGGAGAACCGTGATGACCGTGATGATTGCGATAGCTGAAATTATCGTTATGCTCATTTTCCTGCCCTCCTATAGACTGAATCCCATAAAAATCATAAACGCGATGCCCATCAGACCGACTGTGATGAAGGTGATGCCGATGCCCTTAAGAGGTTTCGGGACATTGCAGTATGCCATCTTCTCGCGGATGGCCGCAAGGCAGACGATGGCGAGATACCAGCCGATGCCGGAACCGAGCGCATAGACCGCAGATTCGCCGAGATTGGCGAAATCCTTCTGCTCCATAAAGAGGGAGCCGCCGAGGATGGCGCAGTTGACGGCGATGAGCGGCAGGTAGATGCCCAGCGAAGAGTAGAGTGACGGGAGATACTTCTCCACAATCATCTCGACGAGTTGGGTGAACGCCGCGATCACCGCTATGAAGATGATGAAGCTCAGGAAGCTCAGGTCCACTCCGGCGAACTTCGGGCTGATCCAGGAGAGAGCTCCCGGAAGCAGGAGGAACTTGTCGATGAGGTAGTTGAGCGGAAGAGTGCAGAAAAGCACGAAGATGACAGCGAGTCCGAGGCCGTGGGCCGTCTTCACGTTCTTCGATACCGCCAGATATGAACACATACCGAGGAAGTATGCGAAGATCATATTGTCAATGAAAATTGACCTTACAAACAAATTGATATATTCCATCTTGTCTCGCTGTTATTTCTCCTGAAGATCCTTGTCGCAGGCCCTCTGTATCCAGATGAGGCATCCCAGCAGGATGAGGGCGAACGGAGGCAGAATCACCAGATTGTTTGCAATATAGCCGGCAGGAAGCACCCGCATTCCGAAGAGCGTGCCGCTTCCCAGAAGCTCGCGGAAGAATGCCACGACCACGAGGATGAGCGCGTAGCCGAATCCGTTGGACAGACCGTCGAGCAGCGAAGGAATCGGCTTGTTGCCGAGGGCGAACGCCTCGATGCGGCCCATCACTATACAGTTGGTGATGATCAGGCCCACATAGACGGACAGCTGCTTCTCGATGGAGTAGGAGTACGCCTTGAGGAACTGGTCGACCACGATGACCATCAGCGACACGACCACGAGCTGCACGATGATGCGCACGCGGTTAGGGATGGTGTTCCGCATCAGGGACACCACGAAGCTGGAGAGAGCCGTGACTATCATAACCGAAAGCCCCATCACGCACGCTCCCTTGAGCTGCACGGTGACGGCGAGCGAGGAGCAGATGCCGAGAATCAGGACGGTTACCGGATTCCCCTTGAGTATAGGATTGAGGATTGTTTCTTTAAGATTGCCCATAACTTATTCCTCCGTACTTGTTGACGCAACGTTGTTGCGAAGATATTCCCTGTAGGCCGCCACCCAGACATTGATGGCCGCGCCGAGCTTCTGGCTGGTGATCGTGGCCCCGGTGATGGCGTCGACCGCGCTTTCGGCCCCCTTCGGAGCGCCGCCCTTGACGACGTCGAAAGCCTTTGCGCTGCCGTCCAGGTCAAGCTTCTTGCCGATGAACTGCTCTCTGAACCAAGGCTCGTCCTTGATCTTGGCGCCCAGACCCGGAGTCTCGCTCGCGTGGTCGAAATATGCGCCCGCGATGGTCTTGAGGTCCGGCTGCAGGGCGATGTAGCCCCAGATCGGTCCCCAGAGGCCCGCGCCGTAGACAGGGATGACCGTCACTCCGGACTTGAAGATATAGACCGGGAGTTCCGGTTCGCCGCCCTTGGTGATGGCGACATTCTGCGGCTTGAGGTTGTCGATGAGCTCGATGTCGGACTTCTCAGTTCCGAGCTCGCGGACCTTCTCGCCCTTTAGGTTGACCACGAATGCCCTTGAGATGGCTTCGGAATATTTCCGGAGCACCGCGTCGTTGCCCTCGGCGGTGATCTGGTCCATCGTGCCGATGCCGGCGGCGACCATCATCTGGGAGAGAGTTTCGGCCTTGACGTTGGCGTCCTGCTTCGGGGCCAGCGACATTGCCGTAAAGGCGAGCGCCGCTGCAACTACTACGACGACTATCGCCGTGTAGATGACTGTATAGACATTACCGTTAGTATTCATATCTATGCGACTTTAATGTTCTTTGCCCTGCGGGAGAGATGAATGGTGACGACCAGATGGTCGATGAGCGGCGCGAAGGTGTTGCACAGCAGGATGGCGAGCATCATACCCTCGACATAGCCAGGGTTGAAGAGCCTTACCAGGATGCATAGCGCCCCGATGAGGATACCGTAGATCCACTTGCCGCACTCGGTCTGGGCCGAAGTCACAGGGTCGGTGGCCATAAAGATGGCTCCGAATGCGAATCCGCCGTAGAGCAGCTGCATATAGCAAGGAATGCTCGTGACGCCGGCCAGATCGCCGATGAGACCGACGGCGAGAGCGCCGGCTACGCAGCCCGCCATAATCTTCCAGCTGGCTACGCCGGTCCAGATGAGGATGGCCGCGCCGATGAGGATGGCTATCACGGAAGTCTCCCCGACCGAGCCCGGAACGGTGCCGATGAAGAGATCCCAGAAGCCGGTGCCGTACTGCGCGGAAGCGCCGTCAAGCGCGAGAGGGGTGGCCCCGGTGAACCCGTCCACGAGCTTCTCTCCGCTCCTGTATGAGATCCAGCAGCTTGAGCCGGACATATAGTTAGGGTAGGAGAAGAAGAGGAACGCGCGGGTGAGGAGCGCGGGGTTCCAGATGTTCATTCCTGTGCCGCCGAAGACCTCTTTGCCGAAGATTACGGCGAATGCCACCGCTACCGCGAGCATCCAGAGAGGGATGTCCACAGGGACGATGAGCGGGATGAAGAAGCCGGACACGAGGTAGCCCTCGCTGACCTCCTCGCCGCGTATCTGGCAGGAGGCGAACTCTATGCCCAGACCTACGATGTAGGAGACGAGGAAGAGCGGAAGCACCTTGAGGAAGCCGTACCAGAAGTTGCCGAGGATGTCGATCCCGGTCTGCCCGATGGCGAGGCTGTGCTGATAGCCGACGTTCCACATACCGAAGAGGGCTGCCGGAGCTGCGGCCACGATGACGATGATGAGGATGCGCTTGAGGTCGATGGCGTCGCGCACGTGCGAACCCTTGAGGGTCACCGTGCCCGGGACGTGGAGGAAAGTCTCAAAAGCATCGACTGTTGAGTGCAGCCAGTGAAGTTTGCCGCCTTTTTCGAAAATCTTGTTCATACTTTTAAGCCATTTCCTTGAGCATCAGGTCTATGCCCTTTGCTATGATGTCCTGAATATTGTTCTTGCTCGGGTCGATGAACTCGCAGACCGCGAGGTCTTCCGGAAGCACCTCATATATGCCGAACTGCTCCATCTTGTCGATGTCTCCCGCAAGGCAGGCCTTGGTGAGATAGACCGGATAGATGTCCATAGGGAGGACCTTGGCGTAGTAGCCGTCGTTCATAAGGAACGCGCGCGCGCCGCCGTGCAGGTTGGTGGTCATATCGTATTTTCTCCACGGGGTGAGCCAGGAGAAGTAGCTGTGGTCGCGGCTGTACTGCCTGAAGCGGATTGGTCTGGCCCATCCGAGAAGCTCCTGCTCCACGCCCTCGCGGATGAGGGTGACCTGGGAGTCGAAGTATCCGAGATAGCCTGCCTCGCCGACATTTCTGCCGCTGAGAGCGTCGCCGCTGATGAAGCGGATACCCTCAGGCTCGCCGCCGTAGTAAGGCGCAAGTTCCTTGATCGGCATACCCGGTATGGTCTCGACATAGCTCGGCTCGATGGCCATAGGCCCGGTGACGGCGACCTTGCGGCGCACGTCATAGCGTCCTGTGATGAAGAGCCTGCCGATTGCGGCGAGGCCTTCCGGAGATATTGTCCACACGGTCTCGCCCTTGCGGATAGTGGAGATGTGGCTGATCTGCACTCCGACGTTGCCTGCCGGATGTTTGCCCTTGAAGCTGTGCGGCTGCACCCCGCTGAGCCCGGCGAAAGCTGAGCCCGGCCTGTCAGCGTCGAGGCCGACGTGTACGCCTCCGTCAGTGAGTTTGCCCAGCGCGTCGGCTCCGGCCTGGATCTCCTTGATCCGGTCGGCGAGGCAGAACTCGCTGTCCGCGGCGAGAGGCGCGGTGCTGAATGCCGATACGAAGATGGCCTTAGGCCTGAGCTGAGGGTCGGCGATGACCCCGTATGGCCGCTGGACGAGCCAAGGCCACAGACCGCTCCGCAGGAGGGACTCCCGCACCTGGTCTGCGCTCAGGCCGGATGCGTCCTTCGCTCCGAAATCAACGATCTTCCGCTCGCCGTCGGCTTCGATCAGGACCGCGAGCAGCTTGCGCTTGTCGCCTCTGACAAGTTCCTTGACCGTTCCGCTTACCGGAGAGGTCAGGAGAATGTCAGCGTTCTTTTTGTCCGCAATGACGGGAGAGCCGCAGAGCACGGAATCCCCTTCCTTGACCAGAAGCCGAGGCAGGAGACCCTTGAAGTCGGTCGGACAGACCGCCACAATGCCCGGAGCAATCGCCTTGGAGACACGAAGTTCTGCTTCACCCTTGAGAGGGATGTTCAGACCCTTTTTCAAAACGATGTTTTGTGACATTTATGATGACATTAATATGATTTGCAAAATGCGCTGCGAATTTACTCATTTTTTTCGTAATTTCGCGGCGTTATGGGGGATAAAATGAATGCCGTTCTTCAGGGTTTGAACGAAGAGCAGAGAAAGGCGGTTGAATGTGTGGAGGGACCTGTGCTGATAGTGGCCGGAGCGGGTTCCGGCAAGACCAGAGTACTTACCAGTCGCATCGCATATATCCTTGCGGGAGGCACTGAGGCTTCCCGCATACTCGCGTTGACCTTTACGAAGAAGGCGGCGGGCGAGATGAAGGTCCGCATCGCCGATATGGTGGGGGAGAGGGCGGCCCGCAGGCTCGTGATGGGCACTTTCCACGCCGTCTTCGTGCGCTTCCTCCGGGAATATGCCGCCAGTCTCGGCTACCCGGAGAGGTTCACCATCTACGACAGTTCCGACTCGGTGAGCGCCATCAAGGCCTGCATCAGGGAGATGGGCCTCGACGACAAGGTCTACAAGCCTAAGGATGTGCTTTCCAGGATATCTATGGCGAAGAACAATCTCGTCACCCCCGTCGGCTACCGGAGCAAGCCGGAGCTGATGACCGCCGACGCGCACAGCCGCCGCCCGCGCCTCTGCGAGCTCTACGCCCTCTACCAGCAGAAGCTCAAGACGGCGGGGGTTATGGACTTCGACGACATACTCCTGAATATGAACTACCTGCTGCGCGACAACAAGGACGCCTTGCTCGCTATTGCCGACAGGTTTTCCTATATAATGGTGGACGAGTATCAGGACACGAACTATGCCCAGTACCTGATACTCAAGAAGCTGGCGCAGTTTCACCGCAACATCTGCGTGGTGGGCGACGACAGCCAGTCAATCTACGCCTTCCGCGGGGCCAAGATAGAGAACATACTCAACTTCCGGAAGGACTACCCGGAGTGCAGGCTCTTCCGTCTGGAGCGCAACTACCGCTCCACCTGTACGATAGTGGACGCGGCCAACTCGCTCATCGAACACAACTCGGGCCGCATCCCCAAGAAGTGCTATGCGGTCGGCGAGAGCGGAGAGCCGATAAGGCTGCTGCGGGCCTATACGGAGCAGGACGAGGCCGTGTCGATAGTTTCCGAAATCACCGCGAGGATGCGCGAAGAGCACTGCGGATACGGGGATTTCGCGATTCTCTACAGGACAAATTCCCAGTCGAGGGCACTGGAGGAGCAGCTCAGGCGCAGGAATGTGCCGTATATGATATATTCCGGCAACTCGTTTTTCGACAGGGCGGAGGTCAAGGACTTTATGGCTTATTTCAAGCTGGCGGTCAATCCCGCCGACGACGAGTCGTTCCGCAGGGTGGTCAACAGGCCGGCAAGGGGGATAGGGGACACGACTTTCCGTCTGGTGGAGTCCAAGGCGGTCTCGGAAGGGACTTCTCTCTTTATGGCGGCCCGGAGCGTAGCCAAGGTGCAGCCGTTCTGCACGATGATTGCGGGCCTTTCGGAACTTGTGCCGTCGACGGATGCGCACGCTCTCGCGCAGATGATTGCCGAGAAGAGCGGACTCTATGCGTCATACAAGGCCGACACGAGCATCGAGGGGCTGTCCAGGGTTTCCAATATCGACGAACTGCTCAACTCGGTGGCCTCGTTCGTGGAGGAGCGGCAGATGGAGGCGGAGGGCTCTGACGAGCCGATGGGGACGGTGACGCTCGACGACTATCTGGAGAACGTGTCGCTCCTGAGCAACGTGGACGTGTCCGGGAGTGACGAAGACAACAAGGTCGCACTGATGACCGTCCACTCCGCCAAGGGACTGGAGTTCCCCTATGTCTTCGTGGCCGGAATGGAGGAGAATCTCTTCCCGAGCCTGTCGATGCTCTCCGGAGCGCAGAGCATCGAGGAGGAGAGGCGGCTCTTCTATGTGGCCATCACCCGCGCCGGCAAGGCGGTGGAGCTGTCGTTCGCCGGGACCAGAATGCGCAACGGCAAGCACGAGAGCAACGCCCCCTCCCGTTTCATCCGGGAGATAGACCCTCAGTATATCGAGAATCCGCTTGAGGATGAGGACTTTGACGATTCGGGCATCAAACACGAATGGGGAGGATTCGGCTCCCGCTTCGTCGGCGGAAGGCTGGACCGCATCGGGCGAACTTCCCCGGCCCGCCCGTATCAGCCGTCAGCGGCCCGGTCTTCCGGAATTGTCAGCAGGGCTGCGCAGACCTCAGCCCAGGTCAAGCCACTGCGGAGCATCGACCCGAATTTCAAGGCCGTGGATATGAGGGAATTGAGAACGGGGGAGAGGATCGAGCACGACCGCTTCGGCCCCGGCACCATCCTGAAACTCAGCGGCAGCGCACCTGATATGAAAGCGGTAATCAGCTTTGACGATTTCGGGGAGAAGCTTCTCCTGCTCAAATACGCCAAACTCCGTCCCGAGCAGAAGTCCCGGAACGCTTAAGGCTCGAAAATCAGCTCTTCGATGAACACCTGACGGTCGCCGGAGCGGCCCTCCACGATGTGCGCACCGTCCGACTCCATATGATAGAGGGTGACGCTCTCCCCGGCGCGGACTTCCTTGTTGAAATTGATGCTCACTTCGCGCAGGCTGTGTCCGAAGACGAGTTCCTGAGGCAGATTGTCGAGAGCCCAGACCGTATATTTGACGTTGTTGGCGTGCCCGTTGTAGTCCACGTCTGACCAGTTCACCCTGTGGACGCCTATTTCCTTGAGTTCGGCCCCGCGCGGGAAGGCAATCTTCGGGCAGGGGGGCTCGATGGCGGATTCCGCACACTGACACTCCTGCGGAATCAGGGACATCACCTCCTCATCGCGGCAGATGTGCCTGGTGTCCAGATTCATCACTATCCAGGAACTCGTGGAGTTGACGGCGACCCCGCCCGCACTGTCGAGCAGTCTGTAGTCGCGGAGGAAGTAGAGGCCGTTCAGACCCTTGTGCCAGGTCTCGAGGCGGATATTCTCGTCGAATCGGACCTTCTTCTCGAAGCGGGTCTGCATCCTCGCGAGAATCCACGCGCAGTTGAACTGCTTGAGAGCATTGTCGCTGAAACTCTGTACCTGAGCCGCCTTGACCGCGAGCTGCTGAGCGAGGTCGAGGAACGACTCGGGCCGCAGCAGATGGTGGCAGTCGGACATATAGCAGCTTACGATTCCGTTTTCGCTGTATTTGGAAGTCATTTATCTATATCTTATAGGGTTCGTATCCGTCCCGGTGACGGAGACCTGAAGCTCCGGGAAAGCGCCGTGCAGCCAGTCCCGGAGAAGTTCCGAGGTGTATTGCTCGCTCTGGTAGTGCCCCAGCTCGGCGAGCAGCACCCCCTTGTTCTCGAAGTAGTCGTGGTAGTGGAACTCGCCGCTGATGAAGCAGTCGGCATCTTCGCGTATCGCGTCTGCAAGCAGGAACGCCCCCGCTCCGCCGCAGAGCGCGACCCGCCGTATCGTCTTGCCGCAAGTCTCGGAGTGCCTGAGCGCGGCGACCTTGAAGCGGGCCTTCAGGAAATCGAGGAATTCGCCGTCAGGCAGCGGATTGCGCATCGTGCCGACAAGACCCGAGCCGGCCTCCATACCTTCCTTGGGGGAGAGCCAGCGCAAGTCATCCAGACCTATGAGCTCCGCAATCTTGTGGTTGACTCCTCCAGGAGAATTGTCGAGGCTCGTGTGTGCGGAATAAACCGCTATCCCGGCCTTGATTGCGGCAACGACACAGCGCTGCTGACAGCTGGAGTCGCTTACCTGTCTGAGCGGGTGAAATAGCAGGGGGTGGTGCGAAAGAATCAGTCCGCAGCCTTTGCGCTCCGCTTCCCGCAGCACCTCCTCCGTGACGTCGAGGCAGACGAGCACCCTGTCTATCTCCTGCTCCGGAAATCCCGTCTGCAGGCCGGAGTTGTCGAAGCCGTCCTGTGCGGAGAGCGGCGCAAGAGCCTCGATGCGGCTGATTATCTGCTTCAGTTTCATTGTCTTATTTCATCCAGCGGTCGAGCCAGTCGTAGAATGTCCTGTGCCAGTAGAGGGAATTCTGCGGCTGGAGCACCCAGTGGGTCTCCTCCGGGAAGACGACGAGCTTGGACGGCACTCCCATCATCTGCGCGGCGTTGAACGCGGCCATCCCCTGAGTGTAAGGTATGCGGAAGTCCATCATTCCGTGTATGCAGAGTATCGGGGTGTGCCACTTGGTGACCATAGAGGAAGGGTCGTTGGCGTAGTGCTTGCGTGCCTTGGCGCTGCTTGCGTAAGG
This sequence comes from Bacteroidaceae bacterium, assembly GCA_963661285.1. Lineage (GTDB taxonomy): Bacteria > Bacteroidota > Bacteroidia > Bacteroidales > UBA932 > Cryptobacteroides. The sequence goes on along the minus strand of CAVLBF010000003.1, from coordinate 108,914 downwards.
CGCTCCGGCCTGCTGCATACCTCCGAAAGTGACCCCGTCGCCCGCAGGGCCGACCTGACCCGGGGTGTAGGCGTATTCCTTGAGCCCGCCGTTGTCCCAGTTGGCGAACCACATCTCTTCGGTGGTGTACCAGAGGGCCTTCTCGTCGAAGATGCCGGCGTGCGCGATGAAGCAGTCGTAGAGGTCGCCGTGCATCCCCTCAAGCATATAGGCCGAGTAGCCGCCGTACGATGCACCTACGCAGGCGAGCTTGCCGACATAAGGCTTGCTCTTGATGTAGCGGCCCGCGCTGAGGTAGTCCTGCATATTGAGGCCGCAGTAGTCTCCGGAGATCTGCTCCTTCCACTCCTGCCCGAAAGCGGTCGTGCCCCGGCGGTTAGGCCGGATGACTATATATCCCTGCTGGGCCATAAGACGGTAGCACCATCTGTAGCTCCAGTCCTGGGAATTGGTGCCCTGCGGGCCTCCGAGCACTATTTCTATGGCCGGATAGACCTTGCCCGGGTCGAAGTGAGGCGGATAGGTGATCCAGCACTGCATCTGCTTGCCGTCCACGGTCTCCACCGTCACGCTTTCCGAAGTGATTCCGTCGAGCTGATTCAGAATATGGGCGTTCTCTTCGGTAATCTGCCTGTGCGAGATGCCGTTCTCGCTGATGTCCACCGCCACGAGCTCGGCAGGGAAGTTGAGGCTGGCGTAGGAGGCGAGCAGCGTCACCCCGTCCTTGCTGTCCACGACCGCAAACGGGGAGTCGAAGTCGAAGAGCCAGTCAGCCCCTGTGACACGCTGCACGTCGCCGCTGAGATCGGTGCAGAACAGGGCCTGGATACCCTCGGAGACGAGGGAGTTGAAGAAAATCTCATCTCCGTGCCAGACCGGGCCCGCCACGTCGTGGTCGAATGTCGAGGTGAGTTCGCGTACAGGGCCCGCTTCCATACTGTCGCCGAGTCTGACATCGCAGACCATAAGCCTCTGCCTGTCAGCTTCGTAGCCGTCCCTTGCCATAGATACCCAGGCAAGATGCCTGCCGTCCTCGCTGAAGACCGGGTCGGTATCGTAGCCGCCGGAAGTCGTGACCGCAATGGTCTCGCCTGTCGGAATGTCGTAGAGGTAGATGCAGCTGTTGGTGCTGAACGCGTACTGTTTGCCGGTCTTCTTGCGGCAGGAGTATGCGATATGTCTGCCGTCCGGAGCCCAGGCGAGCTGCTCGATGCCGCCGAAAGGCTCGGTAGGGAGCTCATAGAGCGCCTCCGTGCCGAGGATGTCGAACGAGTTGTCCGGAGTGATGAGATCACCGCCCAGCGGAGCGATGTAGGAGCGCGGCACTTCGGTCACCCAATGGTCCCAGTGCCGGTACATCAGGTCTTCGGTCGCGTAGGCCTGAGCCTTGTCGAGCGCCGGATCGGAGTCGGCGGGCTGCTCTACTGCGGTGTTCTTTATGGAGCTGATATAGATGATGTCGGCCTCGTCGGGAGAGATGCTGAAGCCGTTGACTCCTGCGGGTATGTCAGAGATTTTCGTCATCTTGCCGAGCCTGCCCCCCTTGAGCGGGGCCACATAGATCTGGGACTTGTAGATGAAGTATATCTTCGAGCCGTCCTTGGACCAGCGGGCGTTACTCACGCTGGAGGCGTAGCGGGAGATCTGGACTTTGCCTGAGCCGTCCGGATTGCAGATGAAGAGATTGCGGCAGCTGCGGTTGTCCGGTACGGAGGTGTAGGATACGCCGTAAAGTATCTTTCCGCCGTCCGGGGAGAGCTGCGGGTCGGAGAGCCTCCCGAGGGCGAGCAGGGTCTCCGGAGTCATCACCCCGTTCTCAATCTTGATGTCGGAAGGGCCTATATAGCCGCTTTCTGCAGGTTTAGTAGTACAAGCCATAACTAATGTCATTGAAATGGCAAAGCATAAATATTTCTTCATAATGTCGCAAATATACTTATTTTCCGCCAAAGACCGCCCGGAGTCTGAACTCAACTGATGCGGCTGTAGTCTCTGATGCAGTATTTGTCTTTCCGCAGTTCGCGCAGCAGCACGGCGTTCTCCGGACGTGACAGGCCCGGGTCGGCTTCCAGCACGCGGGCTGCGTCGGCTCTGGCCTCGGTGAGCAGTTCCCCGTCCTTGGCGAGGGAGGCGATGGAGAGATTGATCGGGAGGCCGCTCTGCTGAGTGCCCTCCAGGTCGCCGGGCCCGCGCATCTTCATATCCTGCTCCGCGATTTCGAAGCCGTCTTCGGTGGAGCACATCAGATCGAGCCGCTGCTGCGCCTCTCTGGAGGTCTTCTTGTCCTTGACCAGGATGCAGTAGGACTTCTCCGCGCCGCGTCCGACTCTGCCGCGCAGCTGGTGAAGCTGGCTGAGGCCGAAGCGCTGCGCGCTCTCGATCACCATCACTGAGGCGTTCGGGACATCGACTCCGACTTCAATCACCGTAGTGGAGACCAGAATGTCCGCCCGCCCCTGAACGAAAGCTGCCATATTGAAGTTCTTCTCCTCGGAGCTCTGCTGCCCGTGCACTATCGCCACCTTGTAGTCGGGCAGCGGAAAGGCGCTGACGATGTCCTCATAGCCTTTCTGAAGATTCTGCAGGTCCAGCTTCTCGCTCTCGAATATCAGCGGATAGACTATGAACGCCTGTCTGCCCGAGGCAATCTGCTCGCGGATGAAGCGGTACATAGCCCCCTTGCGGCTCTCGCCTATGCAGACGGTCTGCACCGGTTTGCGCCCCGGAGGAAGTTCGTCTATCACCGAGACGTCGAGGTCGCCGTAGAAAGTCATCGCCAGCGTGCGCGGGATAGGGGTGGCGGTCATCACCAGAATATGCGGGGCGGGGCTGTTCTTCGCCCAGAGCCTGGCCCTCTGGTCCACGCCGAAGCGGTGCTGCTCGTCGATCACGGCTAGTCCCAGATTGCGGAACACGACATTGTCCTCGATCAGGGCGTGCGTGCCGACAATAATCCCTATGCTGCCGTCCTCCAGCCCGGCGTGTATCTCGCGGCGCTCCTTGGCGCTGCTGCTGCCGGTGAGGACTGCGCTTCGCACGGAAGTCGGGGCGAGGTATCTGGCGATATTGGCGGCGTGCTGCCGGGCCAGAACCTCGGTCGGGGCCATAATGCAGGCTTGGAAGCCGTTGTCGATGGCCAGCAGGCAGCTCAGCACCGCCACCAGAGTCTTGCCGGAGCCCACGTCCCCCTGCAGCAGGCGGTTCATCTGCCGACCTCCGGTGAGGTCGGACTGAATCTCGTGCATCACCTTGCGCTGCGCTCCCGTAAGACTGTAGGGGAGAGAATTGTAGCAGGCGAGGAAATTGTCCCCGACACGGGGCATCTTGAGCCCCACCGCTCCTCGGGAACGGATATATTTCTGCTTGAGCAGCGAGAGCTGGAGCAGGAAGAGTTCCTCGTATTTCAGACGGCGGACGGCACGCGAGAGGGCCTCGCTGTCCTTGGGGAAGTGGATGTTGTAGAGCGCCTGCCTGAGGGAGCAGAGTCCCTTGGAGGCGAGCAGATAGTCCGGCAGGGATTCCTCGATTTCCGGAATGCAGAGGGTGAGGGCTGCAGCCTGCAGCCGGCACATCACCTTGCCGGTGACACCGCCGTTCTTGAGCTTCTCGGTGCCGGGGTACACCCCCGTGAGCGAGGACTGGGCCGGAGAGCCGTCGACAGGGGCGTCCACCTCCGGATGGACTATGCTGATCCTCTGTCCGTAGGCCTGGGGCTTCCCGAAGAATATGAATTCGCTCCCCGGGGCGAGCCTGCTGAAGTTCCACCTGACGCCCTTGAAGAACACCATCTCCATCCTGCCGCTGCCGTCGTCCACCGTCACGGAAAGCCGCTTGACCGAGTTGAAGCGGATCTCACCCTCCTGGGGAATGACGCTTGAACCCTGCCCCCAGAGTGTCCGGGAGATGACTCTGGCGCGTATCTGCACATAGGCAAGGTCGGGGCGGATGTCGCAGATGCGGGTGAGCCCGCTGCGGTCGATATACCTGAAAGGGTATATGCGTATTAGGTCGGAGAGCGTCTCTATGCCAAGCTCAGCCTTGAGCAGAGCGGCCCTTTTGGGACCGACTCCGCTCAGATACTGTATGCTTGTCTGCAATTCCGACATTTATGAATGTCTTTTATCTTGATCCGCCGCCGCTGCCGCCGCCGCTGAATCCTCCTCCTCCGCCGAAGGAAGTGCTGCCGCCGAATCCTCCGAATCCGCCGCCCGAGCTTCCGGACTGCGCGGCCTGGGCGCGGGTGATGGCATTGGCGAGGCTGTTGTTGAGGTTGATGAGGGTGTAGAGGGTAGGGTAGTCATATCCCAGCTCGGTCTCAATCAGCTGCGGATTGATGTCCTTGAGCTGTTTCGCAACCTTGTCCGCTATGCCGAAGAGAGCGCCGTAGACGAGGTATTCCTTCCAGAGATGGACCTCTACGCTCTCTTTCTCCTTCATCAGGGTGAAGTCGGAGAGGTATTTGCGCAGCCCGAGCAGAATCTGCGCCTGACGCTGCTCCTCAGGGGTGTAGCGGCCGGACTTGTAGTAGCCTTCCTGCTTGAGCTTCTCCTTGGCGCAGCTCTCGCACTTGCTGACCCAGGAGCCGACCCGGCCTTCGTGCTTCTTGGCCCAGCGGGAGAACTCCTTCTCCTGCAAGATTTTGTCCTTGCCGCTGGCATCCTGCATCATCTTGTACAGTCTGCTTGCCGGGATGTCGTTCTCGTCCGGGGACTTGTCCGTGAACGAGATTTCGACCTTGCCCTTGGCATCCTTGGAGACGACCAGACTCCCCTGATAAATCATACGGAGTATCAGCGCGGAGGCGAGGGAATTGTTCCTCTTCTCCTCGTCGAGTTTGCGGAGGACGTGGCCGGATATGGCGAGGTCGCCGCCGAACGGGATTTCCCTGCTCCAGCTGACATCCTTTTTCTTGCCGCCGAGTATCTGCCTTTGCTTCTTGTACTTGCTTGCAATCGCAACATAAAACAAAAGTATGAATGCGATGCCGTAGAACCCCATTGTCAGCCAGGCCCAGATGTCGTCCCCCTCGTCGGAGTCGCCGCCGCCGTAGCTTGAGCCTTCGAGAGCCCTGTCCAGCACCTCCTGAAACTCCCTGTGCTGAATGCTTCCGGACTCGAACAGCCCCTTGTCGAAGCGCATCAGGACTATGACCGAGCTCCCGCTGCTGAAGCGCTCGCTGCTCTCGAATACCGCCGAACCGTCCTTGAACGCTGCTTCGCCTACGAAACCGAAGCCCCAGATGCGCGTGTCCGTGCTGTCCAGCTGCGCATCCTCGGCGCTGATGCGGACTCTGACGTGCTCCGGAGCGGAACTCAGGTCGGGCGACACCAGCTGGAGATGGAGCATATCGTAGTCGTCGAGGGACTTGACCGCGTTGGTCATAGTGTAGGATACGGCGTAGCGGTGGTCGCCCAGCGTGCCCACGCCCCAGCAGAGTTCCATCCCCTTGGAAGTATGGACGATGCCGCATCTGCCGGCTTTTTCTCTGATGCTGCGGTCCACGTCCCATTCGCCCTCGTTGACGAACGCCTTTCCGCTCTCATCGCTGACGGCAAGGTCGAGGATGTCGATGTCTCCCAGATTGTTGCGTACGAGATACCATTCCGTGCCGCTTGCGGCGCACACATCCCAGGCCTCATATACGCTGGCCGAACCGTCCCTGTGGAGGATGAGGCTGACGTCGATGTCCCGGATCTGCGGCTCATACGCGAACGCCGCGCCCTGCACCAGAAGCAGGGCGGCGGCGAGGATTGCGGAAGTGCGCATAGCTATATGTTGATTTCCGGCATCGCTGCCTTCTCTCCCGGGTCCTTGAGGTAGTCCTTGACACTGAAGTGGAGCATTCCGGCGATGAGGGAATCCGGGAACTGGCGCACGGCCCGGTTGAACTTGGTCACGGCGTCGTTGTACACCATACGGCTGACGCGCACCTGGTTCTCGTAGCTGTTGACGCTGTCCATAGTCTTGATGTAGGTCTCGCTGGCCTTGAGCTCGGGATACTGCTCGGCGACCGCGCGGATCTTGGCCGCGGCCTGAACGAGGAAGTCCTCCTGTGCGGAAGCGTCGGCGGCGTTGCTGGTGCCCACGACCTCACGGCGCTGTGCTATTATGTCCCTGAGGGTGTTGTACTCGTGCTCGTTGTAGGATTTGGTGAGCTTGACCAGTGAAGTGATGGCATCCCAGCGGCTCTGCTGCTGCACGCCGATCTGGCTCATTGAGTTCTGGCAGAGCTCGTCCTTGCTGACAAGCCCCCTCTGGATCGAGATGCCCCAGATGACCAGGACAGCCACGACCGCGATGATAATGATGATAGTCATAAGTTTGTCGTTTATCTTCGCAAATATAACATTTTCTCTCATTTATGAAAACAGCCCCGGCGCTCTTGCGAGGCCGGGGCTCAATAATGTTGAAAACCCTGATTAGAGCTTCGGGCCGGCGGCTACGAGAGCCTTGCCCGCCTCGTTGTTCTCATACTTGTGGAAGTTCTTGATGAAGCGGCCCGCGAGGTCCTTGGCCTTCTCCTCCCATACGCTTGCGTCGGCGTAGGTGTCGCGAGGGTCGAGGATGCCGGTGTCGACTCCCTTGAGCTCGGTAGGCACCTCGAAGTCGAAGTAAGGAATCTTCTTGGTAGGGGCCTTGTCGATGGAGCCGTCGAGGATGGCGTCGATGATGCCTCGGGTGTCGCGGATGGAGATGCGCTTGCCCGTACCGTTCCAGCCGGTGTTCACCAGATATGCCTTCGCGCCGCTCTTCTGCATCCTCTTGACGAGCTCTTCTGCGTACTTGGTAGGAGGGAGCTCAAGGAATGCCTGTCCGAAGCAGGCGGAGAATGTCGGGGTAGGCTCGGTGATGCCGCGCTCAGTGCCCGCGAGCTTGGCGGTGAAGCCGGAGAGGAAGTAGTACTTGGTCTGCTCAGGGGTGAGGATGGATACCGGAGGAAGCACTCCGAACGCGTCGGCGGAGAGGAAAATCACCTGCTTGGCGGCAGGGCCCTGGGATGCCGGACGCACGATCTTGTCGATATGATAGATAGGGTAAGATACGCGGGTGTTCTCGGTGACGCTCTTGTCGTTGAAGTCGATCTTGCCGTTCTCGTCGACCGTCACGTTCTCGAGAAGAGCGTCGCGGCGGATGGCGTTGTAGATGTCCGGTTCGGACTCCTTGTCGAGCTTGATGACCTTGGCGTAGCAGCCGCCCTCGAAGTTGAAGACTCCCTCGTCGTCCCAGCCGTGCTCGTCGTCACCGATGAGCAGACGCTTAGGGTCGGTCGAAAGGGTGGTCTTGCCGGTGCCGGAGAGGCCGAAGAAGATTGCGGTGTTCTCGCCGTTGAGGTCGGTGTTGGCCGAGCAGTGCATAGAGGCGATGCCCTTGAGCGGGAGGTAGTAGTTCATCATAGAGAACATACCCTTCTTCATCTCGCCGCCGTACCAGGTGTTGAGTATCACCTGCTCCTTGCTGCTCACGTTGAACGCGACGGCGGTGTCGGAGCGGAGGCCGAGCTCGACATAGTTCTCGACTCTTGCCTTGGATGCGCAGTAAACCACGAAGTCAGGCTCCTGGTCGAATTCGGCCTGATTCTTCGGACGGATGAACATATTGGTCACGAAATGCGCCTGCCAGGCCACTTCCATAACGAAGCGGACCTTCATCCTGGTGTCCTTGTGCGTGCCGCAGAAACCGTCCACCACGAAGAGCCTCTTGCCGGAGAGCTCCTTGACGGCGAGGGACTTGAGCTCTTTCCATACTTTCTCGGAGAGCTCGTGGTTGTCGTTAGGATACTCCGGAGTGTTCCACCATACGGTGTCCTTGGAGTTCTTGTCCATCACAATGTACTTGTCCTTAGGAGAACGTCCGGTATAGACGCCGGTCATTACATTGATCGCGCCGAGCTCGGTCACCTGACCTTTGTCGTAACCTTCAAGCTCCGGCTTGGTCTCTTCGTCGTAGAGAACCTCGTAGGTGGGGTTGTAAAGGATTTCCGTGGTTCCTTTAATACCGTACTTGCTTAAATCAATTTTTGGCATAATATCTTTTGGTATTTGGAGTTAACAACTTTTATAAAAAAACCTTTCATCAGTTTCAATAAGCGTTCCAAAATTCGCGCAAAGATAGTGTTTTTTAATTATTTCTCCAATGTTGTACGCCAAAGGATGAATCCCTGGAATTCTGACGGGCTGCAATAATTGCGGGGATGTTGCAAAAAATCGCTAAATTTGGGAGTTATATGGACGAACAGACCACTATGGCATCAATAAATACCCAAAAACAAGCGGCAAAAGCCTTCGTCCGGGAATGGTCCGGCAAGGGCTACGAGAAGGGCGAGACCCAACGCTTCTGGATAGACCTCCTGCACTCTGTATTCGGGATTGACAACCCTACAAGAATTATGGAGTTCGAGCTGCCTGTCAAGACCTTTGCAAAGGACAAGGGCAGCGACTTCATCGATGCTTATATCTCCACGACGAAAGTCCTGATAGAGCAGAAAGGCTCCCATATTGACCTTTCCGCAAAGGCCAGGCAGAGCGACGGTATGGAGCTCACGCCCTATCAGCAGGGACTCCGGTATGCCTCGGGCCTGCCTTTGAATATGCATCCGCGCTGGATTGTCGCCTGCAACTTCACGACCTTTGAGGTTCACGATATGGAGCACCCGAACGATGCTCCGGAAGTCATTCAACTTGCCGATCTGGAGAAGGAGTACCATCGGCTTTCGTTTCTGGTTGACGACGCCAACGTCCATCTGAAGAAAGAGTTGGAGGTCTCAATCCGGGCCGGTGAAATCGTGGGGGTGCTGTACGACAAGATTCTCGCGCAGTACAAAGACCCGTCGAACCCGGAGAGCCAGAAGGCGCTCAACAAGCTGTGCGTGAGGCTGGTGTTCTGCCTCTATGCCGAGGATACCGGAATTTTCGGCTCCAAGAATATGTTCCACGACTATATGCGGCAGTTCGAAACAAAGGACTTCCGCAAGGCCCTCATCGAACTGTTTGAAGTCCTGGACACCAAAGCGGAGGACAGGGATGATTATATGGACGAGGATTTGGCCGCCTTCCCCTATGTCAACGGAGGGATGTTCGCCGGGGAGATAGAGATACCTCGTTTCAACGAAGAGATACGGGAACTTATCCTGCAGAGGGCTTCCGATGATTTCGACTGGAGTCAGATAAGCCCTGCGATTTTCGGCGCCGTGTTCGAGAGCACCCTGAACCCGGAGACCAGAAGGGCGGGCGGTATGCACTATACTTCCATAGAAAACATCCACAAGGTCATAGACCCTCTTTTCCTGGACGAACTGAAAGCCGAGATGGCCGACATCAAGGCCACTGCCGTTGCCAAGACCAGGAAGGAGCGGGCTTATGCGTTTCAGGACAAGATTTCCAGGCTGAAGTTCTTCGACCCGGCCTGCGGCTCCGGCAACTTCCTGACGGAATCCTACACTTCACTGCGACGTCTGGAGAACGAGGCCCTTCGCATAATCTGGGGAGACAACCGCGTCATCGGTGAAATGGCCGACCCTATCAAGGTGAGCATCAACCAGTTCTACGGCATAGAAATCAACGACTTCGCCTGCTCCGTGGCCCAGACGGCCCTCTGGATAGCAGAGAGCCAGATGATGCAGGAAACCGACGAAATCGTCGGATTCAACCTCGACCCGCTGCCGCTGAAGACCTACACCAACATCCACGAGGGCAATGCCCTCCGGATGGACTGGAATGAGGTAGTCCCTGCCGGCGAACTGAACTACATTATGGGTAATCCGCCGTTTGTGGGTGCTCGTTGGCTGTCGGCCTCGCAACGGGAAGACGTTAGAGAGATTTTTGCACCCAAATGGAAGAACTCCGGCATCCTTGATTATGTGTGTTGCTGGTACAAGAAAGCATTTGACTATATGAACGGAACATCCATTGTCGGTGCTCTTGTATCTACGAACTCCATCACTCAGGGTGAGCAGGTTGCCGCAATGTGGAAGCCTCTCTTTGAAATGGGATTCCATTTTGAGTTTGCGCACAGAACATTCATTTGGGATAGCGAGGCATCAGATAAAGCTCACGTCCATTGCGTTATTTTGGGATTTTCTACCTGTCATTCTGAGCGAAAGCGAAGAATCTATGACGGGGACGACGGTGTTTTGGAGGTGTCCAACATAAATGGTTATTTGCTTGATGCACCGAATGTTTTCATCGAAAGTCGCGTAAAGCCGCTGTGTGATGTCAAGGATATTCGAAAAGGCAATCAACCTACCGACGGTGGCAACTTGATTATAGAAGGCGAGGACTACGCGGATTTCATCAAGGCAGAGCCTTCCGCATTGCCTTTCATCAAGCGATTTGCAGGAGCACAGGAGTATCTAAACAATATTCCAAGGTACTGTCTATGGCTGGTTAGAGTGTCTCCTGCGCAGTTGAAGTCAATGCCCAAGGTTGTTGAGCGAGTGGAAAAAGTCCGGCAGATGCGACTTTCCAGTTCTGACCCCGGCACCCATCGTTTGGCAGATACCCCGACTGTTTTCCGCGAAACAAATAACCCGGCGCACGCTATAGTGATTCCAGAGGTTTCTTCTGAACGGCGGGAGTATGTGCCTATTAGTTTTATTGGCGATGACCTGATTTGCAGTAACAAACTCCAGATGATATTTGACGCAGATATCTTCAGCTTTGGAGTTCTTACCTCTTCTGTTCATATGGCTTGGATGCGGGCCGTTTGTGGTCGTCTTGAAATGCGATATGACTATTCTAAAAAGATTGTCTACAACAACTTCCCTTGGCCAAAGACAGTGTTGGACACCCATAAGAGCAAGATAGAACAGACCGCTCAAGCTATTTTGGATGCAAGAGCACTATACCCGGACAGTTCGTTGTCAGACCTGTACGACATAACCTTTATGCCGCCCGAACTCCGCAAGGCCCACCGCGCCAACGATGCCGCCGTCCTCGAAGCCTACGGCTTTCCCAAAGACGCCTCCGAGAGCGACATCGTCGCCCGCCTCTTCAAAATGTACCAGGAACTGACCGGCAAGTAGGAGATAACAGTTTTATTGTATCTGTTTCCGGACTGAATTTTCGGATGGTGTAATCAATCATAAGAATGTGCAATGCTTCTTGACCTCCTCGTAATTCAGTCTAATCTTCTCTCGCTCCTCTTCCGGAAGGGGAACGACATTGTGAGCCGCCATTTCGAAGCGGTGGGCATCCTCGTCGTACAGGACGGGCGTTTCTTTGATAGGCTTTGCCATAATTCATTTCTCCAATGTTATCCCCATCAATCCGATGACCACGTCGTTGGAAAGCGTGCGGAGCGTCAGGCTCTTCAGCTCTCTGCCGCGCTTGAGCGGCATCTTGAGGATGAGCGCGCCGCCGTCGGTGATGACCCTGTCCGTGACGGTGTTGTAGTCGGCCTTGGCCTTGGCGGGCTGTTTCTCGTCCGGGCGGTAATCCGCGGTGGCCCCGCCTTCACCCAGCAGCTCGAGCGGCATCTCGCGGTGCACCGCACCGGTGCGGAACGAGACCCTGTACGGGTTCTTGCCGGCGCTGCGGAAGGCGTAGGCGTCGGTGTAGCAGTCTTCCTCCACCGGTCTCCAGTTGACCGGGTTCACAAGCTCCATCACGCTCTCGCTGCCGTCGGCGTACCTCACCCTGACTTCTCCGTTAGCGATGCGGCTCTGCATATTCTGCGTGCTGCCGACCAGCATAAGGTAGGCGTACGAGGCCCTGCCGTCGAGGGATATGCTGACGGAGTCAGGATAATTGTCCCACAGTGAAGTATATACGGTATTGTGACCCTTGGCCGGCGAGAGGAATTTCAGCCCCAGTCCGGTGTCATAGACGCCGTCCCTGACGGTGCCGCGCAGCCCGTCGTCTTCAATCTCGTAGGTCTCGAACGGGATGCACCATTCGCCCACCCCCTGCTTCGGAAGCTGGAGCGAAGCGAAAGGCGGACGCGGGGAGAGGTATTCGTTGCGGAAGATTTCGTCGGCGTCGGCGTTGAAGTGGGCGCTGATGTCAACCATAGCGCCGGAGGAGGCTTTCCTGACGTTGATGTCGCCCAGACCCATCTCCTCGAGATAGGCTGCGGAGTCTACGTCCGGCCTCCGTAAGGCGCTCTCTCTGCGGGACTTGACTATCGGGAGCAGTTTCCTCTCGACGATGACGGTCTGAACGGAGTCGGAGTTGCCCGCGACCTCCAGGTACTGCCCTTCGCCAGCGTTGGCTCTGACTATTATCTCGAGCGGGCGGGTGAAATTCTGCTCGATTTCGTATATGTCGCGCCCTCCCTCGCGTCTGAAGGAATACGAGAGGTACGGGGTCTTGATGGAGGCTTCCTTCCACTCCTGAGGGAACGCCTGGCTGATGACGCAGCGTCCGTTGAGGGCATCGGGAAGTATGCCGAACAGGCCGTTGACTATGGCTCTGGACGTGATGCCCACATTGTCCGCGAAGTCGCGGTAGGCTTCGTTCTTGGCCTTGTCGTAGTGGCTTATCTGCCCGAAGTTGCCCGGGCACTCGCCCAGATACATCTCGTCGAGTATGTCGGCCTTGAGAAGCTTGAATCCCGAGTCGCTGCGGCCTGCCTCAAGGTAGGCGAGGGCCATATTGGCGACCTCGTCGTGGGCGACGTTGTTGGTGCTCCAGTTATACGGCAGCCAGTCGGAGGTGGAGATGGTGAAAAGGTCTCTCTCCTCCCGGGGGAGCTTGAGTCCGAGCGACTTCAGGACAGCCTTGTCGTAGCGGTACCGTACCGGGATGTGCGGGATGGCCTCGTCCACATAGAGGGTCGCCCTGTATGCCTGCTCCGGGGAGCAGGCCCCGCAGTCTATCGGAGCGTAAATTGACCATATCGCGGCGCTCCTGTGAAGCCGCTTCAGGCCCATATAGTCCTGGTATTCCGCCCAGTGGCCCTCGTCTTCCAGCCAGAGGCGGGCGTTGAGGGCGTCGAGTATCGCCTGCGCCTCCTCCCGGTATGGGGCGGGGTCTTCGCCGAGAATCTCGGCGATTCTCGCCGTCATCAGGTTCGAGTAGTAGTTGTAGGCTGAGGAGTGGGTCACGGCCCCGCCGCTGTAGTAGAGCGCGTCGCTCGCCCAGATGCAGCAGACGGCGTCGTAGAGGTGGTCGCCGTCCGGGTCGAAGTTGCGCTTCTCCCATTCGTGGTGAAGTTTGATCTTAGGCCACATCTCCCTCATCAGCGAGCTGTCGGCATCGTAGCTGAAGTGCTTCATCAGCTCGTCGATGTAGTTGATGTTCATATCGTAGTGGTTCATCACGTCCGTCCGGCCCGGGAGACGGCAGATGTAGCCGTCGGAGTACATCGGAGTGCCCCATTTCTTGGTCGGGCGCGCGAGATTCTGGAGCGTATCCTGCTGAGGCTGAGGATAGACGGGAGGTACGTCCGTGACCATACTCGCCGCATATGCACGGAAGTGCGAGACGGCCCTGTCGTTCCAGCCGACCACGTCTCCGGCGTACGCGCCTCTCCATCCCGCAAGCGGAGTGCGCCAGCCGATGGCCCCGTGCAGGAACGTCTCCCCGTCCCAGGTGCCGTCGGCGGCCGCCGCCAGATTGGCCCCTATCGTGTTGAAGAACGGGTCCGGGGTGTTGATTTCGACCTTGCTGACAAGTTCGACGCGCGCCTGCTCTTCCCTGTCGAAGACAGTCCGTCCCTGTGCGGCCGAGGCGGATTCAAGCTTATCCTTATGGTGATAGATGAAGTAGGATTCTTCCCCGGCGCTCCACTCGAGGGTCTGCAGTCCGGCTTCGTCCGGGGCGGGGTCGAATAGCTCCCTCGCGTCCATCCCGAGGTCTCCGTCGCGGTTGAACTTCTTGCCCGCTGTCTCGCAGACCTTGGCAATCAGGACAGGTTCGCCCGAGAAGCCGTCGAGGGTGAATTTCCAGATGGCCCCCTCCTCGCTGAGCGAGGCCAGAGCGGTGATTTCCATCTTCGCTTCTCCCCAACCCCTGTCGCGGAGCAGGTAGCTGCGCTTCCCGCCCTGATAGCGGGCTTCGCACCAGGAGGCGCTGTCGAGCTGGAGTTCCCGCCCGCCGTACTTGAGGAAGAAGCGTATGTTGCGGCTGTCAGCCTTGTCATAGACGGCGAAAAGCGGCCTGTCCGAAGTCTCCAGTCGGAAGCGCGTGTGAGTCCCGTAGAGGGCGCGGGTGTAGCGTCCCGTGCCGTTGAGGCAGACTATGTCCCTGCCGTCGGGGTAGTAACGCATAGTTCTGACTTCCCCCTGCGGGGCGCAGCAGACGGAGCAGACTGCGGAGAGGGCTGCAAGCAGCGAAAGATGTAGGATTTTCATAAGAGCGTCATTGGCGTTTTGCGCCAAAGTTACTTATTCGACACAGAAATCGCAAGCGCCCGACAGGAGGAAAAGCGCGATATATTGATTATTTTTGCGTCCTATGACCGCACTGGAGACGCTACGGAAATATTGGGGCTACGAGAGCTTCCGCCCTATGCAGGAGGAGATTATCTCCGCTGCGCTGGACGGGCGTGACGTGCTGGCGATTATGCCGACCGGGGGAGGGAAGTCGGTCTGCTTCCAGGTGCCCGCGCTGATGCGGGAGGGACTGGCGATAGTGGTGACTCCGCTTATCGCCCTGATGAAGGATCAGGTGCAGAATCTCGCCGCCCGGGGCGTCAGGGCTGTCGCGGTCCACGCGGGGATGAGCAGGCGCGAGGTGGACCTCGCGCTCAACAATGCCGCATACGGGGATTTCAAGTTCCTCTATGTCTCCCCGGAACGCCTCGGCACGAGCCTATTCCGCTCTTATCTGGAGGTGATGAACGTCAGCTGCATCGTGGTGGACGAGGCGCACTGCATCTCGCAGTGGGGCTACGACTTCAGGCCGGACTATCTGAGGATAGGCGAGATGCGCAAGGTCGTGAAAGCTCCCCTGATAGCCCTGACGGCCACCGCAACCCCGCAGGTCGCCCGCGACATAATGCAGAAGCTGGTGCGTCCCGGCGCACCGGGCGAACAGGAACGCAATCTGAAGAACTTCCTCCTTCTGCGCAGCGGCTTCGAGAGGCCCAACCTCTCGTATATAGTGCGCCGCTGCGAGGACAAGTCGGGGCAGCTTCTGAATATCTGCAATTCTGTCCCCGGTTCGGGCATAGTGTATATGCGCAACCGCCGCAAGTGCGAGGAGGTCGCCGCGCTTCTCTCCTCCGGCGGGGTCAGTGCCTCCTTCTACCACGCGGGGCTCGGTGCGGAGACCCGCAGCCTGAGGCAGGAGGCCTGGAAGAGGGGGGAGATAAGGGTGATGGTGTGCACCAACGCGTTCGGGATGGGCATAGACAAGCCGGACGTGCGCTTCGTGGTGCATCTCGGCCTGCCCGACAGCCCCGAGGCATACTTTCAGGAGGCGGGGCGTGCGGGACGCGACGGGAAGCGTTCCTGGGCCGTGCTGCTCTGGAATGCGACCGACACGCGCCGCCTGCATCAGCTGCTGGAGCTCTCCTTCCCTTCGCTGGAATATATCGAGGACATATATCAGAAGATACATATATTCAATCAGATACCCTATGAGGGAGGAGCCGGGGCGAGCCTCAAGTTCGAGCTCGAGAGCTTCGCCAGGCACTTCGGCCTCAACCGCGCCGAGCTGCACTATGCGATACGCTACCTTCAAATGAGCGACCACCTCACCTACACCGAGGATGCCGACATCTCCACTCAGGTCAAGATCCGCGCAGACCGCAGGGCTCTCTACGAAATAGACCTTCCCGACCCGAAGATGCCCGCCCTGCTGGACGCTCTGATGCGCTCCTGCCCGGGGATATTCTCGTTCGCCGTGCCCGTGGACGAAGAGAAGCTCTCCCGCGCCTGCGGGGTCGGCATTCCCGAACTGCGTCAGCTGCTCTACCGTCTCTCGCTTGAGCATATCATCAAATATATCCCTTCTGACCGCTATTCTGTGCTCTACCTGCACCACGGACGCCTGATGCCGGGCAATCTCAATCTCCAGAAGGACAAGTACGAATTCCTCCGGCGCAGCGCCCGCGAGAGGGTCGAGGCGATGGAGGGATATGTCTCCGAAGAGGACCTGTGCCGCTCCCGATACCTGCTGCGCTATTTCGGGCAGGAGGAGAGCCGCGACTGCGGGACCTGCGACGTCTGCCGCGCCCGCTCCGGACGCGCCCGCACGGAAGATGCCCTGAAAGGCTATGTGCAGACCCGCCCCGACTCCAGCCTCCGGGAGCTCAAGGCGTGGTGCGACGACCCGCGCAACGCAATGCCTCCCGACGCGATGGAAGTCTACAGGGAGATGATTGATGAGGCAAAAATATTATCTTTGCGCTCCGATGAAGGCTAAACTTACGTTTCTTGGCTCCGGCACTTCCCAGGGAGTGCCGATGATAGGCTGCGACTGCCCCGTGTGCCGCTCGACAGACCCCCGTGACAAGCACCTGCGCTCGTCCGTCCTCGTGGAATACGGCGGGCTGACGATACTGGTTGACGCGGGTCCGGATTTCCGCTATCAGATGCTCCGGGCCAACGTGCGCCATCTTGACGCCATACTCCTGACCCACAACCACAAGGACCACACCGGAGGACTTGATGACATCAGGGCCTACAACCTCATAGAGCACCATCCTGTCAACATCTACTGCGAGAAATATGTGGAGGATTCCCTGCGCGAAGACTATTCCTATGCGTTCACGCTGCCGCGCTATCCCGGCTCTCCCGAGTGGAGGGTGCATCTGATCGACTCGCGGCATCCGATAAGCATCCGCTCCAACGCGGACGAAGAGGTGCTGGTGTGGGAGAAGGGTTTCGGTTACAGGCACCTGCCTCCCGAAGAGCCGAAAGTGATTCCCGCGCCCGTGGAGGTGATTCCGATTCAGGGCTGGCATCTGAGCACGAGGGAGATTTCCGTGCTCGGATACAGGTTCGGCAATATCGCGTATCTGACTGACATAAAGTTCATAGACGAGGTGGAATACGAGAAGCTCAAGGGCGTGGAAT
This sequence comes from Bacteroidaceae bacterium, assembly GCA_963661285.1. Taxonomy (GTDB): domain Bacteria; phylum Bacteroidota; class Bacteroidia; order Bacteroidales; family UBA932; genus Cryptobacteroides. The sequence goes on along the minus strand of CAVLBF010000003.1, from coordinate 91,954 downwards.
ATGTGACCCTGGGCTGTGTCAAAAGGGATGAGCACCGTTCGCATCCGTCTCTGAGGCAGTGCCTTGACTTCTTCGAGAGGGTCGGAGCGAAGGAGTCGTACATCACTCATCTCTCGCATCTTCTCCCCAAGTACGGGGACTTCTGCCGCGAGCTCCCGCCTCACGTCCACCCGGCCTACGACGGGCTGGTGATAGGTCAGGAGTTGGAGAATTTGAGGGAAATTCATAACTTTGGAGAGACAAATTAATAACTGATTGTTTTTGACCGATGGAAGAATTCGAATTAAGGGCACAGAGCTGGTTGGACGGAGACTTCGACCAGGAAACCAAAATCAAGGTGATGCAGCTTCGCGCCGGTGACAGGGCCGCTTTTGAGGATGCGTTCTACAAGAATCTGGAGTTCGGCACCGGCGGACTTCGCGGCCTGATGGGAGTGGGCACCAACCGTATGAACAAATACACTGTCGGTATGGCGACGCAGGGCCTTGCCAACTACATTCTCTCGCACAGCAGCGACCCTGACCCGAAAGTGTGCATATCCTACGACTCCCGCAACCACAGCAAGGAGTTCGCCCGGATTACCTCCGACGTGCTCTCCGCCAACGGCATACACGTCTATATCTTCGACAACATCCGCCCTACGCCGGAGATGAGCTATGCGGTGCGGCTCAAGGGAGCGGTGGCAGGCGTGATGATCACGGCTTCCCACAACCCCAAGGAGTACAACGGCTACAAGGTCAGCTGGTCTGACGGCGGCCAGGTGACGTCTCCGGTGGACAGGGAGATTGTCGCCGAGGTGGCCAAGGTCAGCGATCCGTCGATGGTGAAGTTCAAGGCCGGACTGCGCTGCGGCGAAGTCGAGGCTATGGGCGCCGACGTGGACGAGAAGTACCTCCACGACCTCCAGTCGCTGAGCCTCAGCGGGGAGCTCTGCCGCAAGCACAGCGACATCAAGATAGTCTATACGCCGCTCCACGGCTGCGGGGTGCGGCTGATTCCGGAGCTGCTGAAGAGAATCGGCTTCAAGCATATAATCCACGTGCCCGACCAGGATGTCTCGGACGGAGATTTCCCTACGGTAGTCTCTCCTAATCCGGAAGAGCCTGCAGCGCTGAAGATGGCTCTCGACAAGGCCGAGGAGACCGGGGCCGACATAGTGATGGGTTCCGATCCGGACTCTGACAGGCTCGGGGTGGCGGTGCGCGACCCGGAAGGGAAGATGGTGCTGCTCAACGGCAACCAGACGGCATCCATACTGACTTATTATATACTCAGCCGCCGCCGCGAGCTCGGCACTCTCGGGGAGGGCAAGTACGTGGTGAAGACAATAGTCACGACGGAGCTCATCAGCGACATCTGCAAGAGCTTCGGCGTGCCCGTGTACAATGTGCTTACGGGATTCAAATACATCGCCGAAGTGGTGAAGCGCCACGAGGCGACCGGAGAGTTCGTCTGCGGAGGCGAGGAGAGCTACGGCTTCAACGTCGGAGAGTTCGTCCGCGACAAGGACGCGCAGGTGAGCGCGATGATGGTGGCCGAATGTGCGGCCTGGGCCGCCGAGCAGGGGCTGACCCTCTATCAGCTGCTCCAGAAGATATACTCCGAGTACGGTTACCGCAAGGAGGGTCTCGTCTCCGTGGTGCGGAAGGGCGTTTCGGGCGCCGCTGAAATCCGGAAGATGATGACGGACCTGCGGAGCAATCCTCCGAAGGAGCTCTGCGGCTCTCCGGTGTGCAGGGTGGTGGACTACCTTGAGCCGGAAAAGACCGGACAGCCGTCGTCCAACGTGCTGCAGTTCTTCGACGAGGCGGGGGATGTGGTCTCCGTGCGCCCGTCCGGCACCGAGCCGAAGATCAAGTTCTACTTCGGGGCCAAGGGCGCGGATGCCGACTCCAAGATAGAGGCACTCAAGAGGCAGTTCTGCGCCTAGGGGCATTTCGCTCCTACGTCGCGGTCTCTGCGGGACTTTGCAGGTCAATCCGCTGCGGGTCAGTCAATCCTCTGCGGAATTTTGATATGTCTTACAGTTGAGTGCGAGGGGACATCCTTCGCACTTCGGCTTTCTCGCCGTGCAGGTGTAGCGTCCGTGCAGGATGAGCCAGTGGTGCGCTGCCGGACGGAGACGGGCCGGGATGTGCCTTTCCAGGTCTTTCTCCACCTCCGTCGGGGTCTTGCCTCGGGAGAGGCCGAGCCTGCGGGCCACCCGGAAGACGTGCGTGTCCACTGCGATCACGGGTTCGCCCCAGATTACGGAGGCCACCACATTGGCGGTCTTGCGCCCCACTCCAGGCAGGCTCATCAGGGCCTCGACGCCGGTCGGCACTTCGCCTCCGAAGTCGCTGACTATCTTTTGCGCCATCCCTATCAGATGCCGGGCCTTGCTGTTGGGGTATGAAATCGATTTGATGAGGCTCAGGACTTCTTCGAAGCCGGCCCGCGAGAGGCTTCCCGGGTCAGGGAAAGCCGCGAAGAATGCCGGGGTGGTCATATTCACCCTCCTGTCGGTGCATTGTGCGGAGAGCATCACGGCCACGAGCAGCTGGTAGGTGGAGTGAAAATGCAGCTCCGGCCCCGCGTCCGGAGCGTTCGCCTCGAAGTAGGCGATTATCTGCCCGTACCGTTCCTTGAGAGTCATACCTCAATCTCCGCGCAGCCCTCGCTCCCGGTCTCGAACACTCGCCCCGGATAGCGGGAGCAGATGCTGCGGTTGTGGGTGACCATAACTATGGCGGTATTTTTCTCTTCGTTTATCGTCTTGAGCAGCTGCAGTATGCCGTCCGCCGTCTGCTCGTCAAGGTTGCCCGTGGGCTCGTCGGCCAGTATCACTTCCGGGTCGTTGAGAATGGCCCGCGCGATGGCGATGCGCTGCTGCTCGCCTCCGGAGAGCTGGTGGGGCATCTTGTGGGACTTGGTGTCCATCCCGACCGCCGCAAGCACTTCCTCTATCCGGGCGGCGATGCGGCTCTCGTCTTTCCACCCGGTCGCCCGGAGCACGAATCTGAGGTTCGCCTCCACCGTGCGGTCCATCAGCAGCTGAAAGTCCTGGAACACCACTCCGAGCCTGCGGCGCAGGTAAGGGATGTCCCTGCTGCGTATGCCGCCCAGAGAGTAGCCGCAGACCGTCCCGCTGCCGCCTCCGAGGGGATTCTCCGCCGTGATGGTGCGGATGATGGACGTCTTGCCGCTGCCGACTTTGCCGACTATATAGACCGTCTCGCCCGCGAATATCTGCATATTCAGGCCATATACGACGACACTGTCGCCTCCCAGTATGTCGGCGTCGGTGAATGATATGACAGGTGTAGGATTCTCTTCCATAAGTATGCGGGAATTTTTCTGCCCGTGGCGGCAAATTTAACGAAAATTATGAGTAAATTTGTGAAATTAGGCTTCGTGATTATGAAACTGAAACACATACTTGCCGCTCTCGCTGCGGCCCTTGTCGCATCTCAGCTTCCGCTCGCGGCGTCCGGCGATGACGCCCTGCGCTACAGGCAGGCTGTCGGGCTCTACAACAGCGGGATGTACGACAGAGCCCTGAGCATATTCGAGTCTCTGCCGTCCGAGCCGCTCTCCGACGGATATGCCGTGCTCTGCGCGGTCAAGATGCGCAGCGACGACTATCCGGAGCGCATCGCCGGCTATGACCGCCTGTACCCGTCTTCCGTGCTGACCGGCCGCATCCGCTGGGAGAACGCCCGTCTGCTCTTCGATGCCGGAAGTTACGGGGAGGCGTCGCTGGAGCTGTCCAAGGTCAACTCCGCGTCGCTCGACTCCGGCGAGACTGCGGAATACCTCTTCAAGTGCGCCTATTGCGAGTTCTCGTTCGGACGCTACCCCGAAGCCCTCAATCTGTTCACGGTGCTTGAGGCTCTGGACTTCTCGCAGTACACCGCACCGGGCCGCTATCTGACCGGAGTCATCTACTACTATGACCGCAAGTTCGCGCAGGCCGAAGCCTCTTTCTGGAAAGCCTCGGTCGATCCGCGCCTCACCGAGCTCTCGGAGTTCTACATAGTCGACTGCGAATTCAACCAGAAGAACTACGAATTCGCGGTGCGGGAGGGCGAGAGGATATATCAGAACGCTCCCAAGGAGCGCCGCGAGAGGCTTGCGCGAATCATCTCCGAGTCCAGCCTGATCCTTGGCGACAACGAAAAGGCACGCCAGTACTACGAGGACTATACCCCTCAGGATATGAGCCGCAAGGACTATTTCTATGCCGGCTCGGTGCTCTATTCGGTCCACGACTATCAGGGCGCGATAGACAACTATACCCGGATGGGCGACCGCAGCGATTCGCTCGGGCAGATAGCCAACTATCATCTCGCCAACGCCTACCTCCGCACCCGCAACCAGGTGGCGGCGATGGAGGCGTTCCGCGACGCGTCGGAGGCGGAGTTCGACCCGCAGATTACCGAGGATGCGGCGTTCAACTACGCCAAGCTTGCCCTCGATCTCAACAAGGATACCGGCGGCTTCACCCGCTACATAAAGCGCTGGTCCGCCCGCAAGAGGGGAGTCGCGATCTACAGCTATATGGCTCTGGCGGCCCTCTATGACAGGGATTATGCCGGGGCCGTGGCGGCATACGACAACATCGACGACCTCACGCCGGATATGCGCCTCAACTACACCAAGGCGAACTTCCTCCGTGGAGAGCAGCTCTTCTCCAGCGCTTCCTACAGGGATGCGGTCCCGTATCTGCGCGCGACCGCCTACTATCTGCCCAAGACCGACCGTCTCAACCAGCTCTCGCGCTACTGGATGGCCGAGGCGGGATACCGCTCCGGGGACTACGCCGGCGCCGCCAAACTCTTCACCGAGCTCTACAACGCCGATGCGCTCGACGGGATGCGCGAAGGGGAAGCGCTCGCGTACAATGTGGCGTATTCGTATTTCAAGCAGAAAGACTACATCAGCGCGGCGCGCTGGTTCGATACCTGCATCTCGTCGGGGAGTCCTCTCTACCGCGAGGATGCGATGGTGCGCAGGGCGGACTGCGATTTCGGCAGGCGCGACTACAAGGCGGCCGTCGCCTCCTACCAGAAGGTGATGTCCGAGTACTACACGCCGGACAACATCTACCCGTACTATCAGCAGGCCATCTCCTACGGCCTCTCCGGCGACCGCAAGCGCAAGGTGTCCACCCTGCTGCACGTCGAGGACGCGTCGCCGCAGGCCCCGATGTACGATGCGGCCTATTACGAGCTCGGCAGGGCGCAGATGGAGCAGAAGAACAACAATGACGCGATACGCAGCTTCACGCACCTCAAGAACACCACCGCCGACAAGGTCTATCAGGCAAAGGCCCTGATAGGGCTCGGAATGGTCTACCGCAATATGTCCAGATACGACGACGCCCTCGGGGCATACAAGCAGGTGGTCGCCGATATGCCGCAGAGCGAATATGCCGAGGAGTCCCTCAAGGCGATAGAGTCCATCTACCAGAAGATGAAGCGTCCGGACAAGTTCGTGGAATATGTCGAGAGCAACGCCCTCAACGCTTCCAAGACCGAGGCGGAGAAGGAGAAGATGTACTTCAGCAGCGCCGAGCAGCTCTATCTCTCCGGCAGCTACGCCGAGGCCATATCCTCCATACTGAAGTTTATGGACAACTACCCGCAGAGCGCCGATATGCTGCAGGCGGAGTTCTATCTGGCCGAGTCATACAGGGCCACCGGCGAGAAGGAGAAGGCCTGCGACCGCTACGCCAAGGCTATGCTCTCCGACTCCGGCTACTCCTTCGCCGAGATGTCGCGGCTCCGCTACGCGCAGCTCTCCTACGAACTTGAACGCTATCAGGATGCCTACAGGGGCTATTCCTCCCTGCTCGCCGTCACCAGAATGGACGAGAACCGCACGGAGGCCCGTCTCGGGATGATGCGCTCGGCCTACAGATGCAAGGACTACGCTTCCGCCATTTCCGCTTCTGACGCTGTGATCAGAGACTCCGCCGTCGGGAGCGCCGTAAGGCGCGAAGCCGAGTATGTCAAGGCGAAGTCCTGCCTCGCGACCTCGCGCAGGGACGAGGCGATGCGCATCTTCGCCTCGCTCGGGGCCGACCCTTCTACTGCGGAGGGGGCCGAAGCCCGCTATATGACCATCCGCAACCTCTACGACACCGGCGACTTCGACAAGGTGGAGTCCGAAGTCTACAGCTTCTCCCAGACGGCGGGCGGCCAGTCCTACTGGCTCGCAAAGGCTTATCTGGTGCTCGGCGACACCTTCGTGGAGAGGGGACGCTACGAGCAGGCCAAGGCCACATACGAGAGCATACGCGACGGCTACGAGGCCTCCTCGGGCGGGGATGACGTGGAAGACAATGTCAACAAGAGACTTGAGCGTCTCGCAAATCTGAACAAGTGACGATTATGAAAGCAGGAATTATATTCATCCCGGCCGTGCTGCTTGTGTCCGGACCGCTCTTCGCGCAGGGCATCAGGCAGAGTGTGGAGGTCACCAACGAGTACGAGACCCGCTTCGCGGACTTCCAGAAGGCCGGCCCGAAGCTGAGCGTGCCGGACTCGCTCTACCGCTTCGACTACAGTTTCGACTATTCGGTGTTCGACTCTCCCTACAGGGGGGCGTATGAGTTCACCCCGTATGAGATAAAGCTTACTCCTGACCCCGTGGCCTACGACGGCGGGAAGTTCGCGCTTCGCGCCGGGGCCGGCTATAGCCTGCATCCGCTTCTGTACGCCGTCTATACCCCGATCTGCCGCAGCGACCTGGGGCTCAGCGTCTTCAACCGGGGACGCGGCTATTACGGGCGCAGCTGGCACGACCTGCGCGATGAGCTCGGAGTGAGCGGACATTATCTCAGCGCCATAGGCCGTCTGGGCTACAGCGCCTCCTACGACGGGGGCTTCGCCTCCAATGACCGCGCGCGCTCGTCCTATCACAGCGGCGGAGTGTCCGCCGATTTGACTTCGCCCGACAGGAGCGGCTCGTTTTTCGCCTACCGCTTCAAGTTCGACTACCGCTACGGTACAGACGGGGTATGGTCTCTGCTGCCGGGGATGTCTTCCGATGAGGGGAAGGCGTATCTTGGCAATGTGGGAGAGCACGACCTCCGTCTGGGCGGCTCTCTGGGGCCGGTGCTGGACGAGCGCTACAGCTTTCTGCTCGACTTCAACTTCAATATGCTCTTCCTCTCGGACTCCCGTACGGGTGAGAGCGGGCGCGTTGCGGGGCTTGCCACGCTGACTCCGCATCTTAACTTTCTGCTCGGGCCGGTGGACCTCGATGCCGGAGTGAAGCTGGACTATCTGACTTCCTCGTCTTCGTTCACCCTTGTCCCTGCAGTGGAGGCCTCGCTTGAGCTGGAGAAGCTTGCTATGAAGGTATATGCCGGTATGGACGGCGGCCGCAGGCTCAATTCCTACTATTCTCTCAAGAGGCTCAACAGCCTCTATCAGCGCTCTTCCAGCCCCGATTCGGCGCGGGACAGGGTGAATTTCTATGCCGGAGTCCAGGGCCGGGCGGGCTCGTCCCTGCAGTACTCCCTCAAGGGCGGGTACGCGCTCAAGGATGACTCCCCGCTCGACGCCTCTATGGGGGGTCTGGGTTTCGCGAGCTACAAGTTCGCCTACGCCGATCTGGGATTCGACTGGATTTCGGAGAGGCTCAATGCGGATGCCGATCTGCGCTTTGCGCACGCGGATCTCAGTTCCGATGCGGCTCTCTTCGCTCCGGCGACGTTCAGCGGCAGCCTCGGCGTCAACTACAATTGGCTCAAGCGCATATACGCCGGAATCACGGCGGAGGGCGCATCCGTGCGCAGGAGCACTTCCGCTGCGGTGAGCGACATCCCCGGCTGGGTGGACCTCGGACTCTGCGGCGAGTACAGATTCAGCCGCCGCTGGGGAGTGTGGGCTCATCTTGGCAACCTCATCGGAATGTCGATTGAGAGGCATCCGGGCTGCATCGAGAAAGGGCCTTATTTCACGGCCGGAATCAGCCTGAGTTTGTAGGAGATTTTTTGTATCTTTGCAAGATTTTTGAACCAGATAATCGTAATGATAGAGAAAGAAGAGATGAAGCGTGCGGAGCAGCAGTATTCCGCCGACAGTATCCAGGTGCTCGAGGGGCTTGAAGCAGTCCGCAAGCGCCCGTCGATGTATATCGGAGACATCTCCGAAAGGGGACTCCACCACCTTGTCTATGAAGTGGTCGACAACAGCATCGACGAGGCGATGGCCGGCTACTGCGACAGCATCGACGTCCAGATACTTGAAGACAACTCGATCAGGGTTTCCGACAACGGGCGAGGCATCCCGACCGGTATGCACGAGAAGGAGCACCGCTCCGCCCTTGAGGTCGTGCTGACCGTGCTGCACGCCGGCGGCAAGTTCAGCAAGTCCAGCTACAAGGTGTCCGGAGGTCTGCACGGCGTGGGTGTGTCCTGCGTCAACGCACTGTCCGACAGCCTTATAGCCGAGGTGCACAGAGAGGGCAAGATTTTCGTGCAGAAGTATTCCAAGGGCAAGCCGCTCGGACCTGTCGAGGTGGTTGGGGAATGCGAGGACTCCGGCACCGTCATCACCTTCCATCCGGACAAGGAGATATTCGTCCAGACGACCGTCTATAAATACGACACCCTCGCCGCGCGGCTCAGGGAGCTGTCGTTCCTCAACAAGGGCATCAAGATTACTCTGACCGACAGACGGGAGACGGTGGACGAGATGATTGAGGACCCCGTCACGGGCGAGTCCAAGGCGAGCGGACGCAAGGTGTTCCGCTCCGATGTGTTCCACTCCGACAAAGGCCTCAGCGAGTTCATCGAGTATCTCGACGCGGGGGCCCAGACGCTCATCCCTGACCCGATCTGCGTCACCTCCGACAAGATAATCCCTATCGACATAGCTCTCCAGTACAACAACGGCTATTCCGAGAAGATATATTCCTATGTCAACAATATCAACACCATAGAGGGCGGAACCCACCTGCAGGGCTTCAAGATGGGCCTGAGCCGCTCGCTCAAGCAGTATGCCGAGAAGAACAAGCTCCTCGACAAGTTCAAGGGCGAGCTCGCTCCGGAGGACTTCCGCGAGGGCCTTACCGCCGTGATTTCCGTCAAGGTGGCCGAACCTCAGTTCGAGGGCCAGACCAAGACCAAGCTCGGCAATACCGAGGTGACCTCCGCCGTCTCGCAGGCGACCTCCGGAGCTATGGAAGCATATCTGGAGGAGCATCCAAAGGAGGCCAAGCTGATCATCGAGAAGATTGTCCTCGCCGCAACCGCCCGCGCAGCGGCCCGCAAGGCGAGGGAAATGGTGCAGCGCAAGGGCTTTATGAGCGGCGGCGGGATGCCGGGCAAGCTGGCGGACTGCTCCAACCGCGATCCGGAGAAATGCGAGCTCTTCCTCGTCGAGGGAGACTCCGCCGGCGGCACCGCCAAGCAGGGCCGCGACCGCGAGACCCAGGCGATACTTCCGCTCAGGGGCAAGATTCTCAACGTCGAGAAGGCTTCCGGCGACAGGGCCTTCGACTCCGAGGAGATACGCAACATCTACACCGCGCTGGGAGTGACGGTCGCGCAGGAGGACGAGACCGGCGAGAAGCATATGGACCTCAGCAAGCTCCGCTACCACAAGATTGTGATTATGACGGATGCCGATGTGGACGGTTCGCATATCGCCTGCCTCATATTGACGTTCTTCTTCCGCTATATGTTCGACCTCATCAAGAACGGCTATGTCTATCTCGCCACGCCTCCGCTCTATCTCGTGAAGCGGGGCAAGGAGGAGATATACTGCTGGACCGAGCAGCAGCGCGAGGAGGCGGCCTATAACCTTGGCAAGGGCACCGACAAGGGCTACACCGTCCAGAGGTACAAGGGTCTCGGCGAGATGTCCGACGAGCAGCTCTGGGACACCACTATGAATCCGGCCAAGAGGCGTCTGAGGAAGATTACCATCGACAACGCCGCCCAGGCCGAGCGCACCTTCTCGATGCTGATGGGAGACGACGTCCCGCCTCGCAGGCAGTTCATCGAGGAGAACGCGCACTACGCCAAGATTGACGCATAACCCGCCCAGCATTACGCCCAGATGGAAAAATTCCCCCGGCTGAGGATAATCATACCTCTCGTCATAGTGTTCGCCGCGATTTTCGCGGCCCTGCCGAGAAGTTCCAGATTCCCTTACGACTACCGCAAGGGGAGGGTCTGGAAATATGAGACGCTGTTCGCCGAATTTGACTTCCCGATCTATAAGACGGCCGAGGAGCTCCGCGAGGAGCGCGGCACGGCCGCAGTGGAGATCACCCCTTATTTCAAGTTCTCCGACCAGATTGCCAACAAGAACCTCAGCGCCGCCGAAGCCCTTGAGCTGGGCGGACTGAGGAGCGCCGTGGTTTCGGGGCTCAGGGCCATCTATGCCAAGGGAGTAATCGCGGATGAGGCGGATCTCAGAGCCGACGGCGTGCCGGAGTCCGAGGTCATCTATCTCCAGAAGAACAAGCGGGCGCAGAAGGTCCCCCTCACCGAAATCTACAGCAGGACAGGAGCGATGTCCAAGCTCCTTGCCGACCTCGGAGCGCTGAGCGGGAACAACCTCGACTCCCTCTTCAGGGCGAGCGGGGTCTATGATCTCATCGTGCCGAACGTGATTTACGATGCGCAGACGACCGGACTGGTCAACGCGGACGCGGTCGGGAGCATCTCTCCGACTTCGGGCTATGTCTCAGCGGGTCAGGTGATTGTGTCCAAGGGCGAAATCGTCACGTCCGAAATAGAGCAGATGCTCGACTCCTACAAGCGGGAGTTCGAGGCCAACGTGGGCTATATCGGCCCGCTGGCCCTGCTGCTGCTCGGCAATTTCATCATAGCGGCTGCGATTACTCTGCTGCTTTTCTTCGCCGTCCGCTTCAGCTGTCCGGAGGTGTTCGCGGACACGCGCTATCCCTATATCATATTGGTATTCCTTCTCGCCTCCCTTGCCGCGCTGCTCGTCGCGCGGGTGAATGCCGAGCTGCTGTGCTTCGTGCCGTTCACGCTGTTCGCGCTGATGCTGCAGGCTTTTATGGAACCCCGTGCGATTGCTCCGGTCTATGTGGTCTCGCTGGTGCCGCTGATGCTCTCCGCCGACACCGGTGCCGTGCTCTTCGTGATGTATGTGGTGACGGGACTGGTGATGATATTCATCTTCAAGCATTTCCAGCAGGGATGGAGGCAGTTCCTCGCGGCGATGATCACCTTCGCCATCCTGGCCTGCATCTATCTGGGATTCCGGGCTGCCGACACCGTCTCCGGAGAGATATGGGGCGTGCTGATAGCGCTTTTCGCAGGATCGCTGCTCACCGTCGCCGGCTACCCTCTGGTCTATCTTTTCGAGCGGATATTCAACCTTGTCTCGAATTCCCGGCTCATTGAGCTCTGCGACACTTCCAACCCGCTGATACGCACTCTTGAACAGAAAGCTCCGGGCACGTTCCAGCATTCGCTGCAAGTTATGAATATGGCCGACACCGTGGCGCGCGCCGTACATATCAACCCCGATCTCGTACGGGCAGGAGCTCTCTACCACGACATAGGCAAGACCCTCAATCCGCAGTGTTTCGTCGAGAACGAGTCGCTGCTCAACAAGGACGAGAGCGAGAAATACCACTCCGACCTCACCCCGCTCCAGAGCGCCCACGACATCAAGCGGCACGTCACCGACGGCATCGAGATAGCCCAGAAGAACCGTATGCCGCAGCTGATAGTGGATTTCATCGCCACACACCACGGCACGACGCTGGTAAGATTCTTCTACAACAAGTTCATCAAGGAGGGCGGCGATCCGGCCCTGGAGCAGGAGTTCCGCTACGACGGACGCAAGCCTGTGACCAAGGCGCAGATAGTGCTGATGCTCTGCGACAGCGTGGAGGCGGCGTCGAGGACAATCCGTGACAACACCCCGAAGGCGTACTCCGACTTCATCGAGAGCATCGTGGCGGGCAAGATGGAGGAGGGGCAGTTCGACAATGCCGACATCACCATCAGCGAGCTCAATACGGTCAAGGAGACCCTCAAGCAGTATCTGGCCCAGCTCAACCACGAGCGCATTGCCTATCCGAAACATAAACCGAACAAAAAATAATCACGAACCATATTATGAAAGTATTGCAGAACAACATCGATGAGCTCAATCTGGAGCTTGACGTGAAGATTGAAGCCGCCGACTATGCGGATATCCTGAAGAAGAAGCTCTCCGAGCGCAGGCGCAACGCCGAATTCAAGGGCTTCAGAAAGGGGATGGTGCCCGCTTCCCTGATACAGCGCGTCTATGGGGAGCAGTGCCTCGTGGAAGCCGTCAACCAGCTGGTAGGACGCGCTCTGGACGAGCATATATCCGACAATGGCCTTCATCTTCTCGGCGAGCCTCTCGCCTCCGAGAGTCAGCCCGAGGTCGAGTGGAAGGACGGCAACGACTTCTCTTTCGTCTTTGACGCCGCAGTCGCGCCGAAGATTGAGTTTGAGGTAGAGAAGAGCGACACCGTGCCGGCATATACCGTATCCGTAGCCGCCAAGGACAAGACCGCGATGGCCGAGAGCCTCAAGAAATACTACGACGAGAAGAAGGAAGAGAAGTCCGATGAGGATATCGACAAGGAGGTGTCCGAGCGGTTGGAGGCGCAGTATAAGAACGAGGCCGAGTGGAGGCTCGACAGGGACATCCGCAACCATTTCGTCGAGAAGGCGGGCCTGAGCCTGCCGGAGGCCTTTCTGAAGAGGTGGCTTCTCGCCGCCAATGCGGGCAAGGTGAGCGCGGAGGATGTCGAGAAGGAGTTTGCCGGATTTGCCGAAGACTTCAAGTGGCAGCTCGTCAGGGGATATCTTATGGAGAAGTACGGACTCAAGATAGAGGATGCCGACATCCGGGATGCGGCTGACGCTTATATCAGATATCAGTACGCGATGTACGGCATCGGCAATGTGCCGCAGGAGATGATCGACGAGGCGGCGGTCAATATTCTTCACGACCGCAAGCAGGTGGAGCGCCTCTCCGAACAGGTGGAAGACCGCAAGGTGCTCTCCAGACTCAAGGAGGAGATTACCATCAAGCCGACCAAAATCACCTCCGCCAAGTTCCGCGAACTTAAATAACGGGGCTCACGCTGGTTTTTTAGCCGGTCCGGAAGAGATTCCGGTCCGGCTTTTTGTTAAATTTTTATTTAATTTTTGCTGCGCAATCGGAGATTTTTATTATCTTCGCCGTCCGAATACACTAAGAGTAATTTCGATTACTTTTAAATTATTAACCAAATTGTTTTCTACAGATGAAGAGTCAATCTTTGATTTCTTTAGGGAGGAGGCTTGCCCTTGTCGGCGCAGCGCTTCTCTTTGTCTGTGCATCAGCGTTTGCACAGCAACAAATCTCGGGAACAGTGAAGGACGCTTCCGGTCAGGGTGTGATCGGCGCCGGTGTTGTCGTTGAAGGCACCACCAACGGCGTCGTCGTAGACCTTGACGGAAACTGGACACTGTCGGTTCCCGCAGGCGCCAAACTTGTCGTATCCTGCATCGGCTACAACGATGAGACATTCACCGTCACGTCAGGCAAGACCAGGTATGACATCATTCTCCACGAGAGCAGCACGATGCTCGACGAGACCGTCGTCATCGGTTACGGTACCGTGAAGGTACGTGACCTCACCGGTTCCGTGGCGGCAGTAAGCTCCAAGGATCTTGAAGTTCCGGTAGCCAATGTCGGCGAGGCTCTTCAGGGTAAGATGGCCGGCGTGGTCGTCTCCCTCAACGATGCCACCCCGGGTGCGGAGCCTCAGATCCGCGTGCGCGGCGCGAAGTCCATCACCCAGACCAATAACCCTCTCTACATTGTGGACGGATTCCCTGTAAGCAGCCTCATCAACGTGCCTTCAGACCAAATTAAGTCCATCAACGTGCTCAAGGATGCGGCCGCCACCGCGATCTACGGTTCGCGCGGCGCTGCGGGAGTTGTCATCGTGACGACCAAGAGCGCTCAGGAAGGCCAGACCCAGGTGACCTACAACGGATTCGTGCAGATCAAGGATTCTTCATCCAGCGTACGCGAGGTGATGGACACCTATGAGTATCTCAAGTTCAACCTCGGCTTCGCGAGAGACCTCAACTCCACGATGTACACGAATATGCGCAAGTACTTCGGAATCGGGGCCGAGAACGGCAACCACTACGCAGACTACGCGAACGTGAAGACCAAGAACTATCAGAGCGACCTCTACAAGACCGGTATCGCCCACAGCCACAACCTCACCGTCAGCAACGGCACCGCGAAGAACAGGACTATGTTCTCCCTGAACTTCCTCAACGACGACGGTACCGTCATCAACTCTTATTTCAAGAGAATCAACGCATCCCTCAAGACCATCGAGAAGCTCAGCGACAACTTCGACATCGAGCTCAATGTGTCTTACTCATATAGGCAGAACCGCGCCAACCCGCGTCTCGCGTCCGCGTTCCGCTACAGGCCAATCGAGCCTCTCGGAGATGACACTGTCGCAGGAGGCGCTTTCGGAGCCGGTTATGACAGCTACATCAGCGAGGGATCAAATCCTGTCGAGCTGACCTGGAATACCCAGAACACCGGCTATAACCACAACTTCCGCGGCATCGCGGCAGCCAACTGGACTCCGCTCAAGGGTCTCAAGCTCCGCAGCGAGATCGGTATGAGCAAGAACTTCGGCAAGAGCGAGAATTACGTGGCCGGCTACGGCTCCACCACCAACTCCGCCAGCCTCTACAAGAGCGAGTCTTCCGACCTGCACTGGACCAACACCGTCTCCTATGAACTCCCTCTCAACACCGAGTTCCACAGGGCGGACATTATGGTCGGCAGCGAGTATATCTACGACGACGGCGAATGGATGCAGTACTATGCCGAGACGTTCCCGAGCTACTTCGACCGTGAGACGACTCTCGCTATGCTCGTCAACGGCACCAAGGCCAACGCCTTCACCCAGGGAGTCAACATCCCGGGCAAGTCCAACTCGTTCTTCACCCGTGCCAACTATACCCTGCTTGACAGGTATATGTTCACTTTCACGATGCGCGCGGACGGTTCTTCACGCTTCGCTCCTAACAACCGCTGGGGTTATTTCCCTGCAGGCGCATTCGCCTGGAGAGTAAGCGACGAGCCTTTTATGTCCGGCACGAAGAACTGGCTCTCCAACCTCAAGCTGCGTCTCTCTTATGGTGTGACCGGATCTGACGCCATCAGCTCCTCACTCTGGAAAGAGACCTGGTCACAGAGTTCTTCTGCGACTTCCTATACCATCTCCGGCTCCCGTTCCGATACCAATGAAGGCTACGGATATGCATATACCGCCGGCAGTATGGCCCCTAATCCTGACCTCAAGTGGGAGTCAACCCTGTCCCGCAACCTCGGTATCGACTACGGCTTCCTCGACGAGCGCATCTACGGTGTGATCGAGGGCTACTGGAGCACCACCTATGACCTTCTTATGCCTATCAGCATCGCTTCATCGTCAGGTTACTCCTATCAGTACCAGAATATGGGAACCGTGGCCAACCGCGGTCTGGAGTTCTCTCTCGGCGGGGACATCGTCCGCAACAAGGACTTCACCCTCAGCGCTAACTTCATCTACAACTACAACGTCAACAAAATTGAGAAGCTTGCCGACAGCGTGACCTCCACCAACTACGGACAGTGGGCTTCATCCGAGCGTAGCCCTAACACCGGAGAGTACTACCTCAAGGAGGGCGTGGGCATCGGCTCCATCAACGGCTACGCTTACGACGGCTGGTACACTACCGATGATTTCGACTACGACCCTGCTACGGGAATCTATACCCTCAAGAAAGGCATTCCTGACTGGGCGATGGACTCATATCCGAACTCATTCAAGCTTCCTGCCGGGCAGGTTGCCTTCCCTGGCGCAGCCAAGGCCAAGGATCTCGACGGTGACGGCTATATCACGGAGAACGACACCTATTCTCTCGGTGAGATGACTCCGCGTTCTACCGGCTCGTTCAGCCTCTCCGGACGCTGGAAGAATCTCGACTTCTCCGCCAACTTCAACTATGTCATCGGGGGACACCTGATGAACTTCTGGTCGCTTATGTCCACCTACGGCGCGAAGGACAACTACTTCGGAGCCAACCGCCTGGACTTCGTCAACGATGCATATACCGCATATCGCTGGAACAACGGCGACATCGAGTTCGTCAGCGATCCTGAGGAGCTCAACAAGATGAACGCGAACGCCACGATGCACACTCCTACCTCTATGAAGGGTCTTCTCTTCGACCGCTGGCTGGAGGACGCCTCCTACCTGCGTCTGAAGAACGTCACCGTCGGCTACACTCTTCCTAAGGATATCGCGAAGAAGGTCGGAATGAAGAATATCCGTGCCTACTTCACCGCTTCCAACCTCTTGACTTTCACCAAGTACACAGGACTTGACCCTGAGGTCAACACCAACAGTACGAGGAGCGTGTCAGGTTCCGGCTTCCCGACTCCGGGTGTGGACAACAACGCATACCCTATCGCGAAGACCTTCACCTTCGGTCTTAACATCACACTGTAAAGAATTGTTACGGAATGAAAAAGTATATTAAATATCTGTCAGTGGCCCTTTGCGGCGCAGCCGTAATGTCCTGCAACCTGGAGACATCCTCTCCGTCGTCCGTTGACGGCGAGTTCGTCTTCAAGGGTCCGGAGACGGCCAAGACCGTGATACTCGGAGCATACAACCAGCTCATCAACGAGTACAACAACGGCTACGTCCCGAACTTCACCAATATCGGTTCCGATATCGAGAGGTGTTCCGTGGGCAACATCACCGACCTCGTGGGAGGCGCCCAGCTCTATCTGGAGCCTTACTCCGAGAAGAAATTCAACATCAACTTCCAGAAAGGCAACTGGGACCGTTTCTACTCCATAATCAGCAAGTGCAACAACATCATCAAGTATCTTGAGGCCGATTATGACAGCATCTCCAAGGATGCTCCGAACGAGCTTTCCGACCTTCTCGGGCAGGCTTACGCGCTGAGGGCTTCCGTCTACTACGATATGGTGATGTTCTACGGCGACGTGGAGTATGTGACCACCCCGGGTCAGGCCGGCAACGGTCTCGTGTCCCGTGACTATATCATAGAGAGCGAGCTCGAGAACCTCTACCGCATCGAGCCTCTCCTCTACACCATAGGTCAGAACGGCCACTACTCCGACCAGATGACCCGCAACTTCGTGGACGGCCTCATCGGACGTATGTGCTTTATGGAAGCCGGATATCAGACCCGCCGCACCGACCTCGGTGACGAATTCTATGTGGGCAAGGACGGCAAGGTCATAGAGTTTGACGTATGGGGCACCGATGCCGACAAGAATGCTCAGTATTCCCGCCGCAAGGACTGGAAGGACTTCTACAAGGCGGCTCTTCCTTATCTGGAGAAGGCGGTCAACAATTCCGGTGAAGCCCAGCTTACCACAGTCGATCCGCGTACGGACAGCGAAGGCCGCGTGTACGACAACCCGTTCCAGTATTACTTCCAGCAGGTCAACGAGCAGTACAAGGCTACCGAGACCATTTATGAGGTGACGATGAAGGAGAACGGCGGCGGCTCGCGTATCGCCTACAACTTCGGCCGCGGCTCCGCCGGCGCTTCTCCGGCTATGCCTCCTAAGGCAAACGCCCAGATTTGCTCTTATCCGGAGGTTTACTACGGAGAGTTCGACCCTCAGGACAAGCGTCGTGACGTATCTATGAACGTCACCGGGTCCAGCGGAAACGGAGTTGAGCAACTTTATGACTTCTCTCTCGGCAACCGTCTGACAGTAGGTATCGGTCTCAACAAGTACGACCTTAACCGTGTCGCCACCCCTGACCTCCGTCAGCTCTACAGCGGCATCAGCTACATCCATATGCGTCAGGCCGACATCATCCTTATGCTTGCCGAGGCTTATGCCCAGACAGGTGACGAGGCGGCCGCCAAGACCGAGCTCAGGAAGGTTCACGACCGCGCGTTCGACGCTTCTGTAGCTGACGCGAAGTTCGCCGAGCTACTCCAGACTCCTGCTTCCGAGACACAGACCGCCCTCGTGGAGGCCATCCTCAAGGAGAGGCAGCTGGAGTTCCAGGGCGAGAATCTCCGCCGTTGGGATCTTGTCCGCAGCGGCAACCTTCCTAAGGTAGCTGTGGAATTCCGCAAGAAGATGGTTGACCATATGGCACAGCTCAAGGCCAACGGCTACGCCCAGTTCGACAACGGCAACCAGCTTCCTGCCTATGTGTGGACCAAGCTCGTGGATGCCAAGAAGGACTATGGCTACCGTCTGACGATGAGCACTCCGTCAGGTCTTGACGAGAACTCCGACGAGTACGCCGTCCTCTATCCGGGCTGGAGAGGCCAGCACGACAACTGGCAGGCCGCCAAAGACTACCAGATCAACACCAGAGGCAACAATGTCAGCGGTAATGTGATTGAGGATTACACCAACCTTGCCATTCAGGGACTCTTCAATTACATCGCTCCTGACAGCGCCGAGGCGCAGGCCCTCGAGGCCCGTGGCTATGTGAAGACCAACTGGGCTGTGGGTATGTACACCGACAAGGGAGAGGAGGATGCCAACAGGGAGGCCGAGTGGAGCACCAAGTTTATGGGTGGCTACACCGATGCGGACTACGCCGCGAAGAAGGCTCCTATATACCTCATCCCTATGGAGACTACCGTTCTGCAGACCGCAGGCCTCGTGAACGGCTACGGCTTCAGGAATCTGGGGGACGACGAAAAGTGACGCAAGTCAGTTGTTAGTCTATCATACTACCGGAGATGCCGGCCCGTGCGGGTTGGCATCTCTTTTTTTTTAAAATTTGCTTTTCTAGGATATATTATCTACCTTTCTGCTGTCCACTTCCGTTCCCGATGGGGGCAGGCGTAAGGTCTATGTAAAAATATACGAAACTGTTCAAAATCAATAATATTATGAAAATCAAGAAGATGTTATTCGTTTTGGCTCTAGCTTTGGGATTGGTGGGCTGTTCAGAGGAAGAGCCGCTTGATGGCGGTTTCTTCGAATGGACAGACCAGGAGTCCATTGCGCCGCTTTCCTGTGATTCGGAGACCGGATTGGACTGGTTCTCCGAATATGTTGACGCTAAGGAACTGCTCTCGCAGAACGGTATCTCATTTGGAAGTTCTTTCCCGACCGCCGGAGAACCAACCGCACAAGCAATCGTCATCAGTGACCAGCAGGTCATAGCTGACATCATCGAACGATATGGCCTGGAATCGAGAATTTCCGAAGTCGGAGCGGACAGGTATTCCATTGTTGTCGGATCCGTCATCGCAGCTATGTCCAACTATCTTGTCACTGCTCAAAGGGCAAAGAATATTCGCGGCGAGATGAGCCTGCGTCTGATGGTAGAACAATCGAGCGAATATGCTGGTTTTTGCGCTCCTTGTCATATATATTTTGCAGCTATATATGCCGCCGACTTGCCTTCAGGTCCGGTCAACAAAATCTATGTATCATACTGAAGATGGTATTGGTCCGTTTGACGGGAAATCACTTGGAAACATCTGACCGGTTTTAATCCAGAATCAGATATCAAATCAAAAGAGAGGGAGACTGATTGTAGTCCCCCTCTCTTATAGTATGCAGGGTGATTACAGTTCCCTCTGGCCTTTGACGTATTCTTCCGCCATCTGGTGGAATTTGGCCACTATCTCCGCATTCTCCGGCTGGTCGGCAAGGTTCACGAGCTCGTGAGGGTCGTTCACCTCATCGATGAGCATACATCCCGCTCCGGCCCCGTAGAATTCGGCGTAGCGCCAGCGTTCCGTGCGAATGCCCACTCCGGTGACGCCCTTGCCGTGGTTGTTCCACACCGTATAGGCCGGCTTGTCGAACTCGGCCTCAGGGTCGTTGAGCAGTGAGGCGAAGCTCCTGCCTTCCAGCATAGTGTTTTCCGGAAGTCCGCAGAGTTCCACGAGGGTAGGGTAGATGTCGAGGTTCTCCGTGATGCGGTATGTCACCTTGCCGTTGCCTTTGGCACGCGGATCCACCACCACGAGCGGCACGTTGGTGGCCTCCTCCCAGAGGGAGCCGGCCTTGGACCACTTGCCCTTCTCCCCGAGCATAAATCCGTGGTCAACGCAGAAAACGATGATGGTGTTGTCCTTCTGTCCGGACTCCTCGAGAGCCTGGAGCAGACGGCCCGCGTTCCAGTCCACATAGCTTATGCAGGCCCAGTAGGCGAGGGTGAACTCCCGCGCCTGCTCCGGAGAGCAACGGCGGTTGATGAAGACGTCGGCATTGATCTCCCGGATGGAGCCGGCAGGGAATCCGCGCGGTATCATCGGGTAGGTCGCGAAGTCTTCCGCGAGAGGAATGTCATTGATGTCGTAGAGGTCGAAGAAGCGCTGCGGCGCAAGGCAGGGGGTGTGGGGCTTGGAGTAGCCGCAGGCTATGAAGAAAGGTTCGTCCTTGGCAGCGGCGGCCTTGATATATCCTATCGCCTTGTCCGTATTGGTGTCCTCGCTCTTGTACCGCTCTTCGTTCGGCCCCCAGCGGTCGGATTCCGCTCCGTGCCCGACATTGTACTCGTCGCCCGCACCGAGATTGTTCATATTGCGGCCGATGGACTTCTTGCCGCCTCCCCGGCTCTCTACCCAGAGCCTGTGCTCCTCAGCGGAGACGTGTGAAGGCTGGAAATCGCCCACTCCCTTGTTGCGGCGGCGTTCCCATCCGCCGTAGTCCCAGGCTTCGCTGTCCTCAATGCCGGAATGGAAAATCTTGCCGGACACATAGGTCGTGTAGCCGTTCTGCTTGAAGTACATAGGCAGGCTGAGCCACTCCGGGTGGTCGGCCCCCCACCAAGGGGAGTTGTCGTAGATTCTGGTGGAAGTAGGCTTGTGGCCGGAGAGCAGGGAAGTGCGGGACGGCCCCGAGAGGGGGTACTGGCAGTAATTGTGCTGGAAGAGCACGCCCTCGGAGGCGAGACGGTCGAAGTTAGGGGTGTGCATCTGAGGAGTGCCGTAGCAGTTCCAGTCGGTGCGCATATCGTCCGACATAATGAAGAGCACGTTCATCTTCTTCTCTTTCTGCTTGTGTTTTGTCACCTTGGGTTCGGCGGCATTGGCGAGCGTGGCTCCCGCGAGGAGTCCCAGCCCAACTGCCGGTAAAATATTCTTCATTGTGGTCTATAGATAAAGTTTGATGAAATCGAGATAATATTTCCAGTCCTGCGGCAGCACGCCGTGTCCTCCGTCGTGCATCACATAGCCGAGGGTGTGGAATATCGGCTGTTCGGCCTGCGGCATCACGTCTGTTCCGAGGTCGTCCTTGCCGAGTAGCCGATAGACCTCTCCGGCCTCCACGGCGGCGCAGAATTCTCCCTTAGGGTCTGACCATTTGTCGGTGTCGCCGGTCGAGAGCAGCAGAGGGCGCGGGGCTATGAGGGCTACCAGAAGATTGGCGTCCACCGGCATCTTCGTCACGTCAGAAGCGTATTTGCCGTAGTTGGCGGCGAACTGATAAGGAAATCTGGTCGGCTCGGTGAGGTGCGCCACCGTCTCTCCGTAATTGCGGCGGCTCAGGGCTGCGCCTCCCTCTCCGGAGCAGCTGGCTATCACCACGGCAATGCGCGTGTCGCGGGCTCCCGCCCACATCGTGGTCTTGCCGAGCCGTGAGCAGCCTGTGAGGGCGATGCGCGTGGCATCGATGTCGGGGTCTTTCTCGAAATAGTCGATGACGTTGCTCACTCCCCAGGCCCAGGCTGAAACCGCTCCCCACTCATCGTCGGCGACATCGCTCTGTCCCGGCTTGAGATAGAGGGAGCGCACTCCGAGAGCGAGGCCTCCGTTGAAGTCGGGCTCGAAGTCGGTGTAGCAGAGCGTGGCGAAGCCGTAGCCTTCCTTGAGGAACGCCTTGATATGGCTGTCAAGGCCATATTTGGCGGCCTCCGGAACGGACTTCGCGACGGTTGCGGTCTTTGTCTTCGGATCCCATCTGCGGCCTTCCTTCACGCCCGGGTCGGCGACCGCGAGGTTGTTCGGAGAGAAACTCAGGTTGAGAAGAAGCGGCACGGGCCCGTCGGCGTCCTTCGGGAGATAGATGAGCACATCCGCCCGAGGCCCATCCTTGTCCTGTGAGAAATATAGCGTGACCTGCTTGCGCACGGCGCTGCCGTCCAGTCCGCTGTCAACGCTGACATCATAGCGGAGCTTCGGCTTCTTTGAGGGCCACTTGCCGTACTGGTTCTCCTCGAAGAGCCTGACGATTTCGGGACGGCGCTGCCTGTACCATTGTTTAGGACCGGTCACCTTCTTCCCGTTCAGAAGAGTGAGCGCGTCGGGCAGGGTGGATTTATAGTTTCCTGCCCTGGCTTCGTCGTAGTTTACCGGGATGCCGGCGACGGTGTCTCTGTCCTGTGCGGACGCGACGCCTGCGACGCAGAGGCAGCAGGCGATACTTGCGGTCAATAACGAATGTTTCATCTTGTGGTTATTTGTCGCCACGAAAATACGAAAAATATTCCTATATTTACGCAGATTATTACCGCGTAATTATGTATTTTAGCAAGTTTGCAATCTCACTTCTGGCTGCCCTGGGGGCGGCTTTTTCCGTTTCGGCGGGCACTGTCGCCGTCAATCTCCGCACCGAGTCGCTCTCCACTCCCATAGGGATAGACGAGCCGAGGCCGCGTTTCAGCTGGCAGATGTCTTCCGACCGCATCGGAGCGGCGCAGAGCGCCTACCGTCTGACAGTAGCCCTGAGCGAGGAAGACCTCCTGAGGGGAGAGACGCTTTACGATTCGGGGGAGGTGTATTCCTCCGAATCCCTCAACGTCAGCTACGCCGGTCCGGCTCTTCGCGCTTCCACAAGGTATTTCTGGAAGGTGGTTCTCCGCGACGAAAGGGGTGAGACGGTCTCCTCGGAGCCGAGCTGGTTCGAGACGGGGCTGATGGGGAGCGGCTGGAGCGGAGCGCAATGGATAGGCTCCGAGGCCGTCGGGGTCTCCAAATACAGGACATTCTTCAACATCTCCTATGACCTGCGGGTGCCGGAGGGCAGCAGCAAGGCCGTCTTCGCCTATAGCGTCAAGGACAAGGACAACTATATCGCCGTCGCTCTGGACGTCAAGTCCGCGCGGCTCGACGTCGATTACGCCGTCGAGGGGGATCTCAGACATCTGGGCTCCATAGACGTGTCCGGCATCGTGACGCAGGAAAACTGCCGCGACACCCACTCCGTGCTTCTCAAGGTCAGCACTCCGGGATACCATCTGAAGTCCAATCTGACCGTCTTCCTCGACGGGGTCAAGCTCAAGCCGACCGAGGGAGTTTCCAACGCTCCGGCACGGGAGAACGTCTCTTCCGGCGACCCGTACCAGATGGTTATCACCCCGTATCCCGGCGGCGAGCGGGTGCACGACTGGGCGCGCCTGCACTCGATAGGATTTCTGCAGCCGAAGGGGCAGAATGCGGAGTTCTCCAATATCACCATAAGCGAAGACAATTGGGACACGGTGCTCTACACCGACCCGCAGACGCTCCACAAGGTCAGAGGGAACGGACGGTTGCAGGTTTGGGAACCTTACGGCAAAGTCTCAGCCCCTATGCTCCGCAAGAACATAGACGTCACCAAGCCGCTGCGCAGCGCGAAGCTGTATGTCACCGCAAGGGGAATTTATGAATTCTACATCAATGGAAGCCGGGTCAGCCGGGACTACTTCAGCCCGGGATGGACGGACTACCGCTACAGGATAATGTACAACAGCTACGACATCACCCCGATGCTGCGCCAGGGCTCCAACGGGCTCGGGGCTATGCTCGGTTCGGGCTGGTACAGCGACCTCAATATCTTCACTTCCGCTTATGTGGACCCTTACGGCATCAGGCAGTCTATGCTCGCCAAGATTCTCCTGACTTATGAGGACGGCACTTCGCAGACGGTAGTCACCGACGGCAGCTGGAAGAAGTACGACCTGGGGCCGGTGGTGCGCAACGGTTTCCAGTTCGGCGAGGACTATGATGCCCGCAAGGAGGTGGACGGATGGAAGGAAGGCGCTTTCGACGACTCCGCCTGGGAGCGGGCCGACATCTTCGGGCGTCCTGCCCCGACCGTGGAGATCCAGTCTTATGTTGGGCTTCCGATACAGAACAACATAACTCTCCAGGCGGTGTCGGTGAGCGAACCTGTCAAGGGAACTTTTGTCTATGATTTCGGACAGAACGTGGTCGGCGTGCCGCGCCTTGAGGGGATGAAGGGCCGTGAGGGGCAGGTGGTCACCTTGCGCTACGGGGAGATGGTCTATCCGGAGCGCATCCCTGCCGAGCCGGTGGAGCCGTATACGGTGGAGATGTACCGCCGGATGAAGGGTCAGGTGTATGTGGAGAACTACAGGGGGGCGATATCGATAGACAACTATATTATGCGCGGGAGCAAAGGGGGCGAGACTTATCAGCCGGTCTTCACCGACCACGGCTTCCGCTACCTGTCCGTGACCGGACTCTCAAAGGCTCTTCCGACGGAGTCGGTCAAGGCGGTGGTGCTGGAATCCATAGGCGGCGAGTCCGAGGGCCGGTTCGAGACTTCCGACTCCACGGTCAACCGGCTTTTCGAGAACATCCTCTGGGGCCAGAGGGGCAACTTCCAGGCCGTGCCGACCGACTGCCCGCAGCGCGACGAGCGTCAGGGCTGGACCGGCGACGCGCAGGTGTTCGCCCGCACCGCCACCTATTTCAGCCCTTGGGTGTCGAGCTTCTATGACCGCTGGTTCTACTCCGTGAGGGACAACCAGAACTTCGACGGCAGTTATTTCAACTATTATCCGGTCACCGGCAGACCGCCGTACGGATTCACCAACAGCAACCCCGGCTGGATGGGCTGGATGGATGCCGGCATCATCATACCTTATCAGGTCTATATGCAGTACGGCGACGTCAAGTTCATCGAGAAACATTACGGCTCGATGACCCGGTATATGGATTATCTTGAACGTCAGGCCGTCGATTATATCCAGCCTGACAGCGGCATCGGCGACCATCTCGCCGTGGAGCGCACCGACATCGGTCTCACCAATACCGCCTACTATGCCTACGATGCCCGGATGATGTCCAGAATGGCCGCGGCCATAGGCAAGATGACCGACAGCCGCAGATACGCGGAACTTTACGACAACATCAAGAAGGCTTTCAACGCGAAGTACGTCCGTGAGGACGGGGTGACCGTCGCGCCGTACAGGAAGTTCCGCTGGCCGGGGACGCCTGTCGACCCTGATGAACCGGAGGACGGAACCGTCGTGCCTGTGGACACGCAGACGTCTTACGCCCTGCCGCTCTATTTCGGGCTCTTCGACGGGAAGACCCGCGAGCTCGCGGTGGAGAATCTCGTGAAGAATATAGAGAAGCACGGCAACACCCTGACGACAGGCTTCATCGGGACGCCGTATCTCAATCCGGCGCTCTCGGACGGAGGCCGCGACGATGTCGCGTTCACCCTCTTCGAGCAGACCGCCTGCCCGTCCTGGCTCTATCCTGTGCTGCAGGGCGCGACCACGATGTGGGAGAGGTGGAACTCCTATACCGTCGAGAACGGCTTCGGACCGGTGGATATGAATTCGTTCAACCACTATGCCTACGGGGCGATAGGGGAGTGGATGTATGCCTATCTGCTCGGTATCCAGAGAGATGAGGACAGCCCGGCGTACAAGCATATCATTCTTCAGCCGCGCATCGGAGGAAGCCTGAGTTATGTGGAAGGCGGCTTCGAGAGTCCTTACGGGAGGATAGACGGAGGTTGGGAGAAGACCCCGAAGGGCTACCGCTACCATATCAGCATACCTGCGAATACGAGCGCTTCGCTTACCCTGCCTTGCGGCGAGAATTCCAAGCTGAAGCTGCTGCGCGGAGAGCAGGGGGTAGGGCCTTTCCGCCGCCTGAAAGGCAGGCTGATGGCGGAGCTGAAGTCCGGAACTTATGAATTTGAACTAAGCTATTGATACGATGAAAGAATATATCGAACAGAACCGTGAGCGCTTCCTGGAGGAGCTTTTCACCCTGCTCAGGATTCCTTCCGTGAGCGCCAAGGCCGAACACAAGGCCGATATGTACCGTTGCGCGGAGACGCTTGCCGACCTCCTGCTTGAAGCCGGGGCCGATGAGGCCGGAGTGTGCGGGACGGCGGGACATCCCGTCGTATTCGGGCGGAAGACCGTGGACCCGTCGCTTAAGACCGTGCTGGTCTACGGGCACTATGACGTGCAGCCGCCGGAGCCTCTGGAGAAGTGGAAGAGCGACCCCTTCGAGCCGGAAGTGCACGACGGGGCCATCTGGGGCAGGGGAGCTAACGACGACAAGGGGCAGCTCTTTATGCACATCAAGGCGTTCGAGTATTTGCTGCGCAGCGGCAAGCTCGCCCATAACGTGAAGTTCCTCTTCGAAGGCGAGGAGGAGATAGGCAGCCCGTCGCTCCCGGCCTGGATCAAGGCGCACAGGAAGCTGCTCAACTCCGACGTGTGCCTTGTGAGCGACACCACGATGATCAGCGGGGAGGTGCCTTCCATCAACTGCGGGATGCGCGGCCTGAGCTATCTGGAAGTCAAGGTCACAGGACCTGACCACGACCTGCATTCCGGACACTACGGCGGCTCTGTCGCCAATCCGATACAGCTGCTCTGCGAGATGATTTCAAAGCTCATCGACTCCGACGGGCGGGTGACGGTGCCGGGATTCTACGACAAGGTGGTGGAGCTGTCCCGCGCCGACCGCAGGATGCTCTCGAGGGCTCCCTTCGACCTGAAGGAGTATATGGATTCGGTCGGGGTCAGGGCGCTTCGCGGCGAGAAAGGCTATACTCCGCTGGAGCGCACCGGCATCAGGCCTTGCCTCGATGTCTGCGGCATCTATGGCGGATATACGGGCGAGGGTGCCAAGACCGTGCTGCCGTCTGAGGCCACGGCAAAGATTTCGATGAGGCTCGTGCCGAACCAGCGCAGCGCGGAAATCACCCGCCAGTTCGCCCGATACTTCAAGTCCCTCGCGCCGAAATGCGTCAGAGTCGAGGTCAAGGAGTGCGAGGGCGGCGACGGCTTCCTCATCCCGATAAGTTCTCCGGCATATAAGGCGGCTTCCCGCGCCATCGCCGAAGTCTATGGGGTCGAGCCTGTGCCTTCGCGCGGAGGCGGTTCCATCGCGGTGCTCGCCGAGGTTCAGAAAATTCTGGGCATAGACCCGCTTCTGATGGGCTTCGGACTGGAGCGCGACACAATCCACTCCCCTAACGAGAGCTTTCTGCTGAGCCAGTTCTACCGGGGGATGGAGAGCATCGCGAAGTTCTACGAATACTGGGAGTAGCTCCGGACGGACTCCTATAGATAAGTGTCGAAGTAGTCGGTGATTTTGTCGTATAGATGCACGCGTGCGCGGCCCATCATATTGTGCCGCTCGCGCGGGTACGGGAAGTAGTCCACCCGTTTCTCTGCGGCGATGCACTCCTGGATGAAGCTGAGCGAATGTTCCCAGACCACGGTGTCGTCCAGCACGCCCTGACAGATCAGCACCCTTCCCGTGAGAGCTTTGGCCTTCGGGAGGAGGGAGGTCATCTGATAACCCTCCGGGTTGGTGTCCGGCGTGTCCATATAGCGCTCCCCGTACATCACCTCGTACCATTTCCAGTCGATCACCGGACCGCCTGCGACTGCGACCTTGAAGAATCCCGGGTGTGCGGTGGCGAGAGAGAGTGTCATAAAGCCTCCGTAGCTCCATCCGTGCACCCCGATGCGGTTGCGGTCAATCCACGGGCTGGTGGCAAGCAGGGTGCGTATGCCCTCCATCTGGTCTGCCATCTCCGCCTGCCCGCACTGCCGGTTGATGGCCTTTTCGAAAGCCGCGCCCCGGTTCTGCGTGCCCCGGTTGTCCTGCACATAGACCACATAGCCTTTCTGCGCCATCATCATCTCCCACATCCTGACCCCTCCAAGCCAGCTGTTCGTGACCATCTGGGAGTGCGGGCCTCCGTAGACATAGACTATGAGCGGGTATTTCTTTGAGGGGTCGAAATCCCTCGGATAGAAGAGGCGGTAGTAGTTGTCGAACTTGCCGTCGGCGGACTTGACCGTGCCCAGCTCCACCTTGCACTGCGCATACTCGTCGAGCGGGTCGAGCGCGGTGAGTATATGGTTGATTGTCTGGCCGTCGCTGTCCTTTACCTCGGTGACTCCCGGGACGTTCATACTGCTGTAGCGGTCGATGAACTTGCTGCAGTCCGGAGCCATATCGACATTGTGCCAGCCCCGCTCGGAGGTGAGGCGCTGCGGCCTGCCTGCCTTGAGCCCCCGGACGCTGACCTTGAAGAGATGGTTCTCCACCGGAGAGACCTCTGCGGAGGTGTAGTAGATATATCTGCCGTCGTTGGCGATGTATTCCACATCGGCGTCGCACGGAGTGGCGCGGCTGATATGTCCCAGTGTATCACAGATGTAGAGGTTGCGGTAGCCGCTGCGCTGATTGGTCCTGTAGATGAAGTTGTAGCTTCCCTTGATGAAGTGCAGCGGGTCGAGCGGCTCCACCCAGGCGGAATCGCTCTCGCTGAGCAGGGTGCGCACGAACTCTCCGTCCGAAGCCCGGTACATATTGAGGTGCATATTGTGCTGCGCCCTGTCAAGCACCTGGACGAAGATATATTTGCCCTCCGGCGACCAGCTCACTCCGGTGAGATAGCGCTCGTCGTCGAAGTCGCTGACCTTGAGCGTCGTAAGGATATTGCCGAGAGTGTCGCAGACGCATAGCGTGAGCTTCTCGGACTTCATTCCTGCCATCGGGTAGCGTATCGGCTCGCTGCCGCCGGTGCGGCTGCTGATGTCGAAGAGCGGGAAGACGCTCACCTCGGACTCGTCCTTGCGGTATACGGCCAGCTTCTTGCCGTCCGGAGATGGTATGACCCCGGAAGTGATGCCGAATTCGTTGCGGCTGACCGTCTTGCCATATACTGTTCCCGGCTGCTCGGCGGTCGGAAGCACATAGGTCGCCCTCCCTGCGGCGGGACGCTGCTTGGTGAGACGGCTGTCGGCATCCCACCAGAGTTTCACCCTCTCGGGGAAGACCGGACGCGCTCCTTGGCTTACAGACTCTTCGACCGTGAGCAGGCGGGCGTTGGGATTGCCCGCAGGGTGCGTCGCGATGACTGCCGCGACGACGAAAAGCAGCCCCGCCGTCATAAGCTCAGCTCCTCTCCGCCGCTCACATAAGGAATCTCAGTCGCGCCGCTCGGCTTGCTGACGGAGATGATTCTGTCCACGATGTGCCTCTGCATCCCTCTCCACGGCAGCGCGCCGTTATACTCCTTGTAGTGGAGCTCGACCATCTTGCCGCTGCACCTCATCAGGGAGTCGGCCACAGCCTTGTCGGTCACGGAGAAGTTGAACTCGTTGGACTGCAGGCTGCCTCCGGAGCGGGAGCTGCTGCTGAATCCGGTCTGGATAAGGCGGCCCTCGTAGGTCTTCCATATCCACCCCTTGTAGACGAGCTGGTTGAGTTCGCCGGCCTTGACGCCCTCGCCGAAGACGAAGTAGAACTTGATGTAAAAGAACGTGGCCGCCGCCACGAGCAGCACTCCTATGATCCAGGAGAGCACCTTGGATTTCGTTGTCATATTTCTGAATAATAAATCCCCTGCCGGCGGCAACGCTTGCCTGCCGTACAGGGGACAAATGTAGCAATTTTGACTGTAAAATGCTATTCCTGCTGCTTGAGCGTCTCCACCGGGTTGGCGTGTGCCGTCTTTAGAGTCTGCGCAGTGATTGATGCCGCCGAGATGGCGAAAGTCAGCAGCGCTGCCGTCGGGATGGCCCACCAAGGGAAGTCGATGCGGTTGTAGAAGTCCCTGAGGTACAGGTTCATCGCCCAGAAGCAGACAGGTACGGCGATGATTACGGCGGCACAGGTCATTATGATGAACTGTCGTGAAAGCTGCATCGCGGCTTCATCGACTCCGGAGCCGAAAATCTTGCGCAGCGCGATTTCGCGGGACTGCTGCCCCGTGTAGTAGACCGCCATCGCCAGAAGCCCCAGCGCGGATATCAGAATGGCGAGCAGCATAAAGCTCATCACGAGCTTCATCGTGTTGCGCGTGCCGGTGAGCGCGTCGTTCATAGAGTCCTCGAGATAGTCGAGCTCGGCAGGCTCCTTAGGCACTCCGAGAAACTCCTCGGCAACATCGAGCCACACTCTGCGGACCGCGTCTTTGGCTTCCTTATGGTCTCCCGTGGTCTTGATGACCAGTCCGAAGCAGTAGGTGGAGCAGTCGCGCAGCATCACCGCGCAGTGGCTGTCCGGCATAGGTTCGTCCATAGCGTCGTTGACCCTGAAGTCCGCTATGATGCCGTGGCATTTGTTCTCCTCGCCGTCCCCGACATATGGCTTCTCCGGGGATACCCCGTAGCGCAGCTTGGTCTCTTCGGTCATCCAGCAGCTGCCGTAGACCGGTTCGGTGTATTGCTCCAGCACCTTGAATCCGAAGAGGCGGAATGCAGTGGTGTCCACCTGGACAAGCCTCAGCCAGGACAGGTCTTCGCCCTCGATGTGGACTCCGTTGGAGCCGCATTCGGCGGGAGATGAGATATATCTGCCCACCGCCTCCACCTGAGGGAGCTGGCTTATCCTCTCCGCAAGCGCCTCCTGGGCGGCGGAATTGCGGTAGCCGAGCGACCAGGTCCTGATGTTCAGGAGATCCCGGGTCTCGTAACCCGTAGGCAGATTGACCATATGGTGCATCTGCAGCAGCATAGTCAGCGAGACGGCAATCAGCACGGTGCTGATAACGTTCTGGCAGACTATGAATATCTTGCTGAATATCATCTTGCTGCGCAGGCGGAAGTCGCCCCTCACCACATCTATCGGCTTGAATCTGGCGATGAGGGCGGCGGGCAGCAGGGCGCTCACCAGCGACACGACAAGCAGCAGGCCCAGTCCGGCCGCGACGGTGACGGCATCGGCTTCGATGACGACCGTCGTGCTGAGCAGGCCCTCGAACCAGCCCTTCAGCGCGAATGCGAGCAGGCAGCCGAGAGCGAAGCAGCCCGCCGTGAAGACGAACGACTCGCATATATATCTCCACACTATCTGCCCGGTTGACTCGCCGAGCAGCCGTCTCGTCGCCATTTCCTTGGCTCGCTTGCCGGTCTGCGCCACGGTCAGGTTGATGTAGTTGAATATCGCCGAGACGAGGAGCACGAAGGCTACGAGCAGGAGGATTTCCACCACTTTCCTGTCGCCCTTGCGCAGCGGGTTGTATACGTCCAGACTGCAGAAATATATCTTGTCCAGGCGGGTGAGGGAGGAACCGTAGAGGAAATCGCCGTTGGCGTTGTCCCTATGCCACCACGTGTTCCAGTACTCCATATATTTGTCGAGCAGCTTCTCCTTCACCGCGTCAGGGTCAGCGCCGTCAGAGAGGGTGACGAAGGTCTGGACGGTGCCGAAGTTGTCCATCCTCCTCAACATATTCTCCAATATCTTCGTGTTGACGAAGACATCGTAGTAGGAGAACGCGTCGTAGGGGCCGAAATCCTCAATCGTGCCGGTCACGGTATATAGGACGTCGCCCCAGCTGAAGGTCTTCCCGACCGGGCTGTCGACACCGAACGCCCTGCGGGCGAAGCTCTCTGACACGATGGCGTCTCCAGGGTTCGCGAGAATCCTGTCCCTGTCGCAGCCCGTCACGCGGTAGTCGAAGAGCTTGAGAAAGTTGGTGTCGAGGGTCGCCGCCCTGGCCGGATAGTACTCCTCTCCCACAGTGATGTCCGCCTGTCCGTAGTGGGCGACTCTGGTCCAAGACTTGATCTCCGGGATGGAGTGGAATAATTCTTCCGCAGTCCCGAGGGTCATACCTGTGCAGTTGCCCGCCCCGATGGCATAGATTTCTTTGGAGTTCGGCTGACGGGAGCCCACGCTGAACTCTGTCCTCGCGTAGGTCATCAGCAGAATCACGAAACCCAGGGCCACGGACAGCCCGAGAATCTCCACTATGGTGTAGAGCCTGTTTCTCTGCAGGAATTTGAAGTAGGTCTTCAACATAACGTCATCTTTTGCCCGTCAGGCCAGCATCATCCGTGCTAGACGGTATAAAGCAGTGGCATCCAGGTGATTGACGAGTCGCCCGGATGCCGCTGTTGTAAAGAAACTTTACAGACGGTGTAAAGAAACCTTACAGATGTCCTTCTCAGAAATCATAGCCTAGAGTCAGGGACAAGGTCTCAAGCGCAGCGCTCGGGACATCGGCCCCGGCGAAGAAGCTGTTGAGCTGGTAGCGCCCCTCCAGACTTACGAGTATCGGTCCCGCCTGCATACCCACGCTGCAGGCGATGCCGTACTGGTGAGGGTTGATTTCGACCGGAACGGAGGAAAGAGTCTTGCCGGAAGCGTTGTTCCAGAATACGTAGCTGTAATATCCTCCGATGCCGACGAAGGCCCGCAGGCTGTATTTGGGGGTGGTGTTGGCAATGAGCATCACCGGCACGGTGACGGCCTGCTGACGATATTTCGATGAGCTGCCCCAGAGGTCGGAGTCTACGGGGAAGCGGCTCTGCGCGAAGTCGTAGAGCACCTTGGCGTTGAGCCCGAGCGACTTGAAGTTGAACTGGAACTGAGGGCCGACGCCGACTCCCAGCGCGTTTCTGGTCGTGAGGGCGCTCTTGTCGAAGTTGAGGTTGCTGCGCTGTATCGAGAGGACAAGACCCGCCTCGAAAGTCGGAAGAAGGTCCAGATGCTTGCGCGCTATCTTGCCTGACGGGGCGAAGTCCGGGTCTGAAGCCGCCGCCTCGCCGACTGCGGCCACATATTCGGCGACTTTCTCAAGCCCGTCATAGTCAATCAGCTCCGCATCGTCTCCAGGCTTGTGGTAAGGGGACTTGAGGCCGGTGGTGACGGCGAGCGTCGGGATGCCTTTCTCGGCGAAGTACTCCGTGTCGGTGCCGGTGAAAGCGGACTTCTCGAAATCCTTGGCCTCCACATTGATGGACAGTCTGGCCGCCTCCTTGTCGAGCAGCGGCTTTCCGTCGCGGATGGTGGCGGCTCCCTCCATCACCAGTTTGCCGGAGGCCTTGTACCAGCCCACCATATCGATGCTCATCATAAGCTTGATATTGTCGATGCCGATGCTGTCGCGAAGGACTTCGGCCAGAGCCATCGATCCGAAGAGCCCGAGTTCTTCCGCATCGAACGCGGCGATGATGACGCTGCGCTTGAGAGCGTCGCGCCTGCCGTAGAGCTCACGCGCCACCTCAATCAGCGCCGCCGAGCCGGAGGCGTTGTCGTCCGCGCCGTTGTAGATCTTGCCCCTCTTCACGCCCAGATGGTCGTAGTGTGCGCCGAGCACTATATATTCGTCTTTCAGTTCGGGGTCGCTGCCCTCGATCCGCGCCACTATGTTGGTGTAGGTGTCGTCTCCGATCTGGAAATGGTGCCGGTAATCTTCCAAAAACGGTTTCAGGCCAATCTCCTTATATTGATTCTCAATATACTCCGCAGCCTTGAGGGCATCGGCGCTGCCTGCCTTGCGCCCGCGCAGTCCGTCGCTTGCAAGGTAATAAACGTGCGATGTCAGGCGCTCTTTCATCGCCTGCGCGTCCCGGACGCTCAGTGCGTTCTGCGCCGGGAGCAGAAATCCGCACAACAGCAGCGGGACGGTAAACAGTACTTTTCTCATATTCAATCAGATTATATGCCGCAAAGGTAGTCAATAAATCCCGTTATATCACAACGTCCACTATCTGACCGGCCAGAGCGGGGTCGTAGTCGCGGGCGATGCGGATGTAGTTGCCGGTGTAGCCCTCCATACGGCCGGAATGGTCGGTGGATTCGAAGAGCACCCGTTCCCTTATGCCCCGGTTGCGCTCGCGGAATTCCCCGTGCAGGCGGGAACTGAGCTCCTCGAGGATTTCTACGCGGCGTTTCTTCTCGCTCTCGGCGACCTGTCCGGGCATATCGGCGGCGGGAGTTCCCGGTCTGCGCGAGTAGGGGAACACGTGGAGGAATGCCGGACGCACCCTCCCGATGAAATGCAGACTTTCCTCGAAGAGTTCCTCCGTCTCGCCAGGCAGCCCTGCCATTATGTCGATGCCGAAGAACACCAGAGGCGCTCCCGGCCTTTCCATCCGCGAGCGTATATAATTGATTCTCCGCTCAAAGAACTCAGTGTCATAGTGCCGTCCCATATTCTTCAGGATGATGTCCGATCCGGCCTGGAGCGGTATGTGGAAGTGCGGCTGGAACTTGGTGCCGGAGGCGATCCAGTCCACCGTCTCCTCGCCGAGGAGATTCGGCTCGATGCTGGAGATTCTGTAGCGCTCGATCCCCTCGACTTCGTTGAGGGCCTGCAGCAGACCGAGGAAAGTCTCGCCCGTGCTGCGCCCGAAATCACCCGTGTTGACTCCGGTCAGAACCACCTCCTTGACTCCCTCGGAGGCGATTTTGCGGGCATTGCAGACGGCTTCCGAGATGGGGATGTTGCGGCTCTCGCCTCTGGCGTAGGGAACAGTGCAGTATTTGCAGAAGTTGTTGCACCCGTCCTGCACCTTGAGGAAGGAGCGTGTCCGCTCCCCGGTGCTGTAGGCCCCGAATACTCCGGTTTTCCGCGACTCGTCCCCGTCGGGGAAGGACAGCCCCAGAAGGGCCAGCGTCCCGCTCACCACCAGATGTTTTTCCGCAGCTCCGAACACGCGGCCGACTCCCTCGATGGCCTCGAACTCAGCTCTTCTGAGCTCCGCGCTGCAGCCGGTCACGACCACTGTGGCTTCGGGGTTGATTCTGTGGACTTTCCGGACCAGATTGCGGGACTTGCTGTCGGACATCGAGGTGACAGAGCAGGTGTTCACCAGATAGATGTCGGCCCGCTCGCTCCACGGGACGACCTCAAGCCCGGCAGCCTTGAATCCGCGCTCGTAGGTGGAGGTTTCGGCGTAGTTGAGTTTGCAGCCGAGGGTAAGGAAAGCTATCTTCATATTCTATGCGAGCACTACGAATACGCAGGGGCGTTTGCCGATTACGGGGGTGTCCTTCCTCCATCGCTCCACGCTCGCGGTCCGGATGAATTGACTCGGAAGCGTGATGTCGGCGGCGATGCAGATTCGCGTCCCGGGAGCGAAGACTCTGAGCATATCTGCGAAGAGGGTGTCGTTGCGGTACGGGGTCTCGATGATGATCTTGCTCTGCGATTCGGCTTTGGAATGCCTTTCGAGCGACTTGAGCGCCGTCTTCCGCTCTTCCGCCTTGGCAGGGACGTAGCCGCAGAAGGCGAACGACTGCCCGTTCAGGCCCGAAGCCATCAGGGCGAGCATCAGCGAGGACGGCCCGACCAGCGGCACCACCTCGATGCCCTCCCTGTGGCAGAGCGCGACAAGCGCTGCTCCGGGATCGGCCACTGCGGGCAGGCCGGCCTCCGAAATGTATCCCACGTCCCCCTTACCGAAGAGGGGCAGCAGAGCCTCCACCTCTTCCGGACGGGTATGTTCGTTGAGGGTATGAAATTCCAAAGTGCCGATTTTGCCTTTGAGCCCGTACGAGGAGAGGATGCGCCTCGCGCTGCGTACCTCCTCGACTATGAAGCATTCCGTCCGGCACGCCCTCTCCATCACGGCGGCGGGGAGGACCTCCTCCGGCGGGTTACTGCCCAGCGGGGCCGGTATCAGGTATAGTTTCCCTTTGTCCATCAGATTCTATCTTTATTGTCGTTTCCGCGTCTGGGGCGTCATCTTCCGTATGCCTGAACAGGTTTCTCCAGAACTCCCTGAATCCTCCGTATTCTTTCTGGTAGCTGACTCCGACCCCGTTGCGCTGCGAGATGTCAAGGTAGCTCGTGTACTCGTCCGCCGAATGTGAGAAGAGGTTGAGCCTGAAGCGGCCCTCGTCGTCCAGCTTTATCTGGATGTCGAGGTCGCCGACCATATCCCTGCCGCTCGCGCTGCTGTTGTATTTTCTGTTGGCCACGCTTCCGCCCACTATCACCCTGTCGTTGAAGAGCTGGGTCGAGATGGCCACGTCAAACATATTGGTGCCCTGATATGCGCCCTGATAGCCTATGCCCACATCAAGCGGGATTTCAAGCTTCTGAAGTATGGAGTTCAGCTGGTTGGACATCAGCTCCGTCACGTTGGAGACCAGGATTTCGGAGCCGTTGACGACTCCTGAATGCTCGTCCGGGACGAAGCTTCCCATCAGCAGCAGGGCCATAAACTGCTTCTGGACTTTGTCGTCGGTCCCCAGCGCCCCGTCCACCTGTGACTTGGTCGTCGGGTCCAGGTCCGGGACATTGATGCTGAAGCCGATTTTAGGATTCTTGAGCTTGTCTGATACGGCTATGCCGCATTCCACCTGACGCTTGGCGCTGACGGATGAGCCGCTGCCTGCAATCAGAGAGTTAAGCGAGGCCCGCAGGCTATACAGGACATTGATGTCCAGCTCCGTGTCGGCGATGTCCCCGCCGAACTTTATGCTGCTTCCGTCCTCGACGCTGAACTCCTTGCTGAGAATGCCCGGAATCACGAACTGATATTTGCCTTCCCTGATGAGAAAGTCTCCGTTGATGTCGAACACGGCTCTGGCCGGCCTGAGGTGAAGCCTGATGTCGCCCTCTCCGCTGAACGAGGCTATATTGCCGGCCGACTTGTCGATTTCGGCATATGCCTTGACTCCGGAGTGCGCCGTCAGGTTGAGCCGCAGATCGACATCGCCCCCGTTCCTGCGCTGCGAGCTGTAGCTTGAGACCATCTCCTCGTAGGGGTCGATTTTCTTCTCGGCACGGGTGAACGTCAGCAGGTCGCTCTTTGTGACGGAAGCGGCGCCGGAGAGAGGGATGTGGATGTTCCCGTCTCCTGAGGTGCTCGCCGTGGCGTTGATGCTCAGCGCTGACAACGGCCCGCTTACCGATGCGCTGCCGCTTGCCTTGAGCTTCCCGTAAATGCCTTCTTCGCGCTCTCCCGAATCCATAAGCTTGAGCTTGTCGAAGCTGATGCCGGAGTTGAGGCTGAATTCGCCCGGACGGTCGCGGAATATCGCGCCGGAAATCTCTCCGCTGCCGCCCTCGTCGTCCCGGAGACGGAGGAAGTCGAAGTGGAGGCCGTTTTCCTCCATCCTCAGCGGGCCGTTAAGGGTATATGGCACGTCGGTGTAGGCGAGGCGCAGATATGCGTCGTTGAGCCTGAGGTCGCTGCTTGTGGCGGACAGGTTGTCTATCATTCCCCTGATGCGGAGATTGCCGCTGAGACTGCCGTCCATTTCGCTGAATATCGAGGAGAGAAACGGCCCTGCGGTCGCGAGCGGGAGCCGGTCCAGCTCCGCGCTCAGATCCATTCTCCCGTCGTCCAGGAAGTACATCCCCGTGGCATAGAGGGCATTGCGCCCGTCCAGCTCGTTGCGGACATAGATATCGATGTCCTCCCCCTGCTCTTCCAGGATGCAGGCGATCTGTATGTTGCCGGCGTCGGCCTGTCCGATGCGCAGGGAGTCAAGCTTCAGGTCCATCAGCATCCCCTTGGCGTGCCCGGCGCGGGAGGTGAGCAGGGCCTTGCCGTCCGCCAGACCTCTGATTCCGTAGCTTTGCGGCAGGAAGCCGTCGATCTGCGAGAGGTCAATCCCGTTGATGTTGACGGCGAGCGTGTCGCTGCGGTCCCGGGACACGCCTCCGTCGACGCTAATGTACTGCTCCCCGTTGCTGATACGGAAATCCCTGACATATATGTCGTTGCCCCGCAGGACTATGTCGGATTCCCCTATGTCCCAGACCCCGCCTCCGGCGGAGATATACGAGTCGAGCGGGTGGACTTTGACGACCAGAACCCCGGAGGAGTCGCGGTAGAATTCGCCGCCGGCGTACAGCTCTCCCGCTTCTCCCTTATCCGCATCCCCTCCGAACCGGGCCGCGAGCGCCAATGCGTCATTTCCGGCCAATATGCTGATGTCCGGCTTCTTGAGTTCGAACTTCCCGCTTCTGAATTCCTCTCCGGTGACGCCGGCGTTGAGGCTGCCGTCAAGATTGTCCAGCTGCAGGTCGACTTCTTTCAGGTAGGTGGTGCCGAATGCTATGCGTCCCGAAGAGAGGCTGCCGACCAGCTCGCCTCCGGAGGATATGGTCATCGAGGCTCTTGTGCTGTCAGCGATGTAAAGCCCCGGCACCGCAAATGACAGCAGCTGCCGCGAGTCGTGGAAGAGCACTTCCAGATCGTAGCGCCCGGATGTCCTGTCCGGGTGCCGCTCCGCGTAGAGCGAAGGCAGGCAGCGCCGCAGCGAGACATTCTGGATGTCTTCGATGAACTGCGTGAGGTCGCCGCTGCCCGAGAGGAAAAGGTCCGCGAAAGGGGAGGCGAAGCTCAGGCACTGCTCGCCTCCGAGAGTGTAAGCCTTGAGCTCTATGTCCCCTATGCTTTTCTCGCCGCCGCCGTTTTCCAGCCTGATGTCACTTATGCCGAGCAGCCCGTTCAGGTTCCTGCCGGTTCTGTCCGCCTTGCCCGAGACTGCGAAGGACATTCTGGAAACGCCGGACCTCCTGTCTATGGCGAGGGCGTTGAGGTCTATTACTTCGGCTTTCCCGTCCACCATATACTCCGCCCTCTTCCTGCCTGCGGGCATATCGGCGGCGGCTTCCAGCCGCAGCTTGAAATTCGGGTCGGCGCTGATGAAATTCAGCCTTGCGGTACTGTCCAGAAGGGAGCCTCGCGCCGAAATGTCCTTGAAAGAATAGCCGAAGGCATCCAGCCTGTCCACTCTCAGCGAGTCTATTCTCAGCTGCGGCAGTCCGCCGCCCAGGACGGCGTCCGCTTCTGCATAGAGCGAGCACCGTCCGAGCGGCTTCGCCCCCGTCAGCGCGGCGAGATTGAGGTTGCGGGTATGGATATGCCCCCTGATTTCGGGCCGTCTCCGTCTGTCCGCAAGATTCCTGATGTCGGCCTCGGCTGCGGCACGTCCCGCTTCCGAGGCGAGACTGAGTCTGGCCTTGAGCCTGTTGACGGGGCCGCTCGCCTCCAGATTGAGGGAGAAATGCTGCCCTTTGCCTATCTTCTCCGGGATGTCTATGTCGGCGGAAGCGATGCCCCGGAGAAACCTTTCGGCCTCGCGCGAGGTGAATTTCAGACCCTTTATCTTGACGGAAGTCAGCATCCCGGACTCTTCTGAAAGCCCGGTAAGGCTGCAGTTCACTTCGTTGGCCGACAGCCGGCTGTCAAGGTCGGTGAACTTGAGACCGTCGACGCTGAGGTCGTTGAC
Organism: Bacteroidaceae bacterium; assembly: GCA_963661285.1. GTDB lineage: Bacteria > Bacteroidota > Bacteroidia > Bacteroidales > UBA932 > Cryptobacteroides. The sequence goes on along the minus strand of CAVLBF010000003.1, from coordinate 52,746 downwards.
ATAGCCTCTGACGTGTCCCCCGCTGATGTCGAGCAGCGTCGGACTGTTTCGGAACACCCCTCCGGCGAAGTAGGAGAGCGTATGCATCGCGAACTTCGTGCCGGGCTCTATCCGGCCCTCCATCAGCACTTCGGAATTGTATTTTCTGAATGCCTTGCCGTCCTTGTAAGTCATCGAATAGAACTTCACGCGTGCATCGGACCAGGGGTCGACGAGACGGATGTCCCGGACGACGGCCTTGCCCGGGCCGACGGAGCACCTTGCCGTGAGATTGTGCAGCCGGTAGCCGGACTTTTCCCTGAGCTGAAGCCTGTCGAGGGTCGCCGTCACCCTTCCGTCAGACATCCTGACTCCGTGGCCTTCAAGGGCCAGGCGGATGTCGAGGTCATCGTAGTCGATGGCATTCTCCCCGCTGTTGAACTTCTTGACGGAGAAGTTGTTGAGTCTGAAGCGGAAATTGCTGAGCCGCACTTTGTCGACCGTGAACAGCTCCCCGCGCTGCGGCTTCCTGTCCCCTTCCTGCGTCAGGCCGAACATACGCTCGATGTTGGTGATTTTGCGCTCCTCTCCGGGCTCTGTCGTCAGGTGGAAGAGGGCGTCGTCTATGCTGACCCTGCCTATGTGTATGCCGCCCGGCCTGAAGATGCTTGAAAGGGAGAACGTCGCCGTAAGCGTGCCGGCGCTGAATACCGTGTCCACGGGAGTCCATCCCCGGCAGAATTCGTCTTCGGTGTAAGGCTTGCCGTCGATAATCAGCACATCCTTGACCAGCAGTGCCCCCGACGGCATCACGCTGATTTCGCCGTACTGTATTTTGCCGTCCATCACGCCCTTGAGGCTTGCGAGAGCCCGGCCGGCCAGACGGGACTGTACGGAGGGGGTCTGTACCGCGAGCGCAGCCGCCATCAACAGCACCACCAGAAGTCCGGCAATCCGCGCCGCGATATATGAGCCTTTCCTGTACATTGTATATGGAACTTACAAAGATAATCGATTTTTGCTAACTTTGCGGGCCTGAAAAATTGAATATGTCAGATATAATCCTCGGAATAGAATCTTCCTGCGACGACACTTCCGCAGCAATCATCAGCGACGGCCGGCTCCTGTCCAACGTCATCGCGAGTCAGGACGTGCACCGGGCCTACGGCGGAGTGGTGCCCGAACTCGCATCGAGGGCGCACGAGCTCAACATCGTGCCGGTGGTCAGCGAGGCCTTGACACGTGCCGCCCTGAAGCCCCGCGACCTTACCGCAATCGCCTTCACCCGAGGGCCGGGACTTCTCGGCTCGCTGCTTGTCGGCACCTCCTTCGCCAAGGCGATGGGGCTTGCGCTCGACATTCCCGTCGTGATGGTGAATCATCTCCAGGGGCATATTCTCGCCAATTTCATCAAAGTCCCGGACAAGCCTGTGCGCGAACCTGCGTTCCCCTATCTGTGCCTGCTCGTCAGCGGGGGCAACTCACAGATAGTCAGAGTGGACAATCCTCTGCATTTCGAGATTCTCGGGCAGACCATAGACGATGCCGTGGGCGAGGCTTTCGACAAGTGCTCCAAGATGATGGGGCTCGGCTACCCCGGAGGTCCGGTCATAGACCGTCTGGCGAAGCTGGGCAATCCGGAGAGGTTCAAGTTCGCCAAGCCGCACGTCCCGGGACTCGACTACAGCTTCAGCGGCATCAAGACTTCGCTGCTGTATTTCGTGCGTGACGAGATGGCGCGCGACCCGGAATTTATGGAGAAGAACAAGGAGGACATCTGCGCCTCGTTCCAGAAGGCGCTGATAGACATATTGATGGACAAGCTCGTCAAGGCCGCGGAGCAGACGGGCATCAGAGAAATCACGATAGGCGGCGGAGTCTCCGCCAACAGCGGACTTCGCGGCCGCGTCGAGCAGGAGGGGAAGCGCCGGGGATGGAACACCTACCTCCCCGAATTCCGCTTCACCACCGACAACGCGGCGATGATCGCGGTGGCGGGCTACTACCACTACCTCGCCGGCGAGCGCACTCCGCTCGACGTCGCTCCGGTGTCGAGGGCATCAGGTTTTTGAGGCTATGCGGGAATTCGAAATAGTCTGTCCGCTCACCCGTGAGCCGCGCCTCAAGGAGATAGAGGCAAAGGCGGGAGGTCAGCAGTGGGTGCTGAAGAGGCGCTCCATAGACGCCCGCAAGGAGCCGGTCTGGCGCTACCGCTACGAGGCTTATGCTCCCGAGGACAATTATCGGCCGTACTCTCTTCCGGAGTACCCCGACGTGCACGGCGCGGAGGAGGTTATCGTGGTGGGTTCGGGCCCGGCGGGAATGTTTGCCGCGCTTAAACTCATCTCTCTGGGGCTCAGGCCGATAGTACTGGAGCGAGGGAAGGATGTGCACGGCCGCAAGGCGGATATGGCACGTCTCTCCCGCGAGGGGGTCGTGGATCCGGATTCCAACTATTGCTACGGCGAGGGCGGAGCGGGCGCGTTTTCCGACGGCAAGCTATACACCCGCTCCTCCAAGCGGGGCGACATCAGGGAGGTGCTCCATCTGCTGGTGAAGTTCGGCGCGAGCAGGGACATACTCATCGACGCTCACCCGCACATAGGCTCCGACAAGCTTCCGGCGATAGTCGAGAATATACGCAAGTTCATCACGGAGAAGGGCGGAGAATACCGTTTCGGCTCCCGCGTGACTTCCGTCAGGCGTCTGGAGGACGGTGCCCTTGAGACCCTTACCGCCGGCGGCGAAGCGTACCGCTCCCGCAAGGTGATACTCGCCACGGGCCATTCCGCCAGAGATGTCTACGAGATGCTCTATGATGGCGGGGGTGCTCTCGAAGCCAAGGGATTCGCGCTCGGAGTGCGGGTCGAGCATCCGCAGGAGAAGATAAACTGGTGCCAGTATCACGGACAGTGGAAGCCGGGCGTGCCGGCGGCCGAGTACTCGTTCGTAGAGCAGGTGGACGGCAGGGGAGTGTTCTCGTTCTGTATGTGCCCCGGAGGCATCCTGGTGCCCTCCTCGACCGAGCCGGGCACGGTAGTCCTCAACGGTATGTCCAATTCTTCCCGCAGCGGCCAGTTCGCGAATGCCGGGGTGGTGGTGCAGATAGAGCCTGAGGATATTCCGGGCGAGGGGCCGTTCAAGCTGATGGATTTCCAGCACAAGGTGGAGAAAGATATGTACGAATACGCTTCCCGTCAGGGGGCCGACAATCCTATGGCGGCTCCGGCGCAGAGGATGGAGGATTTCTGCCTCGGCAAGATTTCCAGGACTATGCCTCCCACCACTTACCATCCGGGGGTCGTGAGCGCTCCGCTGCACTCTCTGCTGCCGTCACCGGTCTCCGACAGGCTGCGCAAGGTTTTCCCCAGGGTGAAGATGCGCAACTATTACACCAACGCCGCGCTGCTGCTCGGGGTGGAGTCCCGCACTTCTTCTCCGGTGAGGATACCGCGGGACTCCGAGACTCTCGAATATGTCTCGATGCCGGGGCTCTATCCTTGCGGGGAGGGGGCCGGATATGCCGGAGGAATAGTTTCCAGCGCTATGGACGGCATCAATGTGGCCGTAGCCGTGGCCGCTTCGCTCAGATGACTCCGCTCCCCAGCATCTCTCCGTCCGGAGCATACCACACCGCGAACTGACCGGGAGTGATGCTGCGCTGAGCCGTGTCGAAGAGGATGAAGAGACCGTTCTCCCTCATCATCAGGGTCGCGTCCTGCAAAGGCTGGCGGTAGCGTATCCGCAGCCTGTAGCGTCGGTCCTCCCCGACGGACAGGGCCTCTGAGGGGCGTATCCAGTGGATATCTTCCGGCGCTATCTTCAGGCAGCTGCGCATCAGTCCCTTGTGCCCCTCGCCCTCACCGACATAGATGATGTTGCGGTCGATGTCCGTGGCTATCACGAAGAGCGGTTGCTTGTGCCCGCCTATCGACAGCCCGCGTCGCTGGCCTATGGTGTAGAACTGCGCCCCGATATGCCTGCCGATTACCGCTCCGTAGGGGTTGGGTTTCAGCCTCGTCTTCTTTATATGCCGCTTGCCTGAGCGGTAGGTTTCGGTCTCGAAACGGATGTCGCCGTAATCTATCGGGGTGGAGAGTTCCGCGAGTTCTTCCTCGCTCATCCGGACACCCTTGGCAAGCAGTTCGCAGTCGCGCTTATATTTCTCCGAATCAGCGTAATAGGCATCGAATACCTCGACCACGTCCCCTTCCGCCGGGGCGAGCTTCTGCTGGAGGAAGACCGGCAGATCCACCTTGCCGACGAAGCAGATGCCCTGCGAATCTTTCTTGTCGGCGGAGGGCAGGTCGGCTTCGCGGGCTAGCCTGCGCACTTCACTCTTGCAGAGTTCTCCGATAGGGAAGAGGGCCTTGGAGAGCTGCTTCTGATTGAGCTGGCAGAGGAAGTAGCTCTGGTCTTTATTGGGGTCTGCGCCCTCGAGGATGCGGCAAGTGCCGTCGGGAAGGGTCTCCTTGCGGCAGTAGTGTCCCGTAGCCACCATCTCGGCCCCGAGCCTCCCGGCGGCCTTGAGGAACGCGTCGAACTTTATCTCGCGGTTGCAGAGCACGTCCGGGTTGGGGGTGCGTCCGCGTGCGTATTCGTCGAACATATAGTCCACCACGCGCCTGCGGTACTCCTTGCTCAGGTCCACGAAATAGAACGGAATTCCTATCTTGCGCGCCACCATCTCGGCCACGAACCTGTCCTCCTCCCACTCGCAGTCCCCGTGCAGCGTGCCTTCGATGTCGTGCCAGTTCTGCATAAACATCGCGAACACGTCATAGCCCTGCCGCTTGAGCAGCAGCGCTGCGACGCTCGAATCCACACCTCCGGAGAGCCCGACACAGATTTTCATTCCCGAAACATTTTCCGCAAAAATACGGCATAAATCTGCCACAATCAAGACGCGCAGGGCCAAAAAACCGGGCGTTTATGAGGGAAGTTCTTGTAAATTGCCTATATTTGAGGAATTTAAGATGGAATTAAGCACTAAGGCTATGGTAAGCAGACAACTTGACATCAGATACTATGAATATTCCTCCCTCGGGGAGCTCTCTGCGGAAGACAGGGAACTCGCCTGCGAGGCGATTGCGGCAATGGGCGGGGCTTATGCTCCGTATTCCCACTTCCACGTGGGTGCGGCTGTGCGGATGTCCAACGGACAGATAGTCAGGGGGGCCAATCAGGAGAACGCGGCCTTCCCGTCGGGGCTCTGCGCCGAGCGCACGGCGATGTTCGCCGCAAGCGCGCGCTATCCCGACAAGGATATGCTCGGCATAGCGATTGCCGGCGGAGTGCACGGCAGGCTCAGCGGCAATCCCGCCACCCCTTGCGGCGCGTGCCGTCAGGTGATGGCCCAGTATCAGGCCAAGTCCGGCAAGCCTATGTCCATACTTATGGTCGCCGACGGCAAGATACTGAAGTTCGAGCGCGTGGACGACATCCTCCCGCTGATATTCAACAGCATATAGGTTTCCGCTTCCGGTTTTTCAGTCTATGATGGCTTCGTTCGCTTCTTTCACGGGGGCGAGAGCCTGATATCTTCTTGTACAGAAGGCCTGGATGAGATATATGACGGCGAAGCCCACACCGATGACGTAGGGAGCGGTCGGACCTCCGATCAGCTTTGAGAGCGGAGAGACGATAAGCGGGGAGGTGAATTGCCCCAGATACATCGCCGCCGAGAGCAGAGGCATCACCGTCGTGGCAGCGTCCTTGCCGCCCTTTATCGCGGCGATGGTGTTGAGGTAAGGCATCCCGATGCCGTTCGCAAGGCCCGCGAACACCGACCCGGCAATCAGCAGGGGAGTGGACACTCCGAGAGCATAGCAGCCGTATCCTAGTATGAATGTCAGCGGAGCCAGGTATTTCATATGTCGGCTCATATGAGCCATCATACTTCCGAATGCAAGGCCGATGACGGCGGCGACCACGTCGAGCCCCACCATAATCAGAGTGATGCCGTTTACCGTCAGCGAGGCGTTGGCGCTCGAGCTTATTGCGAAATTGGTCGGGAAAATGAAGAAAAGCAGCATCTGAAGGTACATCCCCACGACTGACGGAGCGAAGCGCATAAGCGAAGCGGCGGGTCTGCCGGGCTTCTTGCGTGCCTTGGTGACTCCGGTCTCGCTCTCGTAGAAGTCCGGTGAATTCTTCAGCGTCCGCTCTCCGGTCTCGAGTTTCTCATTAGGCAGGAATAGGGCTACGAGCACGGCCGCAAAGATGCCGAGCAGATATACAAGGAACGCGCAGTTCCAGCTTATGTTCGCGAGCAGGCCGCTAAGCAGCGTGGCGATGACCCCTCCCGTCTGGCTCATAAATGCGGCGAGGCCCATCAGCCTCGCCTGTTCTTCCGGAGGGAAATAGTATGTGAGCAGACCGGTCGAGAGCGGCATTATCATACCCACGCTCACGCCCAGCAGCGCACGCATCGCCAGCACCATCCCGATGCCGTCAACGAAATAGACTCCGGCTCCGGCCACGACATATATCGCGAGTCCTGTCAGCGCGAGAGTGCGGGTCTTGAACAGCCGGCAGAGCGACGAGAAGAAAAAGTTTGTGACGACGATCATCAGCGCCGGCATACTGACTATCAGCTGCACGAGCATACCGCTTTTGTCGGCGAAGTGCTCTTGAATTACGCCCAATGCGGGGGCGACGGCCGCGCCGGCCATTACCGTGAGAAGGGAGATTGAAAGGATGGTGAAGCTGAGCTTCCTTTTCTGTGACTGTTTCATACTTGATGACTGTTGAGGTTCGGAGGAGTTTACAGCTCTGCCAGGCTACTACATCTTCAGTCACCTGCTTCTCGTATGAATCTGAGGCTGCTTTCGACTTTGCGGACGCAAAGGTACGAAAAAAAATTTAAGCGTTCTTCCGGAACAGGGTGTTCAAGTCCAGAGCGAAGAAATCTTCGAGCGGAAGACCTTCCGGGCCGACTATGAATGCGGAGACGAGCCTGTCGGAGAAAAGATGCCTGAACCTTTCGTAGCCCGCAGTGTTGCCGAGATGGCTGCTCTTGACCTCAATGGCCACGAGTGACTGCCCTTTGCGGAGCACATAGTCACATTCCTGCCTCCGCTCGTTCCTCCAGTAATAGAGATCGAAATTGTCAATGACGGATCTGTTCACAAGGTGCGCTCCTACGCTGGATTCGACCTGTCTGCCCCATTCGGCCGTGTCGGTACGGGCCTGCTCGAAAGTGAATGAGCTGTATCTGTTGCGGAAACCATTATTGAAAACCTGCATCTTCGGCACGGAAAGTTTTGCTTTTATCGGAGAAGGAGAAAAATTCTGCAGCGGCCTGACTGTCATCGACTTGTCCAGAATGTCCAGATATGATTTGATGGTAGGCACAGTTCCGCTGTTCATCGTTCCCTGCATCTTAGTGAGAGACAGTTCTTTGGCTGATTCGGTGCAGGCCAATTCAAATACCTGCCTAAGCAGGGCAGGATTGCGTATTTCATCGATTTCCAGGATGTCCCTGCTCAGGATAGGGGATATGATGGAATCTTCCATCAGGTTACGCCAGCGCTCTTCATCCCTGATGTCCGGAGCAAGTCCGGGAAAACCGCCGAAGAATATGTGCTCGTCAATAGAAAAGCCGAATGCTTCCTTCATCTCCTGCCACTCCCAGTAGCCCATTTTTATTGTTTCGAAGCGCCCCTCAAGCGACTCTTCCAGACCCTGCTGCAGCAACAGCCGTGAAGACCCGAGAAGTATCACCTTGATATTGCGCCGATTGCGTGTGTCCTCGTCCCATTCTTTCTTGACTTGCTCGCTCCAACCCTTGATTTTTTGAATTTCATCGAATATAAGTATATGCTCAGCTTCGGAATGGATGTCCATCTTCATACGGGCCTGCTGCCAATGTGCCGGAATCCAGGATTTGTCGAAGCGGTTCACTCCATCAGCCGAAAAGAGCCCGTATGGTGAGGAGGTGCTTTCCGCGAACTGCCCTACGAGGGTGGATTTCCCGACTTGTCGCGGCCCCATTATTATCTGCATCCTCCTGCGCGGCTCAGACATTCTGGATTTTAATATCTGTAAGTGCTGTCTCTCAAACATATACGATTTTGTAAAATACTTTTTGCAAATTTATAAAATATATTTTACAAAATCATAAAACTGTCAAAAGAATTTGAGGTTCTCCCGCGAGGCGACGAGTTCGCCCCGCTCGATACGGTGGATGATGTCCACCACGGCGTCGTTCATAGGAGTCGGCACGCCGGCATTGCGGCCCTGTGCGCAGACCGCTCCGTTTATGGAGTCGACCTCGGTCTTCTTCCCTTTCTCGATATCCTGCAGCATACTCGCTTTCAGACGGGCGTGCTTGCGGATGGCGAGCGGAATGATGAAAAACGACACGGCTTTCTTGATACGGCTATGGTAGTCAAGGAGTTTCACTATGTCCTTGCCCTGTACCGGTTCGATTTTTATCCCCGAAGCGTCGCAGACGTCGATGCATTCCTTGATGATGGCCTGGACGATGCGGCGAGAGGCTCGCGGGCCGGCGGCCTCCCCGAAGGTGCAGCCGAGCACCGCGCTCATCCCTGAGAATGAAGCGTTTATGAGCAGCTTGCTCCATCTCGTTCCGATGAAATTCTCATCCCCCTCCACCGGGCCCATCTTCTCGAGCAGACTCCGGACCTCATCGAAGCGGTTCCCCTTTATCGGAGTTCCGTCCCCGGAGCGGAAAGGGTTTCCGAGGGAGAAGGTGAGGCTGTCCGGAGAACTTGTGAGCTCGCTCACGCCGGGCCCCTGCATCGTCGCTCCCCAGGCGACCGTGCATCCCAGCACCCGCTTCTCGCCGACGATTTCGGCGATGCCCGGTTCGGGAAGCCCGTTCTGGAGCGTCACGATGACCCCGTCCGGAGCGAGGAAGTCCCGGAGAAAGCTGACAGTGGCGGGGTTGTTCTGCTGCTTGGTCATCAGGAATATGACATCGTAGACTCCCGTCATCTCCTCCGGAGTGAGCGCCGAGACCCTCTGTACGAAATCCACCGTGCCGGTCACGTGTGCGCCCTCCGAGCGCAGCGCGGCGATATGCTTCGCGTTATGGTTAACGAGGTCCACCTGGCCTCCGTTCTTTGTGATATATGCGCCGAGTATCGTCCCGAGTGACCCTGCGCCGTAGATGGCTGTTCTCATATTCCGCGAAGATAGTTCAAGAAATCGGATAAGTTTGCAGATGCCCGTTTTTTTATGTATGTTTGCAACGGGAAAGTCGTACACGACCAGCTCCCTCTCAATCCTCCAGGGCCGGAAGGCAGCAAAGGCAGGAGGTCGTAGCGGTGCGATGTGCTAAGCTTTCCCTTTTTTTATGTCCTTTCCGTTATGAAGAGAACAGTTTTCCCATTTCTGGTTCTTGCGGCCGCGGCGCTATGTTCCTGCGGCGGCAGTCAGCAGGCCAAATCAGGCTATCCGATTGAGCCGGTTCCGTTTACTGAAGTCAAAGTCGACGATGCATTCTGGGGTCAGAGGCTTCGCGCAAGCCGCGAGGTCACAATCCCGCTCGCTTTCAGCAAATGCGAGGAGACGGGACGCTACGACAACTTCGTCCGCGCCGTGCATCCCGACTCCACCTACAGCATCGGAGGATATCCATTCGACGACACCGATGTCTACAAGACCATCGAGGGCGCCAGCTACATACTCCAGACCTATCCGGACGAGAAACTGGAGGCATATATCGACAGCGTGCTGCTGATAGTCGCGGCTGCGCAGGAGCCTGACGGTTACCTCAATACGGCGCGTCAGATGAATCCCTGGCATCCGCACTCCTGGGCGGGACCCGAGAGATGGTCCAAGGTTGAGGTGCTCAGCCACGAGTTCTACAACCTCGGGCATATGGTGGAAGGGGCTGTGGCCCACTACCGCGCCACGGGCAAGCGTAACTTTCTGGACATTGCCATCCGCTATGCCGACTGTGTCTGCCGCGAAATCGGCGACGGAGAAGGTCAAGTCGCCCGTGTGCCCGGGCATCAGATCGCGGAGATGGCGCTCGCGAAGCTCTATCTGGTCACCGGCGAGGAGAAGTATCTGGACCAGGCGAAATATTTTCTCGACAAGCGGGGACATACCTCGATCCACGACAAATATACACAGTCACATATACCGATCCTTGAGCAGGACGAGGCCGTGGGGCACGCGGTGCGTGCGGAATATATGTATTCCGGAATCGCCGATGTGGCGGCCCTCACGGGGGACAGGGAGTATATAGAGGCGATAGACCGAATCTGGGACAATATAGTCGGCAAGAAGCTCTACATCACCGGAGGAGTCGGCTCCAGATATCGCGGGGAAGCGTTCGGAGACGATTATGAGCTCCCGAACCTGACTTCCTATTGCGAGACCTGCGCGGCTATAGGCAATGTCTATACGGCCCACAGGATGTTCCTTCTGCACGGCGACTCGGAGTATTACGATGTCCTCGAGAGGACTCTCTACAACGGGCTCATCTCCGGAGTATCCCTCTACGGAGGCGCGTTCTTCTACCCCAATCCGCTCGAGTCCGACGGCTCGCATCAGAGGCAGCCCTGGTTCGGCTGTGCCTGCTGCCCGTCCAACATCTGCCGCTTCATCCCTTCCGTGCCGGGCTATGTCTATGCCTCTGAAGGCCGCAATCTCTATGTCAACCTCTATATGTCCAACACAATGCGCCACTCGCTTGAGGGTCGCGGCGTGGAACTGCGCCAGGAGACGGATTATCCGTGGTCTGGCGACGTAAGCATCAGCGTACTGCGCAACGATGCCGGCAAATTCACCCTCCGGCTGCGTATCCCCGGTTGGGCGCGCGGAGAGGTGGTCCCGAGCGACCTCTATTCTTTTGCTGACGGCAAGGCTTCGAAGTGGAGCGTGCGCGTCAACGGGAAGGAACAGAGCGGCGAGCTTGAAGACGGCTATTTCTGCATCGGGCGCAAGTGGAGGAAGGGCGACAAGGTCGAACTGCATCTTGAGATGGAGCCGCGTTTCGTGAGGGCCAATCCGGCGGTGGAGGCCGACAGAGGCCGTGTCGCCGTGGAGAGGGGACCGCTCGTTTATTGCGCTGAATGGCTTGACAATGAGGGAGATGTGCGCCAAGCGAAAGTGAGCGTAACCGACCATCTTACTGTGGAGCGCCGGCCTGATATGCTCTACGGAATCGATGTCATCCGAGACGGCGCGCTGACCCTTATCCCTTACTATGCCTGGAATCATCGCGGAGCGGGCAATATGGCAGTATGGCTGAATGAAAAGTGATATAGTAGTCATCGGGGCCGGCGCTTCGGGGCTGATGGCGGCGTATTTCGCCGCCAAGACCCTCGTCGAGGCCGGTTCTTGCGCCCAGGTGACCCTTCTGGAGAAGATGCCGCGACCTGCCCGCAAGATAATGATCACCGGCAAGGGCCGTTGCAATCTCACAAATGTAAAGCCGTGGAACGAGTTCTCCTCGCATATACGCTCCAAGCCCAATCTGGTCAAGGCCGCATTCCATACCCTGCCTCCGGAGAGGCTGCTGGAGCTGATGGGAAGCTTCGGGATGAAGTCTGTCGTGGAGCGGGGAGACAGGGCTTTCCCGGCCTCATACAGGGCTTCGGATGTCGTCGATACCCTTGTCAATGCCTGCTACGGCGTCGGCGTGAAGATAGTCTGCGAGGCGGAGGTCGCTTCGGTGAGACCAGGTTTTGTCGTGGAGCTGTCCGACGGTACTCTCTGGAACTGCCCCCGGCTAATCGTGGCGACGGGAGGTCTGAGCTACCCCGGCACCGGCTCAAGCGGCGACGGATACCGTTGGGCGGAGTCGCTCGGCCATAGAGTTGAGCCCACATTCCCTTCTCTGACAGCCCTGGTGCCGAGAGACTATAAGCTCCGCGAGGACAAGTCGCTGCATATAGACCGCTCGACCCCTCTGAGCCCTCTGGGGGAGATGCTGTGCGGAGTGCAGCTCAAGAATGTCTCCCTGACTCTGCTGCTCGGCGGAACCGAGGCGGATTCCGAGTTCGGGGACATCGACTTCACGGATGGAGGCATCGAAGGGCCGATAGGCTTTCAACTCAGCCGCAAGGCGGTCAAAGCTATGCTCAACGGGGCCAAAGCCTCGCTTGTGCTCGGCCTCAAGCCGGGAGTCAGCCCCGTTGAACTTAGCGAAAGGGTAAAGCAACTCTGGGCTGAGATAGAGCGTGACCCGCGCTCGCAGAGACTTCGCTCCAAGGAGCGGTGCCGAATCCTGCTCGGCAAGCTGATGCCTTGGGACCTTATACCTGCGTTTGCGCGTATGCATCCTGATATTATGACTCTGGAGCGCCGCTCCCGCACCGAGACCAGACTCCGGGTCAACCTCGTCAGCATCGCCAAGGCACTCAAGGAGTGGCGCTTCGAGATTGCCGGCTATGTGGGTTACGAGCGGGCGGTGGTGACTGCCGGCGGCGTAAGCGCAGACTCGGTGGTGGCCAAGACTCTGGAGTCCCGCCACATCCCCGGGCTGTATTTCTGCGGGGAGGTGCTGGATGTCGATTCCGACACCGGCGGCTACAACTTGCAGACCGCGTTCTGCACCGGAGCATTGGCCGGGACAGATGCGGCGGAGTCGCTTTTGAAACGGTGACCTCCGGCTCTATTTCACAATTCTGAAGCAGCAGACTCTGAAGCTGTAAGGCTCCGCGACCACCGTGCCGTCAGCGAAGTCGGGCGGAAGCGTCTCCGGACTCACCGCATCCGGGGAGTCGAGGCTGTTTTCCGCGTAGAGGTCATCGCTGTGTAGCCGCACGGTCTGTACGGCCTCGATTTTCTGTCTGCGTTTCAGCCCCTTGAAATTGAGGTTGAGGGTCCGTGGAGTCCCGCTGATGTTGGCTATCTTGACATAGATATTGTCCCCGTCTTTCACCGCGCTCGCGAAGAGCCCGTCCTGCCCCTCGGCCCCGCAGAGCGCCACGCCTCCGTCGGTGGTGGTCTTCAGAACATTCTGCCCCCTGTACTGCGAATAGAGCTGCTGCACGTGCCAGCTTGCCGTGCGGTACGAGCGGAGATTGTCGTACCAGATGAGGTCCGGTCTCCATTGCCAACCCTCGATATGCGCGAAGAGCGGAGCATAGGTGGCCATATGGACTATGTCGGCGTTCCTCTCCAGACCTGTCATAAACGCGGCTTCGTGCAGGGCGGCGAAGAAGTGATTGTATTTATGGCCTTTGGCGTGGCAGGCATATTCTCCTGCAAACACTTTCGGCCCCTTGCGGTCGTATCCGTCGTAACGTGCGCCCTGACTGCTGAACCACTCGTACGGACGGTAGAAATGCTCGTCCACGAGGTCGACCTTGAGGCGGCGCATCTCGGGCCAGAGGTAGTCGAACTTCTCTCCCTCCGAGCCCGGACCGGATGAGCCTGCTATCCTGATGTCCGGATATGCTGCGCGTATCGCCTTGACGAACGGCTCCAGACGGGCCGGATATTCCTCTCCCCACTGTTCGTTGCCGATGCCTATGTACTTGAGATTGAACGGCTCCGGATGTCCCATCTCTGCGCGGAGCGCACCCCATACGGTGTCGGTGCCGCCGTTTGCAAACTCTATCAGGTCGAGCGCATCCTGAATGTAGGGCTCCAGATCCTCCACCCTTATGTGCGCACTCATATCATTGTTCTGGTATTGGCAGGCGAGGCCGCAGTTGACTATCGGAAGCGGCTCGCTCCCGATCTCTTCGCTGAGCAGGAAGAACTCGTAGAAGCCGAGACCGTAGCTCTGATAGTAGTCCGGGAAGAAACGGTACGGGAAAGTGTATTCCCAGCGGTTTTCGTTGAGAGGCCGGTTCTCCACCGGGCCCACGGAATTCTTCCAGTTGTAGCGGGTCTCTATGTCCGTGCCCTCCACAATGCAGCCGCCCGGGAAGCGGAACACTCCCGGGTGCAGGTCGGCGAGCGCCTGAGCGAGATCCTTGCGCATACCGTTACTGTGCCCCATCCAGGTGTCGACAGGGAAGAGGGAGACGTGTTCCAGATCCACGGTCACGCCCGGGTTCTCGTCGAAGATGCGCAGCGTCGCTTTCGGCTCCGTCAGAGGTGAAGGCATAATCACTTCATACTTCTTCCATTCCGCCGAGTCTATGACCAGGTGAGCCTGACTGAAATATTGTCTTGCCTCGCCGGATGAGGGCCTGACGAACTCGATTCTTATCTTGCCCTCCCCTCCGAACGGCGCTCTGGCCCAGACGCTGAAACGGTAGTCTTCTCCGGCCTTGAGGCCTATGCCGAAGAAGCCTTCGTTGTCAAGACCGGTATATTTCTGATTGTGCCCCGGGTCTGACAGCCTGACATAGTGAGGGTTGCGCTCGAACGGCCCGTCAGAGCGGACTTCCACCCTGCCGAATGTCTTCCAGCCTTGAAGCGGGTTCGGGAATTCGAACGAGCGGTTCTTGACCAGCTCAGCATACAGGCCTCCGTCGGCGGCGAAGTTGATGTCCTCGAAGAAGATGCCGTACATCGTCGGCTGAATCGCCGCTCCCGGCCGGGAAAGGTCAATGTCCAGCTCGCGCGCCTGGGCGCCGAGGCTGAAAGTCCCCGCCGTCGCGAGGGAAAGGAGAAGTGTGCGGAAAGCAGTCATATCATTCATTATATACAGTCGAGTCGCAAGATAGTGAATAATTCCGATAAAAATATCTACCTTTGGACTCGGACAGATAAGATTGTTTATGGCAATGGAGATATCAAAGAGGGCGGACAATATGCCCTTCTCACCTATCAGGAAGCTCGCGCCGTACGCCGATGCGGCCAAGCGCAACGGCGTGCACGTATATCACCTCAACATAGGCCAGCCGGACATCAAGACCCCGCAGTGCGCCCTGGACGCGCTGAAGCACATCGACCGCGACATCCTTGAATACAGCCCTTCCGACGGACTGCTCTCTCTCCGTACCAAGATGGTGAGCTATTACGCCGAATACGGCATCTACCTCTCTCCGGACGAGATTATCATCACCGCCGGAGGCTCCGAGGCGGTGCTGTTCGCGTTTATGGCCTGTCTGGATCCGGGTGACGAAATCATCGTGACCGACCCGTTCTATGCCAACTATATGGCGTTCGCAATCTCCGCCGGGGCGGTGATCCGGAGCGTCAAGACCAATATCGAAGAGGGTTTCCGCCTGCCTCCGATCGAGGCCTTCGAGGCCCAGATCAGCGAGCGCACCAAGGCGATACTCATCTGCAACCCCAACAACCCTACCGGCTACCTCTACACCCGCAGGGAGATGCAGCAGCTGCGCGACATAGTGAAGAAGCACCGTCTCTTCCTCTTCAGCGACGAGGTTTACCGCGAGTTCATCTATACGGGAATGCCGTACATCTCCGCATTCCATCTTGAGGGCATCGACGACAATGTGGTGCTCTTCGACTCCGTCTCGAAGAGATACTCAGAGTGCGGCACGCGCATCGGCTGCCTCTGCACCCGCAACCGCAAGGTGCGCGAGTCGGTGATGAAGTTCTGTCAGGCGAGGCTCTCCCCGCCGCTGCTGGGGCAGATTGTGGCCGAGGCTTCCATCGACGTGCCTAAGGAGTACCTGCACGGGGTCTATGAGGAATATCTCGACAGACGCAACTTCCTGATCGACGGGCTCAACAAGATTCCGGGGGTATATTCCCCGATTCCTATGGGAGCGTTCTACACCGTGGCGAGACTCCCCGTGGACGATGCGGAGAAGTTCTGTATGTGGTGTCTGAGCGACTTCCGCTACGAGGGCGCCACCGTGATGATGGCCCCGGCCTCCGGCTTCTACACCGAGCCCGGGGAGGGTCGGCAGGAAGTCCGCATAGCATACGTGCTCTGCAAGGATGATTTGGCAAAGGCTCTCGTGGTGCTCCAGAAGGCTCTTGAGGCCTATCCGGGCAAGGTCTGAGTCATCCGCGGGCTTGCCTGCCGGGGAAGCGCCGCCGGTCTTTGACGGACTGTTGCTCGTCATAATGAAAAAATGTATTACCTTAGCGCAAACTCTTAAATGATTTGATTATGAAACCTCTTAAAGGAACGAAAACCGAGGCGAATCTCGCTGCGGCTTATGCCGGCGAGAGCGAAGCCCGCAACAAGTACACCTACTATGCTTCCAAGGCACGCAAGGACGGCTATGTCCAGATTGCGGAGCTCTTCGAAGCCACTGCCAACAACGAGAAGGAGCACGCCAAGATCTGGTTCAAGCTCCTGCACGGAGGCTCTGTGCCTGATACTGAAAGCAACCTCAAGGATGCCGCTTCCGGCGAGCACTACGAGTGGACCGAGATGTATCCGTCGTTCGCCAAGGTCGCCCGCGAGGAGGGTTTCGACGATATAGCCGTCCTCTTCGATATGGTGGCCGAAATCGAGAAGCATCACGAGGAGCGCTATAAGAAGCTGCTCGCCAATATCGAGGGCAAGCTGGTCTTCACCCGCGAGGGGGACGCCATCTGGGAGTGCGGCAACTGCGGACATATCGTAGTAGGCCCGTCCGCCCCGGAGGTATGTCCGGTATGCGACCATCCTCAAAGCTACTTCAGGCTTGCTGCGAGGAACTACTAGTCCCGCGCCGGTCAGGCTGCTGCCGGTACTTGCCGTCCTCCTGCTGCTCGCCCCTACGAGGCTTGCGGCACAGTTCACCGACTCCTCGAGCGGACTGCTTCAGATGCCGTCCGCCGAGATGCAGACGGAGGGCACTTTTATGATTACCAACAACAGTCTGAATCCCCGTTCGCTGCCATCCTCGGGGTGGTCATACAGGACTTTCGCCTACGGCTTCAGCTTCACTTTCTGGAGCCGTCTTGAAGTCGGCTATGTCTGCACCATATTCGACGGCAGCAAGATTCCCGGCTCGACCGGGCGGCAACGGCTGATGTTCAACCAGGACAGACACTTCACAGGGCGTTTCCTGCTGCTCCGTGAGGGGGAGTTCGGCCTGTGGTGGATTCCCTCCCTGGTGGTGGGCGTGAGCGATCCGACCACCGGGTCGTCGGACAACGGATATGTGGACGGAAGCGTGGAGGGGACGGGCAACGGCTACTTCAACCGCAACTATGTCGCCCTCACAAAGCATTTCGACACCCCTTGGGGAGAGTTGGGAGGACATCTTGCTTATCAGTACAACCGGCGCAGCGACTACCGTATCAACGGGCCTGCCGCCGCCGTGACATTCACTCCGGAACTGCTGAAAAACCGTCTGATTCTCGATGAGGTCCGTCTCATCGCCGAGTATGACTCGCGCAGCTTCAACCTCGGGTGCATCGCCTCCGTCTGGGAAAACCGTTTCGAGGCGATGTTCGAGCTCCAGTCCTGCAGATATGTCAACTTCGGCGTAAGGTATAAACTAAGACTTAAATGATATATGTGATGAGAAAAAATCTATTTGTTTCCGCTGCTCTGCTCGCCGTCTCCTCCGGAGCGTGGGCACAGCAGGCCTTTCAGAGTCTTTCTTTCGGCATAGAGGCCGGCACCGCCGGCGTGGGAGTGGAACTCGCGATGCCGCTGATTACTGACCGCCTCGTACTGAAGGCAGGTTTTAACGCGCCATCGCTGACGGTTTCCCGCAATTTCGACATAAGTATGGCCGAGGTCAATTCGAGCATCGCCACCGTCAACTCCAACCTTGAGGCGGCGCTTCTGCCTGACAGGATCGACATTCAGTTCGATGATGTCGACCTGAATGTCACCCCGACGCTCAACCTCAGCACCGTCAAGGCTATGCTTGAGCTCTATCCTTTCAGCAAGTCCTCGTTCCACCTCACCGCCGGAGTATATTATGGTATGGAGGGCTCTTTCTTCTCCGCGACCGCGACTACAGACCGGACGTTCTGGAACAACTACAAGAGCCTCCAGGCCCAGGTGGGGGAGATCAACGAGAAATACAAGGACGTGCCGGGCTACACTCCCGCCGACATCAGCTCCATCAAGGTCAGCCTGAAAGAGAGGACTTTCGAGATGCAGGAAAAGGATGGAGCCGGCTCTCTGGAGGCGGCGGTCGACCTCCCGAAGTTCAGGCCTTATCTCGGCCTCGGATTCGGCCGCAGCGTGCCCAAGCGCGGTGTGGGCCTGCAGTTCGACCTCGGAGTAATCTATCACGGCTCGCCGTCGCTGACATCTCCCAATGAGGTGGCTTATGACGTCGAGGCACAGAACATAATGCCCGACGGTCTTGCGCTGGAGGATTTCAAGTTTTATCCGGTGGCGTCTCTGCGCCTGACAGTCAGACTGTTCTAGTGAAGAGACTTACCGTCATACTGCTCTCCGCCGCTCTCGGCCTCCCGCCGCTTCACGGACAGGAGGCCGGAGCGCTCAGGGACTCCGTCGTGCAGCGTCTCGTGGAGGCCGGATTCGCCAACATAAGGTCTGCCGAGACCGGGGACTGCATCGTCTATTCGATAGAGAACGATTCATATAAGCTGCCTGCGGAGGGTTTCGCCAGAGCGTGCAGGATCATCGAGGGCGCTGGTCTGCCTTCAGGGCGGCAGGTGAAGATAGTCGGGACAGACTACGGCATTCCCGAACTGACCATAACATACAGTCCCGAGACCGGCAGCTGGCACAGCAGCGGAAGACTCGATGAGAGCTGGGAGCTGGTGCGCAAGGAGAAGAAATACAACGACAGCTTCGGCAAGGTGGATATAGTGATTTATCCGCAGGTGTCTCTCAAAAACTTGATCATCAATCAGGTATATCAGTCGCTATGGCAGCTGAGCCCGGCCGTGGAGGTGTCGCTCTGGCCCGGGATGAAGTTCAGCTACCAGCTCAAGTTCCCCGTCTTCAGCGACGGCTACGGGAACGATGAACGCATCGTGCATCCCGGGATGATCACCCTCTCCCAGCGTTTCCGCGACCCGTGGCATCTCAACCTCAGAGGCAGGTTGAGCGTCGGCTCGTTCGCCGGAGGCCGTTACGGTATGGCTCTGGAGATGGCCTACCGCTTCCCGAACGAACGCTTCTCCATCGACACGCAGCTGGGTCTGCTCGGAGTCTATTACTGGAGCGGGTTCAAGTTCCGCTACAGCCGTGAACTGGATTTCCGCTGGAACGTGGCCGCCAATTACTACTGCCCGTCTCTGGGCACTCAGTTTACGCTCCGTCTGCAGCAGTTCCTTGCGGGGGAGACCGGAGTGAAGTACGAGATGATAAGGCATATGCGCCGCTGCTCGATCGGGCTCTATGCCGAGAAGGCCCCCGTAGCGCAGCTCAATGTGGGATTCCGCTTCCAGCTGGCTCTGCCGCCGTATCGGCAGAAGCGCAGGGGCTACGTCCCCAGAGTCATCACCTCCGGGCAGATGGGTATGACCTACAATGCCAACAACGAGCAGTACTACTATAAGGAGTTCCGCACCGAAGCCTCCGACAATATTATGAGCCGCAACGCGTTCAGTCCATATTATATTGACGCACAGTTGAATTTGCTGCAATAATTATTAATAAATTTGTTTTTTTGCTAAAAATGGCATACATTTGCCCTCTGTATAGTAGTATGGCCTTTTAGGGAACGACCGGACGTGCTGCGGAAGGAAAGAATTTTAATGTTTAATGTTTAATATTATCTTTTAAGATGAAAAAACTTTTATCGCTCATCGCCCTGGCGGGAATTTTCGCAGCCTGCCAGCCGGAAGAGATCGAGACTGCATTTGAGGTTCCGAATGCAGTTGCCAACATCAAAGTTGTGGCGGTCGATGTCCGTACCAACACCCAGGTCACACCTAACAGCGTGACTCCTAGTGTATCTGGGGCAACCTATGCAAGTGGAGTCGTTACCATCACCGGTAATCCTACCATCGCCAAGCAGACCGTTACTCTCAGCGTCAATTACAAGGCTGACTATATGAGCGCAGCCAAGGACTACACCGCAAGCGTCAATGTTCTCGACCTCCGCGCCGGCGGCAAGGCCGAGTATTCCGTCACCGTAGTTGTCGGCGAGCTCAGCCCGATTCCTGACTACACTTTCGCCGTGGAGCAGACCAGCGAAGCCGTTACCGAGGACGTGACATACTTCACTCCTGCCGACGGGCACGCTCTTATCGAGTACGGCGGAATGAAGTGGATGAGGAACAACAGCGAGAACTACCTCACCGGCAAGGTTGACTGGGAGGCGCAGTCCGGTACCGAGACAGTGGAAGGGTCATACGAATTCACTGACAGCGATCCGGAGTTCGAGCCGTACGCCAAGTCATACGCTGACGCCTACAATGTCGGCATCAAGACTGTCGCTCAGGAGCCTCTTGATATCTGGGTTTCCGCATACAGCTACTACACCGTATTCGTGACCAGAAAATTCGCCGTTGCAGATTACACTGTATACAAGGTTGACAAGGCCGGCACCAAGACCGCAATCGCCACTTTCGATGTCAAGTCAGTCAACACCAACCAGATCGAGTATGCTGAGACTGCCGATCCTGACGGACACGGACACTATGAGTACGGCCACGGTCACGGCCACGGCGGGGATAACGCCGGCGGTGGAATCGTATACGCTGACTAATTTCTGTCGACATTTGTTTAATTAACTGAAAAAACGATATTTAGAATATGAAACTCAAAGTTATCGCATTGTCTGTCGCTATGGCCGCGGCCTGCGTGGTTGCAAGTGCCCAGACAGATTCGAAGTGCAAGGACATATTCGTGGGCGTAGGTGCAGGCGTCGCCTCTCCTCTCACTCCGGGTATCAACACTCCTTCATTCTATGCCAATGTCCAGGTCGGCAAGTACATCACTCCGGTGTGGGGCGTGCGCGGCGTGCTGGGAGGACCGTTCCTCTCTCTTGATGCCAACGACGGCAACGCCAAGTTGATCGACGGCTCTGTACAGGCTTACAAGAACAAGAAGTTCGGTGAACTCAACGTCGACGGAATCTTCAACATCACCAACGTCTTCGCTGATGACCTCGCCAAGTTCAACGTATATCTCTTCGCCGGTCCTACCGTGAATTTCTCACGTGTCGGCACCAAGTTCTCCGACGTGCAGAACGCGGAGGTTCTCCTCGTCGAGAACTGTGATGACTTCAAGCTCCGCGTAGGCGCAACCGCCGGTCTCGGACTTGCTTACGACATCACCAAGTCTTTCGCTCTCGGAGTTGAGGCCCGTTTCGGCATCACCCCTTCAATCTTCGGTGACGCTGACGCATACCGCAAGGCTTCCGGCACCGCACGTCTCGCCCTCAACGGCGTATGGACCATCGGCGGCAAGCACGGCAAGGTTGCCCGCGCAGCCGCAGCCGCAGCCGCAGCAGGCTATATCTCCAAGGAGGCTGCCGAGGCTCTCGCCAACGAGGCTGTTGCCAACAATCCTAAGATTGTCGAGAAGATTGTAGAGAAGGAAGTTGTTAAGGAGGTCGAGAAGATCGTCAACAACGAGGTTCCTTCATCTACCGCTCTCTTCTTCGAAATCGGCAAGGCTAATCTTTCAAGCAAGGACAAGGCTCGCGTGAAGCTGCTTGCCGAGGCCATCAACGCCGACAAGAGCAACAGCACCTATGTCGTATCCGGCTATGCTGACAAGAAGACCGGAAGCGCCAAGGGCAACCAGAAGCTCTCCGAGAAGCGTGCCGAGGCCGTCTACAATCTCCTCGTATCCGAGGGCGTAGACAAGAGCAGGCTTGAGAAGCAGGCGTTCGGCGGAGTCGACGCTCTCTTCTTCAACAACGACGTCCTTTCACGTACCGTCATCGTCAAGAAGAAGTAATTCTTCCAATGATAGCTCAGGAGGCCTGCGGACCAAGTGCCGCGGGCCTCTTTTTTTTGTGCCGATAGTTTCGTATTTCAAAACAGATGCTTATATTTGCATAAGAAGTACCTTTGGCTCAGTTCTATGCGTGGTGATATAAATGATATAAGATCAGACATTGCAAGGCTGATTGCCCTGTATGAGGCCGAGAAGCAGAGAGCCGACGCTCTCGATGGCAGACTGGCCGCCGCCGGGGACGAGATCCGGAGGTACAAGGAGCAGATTACTGAATTGAACCTGCAGATAGACAATCAGAGACTGATGAGCGCTTTCCTTGGGGAGGGCAATCGGGAGGAGGCCAAAGAGAGGATAGGCGGTCTGATACGGGAGATAGACAGATGCATAAAACTGCTGGAGAACTGATATGGGGCAGAAAGTGAAACTCAAGATAGCGGGCAAGGAATATCCGCTTACCGCAGTCACCCCGGAGCAGGAGCAGATGATGCGTCTGGCAGCGAAGGACGTCAACGAGATGCTGGACAAATTCAACGCCCGTTTCCCGGAGACGGATTTGGAGGACAAGCTCGCATTCGTGGCGGTACAGGAAGCGGTGGGGAAGTTCTACACGAAGGCCATCCTTGCTCGGGTTAAAAGCGAGGCGAATTCGCTCTTGTCAGAATTGGAATCATATCTGGAGGGGAGAGAGAAAAGATAAGCCGTCAGGCCCATCTTCTGAAAACAACAAGTTCTTCGGAACAGGGTCCACTCGGCCCGAGGAAGGCAGGCCCGCCAGACGGGAAGCCCGATACGGTACGGAGCCCAAATCTTATTCAGAGGCTTTCTGAAAGTTCGGCTGACGGCTTTTGTCACAATACAGTGTCTGCATTGAAGGATGCGGATGCTGTATTTTTTTTGAATTATTGTAATATATTATATACTATTGTGTTATGTTATTTTTGTACTATATCTTGACGGCGCTTGCCGGGGCTGCGGCAGGGATTGCGGCCTATGTTCTGATATCGCGCCGCAACTCACGCAGTCGCGGGGATGCCATCATCGAGAAGGCCAAGGCGGAGGCCGAGAACATCAGGCAGCAGAAGATACTTCAGGCCAAGGAAAAATTCATACAACTCCGCAGCGAGCACGACAAGGCGGTCAATGCCAAGAACTCCGAACTCCGTGACAGGGAGAACAATATCAAGTCACGCGAGGCCCAGCTTGCCCAGCAGTCCGGAGAACTGGGACGCAAGCAGCACGAGCTTGACAGTCAGAGAGGACAGCTCAACGCCCAGAAGCTCAAGCTGGACGCCAAGCTGGAAGAATGCGACCGTCTTACCGCCCAGGTCAACAGAGAACTTGAGAGCGTTGCCGGAATGAGCGCGGAGGAAGCCAAGAAGACGCTCATCGAGAATATGAAGGCCGAAGCCCGCAGCGAAGCGCAGGCGTATATCAACGACACTATGGACGAGGCGAGACTCAATGCCGCGAAGGAGGCCAAGCGCATAGTGATAAATACGATACAGCGTACCGCGACCGAGACGGCGATAGAGAATGCCGTCACCACCTTCCCTATCGAGAACGATGAGGTGAAGGGACGCATCATCGGACGCGAGGGGCGCAACATACGCGCTCTGGAAGCCGCCACCGGAGTCGAAATCGTGGTGGACGACACCCCGGATGCCATACTCATCTCCGCCTTCGATCCTGTGCGCAGGGAGATTGCAAGACTCTCTCTGCATCAGCTGGTGATTGACGGACGCATCCATCCGGCACGCATCGAGGAAGTCGTCTCGAAGGTCAGCAAGCAGCTGGAGGATGAAATCCTCGAGACCGGCAAGCGCACCTGCATCGACCTCGGAATTCACGGTCTGAACATCGAGCTCGTCAAACTCATAGGCCGTATGAAATACCGTTCCTCTTACGGGCAGAACCTGCTGCAGCACTCCCGCGAGGTGGCCAATATCTGCGCCACGATGGCGTCCGAACTGGGGCTCAATCCAAAGATTGCCCGCCGCGCAGGTCTCCTGCACGACATCGGCAAGGTCGGCGAGAACGAGCCGGAGTATCCTCACGCGATTCTCGGGGCCAGGCTCGCAGAGCAGTACAAGGAGCGTCCTGAGGTCTGCAACGCCATCGGTGCCCACCACGAGGAGATGGAGATGACGTCCATCTACGCTCCGCTGGTGCTCGTGGCGGATGCCATCTCCGGTGCTCGGCCGGGTGCAAGGCGCGAGGTCATAGAGTCATATATCAAGCGTCTCAAGGGGATGGAGGATCTGGCGGCCTCATATCCGGGAGTCACCAAGTCATACGCAATCCAGGCCGGGCGCGAGCTCCGCGTCATCGTCGGGGCCGAGGAAGTGTCCGACGACCAGGCCGCGCGGCTTTCGGTCGACATAGCGCAGCGTATCCAGGACGAGATGACCTATCCGGGTCAGGTCAAGATAACCGTCATCCGCGAGACCCGCTCCGTTGCGATTGCAAAATAAGATTACTGACTTATGATAAGCCTCCTTCTGACACTCATCGCGCTTCAGATAAGCCCCAATGTCACTTGGAAGTCGGAGCTGAAGCAGACCGGCAGCGGCAGTCAGATCGTCTTGACCGGCGACATCAGGCAGGGCGTCGACCACGTCTACGGCACGGTGAACATCTCGTCCTGTCAGGGGACGGAGTGCTATTCGCCCGAGGAGTTCGACTTTGACCACAGCTTCAAGTCCGCTTCTGGCGACGCGGCAGCGTTCGGGGCTCTTTCCCTCAGGAGCGCGGACAGCGTCCCGGAAGGTCAGGAAACGGGCGGAGGCATCCCCGCCGCGTCAGTCTTGGAGGCATCCGGGACGGCGGACGAGGGCTCATCCTCGCTCTGGGCGCTTATACTGGAGGCAATACTCTGGGGCTTCGCGATGCTGCTTACTCCCTGCGTCTTCCCTATGGTGCCGATGACGGTGTCGTTCTTCATCAAGGGCAGCGAAAACGCCTCCAAGGGCCGATTCAAGGCATTTATGTACGGCCTATTCATCGTCCTGCTCTACACCGTGCCGATTTCCCTGATCATCGGGGTGACCTGGATTGTCGGGGGCAGCGGAGTGACGGCCGACATATTTAACTGGCTATCGACGCACTGGCTGCCTAACATAGTCTTCTTCCTGGTCTTTATGGTCTTCGCGGCGAGCTTCTTCGGGGCGTTCGAGATTACCCTTCCGTCGAAGTGGACCAACAGCGCCGACCGCAGGAGTGACGGCAAGGGGCTTGTAGGAGTGTTCTTCCTGTCTCTGACCCTCGTGCTGGTCAGCTTCAGCTGCACGGGCCCGATAGTGGGGACAGTGCTCATCAAGAGCACGCAAGGGGAATTCTGGACACCTATGGTCACGATGCTCGCATTCAGTCTTGCCTTCGCGCTGCCTTTCACTCTGCTTGCGCTCTTCCCGTCGCTGCTCAAGAAACTGCCGAAGAGCGGAGGCTGGCTCAACTCGGTCAAGGTCGTGCTCGGATTCATCGAACTTGCACTCGGACTCAAGTTCCTCAGCGTCGCTGACCAGACCTATCACTGGCATATCCTCGACAGGGAAGTGTATCTTGCGATATGGATTGTGATATTCTCTCTCCTCGGGCTCTACCTGCTCGGCAAGATCCGCTTCCGTCACGACTCGCCGCTGGAGTATGTCCCTGTGAGGAGGCTTGTGCTTGCGGTCATCACTTTCGCGTTCGTGGTCTATATGATACCGGGGATGTGGGGCGCTCCGCTCAAGGCTCTATCCGGATATATGCCTCCGATGGAGACTCAGGATTTTGTGCTCGGAGGAGAATCTTCCGCTCTTTCCGTCCCGCTTGAGACGGAGTCCGGGGGAGTTCCCGACGGGATGGTGACGATAGCGCACTCCCTGCGCGCCTACGACAATCTCGAAGACGCTCTCAAGGCTGCGGAACGCTCGGGCAAGAGAGTCTTCGTGGACATCACCGGACACGGCTGCGTGAACTGCCGCGAGATGGAATCGAGGGTGTGGTCCGATCCGGAGGTGCTGCGCAGACTTCAGGAGGATTTCGTGATCGTCGCGCTCTATGTGGACGACAAGACGAAGCTCCCCGAGTCGAAGTGGGTCACCAACGACAGCGGGAAGCTTCTGAAGGATGTCGGGAGGGTGAACTCCTGGATCGCGCTCAAGCGCTTCGGGGTCAATTCCCAACCCAACTATTTCATCCTCAGTCCGGACGGCACAATCCTAAAAGGCCCGCGAGCTTACAATCTGGACATCGCGGGGTATCTCGATTTCCTCTCAGAGTGAGGCTATCATCTTGGTGAACAGGCCGGTCATCCTGTCAGCTGCGAGGTCGGCCTGCTTGACCACGTCGTCCCCGTCGTTGAAGTTCTTCTCCACATTGAGGAAGTTGGCGACATTGGTGACGACGGACATCCCGAATACCTTGATGCCGCAGTGTCTGGCCACTATGACTTCCGGTATCGTGGACATCCCGACGAGATCCGCGCCTACGGAATGGTAGAAACGGACTTCTGCCGGGGTCTCATAGGTAGGACCGGTACTTCCGAAATACACGCCTTTCTTGACCGGAATCCCCATCTGGCCGCAGATGTTCTCCGCGAGGGCCTGCAGTCTGAGGTCGTAGGCGCAGGTCATATCCGGAAAGCGCGGGCCGAACTCGTCGAGATTCGGACCTATGAGCGGATTGGGCAGCATATTGATGTGGTCTCTGATGATGACCAGATCCCCCACCTTGAAGTCCGGGTTGCAGGCCCCGGCGGCGTTGGACACGAACAGGTATTTGATTCCGAGGGTTTTCATAACTCTGACGCCGATGGTCACAAGCTCCATCGGATAACCCTCGTAGTAGTGGAAACGCCCCTGCATCGCAACCACTCTCTTCCCTCCGAGTTCCCCGAAGATGAAGTTGCCTTTGTGCCCCGTGGCGGTGGATACCGGGAACTCCGGAATCTGGCTGTAGGGAATCACCGTCGCCCCCTCTATCTTGTCGGCGAGTTTGCCGAGTCCGCTTCCCAGCACGATGCCGACTTCCGGGATTCTTCCCCCGAGCTGGTCCTTGATATGGCCGGCAGATGTCTGAATTCTCTCAATGATACGGTTCATCGTTTTAGTATTGTTTGATATGCGAGAGCACTTTGCGGGCTTCCGCTATGATTTCTTTTTCGCCTGCAATCTCCCTGCCGCGCATAAGGAACCTGCCGTTGCAGATCACCGAATCTATGCAGTCCGAATGGGCCGAATAGACCAGATTGGCGAGGAACGGCCCCGGCGAGAGGAAGAAGGTGTTGTCCGTGTCGATGATGTTGATGTCGGCGACGGCCCCGACTGCGAGCCTGCCTGTATTGAGGCGGAGCGCCTTGGCTCCGTTGACCGTCGCCATATCGAGCAGTTCGGTAAGCGGCATCGCCGACGGGTCTTCCCTCCAGGCTTTCTGGAAGAGGGCGCTGGTCTTCATTGTCTCGAGCATATCGAGATTGTTGGACGAGGCGCAGCCGTCGGTGCCGAGACAGATGTTGATTCCCGCGTCCCGCATCTCGCTATAGAGGAAACGGTAGCCGGAGGAGAGCTTGGTGTTGGAGTTTATGTTGTGTACGCAGTGTACGCCGCGCCGCGCGAGGATTTCGATGTCGTGACCGCTTATCCACAGCGTATGCGCCGCCACGACCCTGTCCGAGAGTATGCCGAGCTCGTCGAGGTACTCCACCGGTGTCAGACCTCCGTGCGCGGCCTTGCAGTCCTCGACTTCCTTGCGGGTCTCGCTGAGGTGGATGTGGAGGTTGATGTCATTTTTTCTGGCGAAGTCTCCCAGCCAGAGCATCATCTCTTCCCTGACGGAATAGATGGCGTGGAACGCGACCCCGTAGACCAGGCCGTCCGTCCGACCGTTAAGATAAGGCTCGCTCTTGAGTTCGCAATGTCTCTTCTGCCGTTCGGACTCCTCCGGGTCACCCTTGTCGATGACGTCGTAACCCGTGGCTATCCTCAGTCCCATCTCACGGGCCGCCCTTACTGAAGCGTCGAAAAACCAGTAGTGGTCGTTGAAAGTCGTGGTGCCCGTGCGGATCATCTCGATGCAGGCCACCTTGGTCGCCCAGTAGACGTATTCCGCATCTATGCCTTCCTCGGCTTTCCAGATTTTGTCCAGCCACTGCGGGAAGAGCATATCTTCCCCGATGCCCCGCATCAGGGACATCGGGCTGTGCGTGTGCATATTGATGAATCCCGGAACCGCCACCTTGCCGGAGCAGTCCATCATCTCGATGTCCCCGGCAAGCTCCCATTCCGCACAGGAGCCGGAAGGCTCGATTGCGGAAATAAGACCTTTACTTATCAGGATGTCTTTGCGTGAGCCTTCAACAGTGATGTCCTTGAGAAGAATGTCACCCATTAAAGATCCTCGAATTCAATTCCGGACCCCTCCTCGCTCTGACGCTGCGGAATCTCTCCGTGGAAGCAGTTGTCCCTGATGTATCCGATGACCTCGTTAAGGCCCTCCGCAAACTTCTCGAAGTCTTCCTTGTAGAGGAAAATCTTGTGCTTGTCGTAGGTGTAGTTCCCGTCGGAGACTGTCCGGCGCTTGCTCTCGGTTATCGTAAGGTAGTAATCCCGGTTGCCTCTGGTGGACTTCACATCAAAAAAGTACGTACGCTTACCCGCCCTTACAGGCTTGGAAAACACATCCTCACCGTCACGCCCGTCATATCCGGGCCTATCGTAATCATCTCTGTACATAATATGAAGCTTCTTGCTTTTTTATTGTTTTAGCTTTGCAAAATTAGAATAATTTATCGATTACTTGCTATCTTTGTGCGTTAATTTTGTTTGAAAGTATGCTCAACCGCAGAATTCTCCGTATAAAGGCATTCAAGACAATATTCTGCTACGCGGAAAATCCCGGTATGACCCTCAAGGAAGCCGAGGCGATGCTCGAGCTGTCCTGCGAGTCGGTCAGAGACCTCTATCTCTTCCTGCTCGCCATAATCGGCCCTCTGACCGGTGAGGCCAGAGCCCGTATAGAGGCCGCCAGATCCAAGTTCAATCCCAGCGAAGAGGAACTCAATCCCAATATGAAGTTCGTCGAAAACCGCATTGCTCCGCTGCTCGCGGACGATCCGGACTTCTGCAAACTGGTCCAGCGCAAGAAGCTCTCCTGGGGGCAGTGCGACGTGCTGCTCAGGCAGCTGTACGAAAGCATCCGCTCTCGAAAATATTTCCGTGACTATCTCGACTCTCCCGGAAGCAGTCTGGAGGAGGATGCGCGGCTGTGGTGCCGGATTTTCGAGAGGGAGTTCGAGGACAGGGCCGATCTGGCAGACATACTTGAAGACCTTTCCATCTGGTGGAACGACGATCTGGGCTATGCTCTGAGCTGGTGCTGCCGCTCCGTGCGCTCTCTCGGGGCGGGGGAGAGATGGACCCTGCCTCCGCTCTACCGGAGTCCGCTCTCCGGCAAGGAAGGTTGCGATGACGACAGACGCTTCGTGACGACCCTGCTGCGTACGGCATTCTCCGGCTTTGAACGCTATTCCTCCGCCGTGGCAGAACTTACCCCGAAGTGGAACAGGGACCGGCTCTGCACCACTGACCTTGCGCTGATAGTCTGCGGGATGGCCGAGTCTGAAGCTTTCCCGGACACCTCGGAGCGCATCATCATCAACGAATACGTGGAGATTTCCAAGTCCTACAGCACCCCTGAGAGCAGCGGATTTGTCAACGGCCTGCTCGACAGGCTGATACGCAGGGTGGAAGTCCCCGGCAAAGAATAATGTCAACGATTACAATAAACTGATACACAATGATTGCTACGATTTTACAGACAACGGCTTCCGGCTCCGCCGCAGGCGGCGGATGGAGTATGTGGCTTATGCTCCTGCTCATCTTCTTCGTGATGTGGTTCTTTATGATCAGGCCTCAGCGCAAGCAGCAGAAGGCTCTCGAAGAGATGCGCCGCGCCCTCAAGAAGGGGGACAGGGTGGTTACCGCCGGAGGCATCTACGGGGTGGTGTCCGATGTGGACGAGCGCACCGTGCTGGTCAAGGTGGACGGCGAGGTCAAGCTTCGCGTCGACAAGTCCTCCATCCAGAAAGATATGTCCGATTCCGCTCCTGCGCAGAGCGCGGACAAGGAGAAGAAGTAGCGGATGAAGAACAATTGGGTACAGCTGCTGCTCTGCCTGCTGCTGTCTGCCGGCATCTGGCTGATTCACAATCTGTCACAGGTCTATGTGAATCTGGTCAGCGTGCCTGTCTCGGCAGAGAGCAACATCGAGGGGCACGCCGGGACTTCCGCCACGGAGGTCACGGTTTCCGCCCAGGTCAAGGCGAGCGGCTTCCGGCACGCGAAGCTGTCCGGCAGGCACAAGCGGCCTGTCCGCGTCAGCTTCAGCCCGTCGGATTTCCGCCACGAGGGCGGCAATCTGTACTCGATTCCTGTATCCAACCTGTACAGATACTCCTCACAGATTTTTGGGGACGGAGTCTCCGTCGAGTCGTTCATCTCCGAGGCCCCGAGGTTCGTGTTCCCCGAGGTTTCCTACAGGAAGGTGCCTGTCCGCAAGGTGCAGTCGCTCTCCTTCGAGCCTCAGTATATGGCCATCCGTCCGATGACCATACAGCCGGATTCGGTGCTGGTGTACGGCGAGCCGGCGCGGATAGAGAGCATAGAATCTGTGCTCACCCGTCCTATAGACCTCTGGAACATCAGGAGCAGCGTGCACGGCACCGTCAAGCTGGAAGTCCCTTCCGGAGTGAGGCTTTCCGCCACTGAGGCGGTCTATTCGATGGAGGTGTCAAGGTTCGTTGAGATAAGCTCCGAGACGGAAGTGGAGGCCAGAAACGTTCCGCGCGGCTCGGAACTGGTCGTGCTGCCTTCCAGGGCGAGCGTCACGTTCCGCTGTGTGTTCCCTATGGGAGCCGACCCGGTGCAGAAGACGAAATTCTATGTGGATTACAAGGATTTCGCAAGTTCAATCACAGGGCGTTGCATCGCAAAGGCTGAAGACCTGCCCTCCGGGGTAATCTCCTGGACTATGACCCCGGAGGTGTTCGACTGCATCGTCCGTACTTCAGAGCAGCGATGACCACTGTGCTTGTCACCGGGCCGATAGGAAGCGGCAAGTCGGAGGTGTGCGGCTATCTCGCCTCGAAGGGCTATCCGGTCTACGACTGCGACTCCCGCACCAAAGGGCTGTATGACAGCGTTCCCGGACTCCGTCAGAAGATAGAAGACGCGCTCGGCATAGAGTGGAAGGATATCGGTGTCATTTTTACCGACACCCGCCGGAGACTGCTTCTGGAAAGCATCGTCTATCCCCTTGTGGTGGAAGACATCCTGAAGTGGAAGGGCTCGCTGGAAGCGGACCTCGCTTTCATAGAGTCCGCAGTCGCCCTCTGCAAGCGGGAGTTTGACTCTCTATACGACAAGGTGCTGCTCGTCACGGCTCCGGAAGAGCTGAGGCTCTTCCGCAACCCCCACGCCGCAATACGCGGGGCTCTGCAGACCTTTGATGCCGGCAGAGTGTGCTATACGATTGAGAATGACTCTACAATAGAAGAATTACATCTAAAGACAGATAATTTGTTATGCAGACTGATTTAAGCAAGATGCTCGCCGTCTCAGGACAGCGCGGGCTCTATGTGTATGTGGCGCAGGCCCGTAACGGGGCCATCGCCGAAAGCCTTTCCGACAGGAAGAGGACCGTATTCAGCGGCACGAGCCGCATTACCACCCTTGCCGACATAGCCATCTATACCTCCGAAGGGGAAATGAAACTCGCCGATGTGTTCATCGCGCTCAAGGCGGCATTGGGAGATGCCGAGGCCCCTTCGCCCAAGGCCCCGGAGGCCGAGATCGAGGGACTTTTCCGCAAAGCTGTCCCTAACTATGACGCGGACCGCTTCTACCTCTCGCATATGCGCAAGATCATCGACTGGTACGGCCAGATAGTCAAGTATGCGTCGCTTGATTTCGTAAAGGAAGAGAATGGGGATAACGCGGAGACGGAGGCTTAAGGTCGTCACTCTCGGCTGCTCGAAAAACACGGTCGACACCGAACATCTGCTCTCGCGACTCCCTGAAAGCGAGTTCGAGACAGTATATGACGCTTCGCCGGTGGATGTTCTGCTGGTCAACACCTGCGGCTTTATCGGGGATGCCAAGGAGGAGTCGATCGAGGCCGTGCTCGAGGCTGTCGAGTGCAAGAAGCGCGGCGAAGCCGGAGAGGTGGTCGTGTTCGGCTGCCTTTCGCAGCGTTATGGCCCGGAACTCCGCAAAGAAATCCCCGAAGTGGACGCCTGGTACGGGGCGAGGGACCTCGCTCCGGTGCTGCGTCATCTGGGAGTCAGTCCGGACGGCGCACCGGGCCGAAGACCCCGCGACGGCAAGGGATATGCCTATCTCAAGATTTCAGAGGGCTGCGACCGCCGCTGCTCCTACTGCGCGATTCCCTTCATCCGAGGAGCGCACCGTTCTGTGCCGATGGACGCTCTCGTCGAGGAGGCGAAGACGCTTGCCGACGACGGGGTCAAGGAGCTGATACTCATCGCTCAGGATACGACCTACTATGGGCTTGACCTTTACCATAGACGTGCCCTCGCCGAACTGATAGGGAGGCTCTCCGAGATAGATGGGATAAAGTGGATACGCATCCATTATTCATACCCCGCAGATTTTCCGGAGGACGTGCTGGAACAGATGGCGGACAATCCGAAGGTCTGCAAGTATCTCGACATACCGCTGCAGCACATCGCGGACGGCGTTCTGGAGAAGATGCACCGCAATGTGGACGGGGCGTGGACCCGCGCCCTGATCTCCAGACTGCGCAGCTCTGTGCCGGGAGTGGTGCTCAGAACCACTATGATTGTAGGACATCCCGGCGAGACGGAGGAAGAGTTCGGACAGCTGCTCGACTTCGTCAGGGAGGCCCGTTTCGAGAGGCTCGGCGCGTTCGCCTACTCCGAGGAGGATGGAACTTACGGTGCGGCGCACTTCGAGGATGATGTCCCTCCGGAAGAAAAACAGAGCCGCCTCGACCGCCTGATGTCGCTGCAGAGCGAGATATCCGGTGAATACAACCTTTCCCGTGTCGGCTCCGAGGTGGAAGTGCTGGTGGACGAGGTGATGCCGGACGGCAAGCTGGTCTGCCGCTCGCAGTACGAGAGCCCTGAGGTGGACGGAGAGATTATCGTCAGCGACAATCAGGGCGGAGTGAAGGCCGGAGACTTCATCAGTGTGCGGATTACCGCAGCGGGAGAATACGATCTGGAGGCCGAGAGAATAGGCTGAATATTTGTTTTTCTTCCGACTTTCACTAAATTCGCACTTGTTGTACTAAACAATCGCTATATGACCGAGTCCGCAAATCACGGTCTTATCGACCTTGACCAGATAGTGGCGACCAAGTTCAAGGGGAAGAGGATTCCCCGTTTCGTCGTGAATTGGCTCAAGAAGCTGATCCATCAGGATTTCCTCAACTCCATCATCAGGGACGGGGGCGAGGGGCTTGATTTCTGCGAACATACCCTGAGGTATCTCAATGTCACGCTTGACGTGGAAGGGCTGGAGAATGTTCCCGCCGACGGCACGCTCTATACTTTCGCTTCCAACCATCCGCTCGGGGGAGTGGACGGTCTGGCGCTCTGCTCGCTTATAGGCAGGCGTTTCGGCAGCGTCAAGATGCCGGTCAACGACTTCCTTATGTATCTCCGCCCGATTGCGCCTATGTGCGTTCCCGTCAACAAGACCGGAGCGCAGGCCCGCAACCTCCCGCTGCTTCTCGACGGAGCTTTCCGCTCAGAAGACCAGATACTCATATTCCCGGCGGGCATATGCTCCCGCAAGATAGGAGGCAAGGTGCAGGATCTTCCCTGGACCAAGACATTCATCACCAAGAGCCGTCAGACGGGGCGCACCATCGTGCCCGTGCACTTCATCGGGCAGAACTCCGGACGTTTCTACAGGGTGTCCAACTTGTGCAAGAGACTGAAGCTCAAGTTCAACTTCGCGCAGATTCTGCTCCCGGACGAACTCTACAAGGCCCAGAACAAACGCTTCAGAATCATATTCGGCAAACCGATACCTTGCGGGGCGCTGGATTCTTCAAGGACTCCGCTCGAATGGGCGGCATATATGCGTGACCAGGTTTATCAGATGCAATAATAGTATGGAGAAGATTATTGACCCCGTGAGCGTGGACCTGCTCAAGGCCGAACTCACTCCCGACAAGAAACTCTGCGACACCAACAAGGCCGGCAACGAAATCTATATAATCGACGGCCAGAACGCCCCGAATGTCCTGCGTGAGGTGGGACGCCTGAGGGAAGTCTCGTTCAGGCAGGCCGGCGGAAGTTCCGGCCTGTCGCTCGACCTGGACGAGTTTGACACCACTGAGAACTGCTACAGGCAGATTGTCATCTGGGACCCTGACGCCCGGGCCATCCTCGGCGGATACAGATATATCCTCGGGCCGGACGTGAAGTTCAGCGAGAACGGACAGCCGCACCTCGCCACCGCCCATATGTTCCATTTTTCCGACCAGTTCATCCAGAACTATCTTCCCCACACTATGGAGCTGGGGCGTTCGTTCGTAACTCCGGAGTACCAGAGTTCAAAAGCAGGGGCCAAGGCAATCTACGCGATGGACAATCTCTGGGACGGCATCGGCGCGGTGATGATGCAGCACTCCAACATCATCTACTTCTTCGGCAAGATGACGATGTACCCTTCCTACGACAGGAGTTGCCGTGACCTGATACTCCGCTTCCTCTGGAAGCATTTCGGGGACGACGAGAACCTCATCCGCCCATACAGTCCGGTGATGCCGGAGCTGGACAGCCGGGTGCTCGACCTCATCCTCAAGGACGATGAATTCAAGCCTGACTACCGCAACCTCAAGGAAGCGGTTCGCAAGCTCGGCACGAGCATTCCGCCGCTGGTGAACACCTATATGAATACTTCCCCTACGATGAAAATGTGCGGGACCGCCGTCAACGACGAGTTCTCCGATGTGGAGGAGACCGCCATCCTCGTATGTTTCAACGAGATGTATGCCGACAAGCGCGACCGCCACAAGGAGCCGTATCTCAAGCAGCAGCTCGACAACCTCTTCGAGCGCTTCCCGCAGCTCAACCGCAACATCGCTGAAATCTTCGGGGAACGTAAAGACCGCACCCGCTCCAAGGCGTTTTCTTCAATAATGAAAAAAATAAAGGAGAGGCCGTAAGCCGGTTTCTGTTTTATTCTGCCATTTATCTTCGCAACCTACCCCCCGGCATCGGACGGGCCGTCCTCGCTTGCCGGTATATTTGGTTTTGCAGGTCCCGGTGCCGTACCCGCACGCTGTCGCCAGCGTACGCCGTGAGCTCTTGCCTCGCGTTTTCACCATTGCCTTGCGGCTGTCATTTTCTGTTACGGCGGGCGTAAAGTTGCCTCTACCTGCGCTTTCCGCAGCGGGATGCCCTGTCCTGTCCGGACTTTCCTCTCATCTGAGCGGCAGATCACCCCTCCTTTATTTCGGGGACAAAGTTACGAAAAATCCTCTATTTCCCCGAAATCACCATAAAGACTATGGCGCCGATGCAGATGAGTGCGCCGAGGGCGATGTTGACGGTGAAGGGTTCGGCGAAGATAAGGGTGCCGATGGCGATGGCGGTGATGGGCTCGAATACTCCGAGCACGGCGGTGCGCGTAGGGCCTATCGACTTGGTGGCGACGGCGAGGGCGAGCATCGATATCATAGTCGGGACGAGTCCGAGGCAGAAGAGGTCAAACCAGTCCTTTCCGCTGTCGATGCCTTGCAGGAACGCTCCTCCCTCCGCGAGATGCTGCGCGAGGAAGAGCAGCGTCCCAGTGAAGAGGGCGTAGAAAGTAATCGTGTGGGCCGAGAGACTCTGCATCTGTTTGGAGCTGTTGACGATGACGAGATACACCGCGTAGCTCAAGGCCGAGAGCGCAGCCAGTATCGCGCCCGTCAGGTTGAATGTGGCGCTGCCGAGCGGGTCCATAAGTATGAACACCCCCGCGAGCGACCCCGCGATGGAGACCCAGACCTGCCAGCTCTGACGGACCTTGAGGCAGACCATAATCAGGGCCGTGAACACCGGGTAGAGATAGACCACTGTGGTGGCCAGGCCTGCCGGGATGTACTTGTATGCGGCGAAAAGGCAGAGGCTGCTTGAGCTGAAGAGAAACCCGAGCAGGGCGAGCAGCAGGCCCTGACGGGAGCTGACTCTGAAACTCTCCCGCTTTGCCGTCATCAGCAGGGCCATAAAGACTGTGGCGAAGAGGTAGCGGAAGAAGAGTACCGTCGCCACTGACGCGCCGCCTGCGAGCACTTCCTTGCCGAAGAGGGGATTGGTGCCGTAGGACGCGCCTGCGATGATGCCGGCCGTGTAGCCGATGACGACTGTCCTGAGATGCGCAGCATCTCTGCGGACGCTGAGACTTGAGTTCACTTTTCTATTCTCCCGTATTGGACATCGAGCCGGAGATATACTGGTCGTAGGCGCTCATATCGATGAGTCCGTGGCCGGAAAGGTTGAAGAGCAGGACTCTGCTCTCGCCGGCTTCGCGGCATTTGAGGGCCTCCTGTATCGTGGCGGCTATGGCGTGGCAGGACTCCGGCGCCGGGATGATGCCCTCCGTCCTCGCGAAGAGACATCCGGCCTTGAACGAGTCGAGCTGGCGGATATCCACCGCCTCCATCCTGCCGTCCTTGAGCAGTTGGGATACTATGGCTCCCGCTCCGTGGTAGCGCAGGCCGCCGGCGTGGATGTTGGCCGGCTGGAAGTCGTGGCCGAGGGTGAACATAGGGATGAGCGGGGTGTAGCCGCTCTCGTCGCCGTAGTCATATCTGAATTCTCCCTTTGTGAGCTTGGGGCAGGATGCCGGCTCGGCTGCGATGAAGCGGGTCTTCCTGTCCTTGTGCCTCATAAACGGGAATGCCAGTCCGCTGAAGTTGGAGCCGCCGCCGAAGCAGGCGATAATCGTGTCGGGGTATTCCCCCGCCATTTCCATCTGCTTCTCCGCTTCGAGGCCGATGACGGTCTGGTGCAGGGAGACGTGGCTGAGTACCGAGCCGAGCGTATATTTGCAGTTGTCGGTCATCATCGCCAGCTCCACTGCTTCGGAGATGGCGGTGCCGAGCGAGCCCTGATGGTTGGGGCAGGCTGTGAGTATGTCCTTGCCTGCGCGGGTGGACATCGACGGCGATGCCGTCACCTGAGCCCCGAACACTCCCATTATGCTGCGCCTGTAGGGCTTCTGCTCATAGCTTATCTTGACCTGATATACGGCGCATTCCAGCCCGAACACGCTGGCGGCGTAGGAGAGAGCCGCGCCCCACTGTCCGGCTCCGGTCTCGGTGGTGACGTTGGCAACCCCTTCCTGCTTGCAGTAGTATGCCTGGGCGAGGGCGGAGTTGAGCTTGTGCGAACCCACAGGACTTACGCTCTCGTTCTTGAAGTATATGTGAGCCGGGGTGTCCAGCGCCTTCTCCAGCGAGTAGGCGCGTACCAGAGGGGTGCAGCGGTAGTAGCAGTACTGCTCGCGCACCTCTTCGGGGATGTCGATCCAGCGGTCTGTGCTGTTGAGTTCCTGGTCGGCGCAGGCCTTGGCGAAGAGGGGATAGAGGTCTTCCGCCTGTACCGGCTGACGGGTCGCGGGATTCAGCATCGGCTCCGGCTTATGCTCCAGATCCGCCTGGATATTATACCATTGAGTCGGGATTTCGCTTTCGGGAAGTATGAAGCGCTTCTGTTTCATTTCTATTTTGCTAACGAGCCGCGAATATAGCGAAATTTTGCTCTCTTTGCTCGCTTTGGGCTATATTTGCTGACCGGGTCGGAGATAAAAAAAGATTCCCGATATCACATCGGGAATCTTCAGTTCTGATTCTAACCAAAATTTAACCTATGAAAAATCTATTCGACAGAAATAATTACAAGTATCGTGCCAAAATGAACAAAACAAATGCTGCAAGATTGCTTGATGCGGCGGGAATCGCATATGAACTGATACCGTACGAGTTTACGGAGGAAGACCTGTCGGCCGTCCACGTGGCGGCGCAGTTGGGCGAGGATGTCGAGACGGTCTTCAAGACCTTGGTGCTCAGGGGAGACCGCAACGGAATCTTCGTCTGCGTGATTCCGGGAGACTTCGAAGTGGACCTCAAGCTGGCCGCCGGAATCTCCGGCAACAAGAGCTGCGCTATGGTCCACGTTAAGGAGCTGCTGCCTCTGACCGGCTACATCCGGGGCGGCTGTTCGCCGATAGGGATGAAGAAAGCCTACCCCACGTTCATCCACGAGTCAGCCCTGCTGTACGATCATATCTATATCAGCGCCGGTGTCCGGGGAGTGCAGATCAGAATCGCCCCGCAAGACCTCATATCCTTTGTCGGTGCCGGAATTTATCCGATATGACGGCAAGAGATGGACTGAAGCTTATCCGAGGAAGCCGAGCAGGATTCCGGCGGCGACCGCCGAGCCTATCACTCCGGCCACGTTAGGGGCCATTGCGTGGGTCAGCAGATGGTTGGAAGGATCGGCTTCGAGGCCGACAGTCTCCGACACCCGGGCCGAATCCGGTACCGCCGACACTCCGGCGTTGCCTATCAGAGGGTTGACCTTCTTGCCTTCCGGCAGGAAGAGATTCATAAACTTGGCGAAGAGCACCCCGAAGGTGGTCGCTATTATGAACGAGATGAGCCCGAGGAAGAATATCTTGACCGAGGTGGAGGTGAGGAACACGTCCGCCTGTGTGGACGCTCCCACGGTGAGCCCGATGAGGGTGGTCACGACATCGATGAGCGGGCCGCCCGCAGTGGTGGCGAGCCTCTTGGTGACGCCGCTCTCCTTCAGCAGGTTGCCGAAGAACAGCATCCCGAGGAGCGGAAGTCCGGACGGAACGATGAAGGCCGTGCAGATGAAGCCTGCGATAGGGAAGATAATCTTCTCCCGCTGGCTCACGACACGCGGCTTGTTCATCCTGATGAGGCGTTCCTTCTTAGTGGTGAGAAGCAGCATTATAGGCTTCTGGATGACTGGGACAAGCGCCATATATGAGTATGCCGAGACGGCAATCGCGCCCATCAGCTCAGGAGCTAGCTTGGAACTCAGGAAGATGGCCGTAGGGCCGTCTGCGCCGCCGATGATGCCGATGGCTCCGGCCTCATTGGGCGCGAAACCCATAGTGAGCGCGAGCAGATATGCTCCGAAGATGCCCATCTGTGCCGCCGCTCCGATAAGTATCAGCTTCGGCTGGGATATCAGCGCCGAGAAGTCGGTCATCGCTCCGATGCCGAGGAATATCAGCGGCGGATACCAGCCCTGACGCACTCCCTGATACAGTATGTTGAGTACTGAACCTTGTTCGTAGAGACTTACCTGCAGGCCGGGAAATACCGGGATGTTGCCGACGACCATACCGAAGCCGATAGGGACCAGCAGCAGCGGCTCCCATTTCTTGACAATGCCCAGCGTGATGAATACGATGCCTATCAGAATCATCACCAGATGCTGCCAGGTACAGTTGGCGAAGCCGGTGAACTGCCAGAACTGCTGCAGGCTGTCAATGATATTCTCCATCAGCCTATCGTCACGATTTTAGCGTCCTCAAGCACGGAATCGCCCTTTGAGACGTGGACGGCCGTGACGGTGCCGTCGCATTCGGCGAGGATTTCGTTTTCCATCTTCATCGCCTCGAGTACGGCGACTTTCTGACCGCGCTTGACCGCCTGGCCTTCCTTGACGTCCACGCTGATTATGACTCCCGGAAGAGGGGAGACGATGTCCTTGCCTGAGCCGCCCGTCTGCGCCGCCGCAGCCGGGACGGGAGCTGCAGCCGGGGCGGCAGGGGCTGTGGCGGCCTCAGCTGCTGCCGCCCCGGCAGGACGGGCCGCCGCGGGAGAGCCTCCCTCGATCTGCACGTCGTAGCCGACTCCGTTCACGCTGACGCTGGCCCTGTCGCCTTCCACGCTGTTTACGGCCACATTGTATTCCTTGCCGTTGATCTTGAACTTGTATTCTTTCATTTCCGTATGTATTTTCTGAAGTTGAACTGCGGCTTGCCCCAGTCCGAAGCGGGGTCTTTCCTGATGGTGATGAAGCCCGGCTCGATGTCGTGGACGCTTTCGCCCAGATAGAGGCTCAGGGCCGCCAGTGCGGCGACCTCCTCGTCGGAAGTCCCCTCCGCGTCGAGGGCCATTGCGATGGCCGCAGCGATTGCCCTGTCTTCAGGGGAGGAGTCCCCGGAGGACTTGCGTCGGAACTTGCCGGCGAATATGTCCCCGGACAGGCTGTAGACCCCGAAGAGTATCAGCAGCGCGATGAACACCACGCTCACGCTGATCAGAGTCAGCGTCCACCCGTGCGGGTCGGTCTGCGCCATCCTGTCTGCGCTGGCCGTGAGAAGGCTATAGAGGAAGGTTGTCATGCTTGCGGGCCGGCATTTCCTGACGCTTGCCGTTGAGGGCTTCGAGCGCGCGTATCACGCGGAAGCGAGTGTTGCGCGGCTCGATGACGTCTTCGATATATCCCCTCTGCGCAGCCTGATAGGGGTTGCAGAAGAGGTCGTTGTATTCTTTCTTCTTCTCTTCGGCGAGAGCGGCCTGTTTCACCGGGTCGGTCTCGGCCTTGAGCTCCTTGCCGTAGATGATGCCCACGGCTCCCTCGGCCCCCATCACTGCGAAGTTGGCGGAAGGCCAGGCGTAGTTGACGTCGCCCCGGAGCTGCTTGCAGCTCATCACGATATGCGCTCCCCCGTAGCTCTTGCGCAGGGTGACTGTGACCTTCGGCACCGTGGCCTCGCCGTAGGCGTAGAGGAGCTTGGCCCCGTTGGTGATGATGGCCCCGTACTCCTGCTGCGTGCCGCAGAGGAAGCCCGGCACGTCCACGAGGGTGACGAGCGGGATGTTGAACGCGTCGCAGAACCTCACGAACCTCGCGGCCTTGCGGGAAGCGTTGATGTCCAGCACGCCCGCCAGCACGCGCGGCTGGTTGGCCACTATTCCCACGCTGCGCCCGCCCATATGCGCGAAGCAGGTGATGATGTTCGGGGCGAAGTCCCTGTGGACCTCAAGATAATCTCCGTCGTCGACTATGCTGCCGATGACCCCGTACATATCGTAGGCTTTGTTGGGGTTGTCCGGGATGATGCCGTTGAGAGCGTCGTCCGTTCTGCCCGGAGAGTCGGAGGTCCCGCGCACGGGAGCGGTCTCCATATTGTTCTGTGGCAGGAAGGAGAGCAGACGTCTGATCTGCGCTATGCCGTCCTGTTCGCTGGAGGCGGAGAAGTGCGCCACTCCGGACTTGGAGCGGTGTACCGACGCTCCGCCGAGATGCTCCTGGTCCACGGTCTCGCCCGTCACGGACTTGACGACCGACGGGCCTGTCAGGAACATATACGAGGTATTCTCCACCATCAGGGTGAAGTCGGTGAGGGCGGGGGAGTAGACCGCTCCGCCGGCGCAGGGGCCGAATATGCCGCTGATCTGCGGCACGACCCCGCTGGCGAGGATATTGCGCTCGAAGATTTCGCCGTATCCCGCGAGCGAGTCGATGCCTTCCTGGATGCGTGCGCCGCCGGAGTCGTTGAGCCCGATGACCGGAGCTCCGACCCGGACAGCCATATCCATTACCTTGCATATCTTCTCTGACATCGTCTTGGAGAGCGAGCCTCCGTTGACCGTGAAGTCCTGTGCGAAGACGAATACCAGTCTGCCGTCAACCGTGCCCTGTCCGGTCACCACGCCGTCGCCGTCCGTATGGGAGGCATCCATCCCGAAATCCGTGCAGCGATGGTGCACAAACATATCGAATTCTTCGAAACTTCCGGGGTCAAGCAGCATCGCGAGCCTTTCCCGTGCCGTGAGCTTGCCCTTGGCGTGCTGGGCGTCGATGCGCTTCTGCCCTCCGCCGAGCGCCGCAGAGGAGCGCCGGGCGACGAGTGCTGCGATTTTTTCCTGTTGTATGCTCATAATCACTTGCTTCTAGGCCCGCCCGTTCTCGGGGCGGAACTGCAATACGGCTGCGAAGATACTAAAAACTTTTAACTTCTTCCCGTCCGAAAACCTACGCCTCTTTCTGCTGATGCGCGGGGCGGAGCAGGTCGAGCACGGTCTTGACCGGGTTGAAAGTCACCGACGGCACCTCGACGAAGAGGGTGTTCCAGTCCGACATCGAGCCGTTCCAGAGCCCCGGCAGTTCGAGCGCCTTCAGCTCGCGCCCCCTGTAGCTCTTGCTGCTTATCAGTCCGGTCTCTTCGTCCACATATTCAAGCAGATTGAATTTCTCCCCCCGGTAATCCCTGATGCAGCAGACGATGTCGACAGGGTTGAAGTGGGTCGCGCTGCGGAGGATTTCTGCGGAGCGCGGGTCTGAGCCGTCTATCTGGGCGGCTTCGAGTATCTGGAGAGAAGTAGAGCCGTCCTTGGCCCTGACGATGAACGGACCGCCGCCCGGCTCGCCCTCGTTGCGCACCATTCCGCAGACTCTCAGGGGACGGTTGAGCTTGGCGCGGAGCAGCTCCGCCCTGTCGCGGCAGTCCTTCGGCTCCGGAATCGTGACGCAAAGGGTCTCGCGCAGGAAGGTCTCTATCTCGTTGCAGAGTTCCTGACACTCAGGAGTGGCGTAAGGGTCGTCCTGATTCATAATACGCCCCGGGATGTAGGCCAAGTCCGACATTTCCCTTCGCACTTCGGTCATCTGGTCGAGGGTGTAGAGGAAGTCGCGGATGGTGTCGCGGATCTGCAGAGCCCTGCCCATCAGCACTTTCTTCCAATGGTATGTCTGCGCCTGCAGCCTCTCCACGCATACGTTGTCTATGTTCTTGATGGATACGAGCTCTTCGTCAAGGGCGTTCAGGTTGTAGATGAGAGCCCCGTGCCCGGCAGGGCGGGTGAGCATCTCGCCGTCGTCCTTGAGTATCGGGCGGTTGTCGCTGTCCACGGCTATGGTGTCGGTATTCTTGTCCTGAAAGGTGAACTCGATCTTGTACCTGACCCCGTAGCGGCGCTCATATTCCGCCTGTATTCCGTCGAGCAGCTCGCGGAAGAGCCCCTCGTGCTCCGGGGAGATGGTCACCGCCACATTGACGCTGCCGTCGGAGTTGCGCATATACGCCTGTCCCTCGACGAGATGCTCCGCAAGCGCGCTGCGCACCTCGTCCGGGTAGCGGTGGAATGCCAGCACTCCTTTAGGTTTGCTGCCGTAGGCGAGGCCCTCGTCGGTGAGCAGCCTGTGTGCGGTCTCCACCGGGTCGAACGGGGCCTTGCCGAACACTTCAGGGCTGTAGAACGCGAATTTCTCGAGATTGTCGCTGAGCCGGCGGACGGCGTCGTTCGGACTGTCCATCCCCGCGAAGATGTCCTTGAACATCCTCGACGCCGCCCCGGAGGCCGGCACGAATTTGCACTTGCCCGCCACTTCGGCGCTGTCGGCGTATTTCACCGCCTGCTCTTCCTGCTCCCCTGTGAGCACTTCGATGCCTCGCTGCGGGGTCGCGGCGGCGACGATGTCGAGTCTCGGGAAACCCTTGCGGAAACGCTCTATCTGAGCTTCAATTCTGTTCTTTTCCATATTGGCTGTGGTTATAGGTAAAATTCTCTCCTGTAGCTGTAGTTGGTGCGGAGCTCCACGAACTTGGTCGGGTTCATCCGGAACATAAAGTCATCCGTGAAGATGGGGTAGTTATACTGTATCATCGCGGCTATCTGGCCCTGGCTCTTCTCGAGCACGTCGAGCCTGACGGCCTGGTATTCCATAATGTCCGTCTGAGGGAAAAATTCATATAGGTCTTTGATGCTCAAGAATCTGGCCACTGACCTCACCGCCATTGACGTGCCGATCTGCTTGCCCTGCAGGGAGTATCCGGCTATGTGCGGGGTGGCGATGTCAATCCGGTTCATAAGGGCGGTGTTGATCCACGGCTCGTGACTCCACGCATCGATTGCCACGGGGCCGAGCCTCGGGATGGCCTCCATCAGCGCGTGCTCGTCGACGATGTCTCCCTGGGCCGTGTTGATGAAGAACGCCCCGGGCTTCATCTTGGCGAAGAAATCCTTGCCGGCGAGACCTCTGGTGCTCGGGGTGAGGGGAATATGGAGGGTAACGATGTCGGAGTGCTCCAGCAGGTAGTCCAGCGAACAGAACTGGGTGTACCATTCTATCTCAGCCTTGCGCGGGTCGTGACGGAGTATCTTGAATCCGAGCCCGCGTCCCATAGTCTCCACTCTCTGTCCGATGTTGCCGAGCCCGATGATGCCTATCGTCGCTCCGCTAAGGTCGATGCTCTTGCGGGCCGCCGCACCGTAGAGGGCCGAGAACACATAGTCTGCCACGGCCCCGGCATTGCAGCCGCTGGCGTTCTTGAAGAAGATTCCGTTGCGGCGGCAGTATTCGACGTCGATGTTGTCGGTGCCTACGGTGGTGGTGGCGATTATCTTGACCGAAGTGCCCTTGAGCAGGGCTTCGTCGCATCTGGTGCGGGTGCGTATGATCAGAGCGTCAGCTCCTTCGAGGTCGGCGCGGCTGATGAGCGCACCGTCCTTGTAGACCACCTCCGCATAGGGCTCGAAGACTCCCTCGGTAAACGGTATGACGCTGTCGATTACTATTTTCACTTGAGTATCAGTTCTTTGATATATTTGCCTCCGGGGACTTTGCCGGGGAAGAGCTCGTCCGAGTCGAGCAGGGCGTTCATCTTGTCCACAAGGGCGTCTCTCTGGAATCCGAGCTGGCTTCTCACGACGGACGAGCTGAGGGTGACGTACAGTCTGCCGTCGCGGAAGAAGCGCCTGACGGTGTACGGGCCCGCGCCGGAGGCGTTGTCCCAGGCCGAGAATACAAGCTGGGTGCTGATGCCTCTTGAGAGACCTCTGGAGTCGAGGTATTGCCGGATGATTTCGGATAGGGGCTGCGCGCTTTTGCGGCTTATCCTGTGGACCGTCTTATTCATCGGCTCTGCTGAAGACGCCCCCTTCCGCCTTTAGATAGACCCTGTCGGAGGTGACGGCATCCACTATGCCGCGCGTGCGCACCTTGTCCGAGTCGGTGATGAAAATCTGGCCGAAACCGCTGTCTGAGACCATACTGAGCAGGTTGCCCACTCTGGACGGGTCAAGCTTGTCGAACAGGTCGTCGAGCAGCATCATAGGCCGGCAGCCGCAGCTGAGCTTC
This sequence comes from Bacteroidaceae bacterium, assembly GCA_963661285.1. Classification (GTDB taxonomy): domain Bacteria; phylum Bacteroidota; class Bacteroidia; order Bacteroidales; family UBA932; genus Cryptobacteroides. The sequence goes on along the minus strand of CAVLBF010000003.1, from coordinate 7,975 downwards.
ATCAGCTCGTACTGGGCGAATTTAAGGGCCACTATGAACGACTTCTGCTGCCCTTGAGAGCCGCAGCGCCGTATCGGGTGGGAGTTCATCGTGAAGATGAAGTCGTCCCTCTGGATGCCTGCCCCGGTGAACTTGAGCAGTCTGTCCCGCTCCCTGCGGGCTTTGAGGATGTCGCCGAGCCTTCCGTCCTGAAGGTCGGAACGGTATTCGATGCCGATCTGTTCCCTGTCTCCGGAGATCTGCGCATAGTAGCCCCGCACGAGAGGGACCAGACTGGAGCAGAATGCGGCTCTGCGCTTCGAGACAGGTTCCGCCAGAGCGGAGAGCCTCGCGTCGAAGGTGTCCAGCAGGCCTTCGTCCGTGCAGCCGTCCCGCAGCAGACGGTTGCGCTGCAGTAGCAGGCGGTTATATTGCTGGACGGAGTTGAGGTATTCCCTGTCCATCTGGGAGAGCACCGAGTTGACGAAACGCCTGCGCTCGTCTCCCGATTCGCTCACCAGCGAGATGTCGGCCGGGGACACCATCACTATGGGCAGCGCTCCGATGTGCTCGGAAATCTTGCCGTAGGGCTTGTCGTCGCGGCGCACCCGCTTCTCTCCGCTTTCGCCGACCTGTATGCTGAAGCGGGACTTGAGCCCGTCGCCCATATCATAGACTCCCGATATCGCGAAGGTGGAGGCTCCGTGGCGGAAGTTGTACCTGTCGGAGGCGGAGAATGCGCTCTTTGTCATCGAGAGATACCATACGGCGTCGAGCAGGTTGGTCTTGCCCTCTCCGTTACCCCCGCTTATGCAGTTGATATTCGGAGAGAAGCCGATTTCCTGCAGGGCGATGTTGCGGAAATCCCGTATGACTATCTTGTCCAAAGTCGGCATATCGCACAAATATAGTCATTTTATTCCTCTTGCGCCCACTTTGAAAGTTAAAGTATTTTTCATATTTTTGCGGGCTGAAAACTCGATATTGAACTATTTTTAGATATGGCCAACACAAATGCTAAGGACAGGGACGCGGTACGTCAGGAGAATATAGAAAGGACCGTTTCCTCAACAGAACAGTTTTACAACGGACACAAGAAAATGATCTGGGGCGTGGTGACCGCGCTGGTCGTGGTTTTCCTCGGGGTGCTCGCCTGGAACAAATTCGTCTATCAGCGCCAGTGCAAGGAGGCGCAGGAGCAGGCGTACCCTGCCGAGGCGAGTTTCCGCAACGGTGAATACGAGATAGCGCTCAACGGCGACGGCAACAACCTCGGTTTCGCCGACATCATCAGCGATTACGGCTCCAAGGCGGGCAAGGCCGTCTACCTCTATGCCGGCATCTGCGAGCTGCAGCTCGGCAACTTTGACGGAGCGCTCACATATCTCAAGAAATACAAGGGCGGCGAGCCTATCCTCGCGTCCCGCGCCAAGGCTTGTCAGGGAGATGCCTATGTGGGGCTCGGCGAGTATCAGCAGGCCATAGGGTGCTTCAAGGCTGCCGTGTCCGGGGCGGACAATGTCTTCGCGGCCGGCTATCTCCTCAAGGAGGGTCTCTGCTGGGAGGCTCTGGGAGAGAAGGCGGAAGCCCTCAAATGCTACAACTCCATCAAGGACAACTATCCGCAGTCCATCGAGTCCTACGAAATCAACAAATATATAGCCAGAGTATCCGAATAAGTTATGGGAAGAGCGTTTGAGTTCCGTAAAGAGAGGAAGATGAAGAGGTGGGGCCATATGGCCCGTACCTTTACCAAGCTTGGCAAGGAAATCACAATTGCAGTGAAGCAGGGCGGCCCTGACGTGACCGGCAACCCTCGTCTGCGCGCCCTTATGGCCGAGGCCCGTACGGAGCAGATGCCTAAAGAGAATATCGAGCGCGCCATCAAGAAGGCGACCGAGAGCAAGCAGGGCGACTTCAAGGAACTGGTCTATGAGGGCTACGGCCCGTTCGGTATCGCATACCTCGTGGAGGCCGCAACGGACAACAACACCCGCACCGTGGCAAACGTGCGCAGCTACTTCACCAAGTGCGGCGGTTCGCTGGGCACTTCGGGCTCGGTGAGCTTTATGTTTGACCACAAGTGTACGTTCCGCATCAAGGAGAAGGAGGGGATGGACCTTGAGGAGCTCGAACTCGAGATGATTGACTATGGCGTGGACGAGCTCTTCGAGCAGGAAGAGGAGGACAAGGACGGCAATGTCAGCAAGGTGGTCGTCATCTACGGAGACTACGGCGCCTACGGCCAGATACAGAAGTTCATCGAAGAGAACGGCTACGAACTCGTGTCCGGAGGTTTCGAGCAGATTCCGAACGTGGAGCTCAAGGACGTGACTCCGGAGCAGCGCGCTACGCTCGACAAGCTTACCGGGCTTCTCGAAGACGACGAGGACGTCACCAATGTCTATACGACTCTCAAGCCGTCAGAGGAATAGTTTTCAACACCGATGATTTTTAAGCCGACCGTTTTTCCTGCGGTCGGTTTTTTGTTAGTATACATCCAAAAATGGTATCTTTGCCGCTATGAAACTGTTTACGGAAATCACTGTCCCTCCGGCAGACTTCAGCATAGGGCTGCAGGACAGGACGGTGCTGCTGGGGAGCTGCTTCTCCGAGGGTATCGGAGCGCATCTGCGGGATGCGGGTCTGGATGTGTGCGTCAATCCGTTCGGTACTCTCTACAACCCGGCCTCAATCGCCTCTGCTGTCCGCAGGCTCGACTCCGGAGCGCCGTTCACGGAGGGAGACTGTGTCGAGATGGGGGCCGGAGCGGGAAGGATATGCAGTTACGAGCACCATACTTCTTTTGCAAGGCAGACTGCCGCTGAGTTCCTCGGCAATGCGAACGCCCGGCTTGATGAAGCTGCAAAGTTCTGGAAGTCAAGCACCCGCGTCATAATTACGCTTGGTACTGCCTATCTGTGGAAGTCCAAGGACCGGGGCGGCAAGACGGTATCCAACTGCCTGAAACGCCCTGCGGCGGAATTTACCCGTGAGAGGCTCTCTGTCGGAGAATGTGCGGAACTGCTCCGGGACATAATTGAGAGCCATCCGGAAAAGGAGTTCATCATCACCGTCTCCCCGATACGCCACCTCTCGGACGGCGCGCATTCCAACACGCTCTCCAAGTCAATCCTGCATCTGGGGGTCGAAGAGGCGCTCGGAAGCTGCGGCAACGCCTGCTATTTCCCGGCATACGAGATAGTTATGGACGAGCTCAGGGACTACCGCTTCTACGACCGCGACCTCGTGCATCCGCGCGATGTCGCTGTGGATTGGATATGGGAGAAGTTCATCGCCACCTTTGTGAGAGAAGATGACATTGCCGGGCTCAGAGCCGGCGAAAAAGCCTGCGTCCGCGCCCGGCACAAGCCTATTCTGTGATACTATCTGCGCGTCACGCTTCCCGCGCCCTTGATGGAGGAGGTGACGTCTTCACATTCAAGTTCCGTGAGGTCCACGCTTCCGGCACCCTTTATCTTCACGTCCGTCTTTCTGGCCTTGCCGGCAAGGCTGCAGTCGCCGGCGCCCTTGATCATCAGCGATGCCACGCCGCAGACGAGATTCTCTATGTCGATGTCGCCAGCGCCCTTTATCGCGATGTCAAGCGCCCCGGTCTCGAGTCCGTCGATTTTGACGTCGGCCGAGCCGTCTATGCGGATGCCGAAACTGTCCGTCTTGAGCCCTCCGCCGATTTCTATGTCGGACGCACCTTTGACCCGGATGCCGCAGAGCGTCGAGGAGCTCAGGCGGATTTTGAGTTTCTTGAGATTCCGGATGGTGTAGCCGTCCTTTGCATCTATGAAGAGAGTGCCCCCGGAGTCAATGTCAAACGAAAGCTTGTCGATGAGATTGTCCGAGGTATGGACGCTGAGTCCCGGTTCTCCGACGCTATAGGAGATGTCGCACGGAAGTTTGGTCTCGATTCTCGTGAATTCGCTGATGTCCAGAGACGTGGTAATATAGTTCCCGGAGGCGGTCACCCGTTCTCCGGCCGCTGAGCTGCACTCTTCGGCGAGGCCCTCGGCGGAGATGAACTTGCAGGACGGGCTCAGAAGCGCGCAGGCTGCAATCACCGTCATTAGCTTGATGTTTCTCATTTTATGAATTCTTTAAGATTTACCCCGAGGAGGTCTGCGCGGTTGCGGAACGCAGGCAGGTCTTCCTCTATGAACTTTCTTCTCTCGCTGCTACGGATCAGATCCACCGCGTCGCCGGCGATGAAGTATCCTATGCCGCGCTGGTTGTAGATTACGCCCCGGGAGGCCAGCACCTCGTAAGAACGCGCCACGGTGTTGGGATTGACCCCTATGGAAGCGCCCCACTCCCGCACCGACGGTATGCGGTCGGAAGCCTTCAGCTCCCCGGACAGCACTTTCTCGCAGATGTTGTCGGCAATCTGGAGATAAATCGGCCTGTTACTGTCAAACTCCATATATTAATGCTTTATGGTCTTGAGCCTGAGATAGATGGCACCGGCGACAACTGCCACGTATACAAGGTATATCAGATTGTGTACGAAGTTGATTCTGGACACGAGCGCAAGCGGATCGTCTTCGAAATCCGGAAGCTCTTCCGAGCCGAACGCCAGATTGCAGCTTGCCGAAACGACGAGAAAACCGAAGATGATGCTGAGCAGCATCAGGCAGAGCAGAGTCTTGCCGACCTTAGCCTTTTTGAAGATCAGCGCGCCCAGCGTATAGCTCAGGATAGAGGTGATCCAGCCGACATATCCGATGGCGAAAGCGTTGATGGTAAAGCCGCCGTCCACGTCGATGCTGAACGAATCCCGCAGCAGCGGGAACAGGTAGCCGGCCGCATAGTTCGAACCGAAGACTAGTTCCATAAGCGTGTCGCCTGCGAGCATCAATGCGCCAAGGCAGAGCGGCAGCACCAGTGCGCATATCAGCATTATGCTGAGCCACTTCTCGAAAGTGGAGGCGGGAAGCATCAGAAAACTCGTGCCCGCGCGCTTGTCGGTGATGCAGCCGAAAAGCTTTGCAGGTGCAATGAGCATCACGAGCAGAATCCCGAGCGCGGCCGCGAAGTCACGAAGCCAGGTGGACGATGCGCTGAAATGCCCTTCGAAAATCAGATTGAGGAGTTCGAAGAACACGAACACCACCGCCGGGGTAAAGGCGCAGATTAGCAGGGACAGGGAGAAATTGTTCCAGGCGTTGCGCAGACTGTATCCGAAATATCTGCCGAATCTCTTGAAGTCAAATACGTTACTCATTGCTGAAAAGGGCTTTTATGAGTTCTTTGTTCTTGTGGACGGCATTGAAGAGAGCCTCGATGTTGACCTTGCTCTCCTCGCCCGTCGAGTTGGGATATACCTGGATGAATCCGCCCGGAAGCTGCTCGGAGTAGAGGCTGTCCGGGTGCAGGGTCGTGCCGTAGTCGAAGAAAAGCTTCTTGGAGACGGTCTCAAGCGAGGCGTTGAGCAGGACATCCTGCCTGTCGAGGATGATGATCGGGTCAATCACGTTCTCAAGGTCTCTCACCTGATGGGTGGAAATTACGATGGTGGCATCCTCGCGCGTATACTTCAGTATGGCGGAGCGGAACTGCGACTTGGACGGGATGTCCAGGCCGTTGGTCGGCTCGTCCATCAGCAGATAGGGGGTCGAGCAGGCGAGACCGAAGCTGATGTAGGTCTTCTTGAGCTGGCCTGCGGACATAGTGTTCATCTTCTGCTGCGGGTCCGTCTCGAAAAGGGACATCACCTCCCCGAACTTCTCGAGTGAGAAGTCCGGCCAGAACGCTCCAGTGTATTTGGCCCAGAGTTCGGCGCGTTCGCCTATAGGGGCCACCTCGTCCGGGAGGTAGTAGAGCGAGGCGAGGAAATCCGCGTCGCGCCGGTAAGGATTGTGCCCGTCGGCGTCAATCGTGCCGGTCTGGCTCTTCTTGAGGCCGCAGAGCAGTGTCAGCAGAGTGGTCTTGCCCACCCCGTTCTCGCCGAGAAGCCCGTAGATTCTGCCCGGCTCAAGGGTCATAGAGATATTTCTCAAGACCTCCTTGACACCGTAGCTGAATGCGAGATTGTCTATTTTAATCATTTTTACCGTGTATTAGTTCAATAGTACACTGCAAATATAGGTCATTTTTTCTAATCTGCAAAAAAATATTGATATCCCTCCGCAGGTCATCATGAAATGGACCGGTCATCTCCTCTCAAGCCCCTTCGGATGCTCTCCGGAGGGGCTTTTGCATGAATATGTCACTGAAATGTTGTAAATTTGCAAGCGATATGGCAACAGCGATAATAACAGGAGCGTCATCCGGACTCGGGACTGCATACGTGGATGCCGTAACCAAGGTGTTCCCGGAAATTGACGAGTTGTGGCTCATTGCCCGCAGGGAAGACCGACTGCGGCAGGTGGCCACAAAATATCCGGATAAAAAGTGCGTGATTATTCCGATGGATTTGTCGAATATGTCCGGCTTCGCCGCTTTGGAGCAAAAGCTTCAGGAAGAAAAGCCTGAGGTCCGGCTGCTCGTTCACGATGCCGGGGTCTGCATAGGCGGCACATTTGAATCCATGCCGATTGAAAAGGCCCTCTCGATGATTGACCTTAACTGCAAAGGTGCAGTTGCCGTCACTAAGACCTGCCTTCCGTACATCGCCGATGGCGGCATCATCGTGGAAGTATCGTCTACTTCGGCCTTTGTGCCAAATACTGGAATGGTGCTTTACGGGGCCACGAAGTCGCTTGTATATGAAATGTGCATCGGCCTGCGGCAGGAACTGAAACCCCGACGCATCAATGTGTGTGCGGTGTGCCCCGGTATGATGGCAACGGAGATGACCTCCAATCCCTCCAAGGGCCAGAGCCGTCTGCCATATGTGGATGTGAATAGTGCCGCCGTGAATTCCCTCCGGGCAGCGAAACGGGGCAGGGCGGTTTACACAACGGGAGCTTTCTACAAGTTTTATCGCGTCCTTGCCAAGATACTGCCACAGACATTCATGGTCAAGTTCGCCGGACTTTAGCAGGAGGTGAAGCGATGATTGTATATTTCTCTGGCACAGGCAACAGCAAATATGTTGCGCAGCGAATTGCCGAGGCTATTGGTGACGAGGCGGTAACAATAGAAGGGCTGAATCCGGATATGTCGCTCTCGGATAGCGAAGTATTCGGCATCGTCACGCCTACCCATTGGTGGGAACTTCCTTTCCTGATGCGTCAGTTCTTGGAGCGGTTGACGCTCTCCGGCGCAGGTTATACTTTCCTTGTTGCAACATACGGCACCACGCCCGGCTGCTGCGGTGAGGACGCAAGGAGAATTCTCAGACGCCGGGGCATTAGTCTTTCCGCTTCCTTCGGGGTCAAGATGCCCGACACCTGGACTCCGATGTTCGATCTCACCGATGCCGCAAAGGTCGCCAAAATGAACGAAGAGGCAGAAAAGTATATCGACGCGGCCATTGAACAAATCCGAACTAAGATCACCGGCAATCATACCTCCGGACGGCTGCCTTATGCTGTCAGGCTATTTTCTGACCCTCTCCTGAATGCCGAGCGCAAGACCAAGAACTTCTATGTGGAAGAGCAGTGCATCGGCTGCGGCCTTTGTGCCGGGAAATGCCCCGTTCAAGCTATTGAAATCCGAGATAAAAGACCCGTTTGGGTAAAGGATGAGTGCGCCCTGTGTTTCCGCTGCCTCCACCATTGTCCCAAGTTTGCCATCCAGTATGGAAACGGCAAGACCAAACAGCACGGACAGTACCGGAATCCAAATGTGAAGATGTAAAAGAGGTTAGTGAGGACAATCAGCCGTGTGGAACTCGCTGAGTTATGCGGGATTCCCCCTCGCTGCCGATATGTATATACCTAAAGGCATTAAAGGGCAGCTGACGCAGCTATGTAATGGGCTATGATATTATGTTTGATTTGTACTTCCTTGAAACGGGAAGCTCAATTTCGTCAATGTAAACGGTGTCAACATCCACTGCGGTGATGAAAGACCTGTTGACAAGGTATGACCTGTGGAT
>CAVLBF010000002.1:0-165428 GCA_963661285.1 Bacteroidaceae bacterium | reverse complement strand
GACATACTCATCTCTCTTGATTATCATATTCTTTTCCATATCCCACTGCAAATTTAGTCGTAATTGCGACAGTTATTGCAGTGCAAATATAGAAAGGTTCATTTAAACCGACAATACCCACCTTCGCTCACTCATCTACCCGCTGAACTCCCCGGAGTGACGCTCGAAGAAGTCGTGGTGTCGTCGGGAAGATGTAACGAGTAACTTTGAATCGACATTTTTTAGCAATTGATGTAGACTGTCTTTATAAGCGAAAAAGGATATGAGATATTACGACAGAACATACGAACTGGGACTCAAAGGCTGTCCGTTACGAGATAAACGATGTGTTCCTGCGCTTCTGGTTCAGGTATTTTGGCCGCTATCGCTCGCTGATAGAGATTAAAAACTATTCTGCGCTTGCCGCAATCATCAGGAACGACTACCCGACATATTCGGGAAGGGTTCTGGAGAGGTGGTTTCGCCAGAAGATGATGGAGTCGCAACAGTATCTTGAGATAGGTGCCTGGTGGCATCCTAAGCGGGGAAATGCAGATACAGCGCAGGAGAACGAGATTGACATAGCCGCCGTTTCCCTTGACGGGAAAGCACACGCCTATGAGGTCAAGAGGAACAGGAAGAAGTATTCTACGGCATTGATGGCCCGGAAGACGGCGGCTCTTAGCGAGAGCGCGTTCGGCAGAGCTGAGGTCATCCCGGGATGCTTGTCTCTCGAGGATATGTAATCTTAACGTTCCCCACAAGCCGAGCAAGTGCCCGGTATGCGGAGAGAGGTGTCCTACGGCGTGATGGCGATATCCATATAGTCCACGTCGGGCATCATACCCGTGTCGTTGTAAAGACGGACGGTGTTCTGGCCTTGATGGAGCGACAGAGAGAGACGAATGCTGCCGTCGGTGGCATCGGCGGCGGTGAAGCGCCGTCCCGCGCCGCCGTTGGCCGACACGATGAGGGCGGCCTTGTCGGTGAATGCGGAGCAGTGTATGGTGACCGTGTACTGTCCGTCGGCCTGACACCAGACATCACGCCACTGCAAGTCGTTCTCCGGCCTCCAACCCAGGTTGACGGCTTTCATTCCGCCGCTGCATAGCGTGTCGGCGGCGTAGTAGGCTGTGCCTACGGCCTGTGGATTGTACAGCTCCTGGTAGCAAGAGAGGTAGGCGGTCTCAGCTTCGTAGTGGATGCGGGGCAGACGCTCGGTGGCGGTGAGACGGTAGACATTGGTGCCGTGGGCGGGAATAGTCCCCTCCAACCTCCCCCCAAGGGGAAGGCCCTCAGACATCTTGCCATTTAAGATATCGAAGACGCTAATCTCGCCGCCCAGCTCCAGCTCTTTGATATCAATGCTGATTGTCTGTTCCATATCCGTGGGATTATAGAAAGCTACGGCGCGGGTGAGGCCGTTCCGCTCGATGAGGTCTTTCACGAGAACATAGGTGCCGGTCTGCTGGTCGTGCTTGATGACGTAGGCCTGCAGGCCCAGCGGGTCTTGGTTGATGGCGATGAGGTCGCGGTTGGTGAGCAAGGCGAGCGTTTGTGACTTCAACTTCGTCAGGTCGCAGCCAATGAGCAGGGGACTCGACATCATACACCATATGGCGAAGTGCGTCCGGTCTTCCTCGGCGGTGAGCGAGCGGCCTACCTCAAGCATATCCATATCGTTGTAGTGGCCGCCGCCGGCGTAGGCTGAGAGGTAGAGATTCTGCCGGATAATGTCCTTGACCGACGACCAGCGGGCGGAGATGTCATTTGATATGCGCCACGACGAGGCCACGTCGCTGACCCACGTGCCGGGGTAGTCCCAGCGGCAGACGTTCAGGCACACGTCCGTGCGCCCCGTGCGGAGGATGGCCTCGTGGATGGCGGTGTAGCGCTCTCGCGGGTCAAGGCCCAGATGGTCGGCGTTACTGGCGGAACGGCCACCGCAGAAGTCCACCTTGATGAAGTCGAAGCCCAGCTCCTTGAAAAACAGGTCACAGTCTTGCTGGTCGTGGCCGTAGAGACCCACACCCTGGGCGATGCTGTCATTGTCGTACCAACAGCCGCAGGTGTCGGCCCCGGCGTCGCTGTAGATGCCAGCCCTGAGGCCCAGCCGGTGAATATGGTCGACTACGGGCTTCAGGCCCTGCGGGAAGCGCGTGGGGTGGATGAGCAGATGCCCCGTCACCTGGTCGCGCCCGCCAAAATAACCGTCGTCGATGTTGATATAGGTGTACCCCGCGTCCTTCAGCCCTGACGACACCAGGGCGTCGGCCTGCTTTTTGATGAGCGAGTCGCTGATGTTCACGCGGTAGGTGTTCCACGAGCTCCAGCCCATAACGGGCGTGCGCCGATTGCCCTCCGCAGTCGTCGCAATGGCTATGCCAGCCAATATCAAAAGAAATATCCTCTTCATAATACGTTAGACAGCTGCTTGTCGCCCGGCGCGCCAGAAAGCGGGGCTGATGAATAAATGAATTTGATGATAATCTGGTCTAATACGACACCCTCGTCGAGGGCGGTGACGGTGATCTGACGGCGGACGGGGATGCGCACGGTGCGTGTGGCATAGTTGCGGAGCACGTTGCGCTTCCACTCCTCGGTGCGTCCGGTCTCGTGGTAGTCGAACACCTGACCGTCAACGGAGACGCGCAGGCTGGAACCTGCGACGGGATAGGTGGGCAGCAGGCGAAGCTCCACGGTGATGCTGTCGGGCCCACCCCAAGCCTCCTCTCCCGGGGAGAGTGGAGCGGTCGGCAGGTCGAACACCACGGGTTCGCCTTTCACCAGCTCGGCGGCACCGCCATCATAACCTAAACCCTGTATGGTCGCCATACGGCCGGAACGGGCATCTACGGCGTTGAGAATCACGCATTGCTCTTCCTGAATGAGAGGCGTGGAGAGCGTATCGTGTTTGACGGGCAGGGTAAACTTCATCCACTTGTAGTTGTAGGGCATCATACCGCGCCACTTGTCATTATTATATATGCGCGAGAGGACGTTGATGCTGTCGTTGGCTTGGTCGGTCGCCTGCCAGTCGGCCTGACCGTGGCGGGCTAGCTGGGCGTTCATCCACTTCAGGTTCATCTGGGCCGCACCCTGCACGGGATATTTCACGAGCTGGAAGTAAGCGTCGCGGCGGGCGGCGGGGACGAGGGCCTCGATGCGCTCCACCTGGTCAGACAGACGTTTCATCACCCCGAGACGCCGGCGCAGCTGCTGCTCGCTCCACGGCAGGTCAGAGGGGTGCTCCCATCGCCGGTCGCGCTCCTCGATTCGACGTCCGTCGGTGAACTCGGGGCGCAGGATGTGGGTCTGGCGGGCATACTCCTCCATCACGGGAGCCAGCTGTACCGCAGCCTTATGGCCGAACTCACGCTCGAGGAAACGGTAGCCGTGGCCGTTGATGGTATTAGCCTGCACTCCGTCGATGTCCCACGCCATATCAAGGAACAGCTCAGTGAGGTATTCCGAGGGCTTGATGTCTCCCACGTTCAGTATCCACATCCGCTGTATGCCGCGACGGTAGGCCTCGTGCAGCTGTTGCCACATCACCGAAGGAGACATACTGCCCAACCACGTGTTCGCTTGCGGGCGGCCCCAGTAGCTGGTGTGGTAGTAGAGACCGTTGCCGCCGCTGCGCTTCCGCTCGGTCTCGGTGGGGAAGTGGGTCAGGTAGCCGTAGTTGTCGTCGCACCACAGCAGCGTCACGTCGTCGGGCACCTCCACGCCGGCATTATACACGTCGAGCACCTCCTTGTAAGGAATGAAGACCTGCGGAACGCCGGCTCCGCCGAGCATCTGCCGCTGGTCGGCCATCACCTTGGCAATGGCTTCCTTGTATTCCTCCGTGTTGTTGATGCCCAGCATTGCACCGTCGTGATAGCCACGCATACCCAAGGTGTAGATGGCCTCGGTACCTGTCTCGCGCAACTCATCGACGCGCTGCTGGAAGAAGCGGAGCACGTTCTCCTTGTTGGTGATGTAGTTGTAGTCGCCTTCGCCACGCCGCGTCCATTCGCCGTTCACGTTGCAGACCATAGGCTCGCAGTGGCTGGTGCCGATGAAGATGCCGTACTTGGCGGCCACCTCGCGGTTGCCCGGCGTGAGGAAGAAAGGCACGGAGCAACTGTGCATAGCCGGCCAGAACGTGTTGGCGCGCAGACGCAGCAGCAGCTCGAACACACGGGCGTGGGTCTTGGGACCTATGGCGCCCTCCACGTCAGAGGGCTCGTAGGTCTTCGACGCCCAGGGGCAGAAGCCCACATCCTCGTCGTTGATGAAGATGCCGCGATACTCTACTGTCGGTGCCTGTTCGTCCGTATAGCCTGCGGGCAGCGTGAACACCGCCCGAGTCTCCGGCTCGACATCGGCCCACCACTCCCACGGCGACACCCCTATCAGCCGCGACAGCTCCAGCAGGCCGTAGGCCGTGCCGCGCTTGTCGCTGCCCGTGATGAGCAACTGTCCTCTTCTGTTCACTTCCAAGCGGAACGCCTGTGTGCGCTCGCTCAGTTTCGGGTCGGTCTTCACCACCACCTGCGCCTTCGACGCCTCGGCTTGCTTCACTATGCCGCCGAATACGGCCCGATAGTCGCGGGTGAAGATCTCCAGTGCCGTCCATACCACGGAGTCCTGTCCCGCGGCCACGCTCACCGTGACAGGCTGACTATGACGGAGCGTGAAGTCTCTCGTCTTTGTCTGCGCTGCATTCGCCCCGCCTGTCAGCGTGACGAACAATAAAAGAATCAGATGACTTTTTCGAATCATAATTACACTGCCTAAAAACTCTTTTTATCCCAGCACGACATCCTGTCGTCTCCCTTCCTCCTTCCGGTTCTCAACTGGAGGCGCAGACAGAGTGTCAGCGCGTAATGATTAATGGTCTATACCAAGGAATCCTTTTCCATAAGGAAGTCAAAAAGACCGATGGTCAGAATGCCGCTGTCATCGCACCACGGGGTTATTTCATCTCTGACTATGATGATTTTCTGGAATGAATCACCTATTCTCGAGAGCGATGCCGTCTCCTGTCTTCTTTTTTCTTCATCCGGAATGAACAGTGCGGACTGGATGTAACAGCGATTCCCCCCGGTGTTGGCTACAAAATCCACCTCGAGCTGCTTGCGGGTCCATTTCCCCTCCTTGTCGACAGAACGCTGCTCCAATATTCCCACATCCACTTTCCAACCGCGGCGGCGCAGCTCATTATAGATGATGTTTTCCATCAGGTGCGTCTCTTCCAACTGCCGCATACCCAGACAGGCGTTTCTTATGCCAGTGTCGGTGAAATAGTATTTTGCCAGGCTACCGATATATTTTCTCCCCTTTATGTCATATCTGATGGCTTTTTCGAGAAGGAACGCGTCCTCCATATAAGCCAGGTAGTTCTCTATTGTGGCGGAGTTGATGGAGATTTTCTTCCGGCTGCTGAATGTGTCGGATATTTTGTGGGGGTTTGTCGGCGAGCCGATGCAGGAGGCCGCAATGCTTGCCAGCTCCCGGAACTCCGCCGTGTTCTTGACCTTGCGCCTTTCAATGATGTCCACAAGGTACACGCTTTCGAACAGATTGGTCAGATAATCCGTTTTCTTCTTCGGAAATTCAAGGGATAGAATCTGAGGCAGTCCGCCGTAAGTGTAATAGTCCCGCCAGGCGTCTCGCGGAGACAGTCCCGAACCGAGGCAGTATTCGCTGAGCGAGAGAGGATAGACCCGGACCTCATCGCCTCGGCCGCGGAACTCGGTGACGATGTCGCTGGACAAGAAGCGCGAATTGCTGCCCGTCACATATACATCAGCATTCTCTATTCTCAGGAGGCTGTTCAGCACCTCTTCGAATTTGGGAACAAGCTGTATTTCATCGAGAAGAATGTAATAAACCCCGCTGTCTGACATCCGTGACCTGATCTCTCTGAACAGCGAAAGAGGCTCTCTCAGCCGGGCGTTCTCAATATCGTCCAGAGCTATCCGAATTATATGGTCTTCCTGAACTCCGATGGAGATCAGATGACTGTAAAAGAGTCTGAAAAGCAGATAGGATTTGCCGCACCTGCGTATGCCGGAGACGATTTTCACGAGTCCGTTGCCTCTTCCGGAAATCAGCTGATTCAAATAGAAGTCACGTTGAATTACCATCTTGGAATATTTTTTCGGCAAAATTGCCACTATTTTGTCGCAAAGATAGTCTTAAATCGCCAAACAAAGAAGACGCTGCGAAAAATTTCTGGCAAAATTGCCGAAAAAATGCCGCTTTTCATCCCAGCACGACGTCCAGCACCATCATCAGCACGAAGCCTACGGCGAAGCCCACCGTGCCTATATTCGAGTGCCGGCCCTCCGAGGCTTCGGGGATGAGCTCCTCGACCACGACATACACCATAGCCCCGGCCGCGAACGCGAGGAAATACGGCAGTATCGGGGTCATCAGGGAAGCCAGAAGGATTACGGTCAGCGCCCCTATCGGCTCGACGACTCCGCTCAGGGCGCCGATGAGGAAGGCCTTGCGGCGTGAGTTGCCCTCGGAGCGCATCGGCATCGAGATTATCGCTCCCTCCGGGATGTTCTGGATGGCGATGCCTATCGCGGTAGCCATTGCGGCCGCCGGAGCAATGCTTATCCCGTCGCTCAGCGCGCCCGCTATGACGACGCCTACCGCCATCCCCTCCGGAATGTTGTGTATTGTGACAGCGAGGGCCAGCATCGCCGTTCTGGATATACGGGACTTAAGCCCCTCCGGCCTGTCGTCGCCGATATGAAGGTGAGGGGTAAGGAAGTCTATCGCGAGAAGGAAGCACATACCGAGTATGAACCCGGCGGCGGCAGGGATGACGGAACTTACACCCTCGCCTGAGGACATCTCCATACTGGGGATGAGCAGCGACCAGACGGCCGCCGCGACCATCACCCCGGAGGCGAAACCGAGCAGCGACTTCTGGAAGAGCGGGGGCATCTCCCTTGTCAGGAAGAACACGAACGAAGAGCCGATGAGCGTCCCGGCGAACGGAATGAGAAGAGTAATTATGACCGATGTCTCCATAATGTCTTATAGTTCAACCTTTGCAAAGATAAGGACTCCCGTCCGGAATTAGTGACGTGTAAAAAGCTTTGGGCGGGAAACTGCATCCCTGACCGGGGCCGGCTAATATAGGAAGCCGAATATCCAGAGCGGAATCCGCGACCCGGAGCCGATTTCGGTGTCGTCAACCGCAAGGTAGCTGTCCGGTTCGTTTTTGATCTGGTCGAATGTCTTGCCTGCGCCGCCTACTTCGAACAGGTATTTCCCGCAGGCGAAGAAGTCCCCTCTCTTCGGATATTGAAGGGGATATCGAGACCCGACCTGATTTGCGAAGAAAGACTCGCGAATTGTTCCGATGTCGCACGAACTCCCCAAGGCCTGCATTATGTTGCTGTTGCCGATGTAGACTTTGTCCGGATTGACAAGTTTCTTGTAACTCTTCAGCTCTGCTGTCAGCAGGTTCAACACTCCGGCTCTGTCCAGAGCATAAAGTATCTTCAGGCAGGAGTCCCTTGTAGTTCCTAAAGACTGGCATAGTCTGCTGACGTTCGGAATGAACGGAATCTTTTCGGCGATGATCATCAGCAGTTTTTTTGACTTCTGTACGGTCTCGAATGTCACGTCCTCCACGGCAGGCAGGTCGCTCTCTATAGTCTGAACGACTGTTTCCGCAAGCCTGATGTGAAAGTCCGCACCGGATTCCTTGAAATATGGATACATCCCTCTTGACAGATAGTCGGGGAAGTATTTGAGAGGCTTGCAATGTGACACCGTCTCCATAGCAATCTTCACGTGTCCGCTCAACAGCTCCTCCAGCGTGTATGCCCGGAGAGAAGCAACCCCTTCATATTCAAGATATTCCCGGAATGACATATTGTGCATCCGGTACAATGTCTGCCTTCTTGAAAGATCCGCCTTGGAGTTGTCGATCCGCAGCATCGACGAACCGGTGTAGACAATCTTGAGCTTCGGATAATTGTCATACAGATTCTTCAGAACTGTCGTCCACTCCGGACACTTATGAATCTCGTCCAGGAACAGATGGTAAACTCCGACGGAATACAGATGGTCGGCCAGGTCGAATATGGAGTGAGTGGTGAACCACATATTGTCCATCGAGACATAGAGTGCGTCATCCGGATTGTCAAAGGTCTCAAGAATATGCTGGAGAATCAGGGTCGTTTTGCCCACACCCTTTTCCCCTTTGATTCCCAGCATACGCACATCCCAGTTAATCTGGCCGTAAAGGTATCTCTTGAAAGATAGAGTTGTTTCCGCAAGCTTCCTGTGGTAAACCGTCCGCAACGGCTTTATTTCATTCTCGTTCATAAGCGTCTCGTCCTTTCTTGTCCGCAAAAATAGGCATTAACTTTTAGAAAAGCAAATTTCGCCATATTTTTAACTTATATAAAAGCGAAAAATGTTCAAAAATGAGCTTTTGCAAAAGCGGAATATGTCATATGAAAATTTATCGCAAAAAATTTGCAAATGCGAATTATTTGCAGTTACTTTGCAGAAACAATCGGCGAAAGCGGAAAAATGGAAAGCATCGAGAACATAAAGCACGCGGGGCTGAAGCTGACCCCTCAGCGCAGGATGATATACGAGGCGATGACGCAGCTGCGTCACGCCACGCTGGAGGAGATAGAGAACTACCTGAAAGACAAGGGGGAGGATATGGCCACATCGACAGTGTACCGTGTGCTGGAGTCTTTCTGTCGGGCGGGTGTGCTCTCGCTCTTCTTCCATCCCGAGACTGGTAGAGGTTACTACGACATCACTACGCGGGAGCATCACCATATCTTCTCGTCCGACCGGGTGTCCGACCTCGAGCTTCCCGGGCTTTCCGAAATCGTCCGCGAATACCTCAAGCGGCAGCACGTCTCTCCCGAAGACATCGCCAAAGTGCAGGTCCAGATAAGCACCACCCATTGACAACACAGTTTAACCCATTAAAAATCAGTATTATGAGAAGCATTACAACATTCGATTTGCAGTATGCGCACCGCTTCCTGAACTTCAAAGGAGAAGCTCAGTATCTTCACGGCCACACCGGCACGCTCACCATCGAGGTGGAAGACAGCGTCAACGAAGGGGTCAATATGGTATTCCCTTGCAATGAAATCAAGAAGACCGCCTGGGATGTTCTGAAGAACTTCGACCACGCGCTCATACTCCGCGAGGACGACCCGCTGCTCCCTGCCGTGCTGGAGGTCTATGAACGTCAGGGCATCCGCGACGGACACCCTCAGAACAGGATGAAGGGCGCGGCCTTCAAGACGGAGCTCGCGACCGCCTACCCGGACTGCCGTCTGGTGGTCACCAAGGAGACGATGACGGTGGAGGGAATGATAAAGATTGTCCACAGTCTGCTCAAGGACAAGCTGAACATCGTGAAGCTGACCTTCCGCAGCGGCGACAACACGGCATCGGCCAAGTTCGAGACCGAACTCGACAGGATCGACCGCTGCCCGCTCTGCGGCATCTCGCTGAACGACAAGGGCGTGTGCCCGAAATGCGGCTACAGGAAATAGCCCCCGAAGCCTTGAAATGAATAAGAGAATCTCTTCTGTATGCCTTGCAGCCTGCATTCTTGGAATCGCAGGCTGCTCGGGGCAGAATAAACAGGTCAGCACAGTGGACAGGACAGACGGCAGAACCCTTGTCGGAATCAGTTATGAGAAGCGGGTCGGAATGGTGTACGGAGCCGACGAAGACTACACCATAGAAGCGGGAAGAATCGTCTTCGCGAGGTATTATTCTCCGGAAGAAGCCGAGAAACGTTCGCAGGAAGGGGATGAGGGACTCGTCGACGGCGGCTATGTCATCGTGAAGGATGCCGCGATCGACAGGGCCGCGTGGGACAGTCTTAAAGACGAGGTGATGCGGATTAAGCCGCTTCTTCGGGAGATTCCGAAGGCCAAAGCGGTCTCGTTCCTGAAGAAACTGCTGCCCCGGAAGATGGTGGAGGAAACCGACGGCCCTAACTGCAGCCGCCTCCATCTGACCTGGCGGGACGTCGAAGGGAATGAACTCAGCATCAGCTACAACGCCCCGTCGGATTGCGCCGCTCTGCTGAGCCTGATGAGAAGCGTCGCCTCCGGGAAGGAATGACGGAGCACAATGGCACAAAAACGGCATCGGATGACTCCCGATGCCGTTTTTGTGCGCTCCCCTTCTAGGACTTGAACCTAGGACCCCCTGATTAACAGTCAGGTGCTCTAACCAACTGAGCTAAAGAGGAATTTTACCCTCACTCGCGTTTTGGGACTGCAAATATACTTCAAAAACTCTAATGCGCAAAAATTATTTGCGTTTTTTTTCGTCGGATATCGGACAGGGCGCTACTTGCGGGACTTGAGGATTTGTACTATCTTTGTTGAGTTATGGATGTAGCGCTTTTGGCCAGAATGGTGACGGAACTGATAGCCGACCACGACCAGGTCGGTCTGCCCGGCGTGGGGACTTTCGTCGCCGAGGTCGTCCCGGCGACATTCTCCGACAAGGGATACACGATCAACCCGCCTTACCGCAGGCTCTCGTTTCACCCGAGCAGGACTGAGGACAGACTTCTGACGGACTTCTACGCGGCCTCCAACGGCATAAGCAAGGAGGCCGCAGAGACATATCTCGGGCAGTTCCTGCAGGAGCTCAAGACCGTGCTCAAGGAGAGCAAGACCATCGTGCTGCCCGGGCTCGGCCGCCTGAGGGCGACGGTGGAGAACAATTTCTTCTTCGTCGCGGATGCCGATCTGGACATCTTCCCGGACGGTTTTGCCCTGCAGTCCCTGTCTCTGCGGACCATTTCTGTGAGCGGCGCATCCGAGCCCGGGCCGTCGGCCGAACCGGCATCCGAGCCGGAACAGGCGGCTGAAGCGGATGATGCGGATGATGCCGCTGGAGACGAAGCGGCAACCTCAGAAGCGGAACCGACGGCAGCGGCGGAGCCGGTCTCAATCCCGGAAACCGGGCCCGAAGCCGCTGCGGAGCAGATGCCTGAAGCCGAAGCGGCCTTCGAAGCCGGGTGCGAAGCGGCCGCTGCGGATGCGCCTGAGCCGCGCCGCCGTCTGCGCTGGTGGATTCCGCTGCTCGTGCTGCTGGTGATCGCCGCCGTCGCCCTGCTCGCGTTCATCATCGTCTCTCAAGTCGCCCCGGATATCGTGGACACGATACTTTACTCTCCTGAAGAGCTCAGAATAATCAATTACTGATGACAGATCTGATCTATCCCGCCAGAACGGCGCCACTTGTGCGCGGCAGTCTCAGGGCCTCCTCCTCCGAAATGCTTCCCGTCGTGGACGAACACGGCAACGTCATCGCCCAGGCCTCCCGGGGATATTGTCACGGCGGCTCGAAACCCCTTCATCCCGTCGTGCACCTGCATATCATCAGTCGCGACTCCCGCATCTACCTTCAGCTGCGCAGCGCGACTAAAGACCTCTTTCCGCTCCGCTGGGACACTGCGGTCGGCGGGCATATCACATACGGCGAATATGTCCTTGAGGCTCTCTACCGCGAAGCCGGTGAGGAGCTCGGCTTCACCGACTTCAATCCCTGTTTCCTGACCTCGTACATATTCGAGTCGGAGACGGAAAGGGAACTCGTCAATGTCTTCGCCGCGGTGGGGGAGTTCGAGCTCTTTCCGGACGGGGAAGAGGTGACGGAAGGGCGCTACTGGTCTCAGAATGAAATCGAGGACAGCATCGGCAAAGGCGTTTTCACCCCCAACTTCGAGTCGGAATACCGCAGGATATACAAATCCATCCAAGCTCTTCTGTGATGCGCGAACTTGATAAATTTATCGGAGACCAGCTGTCGGTATGGCCTCTCGCATCGGCCAATTTCCGTGCGCTCAAAGCCGCCAAGACCCGCGAAGTCGAGTTTGGCGGACTCCGCTGCCGCGTGCAGTACAATCCCGGGAGGGTGCTGTCCTCCACCGCAGACACCTCTCCGCAGGCCATCGCCGCGAGGAAGTGCTTCCTCTGTTCGGACAACAGGCCGCCGGAGCAGTTCCACATCAAGTTCGAGGGGCGCAAGGGCAGGCTCTACAACATACAGGTCAATCCGTATCCGATTTTCCCCGGACATCTGGTGATAGTCAGGGACAAACATCTTCCGCAGGCCATCTGGCACCATTTCCCGGATATGCTCGACTTCGCCGTCAGGTATCCCGACTACATAGTGTTCTACAACGGCCCGGGCAGCGGGGCGTCCGCGCCGGACCACCTCCATTTTCAGGCTGTCCCGAGGCACAACCTTCCGCTTGAAGAGGCGGTGGACAAGTTTCTGGACGCTCCCGGAGCGCCGCTCGCGTCGGTCAAGGATGCCACGCTTTACCGCTATCCGGGCTATACGGAGGGCGTGTTCGCGCTCAAGGCCACGACCTCCAAGTCGCTTGCAAAGCTCTTCTACCGCCTGCTGGACTGCACCGACAGACCGGAGGGGGAGATTGAGCCGAAGTTCAACCTCTTCGCCTACTTCAAGGACGGGGAATATCGCACATTCGTGACGATGCGCGCAGCCAAGCGCTCGCACCACTTCAGCTCGAAGGGGGAGGACCACCTGACCATCAGCCCCGGAGCGGCCGATATGGCGGGATACTTCGTCGCCCCGTTCCGCGAGGACTTCGACAAGGTGAGCGCGGCGCAGCTCGGCGAAATGCTTTCCGAAGTCAGCATTTCCCGCCACGAGCGGGAGATGATCGAATGGCGGCTGACCAGGACGCAGCCGAAGATAAGTGTGGGCATACTCTCCGCCAAGGAAATCACCTTCGAGATAATCTCCGACGGGGCAGGCCCGCAGAAAGTGAGCTGGAAAGACGGCAGGATCGTCTACAACGGGATGATTTACGATGAACTCTATTTCGACTCCATCACCCGGTCCACCCTCTTCGCGGAAGCTTCGTTCATCCTTTATGACGTGGTGATAGGGATAGATTTCCACTGGCAGCAGAAGCGCACGCTGAAGTTTGCCGGAGGCTTGAAGTTCATCGTGGAGGGAGAAATGATCACGGCCGTCAACTGTGTGGGGATGGAAAACTACCTCTTGAGCGTCATCTCCTCCGAGATGAAGTCCACCGCTTCTCCGGAGCTCCTCAAGGCGCACGCCGTCATCTCCCGCAGCTGGCTGTGCGCGAGGGTCAGGGAGCGTAAGGAAGGCTCTCCCGAGGCCCCGCACCGCCTGTTCGACGTCTGTGCCGATGACCATTGCCAGCGTTATCAGGGCCTTACGATGGCAGTAGGCGACAATGTGCGCAGGGCCATCGACCAGACCTGGGGACAGGTTCTCAAATATGGCGGGGAGCTCTGTGACACCCGCTACTCCAAGTGCTGCGGCGGACGCACCGAACTCTACAGCACCTGCTGGGAAGACAGGGACTACCCGTATCTTCAGAGCGTCGAGGACCGCTTCTGCGACTGCGAGAAGTCTGAAATCCTCTCGCAGGTGCTGAACGACTACGATATGCAGACCCCGGACTTCCACGACTGGACGGTGCGCTATTCCCGGGCGGAGCTCTCGGAGCTCGTGCGCCGCAGGACCGGCGAGGATTTCGGGGAGATAATCTCCCTTGAACCTCTTGACAGAGGCCCGTCAGGACGCATCAAATACCTCAGGATCAACGGCACAAGGCGCTCCGAGGTCATCGGCAAGGAGCTGGCGATACGCCGCTCTCTCAGCGAGACCCACCTCAAGAGCTCCGCATTCGAAGTGAGCGCGGATGGAGACGTGTTCACTCTCAAGGGACGGGGCTGGGGGCACGGAGTCGGACTTTGCCAGATAGGCGCGGCGGTGATGGCTTCCAAAGGATACGGCTACAGACAGATACTCTCGCATTACTATGTCGGAGCGGAAGTTGAATAGCCCTTGGACCTGGGTGCCTACGCTCTATTTTGCGGAGGGGATACCTTATTTCGTCGTGAACGTCATCTCGGTCACGATGTTCAAGCGGCTCGGGATGTCCAACGGCGACCTTGCGATGTACACCTCGCTGCTCTACCTGCCCTGGGTGATAAAGCCGCTCTGGAGTCCGTTCGTGGACGTGATACGCACGAAGCGCTGGTGGATACTGGCGATGCAGCTGCTGATCACTTCCGGCTTCGCCGCCCTCGCGCTTTCGGTCAGCCCCGATGCTTTCGGTCTCACGACAGTATGCTTCTATATCGTGGCGTTCGCCTCCGCGACCCACGACATCGCGGCGGACGGATACTATATGATTGCTCTGGATGAGCGCAGGCAGTCGCTCTTCGTCGGCATCAGGAGCACGTTCTACCGCATATCATCCGTCTTCGGACAGGGAATCATAGTGGTGCTGGCGGGCATTCTTGAGGAGAGGCTCGGCAACATACCGCGCGCCTGGAGTCTTACTCTCGGCGGCACGTCCGTGCTCTTCGCGGTCCTCGCCCTATGGCACTGCTTCTCTCTGCCGAGGGTTGAGAAAGAACGCCCGGGAGGCGGCAGTGCGGGCGGAGCGGCAAGAATATTCAGGGATTTCTCCCGGGTATGGATCAGCTTCTTCCGCAAGGACGGGGTGTGGCTTGCCATAGTGTTTATGCTGCTCTATCGGCTTCCGGAGGCTTTTTCCGTCAAGATGCTGACTCCATTCCTGCTCGACCCCCGGTCCGATGGGGGCCTGGGCCTCAGCACGGCCCAGTCCGGGCTGGTCTACGGCACGGCCGGGGTGATAGCTCTTACTGCAGGCGGAATTCTCGGCGGAATCTACGCGGCGCGTTTCGGACTGAGGCGGTCGCTATGGCCTATGTCGCTCGCCCTTGCCCTGCCTTGCGCGGTCTATCTCTATATGGCCGCCGCGCAGCCGTCCAGCCTGTGGACGGTATATCTGTGCGTCGCCTTCGACCAGCTGGGCTACGGCTTCGGCTTCACGGCGTATCTCCTCTATATGATGCACTTTTCCGAAGGGGAGTTCAAGACCTCGCACTATGCCGTCTGTACGGCATTTATGGCTCTCTCGATGATGCTGCCCGGACTGTTTGCCGGCTGGATTCAGGAGGCCGCAGGCTACACGGGATTCTTTATAATTGTAATGATATGTTGTCTCGCCACTGTATTCGTCACTTTCTTTGCGCGGCGGCGCTGCTGAGCGCCGTCACTGTCTCGGCTGCGGTCAAACCCGGTATCGAGGTGCTCCGCGACAGGGGGTTCTCCGGACTTGCGGGGATGAGGGCCGGTCTTGTCACCAACCCTTCCGGGGTCGACGGCAAGCTCCGTTCCACCATAGATATTCTCTATGACGCTCCGGAGGTCAATCTGGTCGCTCTTTTCGCGCCGGAGCACGGCGTGAGGGGGGATGTCTATGCGGGAGGCAAGGTGGAGTCGGGTGTCGACGGGCGCACGGGGCTGCCTGTATATTCGCTCTACGGCTCCACCCGCGAACCGTCTCCCGAGATGCTCAAGGGGCTGGACATCGTGATATACGACATCCAGGACGTGGGCTGCCGTTCCTACACTTTCATTTCCACTCTCGGTCTGGTGATGAGGGCCTGTGCCGCCGCGGATATCCCGGTGATGGTGCTTGACCGTCCCAACCCGCTGGGCGGGTACAAGGTGGAGGGCCCGCTTGTGGAGAGCGGATTCCATTCGTTCGTGAGCCAATACCGCATCCCGTATGTCTACGGGCTGACGGTCGGCGAACTCGCGATGCTCATCAACGAAGAGCGGCTCAACTGTGGACAG
Source organism: Bacteroidaceae bacterium (assembly GCA_963661285.1). Classification (GTDB taxonomy): domain Bacteria; phylum Bacteroidota; class Bacteroidia; order Bacteroidales; family UBA932; genus Cryptobacteroides. The sequence goes on along the minus strand of CAVLBF010000002.1, from coordinate 149,741 downwards.
AACGGCAAGGCCGAAGCCGCCAGATGCACTCTGATGGTGGTGACGATGGAGGGCTGGAGCCGCGATATGCTCTTTCTCGACACCGGCCTGCCCTGGGTGTCGCCTTCTCCCAACATTCCCTACCCGCAGAGCGCGGTCTGCTATCCGTCAGCCGGGCTGATCGGGGAGATGTACAATTATCTCAATATCGGCATCGGCTATACTCTTCCGTTCGCGACTTTCGCCGAAGAATGGGTGGATGCCGACCGTCTCAAGGAAACCCTTGACAGTTACGGCGTTCCGGGAGTCGCGTGGCGCACGGTACACTATAAGCCGACCTCCGGCAGGCTGGCGGGCAAACTCCTGCACGGGGTTCAGTACTATTATACCGACTACTCTGCGGCCACCATAACCCTGACGCAGTTCTATGTGATGCAGGCCGTATGGGAACTCTACGGCAAAAACCCCTTCACGATATCTCCGGAGCGGATTCCGACATTCAATAAGGTGTGCGGAACAGACTATGTCAGCAGCATCTTCGCCCGTACGATGAGGGTTGAGGACATCAAGGAATTCTGGTCTGCCGACATCGAGGCGTTCCGGAAGCTGTCCGCGAAATATTATCTATACTGAAAGCGGCTGATTTGAAATCAGATTGAAAGTCGCCCTGAGCGCGTCCGGCGCTCCTGAAGAGAGAAGTTCGACGCCCCTGTCCGCTCCGGAGAGGGGAATGCCGTGCTCTACGAGCACCTCTTCCAGATGCCTGGCTACGGCCGGGGCAGGGTCTATGAACTTGACTTCCGGCCCTGCGATTTTACGCATAGTCTCAATCAGGAACGGATAGTGGGTGCAGCCCAGCACTATGGTGTCAGCGCCCTCGTCGAGCAGGGGAACCAGGCTGGCGGCGACCACCTGCTCCGCATAAGGTCCGGAGAGTTCCCCTCTCTCGACCAGTTCCACGAAGCCTTGGCCGATTCGCTCCACAATCTTGACATTGTCTTCGAAGCGGCTCTTGGTGCTGAGGTACTTCGGGGCTTTGAGCGTCCCTGCCGTGGCGAGCACTCCCACCACCCCGCTCACCGTGCTCAGGGCCGCCGGCTTCACCGCCGGCTCCATCCCTATGAACGGTATGCCGTATTCGGAGCGGAGCGTCCGGACGGCGGCTGCGGTGGCGGTGTTGCAGGCCAGCACCATCGCCTCAACCCCTCTGGAAAGCATCAGATCCGTGATGCTGCGGCAGCGCTCCCGGATGAATTCGGGACTCTTTTCCCCGTAGGGACAGGAGGCGTTGTCGGCGAAATAAATATATTTCTCGTCCGGAAGAAGTCTCAGAATCTCTTTCAGGACGGAAAGTCCTCCGACACCGGAGTCCATTATGCCGATAGCAGCCATAAGGCAAATATACATAAAAAAGTGTCCCCGTTTTCACTGAAGATTGCCAAGTTATCACTAAATTTGTGAGATTATGATGACACAGGAGCAAATCAAGGATTTACAGACCCGCGTGGAGACGCTCGGACGCTGTATCGGCATAGATTCAAAGCGCGCCGAGCTGGGGGAGAAGGAGCGGAAAAGCCAGGAGCCGGACTTCTGGAGCGACCCGAAGAAGGCCGAGGCCTTCCTTAAGGAGGTCAGCGGGGTCAAGTCCTGGGTGACCGCCTACGATGATGCGCGTTCTGCCGTGGAAGACCTTGAGGTGCTGCTGGAGCTTGACCCGGAGAGCCCGGAGACCGACAGCGCGTTCGCTCACGCGCGGAGTCTCGTGGAAGCGCTGGAAATGCGCAATATGCTTGGCGGCGAGGGAGACTCGCTCGGGGCCGTGCTGACCATCAATTCCGGCGCGGGCGGCACTGAGGCCAACGACTGGAGCGCGATGCTGATGCGTATGTATATGCGCTGGGGCGAGCGCAACGGCTACAGGATGACCGTCACCGAAGAGCTTGAGGGCGATGAGGCAGGCATCAAATCGGCCACCGTGCAGTTCGAGGGGGACTACGCCTACGGCTACCTCAAGGCCGAGTCCGGGGTGCACCGTCTGGTGAGGCTCTCTCCGTTCAACTCTCAGGGCAAGCGTCAGACCACGTTCAGCTCCGTGTTCGTCTATCCGCTGGTGGACGACAGCATCAACATAGAGATCAATCCTTCCGACATAGAGTGGGACACGTTCCGTTCCGGAGGCCACGGAGGCCAGAATGTCAATAAAGTCGAGACAGGCGTGCGCGTGCGCCATCTCCCCACAGGCATCACGGTAGAGAACACCGAGACCCGCAGCCAGCAGGACAACCGTCAGAACGCCCTCCGCATCCTCAAGTCGCGGCTCTACGACATCGAGCTCAAGAAGCGTCAGGAGAAGCAGGCGGAGCTCGAGGGGCAGAAGAAGAAGATAGAGTGGGGCTCGCAGATCCGCTCCTATGTGCTCCATCCCTACAAGATGGTCAAGGACTTGCGTACCGGCTACGAGACCGCCGACACACAGGGCGTACTGGACGGGGACATCAACGAGTTTATGAAAGTATTTTTAATGCAGAACTGACATATGACTGAATTCAAGTATGCTCCGATGTTTCAGCTTGGAGAAGACAAGACTGAATACTACCGCATCCCCGGTTCGGAGAAGTATGTGGGCGTATCCGATTTCGAGGGACATAAGGTGCTGAAGGTGAGCAGAGAAGCTCTGACCCTGCTGTCCAACACGGCTTTCCGTGACGTGAGCTTTATGCTGCGCCGCTCCCACAACGCCCAGGTGGCGAAGATTCTCTCCGACCCCGAGGCTTCGGCCAACGACAAGTATGTCGCGCTGACCTTCCTGCGCAACGCGGAGATAGCCTGCAAGGGCAAGCTTCCCCTCTGTCAGGACACCGGCACCGCCATCATCCACGGCGAGAAGGGTCAGCAGGTGTGGACGGGCTTCTGCGATGAGGAGGCTCTCAGCCTGGGAGTTTACAAGACCTATACGGAAGAGAATCTCCGCTATTCGCAGAACGCTCCTCTGGATATGTACAATGAGGTCAACACCAAGTGCAATCTTCCGGCGCAGATCGACATCGAGGCCTGTGAGGGCGACGAGTACCGCTTCCTCTGCGTGACCAAGGGCGGCGGCTCGGCCAACAAGACCTACCTCTATCAGGAGACCAAGGCCCGCATCCAGAATCCCGGGACGCTGGTGCCGTTTCTGGTGGAGAAGATGAAGACCCTCGGCACCGCGGCCTGCCCTCCTTATCACATCGCGATCGTGGTGGGCGGCACTTCAGCCGAGAAGAACCTGCTTACCGTGAAGCTCGCATCCACGCATTATTATGACTCGCTTCCGACTTCCGGCGACGAGACCGGAAGGGCTTTCCGCGATCTCTCCCTGGAGAGGCAGCTTCTGGAAGAGACCCATAAAATCGGCCTCGGAGCGCAGTTCGGGGGCAAGTATTTCGCTCACGACATCAGGGTCGTGAGGCTTCCGCGCCACGGCGCGAGCTGCCCTATCGGACTGGGAGTCAGCTGCTCGGCGGACCGCAACGTCAAGGCCAAGATCAATTCTGACGGAGTATGGATCGAGAAGCTGGACGACAAGCCGTATGAGCTGATACCGGAGGAGCTCCGCAATCAGGGCGATGGCGAAGCGGTGAAGATCAATCTCGACTGCCCTATGTCCGAGATTCTCGCACAGCTCACCAAGTACCCTGTCAGCACCCGGCTCAGTCTCAACGGCACCATCATCGTGGCGCGTGACATCGCCCACGCCAAAATTAAGGCGCGTCTCGACGCCGGCGAGGGTATGCCGCAGTATTTCAAGGACCACCCGGTCTATTATGCCGGTCCGGCCAAGACCCCGGAAGGGATGCCTTGCGGCTCTATGGGCCCCACCACTGCCGGCAGAATGGATCCGTATGTCGATGAATTCCAGGATAATGGCGGCTCTATGGTGATGCTTGCCAAGGGAAACCGCAGCAAGGCTGTCACCGATGCCTGCAAGAAGCACGGCGGCTTCTATCTGGGCTCCATCGGAGGCCCGGCGGCAGTGCTGGCGCAGGACAACATCAAGTCCATAGAGTGCGTGGAATATCCGGAGCTCGGTATGGAGGCCGTATGGAAAATCCGTGTCGAGGATTTCCCGGCATTCATTCTCGTGGATGACAAGGGCAACGATTTCTTCAAGACGCTCGGTCTGTGAAGAAAGGGCTTAAAATAGCCCTGATCACCATATTCGGCTTGGTGGCGGTGATTGTTGCGGGTCTTGAACTGGCCCTCAATTCTAAGCTGCTGACCGATGCCGTCGATAATCTTGCGAAGGAATATGTGGACGGGACTCTCGGGTATTCGCGCCTGAGAGTCCATCTGCTCCGCAGATTCCCTACAATTACAGTCACCCTTGACGACCTGTCGCTGAGCTATCCGCACGGACGCTATGCCTCGTTCGACGGGGCTGAGTTCCCCGGCGCGGATTTCTCCGCTCCCGGACGGGGAGAGAGCGCGGATACGCTGCTGAGTCTGGACAGGCTTAGCGTCAGCGCCGATCCGTTCAGATTCCTGCACGGCGAGCTCGTCGTGCAGGAACTGAGCCTCAAGGGAATCCGTGCCTATCTGCACAAGTACGGCCCTCTTGAGTCCAATCTTTCGGTCATCAGGACAGGAGAGACTCCGGACAGTCTCAAATCGGAGAGCGCTCCGCTCACCACTCCCCGGATCAGTGTCGGCAAGGTCTCGCTTGAAGATGTCGCTCTGATATACACCGATGCTCCCGGCAATCTGCGCGCCGCTCTCGGCCTGAATGCTCTTAATCTCGGAGCCGATCTCAAGTTCAGCGACGGCTCGCTGGAGCTCTCGGACGCCCGCGTCAACCTGGACTCGCTTTCCGTCTATGCGCTGAGCGCGGCGGACACTCTGGACTTGAAGATAGGACAGCTCGTTCTGGACGAGTCCCGCAGGGCGGAGTATGACATTGCGCTCCGGGCATTTGCGAATCTCTGCTCCGCATCGGCGGGAAGGCTCGCTCTGCCTCTTGACATAGACGGGAAAGTGCGTTTCGAACTCTTCTCCGACCATATGAGGCTCGGCGCCTCTTCTCTCAGGGCTGAAGTCGCCCATATGCCGCTGAGTGTGGATGGGGACGCTATGGTATATCCCGACAGCATCGTGATGAAGGCCGGGGTCAATCTCGGGGAATGCCGGGTCGAGACCATCCTGCGCGAGTATGCCGACCATCTGGTGGATATGGCTCCGTCGTTCAGCACAGATGCCCGTCTTACGGCGGACATCACCGCCGAAGGGACATATTCAGGCAGTTCTCTCCCAGCTGTCACCGCCTGCGTCAGGATACCTTCTTCCACTACCGAATATCTTCCCGAGAATCTGCGCATTGACCACTGCATCGACATAGACGCCTCCCTGTCCGAAGACAGGGTGCTGACGGCGGACATACACGAGCTGAAGCTTTCAGTTCCGGGGCTTGACATCGACTTTGACGGCAGGGCCGATGACCTGCTGGGCAAGAACCCCCGTTTCACTCTTTCCGCCGACGCTCAGGCCGACGTCGAGAAGCTGCTTGCGGTTCTGCCGATAGATTCCACGCTCATAGAGCACGCGGAGGGGGATTTCAGACTTGTGCTTGACGGCAGAGCTTATCGCTCTGAACTTCAGAACTTCCGTTTCGACGCGACGAAGATAAGCGGGGCTCTCAGCAGTTCTCATCTCCATATCAAGATGCCTGCGGACACCCTTGAGGCCTGCCTCTACAATACCGCGATGGATCTCCGCTCAGGCCCGGAGGGGCTTGCGCTCAGCATAGGGTTCGACAGCGTATATTTCCACAAGGGGGCGGATCTCACGGCAAGAGTCCGCAACATCCGCAACGAGGCGAGCATCACCAAGGTCTCCCGGGAAGGGGAAATGCTCCCGAGAATCGAGGCAAGTACCGACAGCGAGAGGGCGTTTCTGCGGATGGGGACGGCGAGATTCGCGGCGAGCGGAGCCAATGTCAGGGCCTCCGTGCAGAAGAAGGCGGCCGGCACGGAGCACCGCAGCCGCTATGTCTCGCGCATCAAGGACAGGGCCTTTGAAAACGCCGACCTGGACATTTCGCTGGATTCTTCTGTCGTGAAGTACCTGAAGGAGTGGTCGGCTTCCGGGCACATCAAGGCGGATTCCGGCTTCTTCGCCTCGCCGTCGCTCCCTCTGCGCACCCGTCTGACGGCTCTGCACGCCGACTTCGACGACGACAAGATAGAGATAGACACCATAGGAGTCACGTGCGGCACCTCCGACATCAGTCTGGCGGGGACCGTGTTCGGCGCGAAAAACGCCCTGATATCCAAGGATATGATTGCCTCCAGACTCGACATCAAGTCCAGACGCATCAATGCCAACGAGATACTTGCCGCATTCCTGGTCGGCAAGAAGGAAGGGACCGATCCGGCGGCGGAAGTCGCTCCGCAGGATGAAATCGACGAGAGTTTCGTGACCGACACCCTTGCCGATGCCAGAGTGGACATCCACGACTTGCCGATATTCATCCTCCCTGCCAACGTCGACGTCACAATCGGTCTTGAGGCGGAGCGGGTGGACTATTCCGACCCTAAGATAGGGCCGTTCTATTCCGGCATCAGAATCAAGGACAGGACAGCGCAGCTCACCGGAACCTACATCACCACGGAACTCGGCCGGATATATATGGACGCGTTCTACTCGACAAGGTCGCGCGACGACATCTCCGTGGGGGCCAATCTCAATCTGACGCAGATGGCCGCCAAGGAAATCATCCAGCTCTTCCCGGCAGTGGACAGCCTGATGCCCGTGCTGAAGGCGTTCGACGGCAAACTGAGCTGCGACGTAAGCGCCACCGCCAAGATGGACACCACCCGCAGGATTATCCTTCCGACGTTCGACGGACTTGTGAGGATTACGGGCAAAGGTCTCAAGGTGCTTAATGACGGACAGTTCGGAAAGATTGCCAACCTCCTGCTCTTCAAGAAGAAGGAGGTGCTGAACGTGGACAATCTCCACATCGACGCTCTGGTGCACGACAGCCGCATCGAGGTCTTCCCGTTCGTGCTTGGAGCCGACAGATATCGCCTTGCACTGAGAGGCACGCAGGGTTTCGACAACAGTATGTTCTACCATCTTTCCGTGCTCAAGGCCCCGTTCCCGGTACTGTTCGGAATCAATGTATACGGCACCGGCGGAGTAAACCGCGTCCAGGTCGGCAAGGTCAGATACCGGGAGGGCACGGTGCCTTCGTACACCGCGCAGCTCGACACCGTCCAGTACAATCTGGCTTACGATATTCAGAACATATTCAACAGAGGGGTGGACGAAGTGATCCGGGGCAACGAAACAGCGGTCGGAGCGCTGGAGAGCGGCAGCGGCGCGCGCGACTCTCTCGGCGGCGGACGCGAGGAACTGGAGGAGTCGAACTTCGAGCAGTACGCCGAAATGGCCGACCAGTACATCGTCGAGCAGGAGATGCGCGAACAGGACGCCGCCCTTGAGAAAGAGGTCAATTCCTCGCTGGAGTCTTCCGCTCTCGATGCGGCGAGGATGATGCAGGAGTACGAGTCCTCCATCGGCGACAGCCGCTTCGAGCGCTGGCTGGGCAAGGTTCTGGGCCGCCGCAAGAAGAATTAGAAGCATTTTTTGTCTCCGGACAGGAAGCGGGCCGGAACAGGACTTGCCGCATTGCGCGGAAAAGAGTATCTTTGTGCAAATCGCTGATAACCCCGGTATGGAAAAAATAATCAATCAGGAATTCGGAGGCGAGCGTCCTCTGTATTGCAGGCACAATCTCTATCTGGAGAACGTGACCATTCACCTTGGGGAGTCCTCCCTTAAGGAAACCTCTGACATAGAGGCATATAAATGCCGCTTCGAAGGCAAGTACGTGTTCTGGTGCTGCGAGCGTTTCAAGATTAGAGACTGCTATTTCGCGGAGAGCGCCCGCTCTTCGCTCTGGCACAGCCGCGACGTGGAGATGACTGACTGTCTCGTGGATGCTCCCAAGATGTTCCGCGAGATGGAGGGAATCCGTCTGCGCAACGTCAGGATGCCTATGGCCCAGCAGACGTTCTGGTCGTGCAGCGGCATCGACATAGACGGTCTTGAGGCCAAGGATGCGGACTATATTTTTATGCACTGCTCCGACATCAAGGTCAACAATTTCCGTCTTGAGGGCAACTACGCGTTCCAGCATACCCGCAATGTCGAAATCCGCAACAGCGACCTTCAGAGCAAGGACGCCCTCTGGGAGACCGAGAACGTCACCGTCTATGATTCGTTCATCAACGGCGAATATCTCGGCTGGCACTCCAGGAATCTGCGTCTTGTGCGCTGCCGCATCGGCGGGACGCAGCCGCTCTGCTATGTCGACGGTCTCGTGCTGGAAGACTGCATCTTCGAACCTGACGCGGATCTCGCCCTCGAGTATTCGGATGTCAATGCCAGCATCAAGGGCAATGTCGTCTCCATCAAGAATCCTCGCAGCGGCTGCATCAGGGCGGATTCCTGCGGCGAAGTCATCATCGACGGCAACATCAAGGCCCCTGCCGACTGCCTGATTGAAATCGGCGGCAAGAGGGTATAGGGAAGTGTCCCGAGCTATAAAGCACAAAGTCCGACCATCGCGGCCGGACTTTTCTGCAATAATACTTCAGAAAAAGGGGCTGGCTAAAGAGTATTTTAGCCGACCCCGGAATGACTAGTCGTCGAGACTCATATATTTCGCGAGCCTCTCGTCGTCCAACTTGGATGCTTCGCGGCGAACCTTGACCATCTCGACAAATCTGTATGTCAGCGCTGCTGCCATAACAGAAAGAATAATGAGTAATGCTTCCATAATATGTTTGCGTGTTTTATTTTCTTACAGTGCAAAGGTACTGCTGCTGCAAGGGCTGCGGAAGCATCGGCTACGCTTTGTTTCGATGATGTCGTTCGCTCCGGCCTATAGACCTATCGTCCAATCCGATAGCGGCTATAGGCGGACGCTATACGAAGAAGAGAATCATCAGCTGCGCGAAGAGTACCCTGAAGAACATCGTCAGAGGATAGACGGTGGCGTATCCCACTGCCGCAGCGTCGCTGTTCTTGTCCTGCTCCCCGGCGTAGGCGAGAGCCGGAGGGTTGGTGCTGGAGCCTGCAAGCACGCCGATGAGGGTGTTGTAGTCGAGCTTCATAGCAAACCTGCCGATGACTCCGGCTAAGAGCATAGGCACTACGGTGATGATGGCTCCGTAGCCGATCCAGACATATCCTCCCTTATTGATGATGGTGTCCACGAATCCGTTACCTGCTTCAAGCCCCACGCAGGCGAGGAAGATGGCGATGCCTATCTCGCGCAGCATCAGGTTGGCACTGGCGGTGGTGTAGGTGATGACCTTGAACTGCGGGCCGAAATGGCTCATAAGCAGGCTGACGATCAGAGGTCCGCCCGCAAGTCCGAGCTTGATCGGAAGAGGGATGCCGGGGAATCGGATCGGGATGCTTCCGAGAATGCAGCCGAGGGCGATGCCGATGAATATCGGGATGAGGTTGGGCTCGTCCAGACGCTTGCGCGAGTTGCCGAGCACCTTCTCCACTGCGGCGATGCTCTGCTCGCTGCCGACCACCGTCACCTGATCGCCGTATTGCAGCCTTATGTCAGGAGTCGCCTTGAGTTCGATGCCGGCCCTGCGGATACGGGTCACAGTGGCTCCCAGCACGGTGTCAAGCTCCAGTTTGCCGAGCACCATTCCGTTGAGCTTCGGCTTGGAGATGATGATTCGCCGGGAGATGAATTTCTTGTCGCTGAGGTGTTCCGGGGCCTCGATGCTTCTGGTGTCTATCGTCTCGTGAGCCTTGCTTTCCTTGAGCTTCCTCGCCGGAGCGAGATTGCCCCGGTAGAAGAGGTCTTTGATTACAATAAAGCTGAGGATGCAGCCTATCACGCCCAGAGGGTAGGCGACCGCGTAGCCTAGCGCTATGTCGGGAGCGCCGGTGCCGAAAGTGTCGGAATATGCCTGCTGCGCCGCGCCGAGTCCCGGAGTGTTGGTGACCGCACCGGACATTATGCCGGTCATCGTGGTCATCGGGACTTTGGTGATGTAGTGCAGCGCTATCGTGGCTCCGATGCCGAGCACGACCACGAGGAACGCCAGCGCGTTGAGTCCCAGTCCGCCGCTCTTCAGGCTGGAGAAGAATCCCGGGCCGACCTGCATACCGATGCTGTACACGAAGAGTATCAGTCCGAATTCCTTGAGGAAGTGCAGGAGGTTGTGGTCGAGCGTCATCCCGAAGTGACTGAACACTATGCCGATGAAGAGTATCCAGGTGACGCCGAAACTCACTCCGGCCACCTTGATTTTGCCCATTATCTTGCCGAGCGCTATCACGAGCGCGAGAATGATGATGGAGTGCGCGATACCGCCGCTCCAGGCACCTGGGGTGCCGTCAAAGAGAGAATTGAGAAAGTCCATCATTTATCTTGCGGGATATCTTGTCAGATCCACTTGATGTTTCTGGTTGTGACTTCATTGGATTCGCGGAGCATCTTCAGGAAGACCTTCGCCGACTTCTTGCGGTAGGCCTTGCGCAGCATATGTATGCAGCCCTCGACCTGGTTGCCCGGAATGTCGAGCGGGATGGCCTTGAGGTTTTCGCGGTGGTAGATGGTCGCCTCGGAGAGGAAGGTGAGCATCTTGCTGCCCTCCACCACATCGAGGAGCATATTCACCTCGTCGAGCTCTATCTGTATGTTCAGTCCGGATTCGTTTATGTCAATCATCCTGTCGAGAGCGTTGCGCGCCTGAAGACCCTTGGCCGGCATCACTATGCTCTGGCGCTCCAGATCCTTGACGCTGAGCAGTCTGCGGTCAGCGAGCGGGTGGTCTTTGCGGAGAATGACCGAAATCTTGTCGTCGAAGAGGGTGAAGGATTCAATCTCCTCGTTGAGGCTGCTCGGCTTGAAGGCCAGCACGAAGTCGACTTCGCGCTTCTGCAGCATCTCCATAAGCTCTTCCATTCTGCGGCTGCAGATACGCAGCTTGACTCCCGGGTAGGCGCTCAGGAAGTTGTGCAGGGTCTCGGTGAGGATGGGACAGAATGAATACGTCGCTCCGATCACCAGTTCGCCCGACACCATCTCCTGCAGGTCGCGGATCTGGTTGATGCAGTCCTTGGCGTCGAGGAGAGTCTTCTCCGCGAGCGGGAGCAGCTTCTCGCCGTTCTCGGTAAGTGAGACGGAGTGGGAGTCCCTCGTGAAGAGGGCTATTCCGAGTTCTTCCTCCAGCTGTTTGATCTGCTGGGAGAGCGTGCTTTGGGTGATGAAGAGGCCTCTGGCGGCTTCGGAGAAGTTCAGAGTCTCGGCTACCCGGACGAAATAGTGCAGTTGTCTCAGCTCCATTTTGCAAAGATAAGGCATTTTAATATTTTTTAAAAATTATCGATATACATTTGTTCCGATTGTGGTTATCGAAAGGGGCGATAGCAATGGCGGAATTACGGAACAAAGTCTGAAAACACGAATAAAAATGATATATTTGTCCATTGTTATGGAGATATTGTTCGCATTCGCAGGAGGGCTTGTCCTTGCCGTGCTGCTGTCCGTTCCTGTCGTACTTGGGCTGGTGAGGAAGTCTTCGGAGCGCTCCGCCCGCACCGCGACTCTGGAAGCCGAGGCCGAGTTCGGGGCGGAGAGGGCCCGGCTGCAGTCCGAGCTCAAGCAGGCAGGGGAGAAGCTGCTTGAGCAGCAGAAGCGCTCCGCCGAGGCCCTTGCGGAGCGTGACGCCGTACACAAGGAGGCTATGGACTCGCTTCAGGCGCGCTTTGACGAGACGCTGGCCAAGGTCAGCGCCCAGCTGCGTTCCGATACCGGAGAGATGCTCAAACTGCGGCAGAAAGAGTTCTCCGAGTCAAGCGGTCAGAGCATCGGGCAGATAGTCAACCCCCTCAAGGAGAATATCGCCGAGCTGCGCAAGGCTATGGAGCAGAGCAGCAAGGAGCAGGCAAGCGCCCAGGGCGAGATGCGCGAGCGCATCAGGAATCTGATGGAGCACAGCGACGCGGCGCGGCGGAGCGCCGATGAACTTGCGGCGGCGTTCAAGCACGGCAGCAAGCTTCAGGGGGACTGGGGAGAGACGATACTGGAAGAACTGCTGAGCTCGCAGTCGCTCACCAAGGGCATTCACTATGACACTCAGGAGGTCATCTGCGACCGTGACGGGAAACCGGTGCGCAGCGAGAGCGGCGGCATCCTGAGGCCCGACGTGATTCTGCATCTCGATGAGCGGCGCGAGGTCATAATCGACTCCAAGGTGTCCCTGACCGCCTATGTGGACTATGTCAACGCCGAGGACGAAACCACGAGGCAGGAGTGCCTCAAAGCCCATATCGAGAGCATCAGGAAGCACGTGAGGGAACTCTCCGAGAAGGATTATTCCTCCTATGTCCGTCCTCCGAAAGTGTCCGTCGGCTATGTGATTATGTTCGTCCCGAATATCGGGGCTCTCTGGACTGCACTGCAGCAGGAGCCGGACCTGTGGCGCAGGGCCGCCGACAAGAATGTCTATATCGCCGACGAACAGAGTCTCTACGGGGCGCTGAAAATCGTCAACCTTACCTGGACTCAGCTCGCGCAGGCCCGCGACCACGAGAAAGTGTATGAGCTCGCGAACGAGATGATAGACCGCGTCGGGCAGTTTATGGAACGCTACGATGCGGTAGGCAAGGCGCTGGAAAGGGCGCAGTCCGAATACGAGGCCGGTATGCGCAAGCTTGCCCCACAGGGACAGAGCATAATCAACACCTCCGGCAAGCTGCTCAAGCTGGGCGCACGCCAGAGTGACCGGCATCCTGTCAAGGCCCTGCTTGACATAGACGATATCCCCGCCGTCGAAGCGGGGGAATCGTGATTTTTGCGTATATTTGAACGATAATTGACGGAATATGATACCGGAAGACATCGAGAAATATCAGAACGAGTATTCCGAGAGCGCGTTTTGGTCCAAAATCAAGAAAGCCGCCAAGAAGGCGGGACTCGGAGCAGTATATGTGGCTATGATTCTGTACTATGAGCTGCGGGATCCGGCTGTCGGCTCCAAGGAGAAAGCCATCCTGCTAGGTGCGCTCGGCTACTTCATACTGCCGATAGACCTTGTGCCTGACTTCTTCCCTATGGCCGGATATGTCGATGATGTCGCGGCCCTCCTTGCGGCCTACTCCTATATCAAGGGGCATCTTTCAGACAGCGTGAAGCAGCAGGCGCAGGACAAGATGCGCGAGTGGTTCGGGGAAGTGGATTTCGACAAGATTGACCCCGACACTGAAGCGGAATAGCACGATCCGTACGGAATGAATATAAAAGAGAAAGGGATGGCTCATTCAGTCATCCCTTTCTCCGTGTGACGCCTGCAGGATTCAAACCTGCGACCTTTTGATCCGTAGTCAAATGCTCTATTCAGCTGAGCTAAGGCGCCAAATCGTGACCGGCGCTATGGCCGGTCCGTAATCTATTCCGCAGCGGCGGTTTTCGTCACGTTGCGCTTCGCTTCCTTGATGCGGGCCTTCTTGCCTGCGAGCTTGCGGAGGTAGAAGATGCGTGCGCGGCGAACCTTGCCGACCTTGTTGAGTTCTATCTTCTCGATGGCCGGTGACTCATAAGGGAAAATCCTCTCGACACCGATGCCGTTGGATATCTTGCGGATGGTGAAAGTCCTCGTGAACGGGGTGGCTCCGCAAATCTGGATGACCACGCCACGGAAACTCTGAAGTCTGAACTTGTCGCCTTCCTTAATCTTGTAAGTCACGGTGATGGTGTCACCTGCCTTGAACTCCGGGTAGGACGCAGCCTTGTTTTCAGAGAAGGACTGCTCCACGATTTTCATCAAATCCATAATCTCAAATTATGTCGTTAAGCGCAGCGTCATCAAACCGTCTGAAGAGAGGCTGCTTTTTTCGGACTGCAAATATAGCTATTAAATGCAATCCTGCAAAATTTTTCAGAAGAATTCGCTCTCCTTTTTGAGAATTTCCATATCCTCCCGAGTCGGTGCCGGCTTGAAGCTGTCGCTGTTTCTTATCGCTTCCAGCGCATCTTTCTCGCTCCTGCTCAGCTTGTGAGGCACCCAGATCAATATCTTGACATAGAGGTCGCCCCTGCCCACGCCGTAGCCGTTGACTGCCGGAAGCCCCTTGCCGCGAAGCTTCTGCACCGTGCCGGACTGTGTGCCGGCAGGCAGTTTGAGGGTCTGCGGCCCGTCGAGGCAAGGTACGCTGATTTCGCAGCCGAGTATCGCGTCAGTAACTCTTATGACCTTGGTGTAGAATAGGTTGACTCCGTCGCGCTTGAAGAGTGAATGCGGCGCTTCCTCGATGATTACGCAGAGGTCGCCGTTCGCTCCGCCCTGCGGCCCGGTGTCGCCGCCGCCCTGTACGGTGAGCTGCATCCCGTTCTCGACGCCCGCCGGAATCCTGACGCTCACGCTCTCCCTGACCTTCACCACGCCCGTGCCCCGGCATCCGGAGCAAGGATTGCTGACTATCTTGCCAGTGCCCTTGCAGTTGGGGCAGGTTGCGACCTGGCTGAAGATGAAACTTCCTCTCATCACCTGGCCGCTACCGTTGCAGGTAGGGCAGACCTTGACGTCGGAGCTGCTTGTCGTGCCGCGGCCTCCGCACTTCGGGCACGGACGGTTGCGCTCGACCGTGACGGTCTTCTCGCAGCCGGTCGCGATTTCTTCGAGCGTGAGGCGGAGCTTGACCGTGACGTCGCCGCCCCGTATCGTGCGCGACGCACTGCGGTCTCTTCTGCCGCCGTAGGACGAGCCGCCGAAACCGCTGAAGCCGCCGCTGAAGTCGAAACCTCCTCCGAAGATATTGTTCAGCAAGTCGTTGAGACTTCCGAATCCCTGAGACCAGTCCTGACTGGCCGCACCTGACACGCCGGCGAAACCGAACTGGTCGTACTTCGCCTTCTTGTCCGGGTCGCTGAGCACGGAATAGGCTTCGGAGGCTTCCTTGAATTTCTCCTCGGCAGTCTTCTTCTCCGCATCAGTGCCGTTTACCCAACGGTCAGGATGCCATTTGAGCGCAGCCTTGCGGTATGCGCCCTTTATGTCGTCGGCGCTCGCCCCTTTCTGGAGTCCGAGCACCTCGTAGTAATCTCTTTTCTCTGCCATATCTCTTAAGCCCCCACCACAACCTTGGCATAGCGGATAACCTTGCCGTTGAAGGTGTAGCCAGTCTGAATCACGTCAATCACCTTGCCTTTCATCTCGTCGCTCTGTGCCGGAATCTGGGTCACGGCCTCGTGGAAGTCCGTATCGAACTTCTCTCCCTTGGCCTCGATGCGGTCCAGCCCCTTGGACTTGAGATAGTCCATCAGCTTGTCGTAGATGAGTCTGGTGCCTTCCCGCGCGGCATCGTCGGTTGAGGATGCAAGCATATCAATGGCTCTTTCACAGGCGTCAAGCACCGGAAGCATCCCCTTGATGGTGTCTGCCGACGCGGAGGCGACCAGCGAAAGCCTCTCCTCGGCGGAACGCCTGCGGAAAGTCTCGAACTCCGCCATCAGACGGAGATAGTCGTCCTTTTCTTTCGTCAATTTGTCAGTAAGCTCCTCTATCTGCCTGCGCTGCGGGTCTTCCTTCTTCTGCTTTTTCTTCTTGTTCCCCGCCGTGTCAATCTCCTTTTCAAGCTCGGTTTCCTGCTTTATATCTTCTTTTTCTGCCATAATTCCATTCATTGTTTCACGCTTTCAAATCAAATCTCCTGCCAGTGACAGATTGTCACCTGAAGAAGAGGTCTATCTCCCTGATGGACTCCGGCAGGGCGAATATGGCCACCCTGTCGTATGCCTCGATCCGCGTGTCGCCGACCGCGATGAATGCGTCGTTGCCTCTGATCACCCCGCCGATTATCGCGTCGTGCGGGAAGTCTATCTCCTTGAGCGGGGCCTTGGTGATGGCGGCTCCGGGCGCTACCGTGTACTCTATGACCTCCGTATTCGTGCCGGCCATATAACGGACGATGCGCGCCTTGCCCGAGAGCGTGAGGCGGAAAATCCTTCCGGCGGTGATGAGCTTGCGGTTGATCACGTTGTCCACCCCCATCTCTTCGGCGAGATGTATATATTCGATGTTTTCCACCCCCGCAACCGTACGGGACACGCCGAACTTGCGCGCCACCACGCAGGAGAGGACATTGCTCTCGTCGCTCTCCCCGAGGGCGATGAACGCGTCATACTGCTGTATGCCTTCTTCGTAGAGGAAGTCCGAATTGCGGACGTCGCCGTTGATGACGAGCACGCTGTCCGGAAGGTTTTCGGAGAGCTTGAGACAACGCTCACGGTCACTGTCCACAATCTTGACGGTCAGTCCGTTGTTGGCAAGGGAACGGGCGAGCATCTCGGCAGTGCGGCTTCCGCCGAGGATGAATGCGCCGTTGATGTCGATGTTGCTCTTGCCGAACAGCCTGTAGAGCAGCTCCACCCCTTCGCGGCGGGAAATGGTGAATACGAGGTCGCCGAAACGGAACTTGGTGTTGAGTTTCGGGATGACGGTCCTGCCGTCGCGCGAGAGGGCGATCACGCGGAACTGACGGAGCTGGTCCGATGGTATGTTGCTGATGAATTCGGAGAGCTTCAGGTCGAGCAGGGGGGAGTCTTCGTTGAGCTTGAAGACTGCTATCTGCAGCTTGCCGCGCGCGAACTCCATAGTCTCGGCAGTGGAGTTGTGCTTCAGAAAGTCTATGATTTCATCCGCCGCAATCCTTTCAGGGTAGAACATCATATCGATGCCCAATTCCTTGAACAGCAGTTTGTTCTCTGCGGAGAGGCAGTCTTCGTCGCTGATGCGGGCGATGACCTTCGCGGCCCCCAGCTGCTTGGCGAGCATTGCGCTCACGATGTTTATCTCCTGGGCGGCGAAGGGATAGACCGCGATGAAAAGGTCCGCGCTGCCTGTCCCGGCTTCGCGGAGAGTCCTGAGCGAAGACGGGTTGCCCGTGACGGTCTCCACATCGGAAATGGCCGCCAGCGCTTCGATGCGCCCTCTGTTGTCGTCGATGACCGTGATTTCATTGCCTTCGGCCCTGAGCATCTTGGCGAGATGCGTCCCGATTTCGCCGGCGCCTTCAATGACTATTTTCATATCCGCTTCTCAATTTTGAACAAATAATCGAATATCCCCTTTCCTCTCAGCAGAGCCTGGAGGATGATGTCAATCTCCAATATGCCTTTGGGCGTGCCGACAGGATTCGTCACCCTGCGGGGGCTCGCACGCAGGATGCGGTATTCCCTGTGGGCGTCCAGCACTGCGCGGAACTTGGCTTTATGTCCCCCGAGCAGATAGCAGAGCGCGCTGCACCGGTCCAGAAACCTGCGCGTACGGATGCGTCTCCGCGCCTTGTCCGGGCCTATCGTGTCGGCGAGATTGTTCTCCAGCAGGAGCAGCCCGTTGCGGTAATTGAGCTTCAGCTTGACGGGGGAGGTCCGGGACAGTGTGCCCCCTCCGAGATGATACACCCTCGAGGACGGGACCACGCTGACCCTGTAGCCGCACAGCTGGGCTTTCCAGCAGTAGTCTATCTCTTCCATATGGGCGAAGAACCTCCCGTCGAAGCCGCCCAGCTCTTTCCAGAGGCTTGTGCGGGTCATCAGGCACGCCCCGGATACCCAGAGCACGTCCTTCGTCTCGCCGTAGCGCTCAGAGTCAGTATCGGTGCGGGAGAGCACGCGTCCCCTGCAGAAGGGGTAGCCGTAACGGTCGAGATAACCCCCTGCCGCTCCGGCATATTCCAGGGAGTCGCCGCGCCTGTATTCCCCGTCGCTGTGGAGCAGAGCGAGAAGCTTCGGAGCGCAGACCCCGCAGTCCGGATTGGAATCCATATGTCTGACCAGACCCTCGAGCCATCCCGGGCTTACCAGTACGTCGGAGTTGAGCAGGAGCAGGTATTCCGGTTCATCTGCTCCGTCCCCGAGCAGCTGTGCGATGGCGCGGTTGTAGCCTCCGGTAAATCCGTAATTGTCCCCGAGCAGGATGGTCCTGACATCGGGGAAGTGTTCCGCGAGCATTGCTGCGGAGCCGTCGCTGCTGGCGTTGTCAGCCACTATGAGCCCGGCGTCAAGTCCCTGCAGGCTTTCCTCTATGGCAGGGATGAACTGCGCAAGGTAGTCCCTCGTGTTCCAGTTCAATATGACGACGGCCGTTCTCAATGCTTCAGTGTCCTACTTGCACCCGCATTGGCAATCATCGCCGCAGCCGCATTCTCCGTCTTTGCATCCGCCCCCGCAGCCGCAGCCTTCCTTCGGGAGATATTCCCCGTGCAGGCCTTCGGCGAGCTCTTTTTCGCTGGCGTCACGCACATTCTCCACCTTGCCGGAGAAATGCAGGGTCTTGCCGGCCATAGGGTGGTTGAAGTCCATCCTGACGCTGTCCTCCCCGACCGACTTCACCAGCCCCTGAATCACCTGTCCGGAGTTGTTGAGCATCGGCAGGACATTCCCGGGCACGAGCAGGTCGTCCCGGAGCTTGCCGTCAATCTCGAATACGCTCTTCGGGATTTCCACCTCGTAGTCAGGGTCATAGACTCCATAGCCTTCTTCCGGGGTGAGGGTGAATTCGAATTCGTCCCCGGCTTCCTTGTTCTCGACCTCGGATTCGAACTTCGGCAGCAGCATACCTGTGCCGTGGATGTATTCGAGAGGAGAGTCAGAGCCCGCCTTGTCGGCGGTCTTGCCTTCTACCGTCAGCTCATAGCTGAGCGATACTACTTTGTTTTTCTCTATTTTCATATTGTGAATAAAAAACTATCCGCTGAAATCAACGTCCTCGAACGCTAAGGTAGGAATAAGTTTCGACATACAGCTTCTCGCGTCGTCTCCCGCCGCAATCAGAGTCTGCCATAGCGCCAGGAAGTTCCCCGTCACGAGCATTTCGCTTATAGGCTTGACTATCAGTCCGTTCTCGAAGTAGAACCCTTCCACCCCATATGAGAAGTCACCCGTCACCGGGTTGCTGTTGCCCCCGTTGAAGTCGGTGACGAGTATCCCGCGCCCGCAGAGACTGAGGATGTCATCCCGTCCCATACCCGCCCGTGGCCAGCTCATCAGTTTGGGGCGCGTGGCGTCCTCTATCGTGGGAGCTATGCCGAGTTTGCGGGACATATAGGTGTTGACAAAATACTCGCTTACGACTCCTTCGCCGATGATCGGGGTCTTCCGCGTGGCGACTCCCTCCGAGTCGAAGAGCTTGGAGCAGGTCTGTCCCTCGATGTGCGGCAGGTCCATTATCGTAAGGCCCTCCGGGAACATCCGTTTGCCGAGGCTGTCCACGAGGAAGGAGTTGTTCTGCTGGATGGAGTAGGCGTTGAGGGCCTTGAGAACCGGCGAGACCACTTTCGAGGCCACTTCGCTGTCTATCACCATATTGTATTTGCCGCTGCAGAGCGCCTCCGCTCCCTCCATCGCTTCCGCACGCTCCAGAGCCCGATGTCCGCAGGCTGCGGCATCAAGGGACTTGAGGCGGGAGGAAGAGTCCCACCAGTAGCCGCTGTACCTGTCCCCGCCGCGCTCGACCGTGATTTCCACCCCGTAGTCGAAGGATGTCTCGCAGTGCCGGCAGAACGTGCCGTTGCTGTCCATCAGCAGGGTGTCGTAGATGCTGTCGGAGTATTCGCCCTCTTCTGAGAGGATGTCTCCGCTTCCGAATACCGAAGCCTCCGCAGCCGCCTGCTTGCGCATCCCGGGGGTGACGGTCTCTCTGAGTCTGTCTGTGAGGTGAAGTTCGTCCCCGGAGCGCGCGGTCCTGCAGCAGCGCTCCGCTTCGGGGAGGTCACGGCACGGGTCCGGAGTGATGCTCCTCACGATTCCTACCGAAGTCCGGATGAAGTCCCGGAGCGCTTCCGCTCCGAGCTTGTTGGTGGAGAAAGTGCCGAATCTTCCGTCCGAATAGAGCGCAAGGCTCAGCGAGCTGTCGGCGCAATGCGTCACCCTGTCTATCCCGCCGTTGAGGGTCGCCACCAGGTCTTCTTCACTTCTGGAAAGGGTCGCGCGGACTTTGTCCGCCCCGGATTGGCGCGCCGTGTCGATGCACGCCTCCACCAGATGGATGTCTTCTGTGCTGATTATCATTCTCCTCCTACTGTAAGATTGCGTATGAGCACGGACGGGATGCCGCAGGATACGGCCACGCTCTGCTCTTTGCCGCAGGTCCAGGTGCTGTCGTCTATCTTGAGGTCGGACGCCACCGCTTCGATGTCGGCAAGCGCCTGCGGCCCGTTGCCTATGATATTGATGTCCTTGACGGGCATAGTCAGCCTCCCGCCCTCGATGAGGAATCCGCTCCTGACATAGAAGGTGAAGTCTCCCTCGCCTATCTTGACCTGGCCGTTGGCGAACTGGTCCACATATATCCCTTTCTTGACCGATGCTATGAGGTCTTGTACCGTGCCTCCGCTGCCGCTTTCCATATATGTGGCCCTCATTCTCGGGATGGGATTGTAGCGGAACGACTCCCGCCGCCCGTTGCCGGTGGGGGAGACCCCGTAGAATGCCGCGCTGATGCGGTCGTGCAGATAGGAGGTCAGCACCCCGTCAGTGACCATATAGGTCTTCTGCCCGGGGATGCCCTCGTCATCGTATCTGCAGGCCCCACGGTTGGCGCTGATGGTGCCGTCGTCGATGATGTTGATGCCCTTGGCGCATATTCTCTGACCCATCCTGTCGGAGAATATGGACTGCCCCTTGCGGTTGAAGTCCGCCTCGAAAGCGTGCCCCATCGCTTCGTGGAGCAGAATGCCGGAAGCCCCGGCGCCCATCACCACGGGCATCTGTCCGCCTTTCGGCCTGCGGGCCGCGAACCTCTCGTCCATACCCTCCACGGCCCTGCCGGCGAGGTCTTCGAGCAGGCCGGGACCGATCATCTCCTCTCCCGTGCGCAGGCTTCTGGAGACGCTGCTGTTTTCTGTGCGTCCGTTCTCTCTGAATATGGTCTGCACGGAGACGCTGCCCAGAGGCCGCCGGTCGGAGGTCAGCTCTCCGAGTGAATTGTACATCAAGACCTCGCTCACCGACCAGGAGAGCGCAGCGATGACTTTGACCGTCCGGCTGTCCCTCCGGCGTATCTCGGCGTCGAGCTTCCTGAGGAAGTCCGCGAGACTTCCGGTGGCGGCATCTCTCCAGTCGGAGGCCATCGGGTATGTCGAGGCCAGCCTGACATCCGATGCAAGGGCTTGAGAGGCAAACGCTTCTCTGCGCGATGCACAGCATCCCACCGAGGCTATCGAGCCGGCTGCGGAGGCCGCCTTGAGCAGGGAGGCGCGGTCGATGCCCTCGGAGTAGGCGTAGCCGGTCTTCTCGCCGTTGAGCACGCGTATGCCGCAGCCGCAGTCTATATGGTGTCCTCCGGAAGTGACTTCCCCGTCGCGCAGGAGCAGGTCGCCGTATTCGCTGTCTTCAAAATACAGGTCGCACCAGTCGCCGCCCGAGCGCAGCCCTTCCGCGACAATCTCGCGCAGCAGGTCTTCCGTAAGCATAAAATGGTCAGACGTCGTCATCGTCAGGATGGATTATGTGCCATATCAGGTGATATTTGTCGTTGTCCCTGATGTAGGAATATTGTTTTGACCCCTCCGCGATGATGCTGAAATTGGACTTTGAATTGTCCGCAAGAATCCATCTGTCGCAGATTGGCCGGTATGTCTCGAAGAAATATTTCAGCCCCATCATATAGCGCCTCCGGACGACGTTGTCCGGAATGTTGTGCCCGCCGGCGGCAACCCTGTCCCGGACGCGCCGGATGGCGAGTTCGGGGGAGTTGAGCCAGAAATAGAGGAGCGTGACCTCGTAGCCCACTGAATGTGCCTCGTTGATGATTTCCACCAGCGAGCGGGTCGCGAGAGTGGTCTCGATGCCGAAGTCTTCGTAGCGTCCGAGAAGATAGTTGATCTTCATCAGCATATAGCGGCTGGCCGTGATGGAGGCTGCCGACGGGTCGAAGGGCGAGAGGCTCTTGGCGAACTCGTCGGAATTGACGAACTCCCTGCAGCCCAGAAGGTCAGGCAGCAGGGTGTAGGATGCCGTGGTCTTGCCGGAGCCGTTGCAACCCGATATGATAAACATCTTAGGCATTGTCTATACCGTATCCGAAGAGTGCGAAATCTCCCTTTGCGGGGTCGTCCGGAAATATGTCCCTGAATTCCTCCGTAATCTGGAGCGCCGTGGCGAGGTCCCTGCTCCGGCGGGTGGTGAGCCCGAGCCGTATCGCCACATCATAGACGTGCACGTCCAGAGGGATGACGAGCTCCGTCGGGGAAGTGTGCGTCCATACTCCGAGGTCAACCTTGCCGTCGCGCCGCACCAGCCAGCGCCGCATCATATTGATTTTCTTGTCCGGGGCGCGCGGGTCGCTCTTCTGAGAGAATATCCGCTCCCTGATTTGTTTGACTCCGAGAGTCTCGAGTGACTGCTGCGTGGAGTAGAAGTCCTTGAGCGAACGGCAGATGGCGGCGATGTCAGACCATTTCACCGTGCGGTGGACGCTGCTCTGGTCATCGCGCCAGTCTCCGCTCATCACATAGTCGTAGGGCCTCCACTGCATCTGCTCGAAGAGTCTGTTGCAATCCCTCACGATCATAGAGCGTCTTCCCCAGGCGAGATGCGAGGCGAAGAGGGCCGCAATCTCTACATCCTGCAGCCTTGCTCCGCTCCGGACAAAGCGGGTCGGGAACGCTATCGGATCCTCTTGAAAATAGACCGGGTCGTTGTATTTGTCGGCCCAGTCTATCAGTTGTCGTCTGACCTCCGGAGTCATTGCAGAGGGAGGGAATTACTTCTTCTCCGGGATGTCTTCAAGCACTGCCTTGAGGAAGTCCCAGGTCTTCTGTACGGAAGGGATGTGCACCTTCTCGTCCGGAGAGTGAGGGAAGCGTACGGTAGGCCCGATGGAAACCATCTCCCAGTGAGGATACTTGGCCCCGAGAAGCGCGCACTCCAGACCACCGTGAGTGGCAAGGATATTCATCGGCTTGCCGAACATCTTCATATAGGTGTCGTTGAGCATCTTGATTACCGGTGCATCCGGCTTCGGAATCCAGCCGCAGTAGCCTCCGGTGAATTTGACCTGTGCGCCGGCGAACTCGAAGATGTAGCGCACGCGGCTGGCAAGCTCGGCCTTGGACTCGTCGATGGCGCTTCTGAGAAGCGACGCCACCTGAATGTGGCCTCTGCCGCTCCTGACGATGGCGAGGTTGATGGAAGTCTCGGTGAGTCCCGGCATACTCTGGCTCATCCTGATCACGTTGGAAGGGCAGGCGGAGATGGCCTTGAGTGCGTTGAGGGCCACTTTGCTTTCGATGTGCTTAGGGCCGGCCTTGCACTTCTCGACCTTGCAGGACATCCCCGGGTCGCTTTCCTTGTACCTTGCGGTCACGGCCGCAAAGTTCTTCCTGATGGCTCTGAGTGCGGCAGCCGCCTTCTCGGCAGGCACCGCGACCACCGCCTCTCCCTCGAACGGGATGGCGTTGCGCAGGCTTCCTCCATTGATGGACACGAGCACGCCGTCATATTTTTCCATTATAGGGATGAGCGCGTTTGCGAGGACTTTGTTGGCGTTGGCCCTGTAGAGGGAGATGTCCATTCCGGAGTGTCCGCCGGAGAGGCCCTTGACGTCGAGCCTGCAGCCCACATATCCGGAAGGCGTCTTCTCGCTCTCATACTTGAAGTCTGCGATGGCATCCAGACCGCCTGCGCAGCCGATGCAGAGCTCGCCCTCGTCCTCGGAGTCGATGTTGATGAGGATGTCGCCCTTGAGGATGCCTGGCTTGAGCGCGTTGGCTCCGGTCATTCCGGTCTCCTCGTCGTAAGTGATGAGCACCTCGACCGGGCCGTGCTTTACGCTCTTGTCCACAGCCACCGCCATTCCCATTGCCACTCCTATGCCGTCATCGGCCCCGAGGGTTGTGCCGGTCGCCTTGAGCCATTCGCCGTCGACCCTGGTCTTGATAGGATCCTTGAGGAAGTCGTGCTCGGTGTCCGCGGTCTTCTGCGGCACCATATCCATATGCCCCTGGAGTATCACGCCCCTGCGGTTCTCGTATCCCGTGGTCGCCGGGACGCGGATGATGATATTGCCGGTCTCGTCGGCGGATGCGTCCACATTGTTCTCTTTCGCCCAGTCGAGGATGTGCTGGCGAACGATTTCCTCGTGCTTCGATGGACGAGGGCAGCGTGTAAGTCCGTAGAATGCGTCCCAGACTACAGCCGGTTGTAAATCCTTGATAGTCATATTAACAAATAGTTTTGAGGGTTATTTCCATCTTTTATGTGTCCACAGATAGTTCCAGGGCTGGGCACGGAGTTCCTCCTCCAGCAGCGCGTAGTACCTGTCGAGTATTTCGAGCACGCTCATCCCGCCCGCGTCTTCGCAGACAGGGATGTAGCGCATCTCGTAGTTGCCGTCTTCCTTCTCTCTCATACTCAGGAAGAAGACCGACATCCCGAGCCTGTGCGCCAGCGCGGGCGCGCCGTCCATCGACCAGGTCTCCTGATGCATAAAGTCCTTGACCTTGAGCTTGGATGAGGCATAGGGGTACTGGTCCGTCACCACGTTGTAGAACATCCTCTCCCCCCGGTGGGAGAGCACGTATCTCACCAGGCTGAACGACTCGACCATCCCGTCGTAGTGCTTCTTGTCGGTGATGGGCCTGAGACGGTTGCGCTTCATAAAGTCCTCCCAGGCCGGGCTGGAGAGCCTGCGGTAGACCACGCACATATTCGGCTCGGCGAATTTGAACTGTTCGTCTTCCCAGTATGAGCGGTAGCCTCCGAAGAGCTCCCAGTTGCCGCAGTGCGAGCCGAGCACGATTACGCTCCGTCCCCTGTCGTAACAGGCGTTGATGTCGGCGACGTTCACTATCCGGACGATGCCTGACTTGCGCAGGCGTTCCGGGCTCTGCGCCCCGAACCACACCGCCTCCGCGAAGAGTTTGCCGAAGTGGATGTAGGACTTCCGGCAGATGTCCTTGAGCTCGTCGTATTTCTTCTCCGGGAAGCTGCGCGCGAGATTGACCATCACCACGTCGCGGCGATACCTTAGCATCCCGCCGGCAATCCTGCCTATCAGAGCGCCGCATCTGCGGTGGAACCCGAGAGGCAGGATGGCAAGGGGTCTTGTCAGGCAATAGAGCAGCGTGCTGCCGAATTTCCCGGAATTGGCCATAAGGGCTTGACGCTTACGCCGTAGCGGCTTCGATTTTCCTGAGCATAGCGAACATTATCGCACCTGCAATCACGCAGAGGGCGAGCAGGATTGCCCAGTTGGCCCAGAGCGGAACCGCCTTCCAGAGCAGGCCCGGCACGGAGCTGAGGTAGTTGCCCACCGCCGTGGCCGCGAACCACAGTCCCATCATAAGTCCCTTGTATTTAGGAGGGGCCACCTTGGAGACGAACGAGATGCCCATAGGGGAGAGCAGGAGTTCGGCGAAGGTGAGCACCAGATAGGTGCCGATAAGATATGCCGGCACCACAGGGTCAGGTGATACCGTGCCTCCGAGCTCGGCAGGTGAAGGCTGGCCGAGGGAAGCAATAATCATAATCAGGTATCCCAATGCGGCCACGAACATTCCGAGGCCGATTTTCTTAGGGGCGGAAGGCTCCAGCCCGTTAGGGTGCTTGGGCGACTTCTTGCTCGCGAGCGAGGCGAAGATGGCCATCGAAACCGGGGTCAGGAACACCACATAGAACGGGTTGAACTGCTGGAAGAGCTGCGGCT
The DNA here is from genome assembly GCA_963661285.1 of Bacteroidaceae bacterium. Taxonomy (GTDB): domain Bacteria; phylum Bacteroidota; class Bacteroidia; order Bacteroidales; family UBA932; genus Cryptobacteroides. Next base: position 124,044 of record CAVLBF010000002.1, on the reverse strand, counting down.
GGATGTCGAGCACTGCAGGCATACCCGCGTAAATCCTCCAGGCTCCGAGCCAGAGCAGCGCGGTGATTGCCGCGCAGATGCCCTTGCCCTTACTGCTCTCGGACTGGAATGCCCCGAAGAGGGTATAGATTGAAACCGCCACCAGCGCGAGAATCCATATGTTGAATCCGAATCTGGTGAAACCCTGAGCCGTGGCCTGGGTGTAGTCACGCGCGAACCAGGTGAGCGACTGGCCGTTCTGGTGGAATGCCATCCAGAAGAAGATGACCACCGCGAACACCAGACACAGAGCGACGATACGCTCGCGGGTCTGCTTCGGACTGAGTTCCTCGACCTTGACGTTGGCGGCCTTGGCCTGCTTGGCGTTGATGTCGGCGTGCTTGAACCAGCTGCGGCAGCAGAAGTAGATGAGAATGGACACTATAAGCGAGACGCAGGCCACCGCGAAGCCCATATTGTAGGCGGATGAGAGGTGCTCGATATAGTAGGAGGAGAAGTCCCCGAGACTCATAGAAGCGGTCTGTGTGCCAGGCATCTGGGAGGCGAGTCCGGCGAGCTTGTCGCTGTTCGCTGCGGAGATGGTCCCGTTGAGGTACTGGTGCGCGAGCGCAGGGATGTCGGCCTTGTAGATGAGTCCTGCCTTGGCGAGGAACTTGTTGGTGATGGCGGTCGCGGCGGACGGTGCGAACATCGCGCCGATATTGATCGCCATATAGAAGAGGCTGAACGCGGAGTCGCGCTTGGACGCGTATTTAGGGTCGTCGTAAAGGTTCCCGACCATCACCTGAAGATTGCCTTTGAAGAGGCCGGTCCCGATGGCGATGAGAAGCAGGGCTCCCAGCATAAGTCCGGCTCCCAGACTGTTGGCTGCGGTCGGGACTGCAAGGAGCAGGTATCCGAGGAACATTACGCTGATGCCGGTGACCACGCACTTGCCGTAGCCGATCTTGTCTGCCAGCCATCCGCCCACTACAGGCATAAAGTAGACGGCCGCAAGGAAAATGGAATAAACTTGGCTCGCCGCAGCCTGCTCCCAGCCGAACTTGGCCTGGAGGAAGAGCATAAAGATGGCAAGCATAGTGTAGTAGCCGAAGCGCTCACCGGTGTTGGCGAGGGCCAGTGCAAACAAACCTTTTGGTTGACCTTTGAACATTTTATCTCTGTTTATCAGTTATTTGTGCGCCTTCGTAGCTTCCGTCCGGGAGACTTTCCTGCAGTTGACACCTCCCTGCGGGCGTAAACTATCCTGCAATATAAGTAAATTTTCGGATTTCTCAACAGGCTCTCAGCCCAGAATGAGGGCGGCCGTGGCCGCGAAGGTCACCATCGCCACAGCCGCGCCGAGCCAGCGGAGGGTGTTTGGCCTGACTTCAGGCCATCGGCGCAGGCCGTTCACGATACGCACGGCTGAGCCGAGCAGCAGAGAGGGCAGGAATATGCCGACGCGCAGCGGGGCGGCGGCCAAGGCAAGAGTGCCGGCTACAGCCCCCGCAGGGATGAGCGTCAGTGCGGCCGCGAGGTCGTTCCACTGTCTGGAGCAGACGGCGCACAGAAACTGCATCGCGAGCGGCAGCAGCACCGCAGCCGCGATTCCCGTAGCCTCAGGAGGCCTCAGCGCGAAGCACAGCGCAATTTCGGCGTAGTACAGAACCCCCGCCGCGAGTCTGATATGTCTTTCGTTGAGTTTCATAGGGCCAATATACGAAGTCTTCGTCTGGTTTACAAAAGGAGAGGGCGGACAAAACACTTTTTGTCTACCCTCTCTCTCGGACTTTTTGCCTTTCGCAGACTGCCGTCTCCGGCTCCTGCGGGAATATTCAGACGGTCTCTGCGGAAGTGGTTACTCCGCAGCTACGACATTGACTTTGATGTTGGCGTACACGCCTTTGTAGCACTTCACCTTGCCCTCGAACTCGCCCAGCTCCTTGATGTCGCCGACTGCGATGTTCTTCTTTTCGACCTCCACGCCGGCAGCGGCGAGAACCTCTGCAATCTGCGCGGCGGTGACGGCCCCATAGAGCTTGCCGCTCTCGCCGACCTTGGCTGCGACGCTGATGCTTACCGCCTCGATCCTGGCTGCGAGAGCCTGGGCGTCGGCGACGAGCTTGGCTTCCTTGTGAGCCCTCTGACGGAGGGTCTCCGCGTGCTGCTTGAGAGCTGACGGAGTGCCTACGGAAGCGTAGCCCTGAGGTACAAGATAATTGAGAGCGTAACCGGTCTTCACTTCAACCACATCTCCGGCCTCGCCGAGATTGGCAACTTCTTTCTTGAGAATGATTTTCATAACGCTTCAATTATTATTTGAGAAGGTCGGTCACATACGGGAGAAGTGCGAGGGAGCGCGCGCGCTTCACGGCCTGCGCAACCTTGCGCTGGAACTTCAGGGAAGTGCCGGTGATGCGGCGGGGAAGAATCTTGCCCTGCTCGTTGAGGAACTTCTTGAGGAACTCAGGATCCTTGTAATCGACATATTTGATGCCGGCTTTCTTGAAGCGGCAGTATTTCTTCTTGCGAACCTCTACGGTAGGAGGGTTCAGGTAACGGATTTCGTTGTTTGCAATATTTGCCATAATCTTTACTCTCCTCTAATTATGCTTCTTCCTGTCCTGCGGCTTCTTCTTCCTTGGCAGGAGCGGCCGGAGCCTCCTCCACCTTGGCGGCCTTGGCGGCGCGGGTCTGACGGCGATGCTCGGCGTAAGCCACAGCGTGCTTGTCAAGGGCTACGGTCAGGTAGCGGATGATGCGCTCGTCGCGGTGATACTGGGTCTCGAGAGTCGCGACGAACTCAGGGGTGGCCTTGAACTCGATCAGGTAGTAGAATCCTGACGTCTTGTGCTGGATCGGGTACGCAAGCTGCTTGAGCCCCCAATCCTCCTGGTACACGATCTCCCCGCCGTTGTCGGTGATGAGCTTGGTGTACTTGGCAACCGCTTCCTTCATCTGGGTGTCAGACAAAACGGGAGTTGCAATGAAAACGGTTTCGTACTGTTTAATCATTTTGTTGATAATTAATTATAAAATAAAAGCCCCAAAAGGGGCTGCAAATATAGCAATAAAAATCAATGTGTGCAATACTTCTCGGGATGCCGTGCCACAAGATGCAGTTCTTCGTATTTCTTCTGTATCAGGGCGGTGTCGGCGCGCGCGTCCTCGCCGCAGATGAACCTCTCCCCGATGCTGATGTGTCTGTTGCCCCAGTTGAAGTATCCCAGATATACCGGGCAGCCGAGCGCGCGGGCGATGGTGTGGTAGCCCATCTTCCATCTGTGCACCGGCTTGCGGGTGCCTTCCGGTGCGATGCAGAGGTGGAATTCGCCGGGAGTCGCCTCGATGGCGGAGATTACGCTGCGCACTACCGACGCCCCATCGCTCCTGTCCACCGGGATGCATCCGAGACGCTTGAGAAGCGGCCCGAGCGGCCAGAAGAAAAACTCTTTCTTGATCATCACGTGCGCCGTGTGCCCGAGGCTCTTGTAGTAGAAGTAGGCCACGAGGAAGTCCGCGATGCTGGTGTGCGGGACTCCGAGGATTATGCACTTCTCCTCAGGGGCCGGGCCGCTGTCCGCCTGCCAGCCCCACAGTTTCATTATCCGGGCGTAGAAGTTCATATGTTGATGTCTTCGAGCTCCTCCTCGCTGCGCAGGTTGCGGCGGATGAAGTTCTGGCGGTCGACGGTGTTGTTGCCCATATAGAAGTCCATAATCTCGGCTATGGACTCCTCCTCGGCGAGACTCACCGGGTCGGTCCTCATCTCGTCTCCGATGAAGTGCACGAATTCTTCGGAGGAGATTTCTCCCAGACCCTTGAAGCGTGTGATCTCCACCCCGGTCTTCAGCTCCGCGACGGCCCTGTCCCGCTCTTCCTGGTTGTAGCAGTAGCGGTTGGACTTCTTGTTGCGCACCCTGAAGAGGGGAGTCTGGAGGATGAAGACGTGCCCCCGGCGGATGAGGTCCGGGTAGTACTTCATAAAGAACGTCAGAAGCAGCATCCGGATGTGCATTCCGTCGTCGTCGGCATCGGTGGCGACGATGATGTTGTTGTAGCGCAGGTTCTCGAGATCGTCCTCGACCCCGAGCGCCGAGATGAGCAGGTTGAGCTCCTCGTTCTCGGCCACCTTGCGGCGGCTCTCCTTGTAGCAGTTGATGGGTTTGCCGCGGAGCGAGAACACGGCCTGGCAGTTGGCGTTGCGCGCCTTGGTGATGGTTCCGCTCGCGGAGTCGCCCTCGGTGATGAAGATGGACGAATTCTCTATGTTCTCCTGATTCTTCTCGTTGCGCTTGTCGTCGTAGTGGTAGCGGCAGTCGCGCAGCTTGCTGTTGTAGACGCTGGTGCGCCTGTTGCGCTCGCGGGTTTTCTTCTGGATGCCGGAGATTTCCTCGCGCTCCTTCTGGGAGGCTTTTATCTTCTCCTCGATGACGGGGGCTATCTCCTTGTGGATGCGGAGGTAGTTGTCGAGGTTCTTGGAGAGGAAGTCGTTGATGAATGAGCGGATGGTGGGGCCGATGTCGGTCTTCATCGCTCCGTCCTCGCTGACGGTCTTCTCCCACATATAGTTGGAACCCAGCTTGGTCTTGGTCTGGCCCTCGAAGTTGGGCTCCTGGATGCGTATGCTGATGGCCCCGACGACCCCCTGGCGGCAGTCGGCGGCATCGTAGTTCTTCTTGAAGAATTCCTTGAGGGTCTTGGCGATGGCTTCGCGGAACGCCGCCAGATGCGTGCCGCCGTCGCGGGTGTTCTGCCCGTTGACGAAGGAGGAGATGTTCTCTCCGTAGGCGTTGCAGTGGCTCAGCACTATCTCGATGTCCTCGCCCTCCAGATGGATCGGAGGGTAGAGCGGCTCCTCGCCCAGATTCTCGTTCACCAGGTCGAGCAGGCCGTTCTCCGACCTGTAGGCCGTGCCGTTCAGGTTGAGCGTCAGCCCCTTGTTGAGGTAGGAATAGTTGCGGACCATCGTCTCAACATAGTTCGGATTGAACGCATATTCGCCGAACATAAGGGAGTCCGGGGTGAAGCGTATCAGCGTGCCGTCCTTCTCCGAGCTGCTTCCGCCGCCGCTCTCCTCCAGCTTGCCGCGCGAGAAGCCCGCGTGGAAGCACTCGCCGCCCCGGTACGAGCAGACATAGAAGTCGGAGGACAGGGCGTTGACCGCCTTGGTGCCCACTCCGTTGAGTCCTACGGACTTCTTGAACACCTTGTCGTCGAACTTGCCGCCCGTGTTGAGTATGCTGACCGCATCCACAACCTTGCCAAGGGGAATCCCGCGCCCGAAGTCCCGCACCGATACCGTGCCGTCTTCGATGACGATGCGTATCTCCTTGCCGAAGCCCGCCGCGAACTCGTCCACCGCGTTGTCGATTATCTCCTTGAGCAGCACATAGATGCCGTCTCCCGGATCCTTGCCGTCCCCGAGCCTGCCTATGTACATTCCGGGGCGGAGGCGGATATGCTCCACGCCCTCGATTGTGCGTATGCTGTCGTCAGTGTAGTTATTTTGTACCATTCTTCTTCACCACTCCCTTCATATGCAGAATTATAGCCTTCTTCTGCGCGGATGTATATACTGTAAGCGTCTTGTCGAAATATGTCGGGCCTTCGTCGTTGGAGTATGTGGCGCTGATTTCTCCTTTTTCGCCGGGCTGTATGGTCTCCCGTGTCCAGCTTACTTTCGTGCAGCCGCAGGAGGACACGACGGCGAAGATGTTCAGAGGCTCGCCGGAGTCGTTCGTCACGGTGAAAGTGCAGCTCAGCGGCCCGGAGTTCAGGGCCACCTGCCCGAAATCGTGCACCGTCTTGTCGAAGCTCAGCGGCGCTCCGAGCGCGAGGGAGAGCAGTAATGTGAGGATACCCGTCATACACGGCAAAGTTAGCAATAAATCTTGCTCCGAAAAATTGGGAATTCAGATTTTCCTGCTAATTTTGTCCTTTGATTGAAAACACACACTAAAGATTATGGCTTACAAAATTGATCCGAACACCTGCGTTGCCTGCGGCACGTGCCAGGGTGAGTGCCCTTCAGGGGCCATCAAGGAAGGAGATTCTTATTCTATCGACCCGGATGTCTGCATCAGCTGCGGCGCCTGCGCCGACGCCTGCCCGATGGGGGCCATCTCTCCGGACGAATAATATCATTTCCTGATGACAAGACAGGTAATATTGGGGGCTCTCGCGGCCCTCTTTGCGTTTACTCAAGTGCAGGCATACGAACTTGTGAAGCCTGATTTCAGAGTGAAGCTCTATCCGGAGGGGCAGAATGTGGACAAGGGCATAAGCGAGAAAGGCAGAACCGTCACGCTCGGCCCGCTCGAATCCAACGGACTCACCGGAGAGAATACCGTCAACGACAGGGGCAATGTCGGCAATGTCGCCGACGGCGCCTACCTCGACCTCTACATCCCTAAGAACTGCAACGGGCAGATGATCGTGGTCTGCCCTGGCGGCGGCTACCAGTACTGCTCAGGAGCCAACGAGGGCACGCGCGTCGCCGACTGGTGCAGCAGGCGGGGCATAGCGGTCTGCGTGGTGATCTACCGTATGCCTAACGGCCACAGCAGAGTGCCGCTGACCGATGTGCAGAACGCTTTCCGCTACTGCAGGGCCCACGCTGACGAGTGGGGGGTGAAGAATATCGGCGTGATGGGATTCTCGGCCGGAGGACACCTCGCGGCATCGGCCTCCACCCTCTTCGTGGACGCCCGGACCCGTCCGGACTTCTCCGTGCTCATCTACCCGGTGATCACTTTCAAGGAGTTCATAACCCACGCCGGTACCCGTATGAACCTTGTCGGCCCTAAGGCCAATAAGTCTGAAATAGAATACTATTCTCTTGAAAATCAAGTGAGTGAAAACACTCCGCCGACCATCCTGCTGCTGAGCGGCGACGACCGTGCCGTACCTCCGGAGAACAGCATCCGCTACTACCGTGCAATGCAGAAGTGCGGTGTCGAGGGCGAGCTGCACATCTTCACCGATGGCGGTCACGGCTGGGGATTCACCACTGTCGAGAACTCCGGGCACGACAGTCTCGGGGCGCAGAGGGAGAATTTCTTCCAGATACTGTCCCGCTGGCTGGACGCCCACAACAAGTAGTCTTCCCCCTATGGCGGACCGCTTCAGACTACAAGTCTTTGCCACCCTTGCGGCCTGCGGAAGTTTTTCCGCCGCCGCGAGGGTGCTTGGCATTTCGCAGCCTGCGGTCAGCCAGAATATCGCAGAACTCGAGAAATACGCCGGAGCCAGGCTCTTCTCGCGTTCCCGCGCCTCTGTGGCCCTGACCGCCAAGGGGAGGGAGTTCCTGCGCCGCTCTCAGGCGGTGCTCGCCGCCTATGAGCGGCTCGACAGAGGCTGCAAAGCTCCGGAAACCATTCTGATAAAGGGGGTGACGCTTCGCGGCGAGCGGCGCGACATATTGATTGACAGGGGATTCATTGCCGATACGGATGTGCAGGGAAATGCTGCGGCGGACAGGGTGATCCAGGCCTCGGGACTGGAGATGTTTCCGGGATATTACGACACTTTCTGCTCCTGCGCGGACTGCCTTCCGCATAGTCCGGCAGACGGCTGCAGCTTTGTCTCGTTCGCTTCGCAAGGGCTCGACGACGACTTCGCCCGTGTCGAAGACCTGGGTATAAGGGCAGCCGTCGCCGTGTCGCCGGATGACAGAGAGCTGCTGAAATCGTGGGAGAATCCTTCTCCGGAGAAGTTTTCGCTGATTCTCGATATCCCTTCGGTGAAATCCTATGCCCCCGACAGGCTTTGCGGCATCTTCGCCTTCGCCCGCAAAAGGGGTTTCCGCATCAGGCTCTCCGCACAGGGGAGGGGCGGTGTCGTGAAATATCTTGATTCCCTGCATCTTCTGGGTTCTGACCTCTTTCTGTATTCCTGTTCCTGCCTGGACGAGGACGAGTGGAGACTGCCCCTCCTCAGACGGGTGAACATAATCCATTGTCCTACCTCTGACTATCGTGAGAGCGGAGTCCGTTTCCCCTATGAGCGGGCCATCGCTTCCGGATGCAGGATTCTGCTCGGCACAGGAGACTCGCGGCACGGCATAGCGGAAGAGCTCAGGACCGCACGGCTGCTGTCTTCCGTCGGGGGGAAAGCGCTGGATTTCCCTGCACTATTCGGGTGGGCGAGCGTTAACGGGTCTGAAGCTTTCGGCACCGACGCCGGTTCATTTTCCAGAGGGAGCCGCGCCGATGCCGTCCTTGCCGTCCCCGGGCCCGACGGCATTCCGGAGGCTTCCGCTATCCGCTGTCTTATCTGCGGCGGCAGAATTGTCTTCAGCTGCATCGATGCCGGCGAGGATGACTGATCCCGTCCTGGCGTACGGGCTCCAGGATTGCCCGGCGGTAAAACACTGTCTGATAGACCGATCTGAAGATAAGGTGGGCGTAGTAGGCGGCAAAGAGCAGATGCGCCGCTGCGGCGCCTTCCGGTTTCAGCAGCCATAGCCCCGCGAACCATACCGCAAAGAAGGCCGCGACGCAGCCGATGTTGGAGTTGCGCATAGTGGCGGTGGCGGTAGCCCCGATGTAGATGCCGTCCCAGGTGAAGGCCGGGCAGCCGACCGGAGGAATGAAAATCAGCCAGGGGATGAACGCCGCCGCAGCCTCGATTACGGTAGAGTCGGAAGTCATCAGATGCAGCGCCGGCAGTCCGGCGAAACAGTTGATTCCTATGAAAGACAGACCGATGCCCATACTCCAGGCGAAGGTGCAGCGCACGGCCCGCCGTACTCCGTTCTCGTCGCGCATACCCGTGAAGCGGCCGGTCAGCGCCTCGCCGGCGAACGCGAAGCCGTCGGTGAAGTAGGAGAATACCAGCAGGAGCTTGAGCATTATCGAGCAGGCCGCGAGCAGAGTGTCGCCGAAGCGGGCGGAAATGGACGTGAATCCCAGATAGACGACGATAAGGCAGACGGAACGGACGAACAGATCCGTGTTGACCGTGAAGAAGTGTCTGAGCCTGCCGCCGGCGAACGCCGTCTTGAGCGAAAGCGTCTTTAGGTTGACGACCCTGCGGAATTTGAAGAATATTATCGCCCCGGCGCAGACCAGACCCCCGTACTGAGCCATTACCGTGCCCCAGGCTATGCCGCTGAATCCTATGCCGTCCAGAGCCGTGCCCGGAATGCCGAAGGTCAGTATGAGGCTGAAGAGGACGTTGCCCAGGTTGACGCAGAGGTCGGTGAGCATAGAGCTGAAAGTGTCCTGCATTCCGATGAACCATCCTCTGACCGCCATCAGCGAGAGTGTGGCGGGGGCGGCCCAGATGCGGATGCGGAAGTAGGAGAGTGCGAGGGAGCGGACTTCGTCAGAACAGTTGACGAAGAGGAATATCAGCTTCTGGAACGGCCACTGGAGCAGCAGGAGAGCTAGCGCGATGGCAAAGGCGAGTCCGACGCCCCTCGTGAGGTTGTCGGCGCAGTCCGCCCAGTCCCCGCGTCCGTAGGCCTGGGCGCACATCCCTCCGGTCCCGGCACGCAGGAAGCCGAAGTTCCAGTAGAGGATGTCGAACATCAGCGTGCCCACAGAGATGCCGCCTATCAGCGCCGCCGCAGAGGTGTCGAGATGTCCGGCGATGGCAATGTCGACCATCCCGACGAGCGGCACGGTCAGGTTGGCCAGTATGCTGGGCAGGGCCAGCCTGAGCACCTCTCTGTTCATTCCTTTCACGATGCAAAAATATAAAAAAAGCCGGCTGGAATCAGCCGGCTCATATGATGCTTCGGTAAAAATTACTTCAGGTTGGAAGCTACAGGACGGATTTCGCCGTCGAACCACCTGGACTGACTGCCGTATGCGTTGACGCCGGCGGACTCGCTGAAAGTGTACATAGAGGCAAGCTCGTAGTCGATAGGGATGTTGACATAGATGTCAGCTGCCCAGTAGTCGCCCTGAGGGTGCTTGTCAGTGTACTTGGTGGCAGGGAAGAAGATGGAGTTGGTGTTGCCGCTCTTCTTGCTCTTGGCCTCAATGCCATAGACGGTCTTGCCGTCAGAGGTGGTCTTGCTCGTCCAAGCGCAGGTAGTGTTGGCGAAAAGCTCCTTGAACTCTGAAGCGAGCGGGGTGCGGCAAGGGAGCTTCAGAGCTGCGGTAGCAGCGTCGTCATCTGCCTCAAGGGTCTGCTTGCCGTCTTTCTCGCTATACTTGGTGAACTTGTCGGCACTTGTGCCGTACTTGTAGTTCTCCTTGGTGCAGTTAGCGATGGTCTTGGCAGCGGTCTCGCCCCAGGCGAAATGGCTTCCCTCAGCTGTCGCTGAAGACGCGCCAAGGTTGCACTCGGCCCAAAGAAGGCCGCTTGGAAGTCCGAGGTCTACGAAGCGGGTGCCGTTGACCTTGTAGATGCCGCCGCCGAGATCCTCGATGGTAGCTTTCTCTCCGGATTTACTGTTGTCCTTTTTGCAGGAGGTCGCAGTCAGGCCGAGGCACAGGGCCAGAGCTGCCAGAAGATAAAGTGATTTTTTCATTGTTTATAAAAATAAATGATTACAACTCTCTGTTACAAATCGGGCGCAAATTTACACAAAAAAAATATATTGTCAAGCCCCGAAGAAAAAAAGTCATCATCTATATCATATTGTCCTTATTTGACTTCGGGTCTCATCACCATTTCGATGAAGTTGCCGGAGGCGAGCAGCTGAGCTGCCTCCGCCTTGACGTCGTCGGATGTCAGGGCGCTGACTGCGGCCTCATATTCGGAGATGTAGTCGTAGCCATAATTCTCGTAAGACTCCAGAGCCGAGCGCCAGGTGCTGTTGTGCAGCTTGCTCTCCGGGATGCTCTTCTCGAGGTTCTTCTTGGCCTTGTCGAACTGTTCCGCGCTCGGGCCGTTCTCGGCTATACCGCGCAGCCCCGCCACCGCGAGTTCGCGCAGCTTGTCGGCCTGCTCCTCGTTGGTCTGGAAAGCGACCTGCAGCAGATGCATCGGATTAGGCCGGTCGGTGAGCTGGCTCACCGCCTGTGCACCGTAGGTGCCGCCTTCCTCCTCGCGCAGGGTCTCGGTGTATATCATAGTGAGGATGTAGCTGAGGGCAGTGTAGTCGACGTCTTCCTTGACGCTGTACGGGGCGTCGGCCTTGTAGAGCTGGACGACCGTCACGGCCGGGGTCTGCATAGCGGTGCGGAAGTCGTTGACCTTATTGCCGTCTATGATGCCGTCTCCCCGGTAGCTCCAGTCTGTGGCCTTCCTGCCCTTAGGCAGCGAGCCCAGGTACTTTTCCACCAGAGGCCGTATGCTCTCGGTGCTGAAGTCCCCCACGATCACTGCGGTCGCGCCTGCCGCATCCTTGAAGAGACGGCGGTAGTTCTTCTCGATGGTCTCCAGATTGGCCTTTGCGAGAGTTGCGGAGTCGAGCGAGAACACGCGCGGACTGTCGTAGATTGTCTTCAACAGCTCTTTCTGGAGCTTCCAGTTAGGCTGGTTCTCGAGATTCGGGAGCAGAGTCTGTATCTGCTTGATGCCCTGGGCATATTCGTCAGCGTCGAAACGCGGTGCGGTGAAGTAGAGGTAGAGGAGCTGGAACGCGGTCTCTATGTCTTTCCTGGTGCTGGTGCCGCTGATGCCGTGCTGATAGTTGCCTATGAACGGATGAATGCCCAGCTGCTTGCCGGAGAGCATCTTGCTGACGGTAGTCGCCGGGAACTCGGCCACACCGGTATTCTGCTGATACAGAGACCAGATATTGCTTTCGAACGAATAGACGTCCTCATCTGAGATGAGGCTCAGACCGCCCTTCTTGAAGAGCTTGATGCTTATCTTGTCCTTTTCGTATTCGGTAGGGAGCAGGATGACCTTGACGCCGTTCTTCAGGGTGAGCACTTCGGAGCCGTAGAGACCTTTTTCGCTCTTCTTCACCTTGCTGCCCTTGAGGGATGCGGGGTTGAGGAATTCGCTCGGGATGTCCTCCCCGAGACTCTGGCTGTATTCGGCATTCTCCACCTTGTCCACGACCGCGAGGAGCTGATCCTCGCTCGGGTGCTGCAGGCCCTCGCGCTCCGGGGCCACATAGAGCACGACCATATTCTCGCGGGTGATAAGCTGCTGTGCAAGAGGGTTGATGACCTCTGGACCCAGCTGGGAGATCAGCCCGCTCACGAGCTCGAATTCCGTCTTCGGGTCCATATATGGCTTGTTGTCGAAGAAGTTGTTGACCAGCGGCATCACGAACTCGGAGTTCTTGCGGCTGTCCGCCTTGTTGGCTGCGGCCTCATAGCGTGAGAGCAGCTCGCTCTTTGCGCGCTCGATTTCAGCGTCGGTGAATCCGAAGCGGTGCATCTTCTCGATTTCGGAGAGCATAGCCTCGAAGCCCTCGAGAACCTCGCCGTCCTTGCAGGTGACTTCGCCGTAGGCCACGTCCATCGTCTCGCAGATATTGCTGATTCCGAAGCCTGCGTCGAGGAACGGCGCGTCGGCCCTGGCGCTGATGTCGTTGAACCTCTCGGCCATAATGGTGGAGATGATGTCCTTGACCACATCGACCATAAGGCCGATGTTGGTGCTGTTGAATTCCTCACTCATCGCATCGCTCTTCCAGTACACCTCGACCGAAGTCGAGCTGTTCTCCGGGTCTGTGATGATGCCCACCACAGGCTTCTCGTTGCCCGGGATGCGTATGACGTCTTTCTGCTTCGGGTTCTCGGCCGCAGGGATGTCGGCGAAGGTGCTCTTTATCTTGGCTTCAACTTCGTCCACATCGACATCTCCTACCACGATGAGCGCCTGCATATCCGGGCGGTACCAGGTGTGATAGAAGTTCAGCAGACTCTCCGGCTTGAAGGTCTTGAGGTTCTCCTCGCTGCCGATGATGTTGCAGCCGGCGTATTTGGTGTCGCCGTACAGATAAGGCAGCATAGCCTCGAAGTTGCGCCAGGCGGCGGTGTTGCGGGAGCGTTTCTCCTCCAGAATCACTCCGCGCTCCTTGTCTATCTCGACGGGGTCACAGGTGACGAAGTGTGAGTAGTCGTGCATTATCAGCAGGCAGGTGTCCACCACCGTAGGACGCACGAGCGGGATGTTGTTGAGCAGATAGATGGTCTGCTCGACTCCGGTGGAGGCGTTGACGTTGCCGCCGAACGAAGCCCCGATGCTCTCCAGCCAGTTGAGGATGCCCTTGTCCGGGAAGTTCTTGGTGCCGTTGAAGCACATATGCTCGAGGAAGTGCGCCAGCCCGTCCTGATCCGGGGTCTCCTGGATGGCGCCCACGTCGGTGGCGAGGTAGAACTCCGCCCTCTGCGCAGGCTTGTCGTTGTGGCGGATGTAGTAGGTCAGACCGTTGTCGAGCCTGCCGACCCGTGTCTCGGGGTCATTTGGAAGCTGCTGCTGTCCAAAACACATAGCAGCGGCACCAAGAAGTGTCGCTGCTACGAGAATGAATTTTTTACTCATCTTGTATCCGTTAAGTGTAATACTTCATTAGTACACCGCAAATATAGAGTAAAATTGTTAAAATGCAATTAAGTTTCCGCTACTTTCCTGCGAGACGCCTGTAGGTCTCAAGGCGTATCTTGGCGAACTCCTCGGTCTTTTCGAGAAGTTCCGCCGCATTGTCCGGGAAGAGCTTGTAGAGGGACGAGAACCTCACCTCACCCTTGAGGAAGTCCTGGAACTTGCTCCAGTCAGGCTCCTTGGAGTCGAGAGTGAACGGATTCTTGCCCTGCTCCTCGAGGACAGGGTTGTAGCGGTAGAGATGCCAGTAGCCGCACTCGACCGCAAGCTTCTCCTCCTTCTGGCTGAGACCCATACCGGCCTTGAGCCCGTGGTTGATGCAAGGTGCGTAGGCGATGATAAGGGACGGTCCGTCGTATGCCTCGGCCTCCTTTATCGCGTTCAGATACTGAACCGGGCTTGCACCCATAGCAACCTGCGCCACATACACATAGCCGTAGCTCATCGCCATCATTCCGAGGTCTTTCTTGCGGATCTTCTTGCCTGAGGCGGCGAACTTGGCTATCGCGCCAGCAGGGGTGGACTTGGATGACTGTCCGCCGGTGTTGGAGTAGACTTCGGTGTCGAGCACGAGGATGTTGACGTTCTCGCCGGAAGCGAGGACGTGGTCGAGTCCGCCGTAGCCGATATCGTAGCTTGCGCCGTCACCGCCGATAATCCACTGGCTGCGTGCAGGGATGTACTGCTTGAGCTTGAGGAGGGACTTGCTGACATCGCAGCCGCACTTCTCCATCAGAGGCACGAGCTTGTCGGCGACCTCGCGGGTCTTGGCGTAGTCTCCGCGATTGTCGAGCCACTGCCTGTAGAGGGCCTTCATCTCGTCGCTGCAGCGCTCGCATTCGAGACCTTTATGCATAAGGGCGGCCACGGTCTCGCGGATACGCTCCGAGCCGAGCCGCATACCGAGTCCGAACTCGCAGAAGTCCTCGAAGAGGGAGTTGGCCCAGGCCGGGCCGTGTCCGTGGGCGTCCGTGCAGTAAGGAGATGCAGGGAATGACGCTCCGTAGATCGAAGAGCATCCGGTGGCGTTGGCAATCATCATATGGTCGCCGAAGAGCTGGGTGATGTTCTTGATATACGGGGTCTCGCCGCAGCCCGCGCAAGCTCCGGAGAACTCGAAGAGAGGCTGTGCGAACTGTGCGTTCTTGACGTTGGCCTTAGGGTCGCCCGGAGTCTTGTAGCCGACCTTGGCGTTGAGGTAGTCGTAGTTGGCCTGCTCGGCGGTGTTGTCCATATAAGGGGCCATCGAGAGGGCCTTCTCCTTGGCGAGGCAGACATCCACGCAGTTGCCGCAGCCGGTGCAGTCGGCGACTGATACCGAGAGGGCGTACTTGTACTCCTTGAGGTTGGCCTTGCCGTCCGCCATCTTGATGCCCGCAGGCGCAGCTGCGGCTTCATCAGCAGTGAGCAGGAACGGACGGATGGCGGCGTGAGGGCAGACGAATGCGCAGCTGTTGCACTGGATACACTTCTCAGCATCCCATACAGGCACGTTGACCGCGACCCCGCGCTTCTCATAGGCGGCGGTGCCCGCCGGCATAGTACCGTCCCTGTAAGGCAGGAACGCGCTGACAGGGAGACTGTCGCCGCACTGGGCGTTGACCACGTCGGCTATCTCCTTGACAAACGGAGTCGCGAGGCGTCCGGCGTTGTGGTTGATGAACTTGGCGTTGATCTTCGCCCATTCGGCAGGAACCTTGACTTCGACATACTCGCCGCCCCGGTCGATGGCCGCGTAGTTCATATTGACGATGTTCTCTCCCTTCTTGCCGTATGACTTGAGGGCTGCGTCCTTCATATACTTGACGGCCTCGTCGACAGGGATGATGCCGGAGATGCGGAAGAATGCGCTCTGGAGGATGGTGTTGGTGCGTCCGCCGAGCCCTATTTCAGCCGCGATACGGGTCGCGTTGATGATATAGAGCCTGATCTTCTTGCGACCGATGACTGCCTTGACGAAGTCCGGAATGCGCTTGAGGGTCTCCTCCTCGTTCCAGAGGGAGTTGAGCAGCAGGCTGCCGCCCTCCTTGATGCCCTTGAGCACGTCGTACTTCTCAAGATATGAAGGCACGTGGCAGGCCACGAAGTCAGGGGTGTTCACGAGGTACGGGGCCTTGATCGGCTCTGCTCCGAACCTGAGGTGCGAGCAGGTGTATCCGCCGGACTTCTTGGAGTCGTAGTCGAAGTATGCCTGGCTGTAGAGGTCGGTGTGCGTGCCGATGATCTTGATGGTGTTCTTGTTCGCCCCGACGGTGCCGTCCGAGCCGAGTCCGTAGAACTTGCACTCGGTGGTGCCTTTCTTCACTATCGAGATTTCGCCCTTGGTAGGGAGGCTCTTGAACGTGACGTCGTCCACGATGCCTACGGTGAAGTCGGTCTTAGACTCCTTGCGCTCGAGGTTGTCATAGACGGCGATGATCTGCGCAGGGGTAGTGTCCTTGGAGGAGAGGCCATAGCGGCCGCCGATTACGAGCGGAGCGTTGTCCTTGCCCTGGAAGATGGACCTGACGTCGAGATAGAGGGGTTCTCCCGGAGCTCCCGGCTCCTTGGTCCTGTCGAGCACGGCAATCTTGCGCACGCTCTTAGGAAGCACCTTGAGGAAGTATTTCTCGGAGAACGGACGGTAGAGATGCACGGTGACGACGCCGTATTTGCGTCCGTGGGCCGCGAGGTAGTCGACGGTCTCCCGGATGGTCTCGGTGACGGAGCCCATAGCCACGATGACGCATTCCGCATCCTTCGCCCCGTAGTATTCGAACGGGCGGTACTGCCTGCCGGTCACTTCTCCTATCTCTCCCATATAGCGGGCCACGATGTCCGGAACGGCCTCGTAGACCTGATTGCGGGACTCGACGGCCTGGAAGTAGACATCGCCGTTCTGGGCGGTGCCTCTGGTGACAGGCGCTTCAGGGTTGAGGGCGCGGGCGCGGAAGTTCTCGAGCGCCTTCTCGCTGACCATCTTCCTGAGGTCGTCCTCATCGAT
Organism: Bacteroidaceae bacterium; assembly: GCA_963661285.1. Classification (GTDB taxonomy): domain Bacteria; phylum Bacteroidota; class Bacteroidia; order Bacteroidales; family UBA932; genus Cryptobacteroides. The sequence goes on along the minus strand of CAVLBF010000002.1, from coordinate 107,615 downwards.
CGCCTCTATCTTCTGAATTTCGTGAGAAGTGCGGAAGCCGTCGAAGAAGTGCAGGAACGGTACGGAAGCCTTGATTGCGGAGAGGTGAGCGACCGCCGCAAGGTCCTGAGCCTCCTGCACGGAGCTTGAAGCGAGCATAGCGAAGCCTGTCTGACGGCAGGCCATCACGTCCTGATGGTCTCCGAAGATGGAGAGCGCGTGGGACGCAAGGGCGCGGGCGGACACGTGGAAGACGGCAGGAAGCATCTCTCCCGCAATCTTGTACATATTCGGAATCATCAGAAGGAGTCCCTGAGAAGCCGTATAGGTGGTGGTCAGAGCGCCCGCCTGAAGTGAGCCGTGCACGGCTCCGGCTGCGCCTGCCTCGCTCTGCATCTCGGTGACCTTGACTGTCTCGCCCCAGAGGTTCTTCTTGCCGTGAGCGGCCCATTCGTCAACATTCTCAGCCATTGTTGATGATGGGGTGATAGGGTAGATGGCCGCGTGCTCGCTGAAGAGATACGCGATGTTGGACGCGGCCTGATTCCCGTCACAGGTGATGAATTTCTTTTCTTTAGCCATATTATTTATATCAACAGTTTTAGTATGTCTTGCCAAAGTACATTATCCCACAAAGGTACTATAAACTTTGGAATAATTCAGAAGCAGTTTGATTTTTGACAAAAACAAAGCGGCTTCTTACAGTTTAGCGACCTCGCTTGCGGCAAGCAGATAGCATCCGGTGCCGAAATCCTCGAAGTCCGGAATCCGGTCGTATCCTGCAGGCTGCGCTTCCTTCGGCTCCTTGCCCGAACCCTGGGAATAGCCGATGAAACCGTTGTCGTGGATGCAGATGCGGTTGAGGCCGTTCCAGGCCTTGGCCACTGCAGGCCGGTAGACTTCGGCGTCAAGCCGTCCTGTGCGTACGCCCCAGGCAAGGCCGTAGGTGAAGAGCGAAGTGCCGGTGGCCTCCGGTCCGCCGTAGTCGTCCGGATCGGCGAGCGAGCAGTTCCAGGTGCCGTCCTCCCTCTGAACCTTGACAAGCGCTTCACACATCGCCTTGAAATCGGCTTCATAGACGGCTCTGTGCGGATCGGAAGCCGGCAGCTCGTCGAGCACTCTGACATATGCGGCCACCACCCATCCGTTGCCCCTGCTCCAGTAGCAGTTCTTGCCTCCCGGAGTCTTGTACGGAGGACAGAAGTCCTTGTCGCGCCACCACAGGCCCTCTTCCGTGTTGAAGAAGCGGTCGCGCGCCCACTTGTACATCTTCCACGCCTTCTCGAAATACTCCGGCCTGCCGGCGGTCACGCCGTACTTCACCAGCACCGGCATCCCCATCTGTATGGCGTCTATCCAGGTCCAGTCGGCGTCGGACGCGTCCGTGGAGAGGATGTTCTCCAGACACTTGCTGACGTTCTCCAGCATCTTCGACTCCCCGTAGATGCGATACATATCTATATATGCCTGGCTGCAGCAGTAGTTGTCGGCGTTGCGGGTCAGCGTCTGGCCGCCGCGCATATTCCAGCCGAACCTCTCTCCCCAGTCCATCGTGTAGTCCAGATACCTCTGCTGCGGATCCACCCCGTGGAGGGCGAGAAGCCCCTCGTAATAGACTCCGCGGGTCCAGATATTGCCCTCATAGACCTTGTGCCTGGACGGGAACGGCACCACCTTGGAAGGGTCGCCGTATTTGTGCATAAAGTAATCGTTGACCTTGCGCGCCTGCGAGATCACCTCCTCCGTGGCCGGGATGTCATAGTGCACCGGAATCAGCTTGACTTCGGAGCAGAGGCCCGACGGGTCCGTCTCCCAGCCGCTGAAGTCGGAATACCGGCCAAGGGTGTTGATGTTCGTGTCCTTGAAGATTCTCCACTTCACGCCGCGCCGGTCGAAGTCGGCGATTCTGTTGGACTGGAGATTGGTCACATAGACGTCGAGCAGGTTGATGCCCGGCTTGAGGTATCTGCCGATATTGAGGCGGAACGGCACGCACCAGGCCACGCCGACCTCCTCGCCGTTGATGAAGACTCTGGCGCTTTCTCTGACATCCCCGAGGTCGAGAATCCACTCGTCGGCCGTCTTCGGGTCGTCCATCGGGATGGCTGAAGAATAGAGGGCCGTGGCAAAGTTGATCTTGGCGTCAGGGCAGTTCTTGAGCGTTGTCCAGTCCTGAGGCTTGTCGGTGAAGAAGTTGCCCTTGATTTCAGGGTCGCTCTGCGGGAAGCTGATGTTCCACGCGCGGTCAATCGCTATCGGAGCGTCTTCCGTGGCGACATATTTCCATTCCTGAGCTTCAATCTCGTACGGGAACGTCTTGATGAGCACGGACTCGCCCGGCTTGAGCTGGAGACGTATCTGTGCGAGTCCGTCCGCCCCGCTGCGGACCTGAGCCTTGCCGCTGACGCCGTTGACCGCGTCGTAGAGCATAGCGGAAACGGCAGGAGTGCCGAGCTTGACCCATCCGTTGATTTCGCCGCCCTTGAGCTGGGATGCGAAGTAGTTGTAGCCCCCGCATTCGTTGCTGCGGCGCAGCAGAGCTCCGTTGTGGACGCTCCTGAACTCTTCCGGAGCCGTTGAGGCGAGCGCCTTCTCGAGCTTGACGGCCTTGCCGAAGCTCTTCGCTATCTTGCGGAACTCCTTGCGCCTGGCTGCGAGGTCGTGCAGACCGGGCACGTCCTCAGGCACGTTGCCTATGAAATATACAGGGACTCCGGCCTTCTTGAGCTCCACCAGGCGGCGCGCCGTCTCCACTGGCATAAAGTGGCAAGGAGGGACAATCACCGGCTTGGTGATCTCCGTACTGAGCAGCTGTCTGTCGGAAATATAGTCGGCATCGTAGCCCTTGGAAGTGATTTCGTCCATCACTGCCTTGAACTCCGGGAGTTTCTGCCCCATACTGTGGATGTCGAACATCATATAAGCCTTGCGGGTATCCTTGCTCCAGGCGTCATAGACAGGGAAGTAGAGCAGGAAGTCGGAGTCCGGGCTGCCTGCGGTGAGGAAGGCCTGGCAACGCTCGATATACTTGAAGAGGGCCGGCGCATCCTTCCACATTCCTCCGGTAGGGGACATATTGATGGAAGCGTAGAAGAGCCATCCCGGGAACTCGGCCCCCTCAGGGGAGTACGGGGCCCCGTGGAAGTAGATGTGGTTGACTCCCGAGGCGAAGGCCTGGTCAAGCTCCGGCTTGCACTGGCTCAGCGAGGTGCGGAAGTGTTCCGTCATCCAGGTCAGAGACTCGCAGGAGACATATTTGAGACCTGCCACGTGGGCTGCGGACGAGGCGAACTTCAGCACTGTCGGGTCACCGTCGTTAGGCCTGCGGACAGGGTCCTGACGGAGGCCCGGGATGTTGAACTCGGTGCGTCCGTAGGTCTCGCATTCAGGGATGTCCACGCTGGCGTAGACGTCCAGCAGGTTGGCAGGGGAGCCGTGGGACTGGTTGCGCACCAGGGAGCCGTGGGAGTGGCACCACTCCACCCAAGGAGTGATGAAGTTCTCCATAAGCAGATCCCCGAGGCACTCGCGGTAGTCGGCGATGGCCCTGTCGTAGTCGGAAATCTTGGAGAAGTCGGTCGAGGCCCGCTCCTGCTGCATCTGCGGAGGCATCTGGCCCTGCGGAGGGCGTTGCCCTGCCTGGCCCTGCGGCGGCATCTGCCCGCCCTGCCCCTGCGGAGGACGCTGTCCGGCCTGTCCTTGAGGAGGCGTCTGGCCCTGCGGAGGGCGCTGCCCCTGAGGCATCCGGCCCGGCTGCGGAGTGTCCTGCTGCTGAGTCTGTGCATTCTGTGTCAGGTAGGAGACTATGTCGTAGCCGTATCTCTGCTTGAAAATGGCAGGGAAATCGGGAGTCCAGTCAGCACCGTAAACCTCATAGGAGTCGTTGAACCAGGTGTGCGGCCACTTGGTGCCGCTCTTGGCGAATGCCTCGTCGAATCTCTCGAGATATACCTTGAGGGCCTCCGGGTTGTAGTGGTCCATCACCCAGCCTTCCCCGCCAGGGGCGGCTCTCTTGACCTTCTGCCCCGTCTGGACGGATTTGACCCCGTCAGGGCTGACCTCCATCTTCTGGGCGGCAAGTTCAGAGCTGATCTGCGGTCCTCCGAACGGCCACCCTGTGCCGTTGTTGAGGTCGCACTCCAGCCCGAGCCTCTCGGACTCGGAGACGAGGTACTTGTACATCTCCATCCATTTGTCGGAGAGGTAGTCTATGTCGTTGGCTTCATTGCCCTGCACTCCGTAGATCGGGGTCACTTCGTAGCCGCCGATGCCGGCGCGGGCGAACTCTTCCAGATTGTAGGTCAAGCCTTCCTTGTCGACTGCGCTTCCGTGCCACCACCAGCGGACAAAAGGCTTGTTCTCCACTGTCGGCGAATACCAGTCAGTACCCTGTGCACAGAGCGGAACTGATGCACAGAGTACTGAGAGCACGGAAATCAGTGTTTTCACTGAATTCATACGTGGTTATTTTTTGAGATAGTTTGCAAGAGGATGATGTGCTTTCACGAGCCCTTCCGCAAATGATTTCGCGTTGCGCTCGGCTCCCAGGCGGGAGGTGTGGGTGTGGTCGTTCTTGTAGTATGCCTTGGTGGCTTCGGCCCCGATGCTGTCGAACCAGTCGGCGCTGATGTTGTGCATATCTATGAAGTCCACTCCGGTCTGCCCGACCACCTCCTTGCACCAGGTGGTGTAGGTGTCGTTGCGCCTCTCGATCTTGCCGTCAGGCCATTCGTTGCGCGGGGTGATGCTGAGCAGAATAGGAATTCCGCCCTTTTCCCTGACGTCGCCGATGAACTTGCGGAGATACCAGCCATAGCTGTAGATGACCTGATACATACGCTTGTTAGGCATAAAGTGCACTTCGCTGTCTTCAGAAGTGCCGGAGAGCTCGCCCCTGAACGGCTTCTTGTCGATAGGGCTTATGTCGTTATGTCCGAACTGGATGACCACGTAGTCGCCCGGTTCGATGCTGTTGTAGACCTTGTCCCAGCGTCCCTCGTCGAGGAAGGTGCGCGCGCTGCGTCCGGCCTTGCCCGCGTTGACGAGGGTGATTTTTGACGTGTCGAACACGGTTTCCAGCACGCTTCCCCAACCCCACATTCCGTCAGGGTCGGAGTCGTTGTTCTGGATGGTGCTGTCTCCGGTGACGAAGAGCACCGGCTTGCCTTTCTCGCGCTTGAATTCCTGCTTCTCGGCTTCGAGCGGGAGGAGGTAGTCCTTGAGATTGCAGTCCGTGAGCGCTGCTATGCCTTCAGCCGCGCTGCGGGCGTTGTTCTTCGCTCCGAACGCACTGGAGTGGATGCTGTCACGGTAGAACATATAGTTCACCTTGTCCTTGCCGAATTTCTCGAACTTGCGGGCCGAGATGTCCTCGAGGTCCACCAGCGCGACGTGTTTCTCCGCCGCTATCGCCTTGATCCAGGCGGTGAAGTTGTCGGTCTTGCGCTTGATGGTCCCGTCGCTCTCCCACTGGTTGCGCGGGGTGAGGGTGAAGAGGATAGGGGTGGCTCCCTTGGTGCGGGTCTCGTCGATGAACTTGCGGAGGTACTCTCCGTAGGTGTAGATGGTCTCGACGCCCTGCTCGCCCCGGTCCATAGTGGCGGTCTCGCTGCCGATGCCGTGGATGGACGAGCGCGCGCGTCCGGAGTCGATCGGGCCGCTGTCGTTGTGGCCGAGCTGGATGATGACATAGTCACCCTTGCGGACACCCTTGATCACGTCCGGCCACCAGTCGCGGTAGAATGTGCGGCAGGAGAGCCCGCCGAGGGCGTGGTTCTCGACGGTGATCTTGTCTTCGTCGAAGAATTCGTGAGCATAATAGCCCCATCCCCACTGTCCGTTGTCGCCGTTGCCTCTGGTCCCGGTGCGCATCGTGGAGTCACCCACGAGGAAGAGTACCGGGTTGTTGCCCTTGCGGCTGCTTCCCGCTACCGGACGGGCGGTCTTTGCGAGGTCCAGGGAGTCAGGAGTATTGTCGGTATAGCTGTTGTCCTGAGGCATCTGACCCTGTCGCCATCCCTGCGTGGGCATCTGGCCCTGTGGAGGCATCTGGCCCTGAGGCGGCATCTGGCCTTGCGGCGGCATCTGACCCTGCGGCCATCCCTGAGGAGGCATCTGTCCTTGAGGGCCGCCCTGTCCCTGAGGGCCCATACCCTGCGGAGGTCTCTGTCCCTGAGGCATCTGGCGGGTCTGCTTCTGAATCAGTACCGAATCGAGGAGGACATCTTCCAGCATCTTTACTTTCGCGACTTTCTTGCCCTTGACGGTGGTGCCGCGGAACTTGCCGTTTAGCTCCGAACCGAAGTAGAATCCCACTTCAGGCGGCTGGTTGTAGCATACGTTCTCGTTGGCGATGCTGGTTCTGTAGACCGGGTCCTGAAGGAAGGTGTGGAAACGGTAGTCAGTAGGCTCAGTGGAGACATAGAGGCGGAGCTCCTTGTTGTCCTCCGAGCGGAGAAGCACTTCCTCCCTCCAGTCACCGTAGAGGTCTCCCGAGATGCAAGGAGTTGACTTGCTGCCGTTTATGCTGGACGCGCCCTCAAAGGTGAAGTAGTTCTCAACCTGCTTGGTCTCCGGGTTGTATTTGAGGATGCGGTTGCCGTCGAGCAGCTCGCGCGAGAGGTCGCCGTCCCACCAGGCCGCGAAGTTCTGGCTGGCCGGCTTGTCGGCTATCTTGTCGCCCTTGTAGTTGCGCAGCGCTCCGGAAGCGGAACTCCACATTTCCCAGCCCGGGCTTGTCGGGTCGATGTCGGCGGCCATAGAGCGGCCCACGTCAGTGTTGGACGGTATGCGGTAGTAGAGCTTCCCGGTGCGGGCGTCGGTAAGAGTCGAGCCGACTCCTCTCTGCTCGTGTCCGATCCACACCTGCAGTTCATCGCTGCCCGGAATCATCGCTCCGAGATGCATAGAGTCGCCGTGGCCGTAGCCGGTGGTGTAGAGGCCGGTGCCGTCGTGGTCGATGCAGCAGGCGCCGTAGATGATCTCGTCGCAACCGTCGCCGTCCACGTCGGCCACGCGGAGGTTGTGGTTGCCCTGTCCGTCGTAGCCCTTGAGCTCAGGCTTGCTGTGCGAGTCGAAGAACCAGCGGAGAGTGAAGTCGGTGCCGTTCCAGTCGTAGGCCGCGAGGGTGGCTCTGGTGTAGTATCCCCGGCACATCACCACGCTCGGGTGAACTCCGTCCAGATAGGCTATCGCCGCGAGATGACGGTCGGAACGGTTGGCGTTCTTGTCGCCCCAGCTGCCGTTCTCGCCGCGTCCCGGCGTATATTCTATGGTCTTCATCGCGGCTCCGGTGCGCCCGTTGAATATCGTGAGGTACTCGTTTCCGGACATAATGCGGCCGAGAAGCTGCTCGCCGTGCTCGCGATAGTCGGCGTCAGGGTTTCCGATGACCTTGCCTGTCCCGTCGACGGTCCCGTCGGAGGTCTTGACGACCATTTCCGCGCAGCCGTCCCCGTCGAGGTCATAGACCATCATCTGGGTGTAGTGCGCTCCGGCGCGGATGTTCCGTCCGAGGTCCACTCTCCAGAGCCTCTCGCCGCTGAGCTTGATGCAGTCGATGATTACAGTTCCCGTATAGCCGCTGTGCGCGTTGTCGTGGGCGTTTGAAGGGTCCCATTTGAGGAAGATTTCATATTCTCCGTCCCCGTCCACGTCTCCGACCGAACAGTCGTTAGGAGTGTACTTGGCCACTTCGCCGTTAGGCATCGTCTGGTCTGCGGGAGGGTCCAGCGCGATAGGGATATAGCCCTGAGGCGCATTTGCCGGCAGGGTGAATGAGCCGGCGGAGGCGTTCTTGACGCTCGCTCGCACCTCATAGACGGCGGCGTTGCCGGAGGAGTTGCTGTCCACATACCAGCAGACGTCCTTGATGGGCTTTGCGTTGAGCTTCACCCCATCACGATAGACGTCAAAGGCGACCTTTGCAGGGTCCGAACTGAGGTAACGCCAGGTGACGAACACCTCCGACGGACTCTGCCGGACGGCGATGACTCCCCGCCCGAGATTTTCCATCTTCAGCTTGGAGAAGTCGTAATTGGTCTGGGCGCAGCAGCATATGACTGCACACAGGGCTGTGATGATGATTGATGTTAACTTTTTCATTATCTGAAAATTATTAATTGAAATCAAACCAGACTTTCAGTTTCAGGCCCTCGTCTCCGGACTTGATGCGGATGTTGCCCGGCTGGCTTTTAGGACCCTGCTGCGGAATGCTCTTGAAGCTCTTGATGGCCTGTATGTCCAGAAGGAGGGCGATGTCGCCTTCCGGGAGTTCCGGGAAGAGCTTGGAACGGCTGTCTTCGGGCTCTGCGGGATTATAGACCTTAAGGTAGAGGCCGTCCGTTTCGCTGAGGATGGTAAGCGGCTCAGTGTCAGAGAGGAACTCGGCCCAATAAACATTGCCGTGGTAGCCCTTGAACTCCGGGTACTCCAGCGGGCCGTAGGACGGCCTTCCGGTGACGGTGTTGTTGTAGGCTTTCTGCCAGAGGTCTATGTTGTGCCCTCTGATGCGGTTTTTCCATACCCGGTAAGGGCCGCGTCCGAGCCAGCGCATCCCCTTGACATTCTCCTCAGGATAACTGAACGAGAACCCCAGATCCTTGATGTCCGTGTCCATAAACCCGTCGTCGAAACCGCCCCTCACCCCGCCGTTGTCGCGGTTGAGCAGCACGGCCTGCATCCCGAGCCGCCCGTCGGAGCGCATCCTCCAGACAATCGAATCCACGGCCCCGAGATATTTGGCGACATAGACGGCCTCGTCGCCCTCCGTCCGGGAGTGCCCCTTGACGAAGCGCATCTTGATTCCGACGGTGGAAAGGTTCCCGAACGCCGAGCGGCGGCCTTTGACTTCCACGCCCTTGAGCTCTCCGCTTGAATTGTCGAAGCTCACGCTGACCCCGCCCGCGCTGAGGGTGCAGATGCCGTCTTTCTCTTCGGCTCTCGCCACGCCCGTGCCGGACGGCTTGACGGCGTGCATCCTGTGATAGTCGGCGGCATAGTGGACAGGCCAGGTCCAGGTGCAGACGCTCTCTCCGTTCTCCCCGAACGCTTCGAGTTCCAGAATGTCGTTGTCGAAGAAGCCGTCAGGAAGTTCCATCCGCATATAGCCGGAGGTGTTCGGAGCGAGCGGCGGCATCGGAATCACGCCTTCGGCGGTGACGGTCTGAACACCTCCCTCGTCAGGGGACGACACCGTCTTGAGACGGTACTTCATCGTGCACTTGTCCAGATCCGTGAAGAGATATTTGTTCGTGATGAGGAATTCCCCGTTGAACGACGGGGTTATGTAGAGCTTTGCGAACTGGATCGGGGCCCAGATGTCGCGGATGGCGTAGAAACTGCCCTCCTTCTCCCGGTACGGGCCCACGACACCGTCGTCCGCCATATCGAAATTGCAGTCGAGCAGCCCGCCCTTGTCGCCGCGTTTCACCGATTCGTCTATGAATGCCCAGATGAAGCCTCCGGCGAACAGAGGGTGGGACGTCCAGTTGGCCCAGAAGTCTTCAAGCCCGGCACCGCCTCCCTGGTCGGAGTTGGCGTGCATAAACTCCGTAGGCATAAATACCCTGTAGCCGTTGGTGAATCTTCCCACTCCGGTCAGGAAGGTGGGATAGTGGTGCGTGTCGAGTTCGTCGAAATCGGCCCAAGGGTGGATGACGTGCCGCTTCTGCGGGTCATATTTCGCGAAGAGCGGGTCCAGAGCGGTGTTCCAGCCGCCTTCGTTGCCGTTGTCCCATATTATGATGCTCGGATGGTTGACGTCGCGCCGCACCATTTCCTCCACGAGCAGCGGGCCTACATTGTCGTCATAGCGTCCGTGCCAGCCGGCGAGTTCGTCCAGATAGAAGATGCCGAGCGAATCGCAGATGTCCAGGAAATGCACGTCCGGCGGATAGTGCGAGCGTACGGCGTTCATATTCATCTCCTTGATGAGCTTCGCGTCCATCAGGCTGATCTGTCTGTCCGTGCAGCGTCCTCCCTCCGGGTGGAAGGTGTGGCGGTTGATGCCTTTGAGCACGACCTTGACGCCGTTGACGTAGAGCCCGTCCTTGGGCCTGAGTTCCACGGTTCTGAAGCCGACCCGCTGCTCCAGCCTGTGCAGAGTCTTCCCCTGCGGGGAGACCAGCTCCATCTTCAGGACATACAGCCTCGGATGCTCGCAGTCCCAGGTCTGCACCCGGCCCCAGACGAGCGTGTCGGTCTGTGTCGGGGATGTCAGCGCTACGGTATGCGAGTTCAGGATACGCTGCGGAGCGTCCAGCGGGGAGAGCGTGTATTGGACGGACGAGCCCTCCGGAGCGTTGCGCACGTCCAGGCTTACGGTCATCACGCCGTTCGCGCGCGCGTCGACGGCGTAGTGCTCGATGTGCTCCTGCGCGGTGCAGCTCAGATATACGGGACGGTAGATGCCGCCGAAGTTCCACCAGTCGGCGTGGCGTTCCGCGTTGTTGACCGACGCGTTGTCCGACTCCTTCTTCACCGTCACCTCCAGCCTGTTGTACGCTCCATATCTGAGGAGGTCACTTATATTGTACTCGAAGCGGTAGAAGCCGCCCTGATGCACGTCTCCGGCGCGCTTGCCGTTGATGAAGACTTCGGTGTCGGTCATCGCTCCCTCGAACACTATCTTCACGTCCCCGCCCTTCCAGGATGCCGGCACCTTGAAGCGGTGGCGGTATTCGCCGTACTCGTTGAGCGGCTGCACAGGGCCGAGGCCGCGTCCGTAGTTGTATTCTCCGTAGCCCTGCAGCTCCCACTGCGAGGGAACCTCAATCTTGCCCCAGCTGCCGCTGTTCTCGCCCGCCGAGCAGCGGAATTCCCAGGTCTTGGTGTCCCGAAGGCCTGTTCCCGAGAGGTAGAGGGTCTGTGTGTCCTGAGCGTGAAGCCCTGCGGCCAGAGCCATAGCGAGCATTGTGGCGGTCAAAAGTTTCATTGTGTTCACTGTGATGCAATCTCCCTCAAAGTTACGAAATATTATTGCCATTTCTAAAAATTATGCCGTATTTTTGTACCAATATTAAAAATAATACCAATTACCGACCCAATGAAACGATTTCTTCTGACAATGCTCGCCCTGGCCGCGATAGTGCCGGCCGGAGCGAAGAAAGTTAAACCGCAGCCGCTGCTCTTCCCTGACGGGACAGAAGTGCCGGAGTGGTTCAAGGATGCCTCGACCCCTGAACTCCAGAGTCTGGGCAAGCAGTACAACATCGCGGACTTCGGCGCCATCAGCGATCCGAACAATGTACAGACTGAGCTTATACAGAGCGTGATAGACAAGGCCGCGGAAGAGGGCGGTGGAGTCGTGGTCATCCCTGAGGGCATCTATAAGAGCGGTGCGCTGTTCTTCCGTCAGGGGACGCATCTGTATCTTTCCAGAGGAGCCGTGCTGCTCGGCAGCGAGTTCATCTACGACTTCCCGGTCATCACCACGCGCATCGAGGGAGAGGTCTGCAAGTACTTCGCCGCGCTCATCAACGTGGACAATCTTGACGGCTTCACCCTTACGGGCCCGGGGACCGTCGACGGCAACGGCAGCCCGTACTGGAGGGCTTTCCGCATCCGCAGGCAGTGGAATCCTATGTGTACCAACAAGGACGAGCAGAGGCCGCGCCTGCTGCACATTTCCAACAGCAGAAACATAGTCGTATCCGACGCGACCCTGCAGAATTCTCCGTTCTGGACCTGCCACGTCTATAAGACGGAATATATCAAGCTGATGAACCTCAGGATTTTCTCCCCTGTGTCCCCGATACGCTCCGCAAGCGCGGACGGCATAGACCTGGACGTATGCTCCAACGTGCTGGTCAAGGGCTGCCGGATCACGGTCAACGATGACGCGGTCTGCTTCAAGGGCGGCAAGGGCCCCTGGGCCGACAAGGACGAGAACAACGGCCCGAACTGCAATATCCTCGTGGAGGACTGCTTCTTCGACCGCACCACCGGAAGCTGCCTTACCTGCGGAAGCGAATGCATACGGACCCACAATATCCTCGTGCGCAACTGCAAGGTTGACCGCGGGCAGTCCCTGCTTCAGCTCAAGATGCGTCCTGACACTCCTCAGCACTACGAGTTCATCACTCTCGACGGCATCGAGGGCAGCTGCCGCTGCGTGCTCAGCGTCGCTCCGTGGAGGCAGTTCTTCGACCTGAAAGACCGCGAGGACATCCCGCGCTCGTACGGCGAGCATATCATCCTGCGCAATCTCAATCTGGAGTGCCGCAGCTTCGCGAACATCTCTCCGAAGCCGGACGAGTTCACCCTCGACGACATCACTTTCGAAAACGTGAGGGTCACCACCCCGCAGCCGGAGTGGGAGAGCTCGGCCATCAGCAATCTGAAGATTGTCAACACCTACATCAACGATGTCAAGCAGTAGGTACGATTTTTGTGCAGAATAAGCACGCGAAATAACAAATTAACCGCTAATACCAGGATTTCAATGAAGAAAGTTTTTCTTGCCGCGGCACTTGTCTTTGCCGCCGTCTCTTCTGCGAATGCCCAGTTCGGAGTCTTCCAGCCTTCAGAGAAGAAGGTCGTGAAGGACGAGCAGACGGGCATTCAGCTCACTCTTCTCACCGACACGCAGAAGAATGACAAGTTCATCTATCAGACCGACCCTATGTGGACGTCTGACGGGAAGTATCTTCTTTTCCGTTCTTCGACAAGGGCCGGTGAAGAGGGTGAAGAACGTACGATGCCGGACGGACGCAAAGTAAAGTTCGCCCCGACTCAGTTCTTCTTTGTCGAGATAGCCACCGGAAAGATCATTCAGGTCACCGAGGGCAGCGTGGGCTCGGTCTTCCTTGCCAACAGGTCCAACAGGCTCTTCGTCAATATGCGTGAGGGAGAGGATTGGACGCTTTACGTGATGGATCTGGACAAGCTCTTCGCCGACGCGAAGAAGAATGCCGCCGGTCCGTTCAAGTCCTACCTCGTCAAGTGCGGGACCTTCCCTCCGAGCCCTGAGATGGGCCGTCCGGGAGGATGGTGCGTCAACAGCGAGGATGAGTACGCGTTCATCACCGTGACCCGCGAAGGGACTCCGGAGGAGATTGAGGCTATGAAGGCCAAGGCGTTCGTGCCTCGCGACGACCAGCCTGTCAAGGTCTCACAGACTCTGAGCGGCATCCGCAAGATGAATCTCAAGACCGGTGAGGTTACGAAAATCTGCGACGTGGACTTCAAGGTGGGACATATCCAGTCCAGCCGCTTCCGTCCTAACGAAATCGTCTTCTGCTGCGAGACCGGAGGAGATGCCGACCAGAGAATGTGGTATGCCGACGCTGACGCCTGCACCTACAAGCCTCTCTACAAGGAAACCCCTCTTGACTGGGTTACCCACGAGACTTTCGGTACCGAGGATTATGTATATTTCAACGTGCTCGGATGGCAGGACCGTCTGCGCAAGCAGGCAAGCGGCATCTTCCGCATCAACCTCCGTACCGATGACGTGGAGTGCCTCGGCAATGTCGAGATGGAAAAGGACCGCGAGAGCGCTCTCCGAGGACGCGGATTCTGGCACTGCAACTCCACCCGCGACAACCAGTGGGCCGCAGGTGACACCTTCGGCGGAGACGTGTGGGTGATCAACGTGGCCAACGGCTATCGCCATATGATCGCTTCCGACCTCAAGATGGCTCCGGACCACGCTCAGCCTTTCTTCAGCCCGGACGGCAAGAAGATCTGCTTCCAGAGCGGCCACTACTCAGACGGCAAGAGACTCTGCCTCGTGATGGTCGACCTGACCAAGCTGCCTTTCTATAAGCAGTATAACAAGTAATCTTCCAAGCTGATTGGATAAAACGATAAAGAGGGGGTGACTAAAAAGTCGAAAGACTGGTTAGTCACCCTCTCTTGGTGTTTATGCTGGGGAGGAATCCCCGCTATTATTGCAGCAGATTCTCCTTGAACTCTACCTCCACTATGCGGAGTTCGTTGCTTTTCTTGTCCGCTCCTTTGGCCTTGAAGAGGTCGAGTTCGCCTGCGGCCGGCGCCACCACCTCCACGATGCCTCCGAAGGCATCCTCGTCCTGTGCCGAGCCGCGAAGCCTTATCGTGATTTCACGGGTCATCACCGGCTTCACCTTGAGGTGCACGTAGCCGAGGGAGCGCTGGGTGTCGCCGCTCCAGATGAGCTCGTCTCCGGCGTAGATTTCGATAGGATAGCTGCGCATCCTCCATCCCGTGAACTTGATGCAGACCTCATCGATCTGGGCCATTCTCCCGAGCTGATAGCTGATCCAGGCTGTGGAGAGATGACCGTCGTTGGACCATTCGCTGAGCTCGTTGTCATCGAAGCTGGCTGCTGCCTTGTCGGAGTTGGCTCCGGCTGTCGCGCCGACAATTTCGACATCGACGCAGCGGTCGAAATATGACGGGGTCTGCGGGGTCTCGCCGCGTGTCAGCCGTCCCTTGAGATGGTCTCCCGGAATATAGCTGCTGAGGCCTCCCTTGACTTCGAACGGAACTGTCTCAAGCGAGATTTCGGCGCTCCTGAGCCCTTCTGCGGAAGCCTTTAGGGTGACTTTTCCCGGGGTCGTCGTGGAGCGGATGATGGCCCTGTTGACACCGCACTCCACTGGGAACTCCTTGGCGAGGATGTAGTTGTCCGGCCCCTGCGCGAGTCCTCCTCTCCATTCCGCCGGTCCGGAGAGCTCACAGCTGATCATGTCGTTGGCGAGCGGGCATCTGCGGCCCTGAGCGTCGACCACCTCGATCTGCACGAGCGCCACGTCGGCGCCGTCCGCCTTCCATCCCGAAGGGTTCTCGATCTTTGAGAGCCTGATGGACTCAGGCCTGCCTGCAGTCTCGATGGCGTAGCGCGCCACCTCCTTGTCGCCGTCGTAGCCGACGGCCTCGATTTTGCCCGGCTCAAAGGAGACGTTATCGGCAGTGTAGAGGAACTCGCAGTCCCGCTTGAGGCCGGAAATCTCCTTCCCGTTGAGCAGGAGCTTGACCGACTCCGTGTTGGACACGACATAGACAGGCTTAACCGTCCCTTCATCGTAGTTCCAGTGCCCGACTATGTAGATGCGCGGATTCTCGATGTCCACCCATCCGTCCCACATCACCTGATGGGCGTAGAATCCGTCTTTCGGGATGCGGAGCGGGTCCGTCACGCCGCTGCGGCGGTAATTCTCCACCCCCCGGAAATGGGTGTTGGAGTCGGAGAATATGATTTTGGCCCCGCCGGAGCTGATTCTGCTGCCCGAGCCGGCCCTCTCCCTGTAATAGTCATACCAGCGGCGCACGAGCTCCACCGTGAACCGGTCCTGATTGTGGTTGTACGGAGACGCGTCCCCCTTTACGGTGGTGTTGCTCATCGCCGAGTGGAAGCCCGTGTTGCCGTCGCCCTCCTTGTGGAAAGGATAGGAGTACTCGTCCCAATATTTGCGCAGCCCCTCGTCGCGGCAGTATTCCGTGGCCCAGAAAGGGGAGTGCGCGCTCTTGTTGATGTAGAGCATCTCGCCGCCGTATTCCGACTCGCGGATGTCGAGCATCTCGCGGCTGCCTATCGCTCTGCCGCCGTAGAAGTCGTATTTGTCGCGTATGTCCCTCATCTCCAGCATATGCTCGCGGGAGATGGACTCGTTGCCGCATTCGTAGAAGAGGATGGACGGGTTGTTGCGGTTGTAGATGATGGCGTCGCGCATAAGTTCCTTGCGCTGGTTCCACTGCCGGCCTTCCACGTCCCGCTCGGCATCGCCTGCCGGCATCGCCTGTATGAGTCCCACGCGGTCGCAGGATTCGACGTCCTGCTTCCAAGGGGTGACGTGCATCCAGCGGACGAGGTTGGCGTTGTCCTCGACCATCAGGGCGTTGGAGTAGTCGCTCAGCCAGGCCGGGACCGACATTCCGAGGGCCGGCCATTCGTTGGAGGTGCGCTGCGCGTAGCCCTTCAGCTGGAGGACGCGGTCGTTGAGCCATACCTTGCCTTCCGCGAACCTTGTCTTGCGGAAACCTGTGCGGGTGCACACTTCGTCCACCACCTTGCCGTCCACTTCGAGGGCGGTGCGGACATCATAGAGATAGCCGTATCCCCAGCTCCAGAAGTGGAGCCCCTCAGCCGGGGCCGAGGCCTTGAGGGTGACGGTCTGTCCCGGGGCTATGCTGACGGGCTCGGAGCCGAAGCTGCATACCGTATTGCCCTCCGGGTCGGTGACGCTGACCCTGTAGGCGGCGTCCTGTGTCCTGCCGGTCTCGTTGCGTACTTCGGACTCGGCGTTGATGACGGCGCTGCGAGCCTTGACGCGTATGTCGGAGGCGTAGATATAGACGCCAGTCGTCCGGAGATCGGAGTAGAGCGGGAGCGTCTGGTAGAGACGGTCGGTGATATGCAGCCAGACATTCTTAGGCAGGCCGCCGTAGTTGGCGTTGAAGTTGCGGTTGCTCCACTGATACTTCACGCCGGTGCTTCTCTCGGCGAAGTCCCAGTTGTTGTCCACGCGCACGGCTATCACGTTGCTTCCGGACTTGAGGTACGGGGTGATGTCGAAACCGAACGCCATCACGCCGTTCTCGTGCTTGCCTGCAAGCTGGCCGTTCACATAGAAGTCAACCCCTTGGCGTGCGCCCTCGAACTCGATGAAGACCTTCTTCCCCTTGGCCGTCTTAGGCAGGGTGAAGTGCTTGCGGTACCATACCACCGTGTCGGTGAGGTCTCTGATGTTTACCCTGAACGCCTCGTCCTCGTTGAAGGCGTGGGGAAGGGTGACCTTCTGCCAGCTTCCGTCCTTGAACGAGGAGGTCTGCGCGGAAGGGACATCTCCGACCTTGAGAAGCCAGCCGGAATTGAAGTTGTACTTCTCGCGTCCCGTCAGGGGCATCGCCAGCAGGATGACGGCGAGAGACAGGACCAGTGATTTGAAATTCATATTCGGATATCTTGTTGGTTACGCTCACAAATTTACACAAAAAAAGGACGGCCACAAAACCGTCCTTTCTTCCATCCGTGCCGGAAAAATCAGTCTTTCCAGCCGTCGTTCTGCTGATAGAGGCCCGGAGCGGCTGAAAGCTCCGCGATAGGTATCGGAAGCAGATAGCGTCCGTCCTTCACATTGTCCGGTGACACGTTTGTGCGGTAGTCTCCATTGGTCTTGTAGTTGTCGTACTTGGCTATCGTGAGCTCTTTCCACTCGCCGTAGCGGACCATATCGAACCAGCGCACGCCCTCAAGATAGAGTTCGAGTTTGCGCTCGCGCTTGATATACTTCATAGCGTCTGCGGCGGAAGCTCCCGTAGGCACAGGAGTGATGCCGGCGCGGTTGCGGATTTTGTTGACATAGCCCATAGCCTCGGAGATGTTCCCGTCCTCGACGAGAAGTTCAGCGTAGAGCAGCATCATATCCTCGTAGCGGATGACAGGGAAATTGATAGGCCACTTGTTGGTGGAACCGGTGCCCGTGCCGAGCTGGCTGTCGTCGAACTGGATGCCGGCTTCTTCGCGCTTAGGAATGGTCGGGCACCACTTGACGTTGATGGACATCTCGAGCGAGGAAATCTTCTCCCCGTTGTAGTTGAATTCGGTGGTCCTGTTGACATAGGCCGGCGTACCGTTGTACTCGTCGTACCCGTCTATGAAGTTGAATCCGAAGCCGCGAGGGTCGTCGTTTGAAATATATTCGTAGCGCAGAGTCGCCTCAGGATATACCGGGGACATATCTGAACCTGAATGGTAGTTGTCGAGGACGATGTCGAAATTCTTGATGGCCACCCCGGAGGAGAATGTCATCTGAAGACCCGTGCCGAGACGGTGCTGAATCGCGAAAATCTGATATTTGTTGGCGGCGGCGTTGTCGGTGAGGAACTGCCTCTTCCACTCCTTGATTGTCGGTGCGAAGTAGGAAGAACCCCCATCTAGCACTTTCTTTAGGTAAGATGCGGCGTTGGACTTGGCCGAAGCATCGTTGTACGGATAGCCCTTGAGGGTCATATACACACGTGCAAGGAGGGCCTGTACTGCGAGCTTGTCGGCACGTCCGTCGGCGGCTACGCTTCCGCCGTTGCTGCTCTTCATTGCGGACCTGTAAGGAAGCAGACTTTCGGCCTCGGTGAGGTCAGGGATGACGGACTTGCTGATGACATCCTTGCCTTCGGACTGCGGGATGCTCTTTGCCTCGGAGGAGGAGAGGATATGGTCGATTATCGGAACCCTTCCGAATGAGCGCACCAGTTCGAAGTGGGCGAGCCCCCTGAGGAAGAGGACTTCTCCCTTGAACTGGTTCTTAATCGCCTCATCGGTGAAACTTACGTCATCAATGCTCGCGAGCACCATATTGGCATTGTAAATGAGGCTGTACCATCCGGACCAGAGGCTTGCAAGCTCGCTCGTGGAGCCCGAGATACGGTAGAACGACACTTCCGAGCAGGTACGGATACCGTTCGGGTCGGAATCCACCCAGACATTGTCGGAACGGTCTTCAGAGAACGTCAGATACTGGTTTGCCTCTACGTTCTGGAGCTTGGCATATACGCCGAGGACTCCCGATTCGAGGTGGGCCGGCGTGGTGTAGAACCCGTCCGGAGAGATGCTTCCGACAGGCGGAGTGCTAAGGTAATCACCGGCGCAGGAAGATGCGAGAAGCAGGGCTCCTGCGGCAACGACGAGATATTTGATATATTTCAACATAGCTTGATTCGATTAGAAGTTGACATTAAGACCGAGACTGAAGGTTCGGGCAGAAGGGTATGCGCCGTAGTCCACACCGGTAAATCCGCTCTGGTTGGCAGCTTCCGGAGAGTACCCGAGATAGTAGCTGTCGAGGATGAGCAGATTCTCGATGGAGGCATAGACTCTGAGGGATTCGATGAACTTCTTGAAAGGTATCTTGTAACCTATGGTGAGGTTCTTGATGCGGAAGTAGTCGGACTTGTATACGAAGCGCGAGTCGATGTTGTAGGAGTTGGTGGTGAGAGGGTAAGGGAGAGTCCCGTCACCCGGCTCGTCCTCGCTCCACCAGGCGTTGAGCCAATGTCTCATCGTATTCTGCTGGGTTCCCATATGGGCGCGGTCAACGGCGCGTCCGAAGCCGCTCATAATGTAGCCTCCAGTCTGTGCCGTGAAGAGGATGGAAGCGTCGAAGTTCTTGTAGGTGAATCTGTTGGTCATACCGAACACGAACCTCGGAGCAGGGTCTCCGAGCACCTGCCAGTCGGCGTCGGTGATGTTGCCGTCTCCGTTGACGTCTTCATACTTCGGGTCTCCCGGCACGGTCTCCTTGCCGTAATATCTCGGAGTGAGCCCGGTGGCGGCCTTATAGTCGTCTATCTCCTTCTGGCTCATCCATACGCCTATGTTCTTGTGGTTGTAGAACTCGTACATCGGGTAGCCGATGCGGAGTATCTGGTTGATGTTGGTGGACTGCCGTGTATAGACGAAGTCTCCGACGGTGGTGTTGTCGCCGAGCTGGAGAACCTTGTTGCGGCTGTACGACATATTGAAGGAAGTGCTCCACTGGAAGTCTTCCCTGCTGATGTTCTGAGTGTTGAGCTCAAGCTCGATACCGTGGTTCAGCACGGAGCCGAGGTTGTCGTAGACATTGGTCGTACCGAATACGGAAGGCACAGGGACGCTGTAGAGCAGGTCTGTGGTGGTCTTGGTGTACCAGTCCAGAGACAGCTGGATACGGTTCTTGAAGAAGCCGAGATCGACCGCCACGTCAGTCGAGTGCGTCTTCTCCCAGCCGAGGGCGCTGTTGCCGAATGAACCGGCATAATAAGCGAGGCCGTCGGCGTAGGTGCCTGCGGTGAGAGTCGAGTATGCGGCGCTTTCAGGTATGCCGTAGTTGCCGGTCTGTCCGTAGCTTGCGCGCAGCTTGAGGGTGTTCCACCAGATGAGTCCGGTGTTCTTGAAGAAATCCTCGTTGGCTATGTTCCAACCGGCGGATACTGAAGGGAACCATCCCCACTTGTTGCTGGCCCCGAAGCGGGAGTAACCGTCGCGGCGCAGAGAGGCGGACAGCATATAGCGGTCGGCGTAGTTGTATGACAGACGGCCGAACGCGGAGAGAAGCTTGGTGTTGGTCTTCTCGGTCACGTTGGACGCCTTGACGGTAGGAGTGGTGGTGGAGTTGCTTCCGACAAAGGTGCCGGTGATCACGTCGTTAGGCATATTGGTATACTGCTGGCTGGTGCCGTAGCCGATATTGCCCAGCTCGGAAGATGCACCGAGCATCGCGGATACGGAGTGCTTGCCGAAGGTCTTGTCGTAATTGGCGACCACCTGGAGCAGGGTGTTGATGCTGTAGTCGGTGTTGTGGGTGGCAGTGGACTTCGCGCCTTCGGCCTGATTCCAGTTCTGGTTGGTCATCGTGTTGGCCGCGAAGGAGTTGGTATTGCTGTTGACGTAAGTCGCGGAAGCTGAAGCCTCGACCTGAAGCCCGTCGAACGGGTTGACGCGCAGGAAGGAACTTGCCTGCAGACGCATCGTGTGGTTGTGGGATGCGGTCTCCTCGTAGTATTTCTTAGGGCGCATTCCGGTGCCTCCCCAGAGGTAGGTCGTGTTAGGGTAGTACTGGGTGTCGTAGCCTACTCCGGTATCGGAAACAGGAGGGGAAGAGAGCACGTGGTGGGCGCGGGTGTCCTTACCGTTGCCCTGGCCTGCGCCGGTGTTGATGATAAATGCCGGGGCGAGGTTGATCCCCGCCTTGATCCAGTCGTTGATCTTGCTCTCGATATTGGTGCGGAGATTGATTCTCTTGTAGTTGGAGGCAGGGGAGAGACCGTCCTGGTCGAGGTATCCGAGCGAGAACATATACTTGTTGGCATCGCTTGCGCCGGACACGCTCACGTTGTAGTTCTGCTGGAATGCCGGACTGTAGGTATAGTCCTGCCAGTCGAGCAGGCTCAGTTCGCTGCCGTCATCGTAATAGGTGTGCGAAGCCTGCATCTCCTTGCTGAGGTACTTGAACCAGCGGTCATCGAAATTGATTGCGCTTCCGCCAGTCCTTACAGGGCCGCTGAGGCCGAGATTGGCGATACGGGTCGCGTTGTCGT
Organism: Bacteroidaceae bacterium; assembly: GCA_963661285.1. Classification (GTDB taxonomy): domain Bacteria; phylum Bacteroidota; class Bacteroidia; order Bacteroidales; family UBA932; genus Cryptobacteroides. Next base: position 86,639 of record CAVLBF010000002.1, on the reverse strand, counting down.
CGGATATCTTGCCGGCAGGATACATCTTGAGGTACTGCGCGTCCATACAGCGGACCGCGAACTCCATCCACTCGACGGCGCTCATCGTATCCATCTTCTTCTCGAGGGTGGCGACGCCGCTGTTGAAGCTGAAGCTTACCTTCGGCCTGCCCTTCTGTCCGCTCTTGGTGGTGACGATGACCACGCCGTTGGAGCCTCGGGAGCCGTAGATGGCAGCCGAAGCAGCGTCCTTGAGGACTTCGATGCTGGCGATGTCGTTAGGGTTGAGGCCTGTCATCGAGCTCTGCGGAATGCCGTCAATCACGAAGAGAGGGTCGTTGCCCGCACTGATGGAAGCCGCGCCGCGGACTCTGATCTGCGGGTCTGCGCCAGGCTCGGCATTGGTGATTTGGACGCTCACGCCGGCCAGCTGTCCCTGGAGCGCCTGCTCCGCGCGGGCCATCGTGCGGTCTGCGATCGACTTGTCGTCCATCGAGGCCACGGCGGAGGTGAGGCTGCTCTTCTTGACCGAACCGTAACCGATTGCCACCGCCTCTTCAAGGAGCTGCCTGTCCTCTTCGAGGGTGACGGTGATGTTTTCTCCCGGAGAGACGTACTTGGTGACGTATCCGATGCCGGACACCTCAAGCGTGGCGTTTGCGGGAACTTTAAGGACGAACTGTCCGTCAAGGTCGGTCGTGACTCCGTTGGTCCTGACTCCCTGCTGGAGCACATAGGCGCCGATGACCGGTTCGCCGCTGGAGTCGACTACCTTGCCTTTGCTCGTGATGACGCTCTGCGCGTAAGCGGCGCCCATCATCGAGATGCTTACGGCGAAAGTTGCGATGACTTTCGCCCCGTGTTCAATAAATGATCTCATTAACGGTTTGTATTTGGTTAATATGATAGTGTGTTGTAGTGTTATTATAATAAATTGCGCAAAGATACTAAAATTTTTAAAAAATCAGCACCTTTGCGCTAAAAATATTGCCTGCCGGCTATTTAAACCGTGTTTTTAGAGCGGCAGCACTTCGAGGCAGTAGATGGCGTCGAGACTCCAGGTGGCGGCCCCGTTGGTGTTAGGGGTGTACGGCTTCCTGTCGAGGTCGCGCAGCAGACTTTCCCAGGTCTTGCGGGCGAAATCCGCATCGTGGTCTTTCCACGCCGCATATGCGTTGAGCCTTGAAACTCGGAATCCGGCCATCGTGTGGTAGCGTCTCGCGTGGTCGAGCCAGGCGGCGTTGAACTCCGGCACGGTAATCATATCCTGCATCTCGGTCATAATCTCGAATCCTCCCATAATCGTCATCAGGTGGTTGGTCCCGATTGAATTCGGGTCGCCCTCCCAGCTGAGCACGCCCGTGGCAGGGTCGAAGCCGAGCACCTTGACCTTGCCGGTCAGAAGTCCGTTAGGCAGGGCGGCGATGCTCTTCATTCCGGCGAGAATCATATCGTAGTAGTGCTTCTCTCCGGTCCTTTCCCAGCGGGTCATCCAGTTGCCGGCATATCCGAGCCAGTCCGGTCCGATGCGGAGTCGGGCCGGCGCCGTGCAAGGGGTCTCGCTGCGAGGCGCGGCAAGCCTCATAGGGTCAATCTCGTAGAGCAGCTGCTCGGAATCCTTGGACTCGTCCATAAGGTCTCCGGAGCGCTCGTCGGTGGTGAGGTAGTAGAGGAAGCGGTTCCACGCCGCCTGACCGATGCGGGCTTCCTTGGCGCCGCATCCCCAGTGGGAGACGTTGTGGCGGCTGCCGAGTCCGGCGTACGGTCCGATGTGATAGACGTCCACCTCGGTGGTGTGGCGGCTCATCGCTACGGCCATATCCCAGATGTCCTCGCGTCCGCTGCGCAGGAACATATACCAGAGCCACATATTCGAGGCAAGTTCCGTGTTGTCCCAGGCGAAGCCTCCGATGTCGTAGTTCCATACTCCGCGGACATTGTCCATAGAGTGCATAAAGTCGCCGAAGTTCCAGAAGCCGTACCACTTGAACTCTTCGACGTTCTTCTGGTAGACGCTGATGATCTCGTCAAGCCTGTCCTCCACGGCAGTCCTCCGGGCGTTGCTCCTGTCCGGAAGAGACCAGATGCCGAACGCGCGGCTGTCGTGCAGATACTTAGGGGTAGGGAGCATCTGGCTGTCCTCCTCGAGAAGTTCAGCCGTGGCGAGTATTCCCTCGCGACCCGGGAAGGCGGCCTGAGGGACAAGGATGAGAGTGTTGGTCTTGGCGATGCCGTAAGGGGTGCTCATACCCTCCTGCACGTCTTCGTAGCTGGCCTCGAGATCGTGGGCCACGCTGTCGTAGTGGCGGAGGTTCATCGGCTCTGACTCAGGACTCCAGAGCCAGACGTTGACGGTGGCCTCGTCGCTGCGGGCTCCCGTAATCTCGATGGTGGAAGGGTAGAGCTGCCAGAAGTACTTGAGCGAAACTCCGAGTCCTCCGCTGACGTCTCCGGCAAAGGCATATCCTGCGGCCCTTTCTCCGGTGAGCGTGCCGATCCAAGGACGGTCGTCCTCCGTCTTCTTGCGGATAGACCAGGAGTTGTCGGTCAGCTGGCTCAGGCGGAAGGTGTCCCACTTGGCCCATTTGCTGATGAGGAACTGGCCCTTCTGGTCGAAGTATTCCGGCTCGGGCACGCGGATTCCCTTCTCCTGGTCTTCCTGATAGTCTTTCTGCTTGCGCGGCATTCCCTGAGGGGCTGCGGCCGGAGCTCCCTGCGGAGCCGGAGCCTGAGCAGCGGCAGGCGCGCCCTGCGGCTGGGTCTGCGGGTTTGCCGGCTTTTTCTGTACCGGGTCGGTGAGCACGCGCCTGCCGTGGAGCGGCTGCACGGACTCCGTCCACACCTTGCCCTCGTCGGTGGCGAACGCTATGTGGCGGTTGTATGCCTGCTCGCGCATCGGCACCCTGAACCGGAGTCCGAGCGAACTGATGAAGTCCTTGTCCTGGTCTCCGTCGAAGATGAAGCTGTGCACGAGGCGGATCTGGTCTGAATCCTTGAAGAAATACATCCTGACGACGAAAGGCAGCCATTCGCGGCCGTTCTGCTCGCCGTAGTGCACGCCTTCGAGCTTGACGGTGCCGCGCACCGCGCCGTTCTGCTCAAGGGTGGCCTTGGTGATTTTGCTCACATAGCTGCGGCCTCCCTCCGTGGCGATGAGGTCGGCGGCTCCTCCCACTTTGGCGTCGCCTACCCAGAGAGCGTCCAGAATCTTGCTCCCGCTCTTCGGGACAATGGCCTTCACCTTGCCCGTGTTGACGATATAGCTGTCCGCATCTTCGGAGATCATCTTCTCTCCGGCGGCATCGGCCTTCTTGACCTTGACGAGTTTGGCGTTGTCCGTATTGCCCGGGATCACGGCTGCGACTCCGAGCCACTTGATTGACCCGTCCGGCCAGCTTGCGAGCGTCCACTGGTCGCTCGTGATGGCGCTGCCGTCCTCGCTCTGGAGCTGCAGGGCGGTCTTCGCGCTCACTTCTCCTTTCTTGAACGGAACTCCGAAGCTGACGGCGCGGTCAAGTTTCGGGGTGTTCCCGATCCAATGGAGCGGAGCCTCGCTGAACGGCTGCTCGACTATCTTGGTGTAGGTGAAGTTCTTGATTGCCGTGCGCGACAGGGTGGTGCGGAATCCGAACCAGCCTTCGGTGTAAGGGTCGGCATCGTTGTAGTCGAAAAGGAGCTTGCCGTCCATCCAGTACTGCACTCTGCCCTCGACGCTCACGAGCTTGATGTGATACCAGCGGTTAGGCTGCAGAAGATGCTCCGCGTCGGTATATTCCTTTATAATCTCCGGATCAGGTTCGCCGGTGTAGCGGCGGAAGCGTGTCGTGGTGTTGCCGTTGCCGCCGAAGCCTACATAATAGAGCTTCATCTGGGCGCAGTTGGCAAATACGCCGCCTCTCTCCCCGCTGCGCTTGAAGACATCGCCCGCCTTCGGGTCGCTGGCCATCCAGAAGCAGTTGAGGTCGCTCAGGCGGTCTCCCTCCTTCTCCTCATAGACTACGGCATCGTATTCGATGACGACATCTCCCTTCATCTTCTCCTTGAACCAGAGGGTCAGGCCCTTCGGGGCCGTTATCTCGCAGGCCCCGTCCTTGAAGCTGAGCTTATAGTCGGGGGATTCGGACTCGACTTTCCAGTTTTTTGAGAACTGCTTCTCGCTGAGGAAGTCGGAGTTGGCTTTAGCTGAGCCCAGAAGCGGCAGGGTCAGCATAATTGCGGTCAATAAACGATTTTTTAACATTATCTGTGGTGTTGTTTGTGTGTCGCGAAACAGGCCGCTAATTTACAACTAAACTCCAAGGCACGCAAAAAAAATTGAGGATGACCCTCGCGGCCATCCTCAACATCAGATGTTTTCCAAGATGAAATCAAAAATATCAATATCCCGGATTCTGCATCGCGGCTTTCTCTTCAGCCGTGAGAGCTTTGCCGTTGCTGGTGATAAGGTCGAGGAAGTTCTGAGGAACAGGCCTCAGGTAGTGCTTGCTCTTGTCGAAGTTGCCTCCGTAGGAGGAGACATACTGCGTGCCGTTGTAGTTGGACGTGTGTCCGAGCAAGTCCACCGGAGTCGTGCTCCAGGCCTGATCGTTGAAGCAGAGGCGGTCTTCGAGGGTCTTCGTGCGGGCGAGGTCGGCCCAACGGTGGAACTCTCCGTACATCTCGCGGGACTTCTCGTTGAGAAGGAAGCACAGCGCGCGGGTGTATTCATCGGCGGCGTACTTTGAGTTGACCTTGGCGAGCTCACTCATAATGTAGAGGTCTTCCTTAGGGTAGGAAGAAGATGTCACTTCCTGAAGCACGGACGCATTGGCGTTGACCCCCTGACGATAAGCCTCATCCTTGTCCCAGCCGCCCACGGAGTAGAAGTAAGAATTGCGCGGATAGAACACGCTCTTGTCGGTGTACTTCGTGATGACTGTCCGGTACGCGCTTTCAGCGAAAGCTTCGCCTCCGTCGTGATATTCATCCCTCTGCTCTCCGGCACGGAACTGGGCCCGGTCGCGGAGAGGCTTGAGGGCCGCGAGACCCTCGTTGGTCTTGCCCTGACGGATGAGCGCCTCCGCCTTGAAGAACACGTCTTCCGCAGAACGGGCGAGCACCGCGTTGCGGTAGCCGCGCTCGCGGTTGTATGCGTCCACCGCTCCGTCAAGATACTTGCTGAGAGGAGCGAACACGCCGTTCTTGTTCGGGGTGAAGCTGGTGCCGACGGCGTTCCCGCCGTCGTCATAGACGAGCAGGGACTTGACGATAGGGATATATTTGCCGGTGGCGTAGTCCATAATGGTGAAGGACGGCTTCACAGGGGCGTTTTCATCGACCGAAATGTCTCCCTTGCCGTACTTCTGGCCATATTCCGGACGGTTGAGCACATATATGCCCCCGAGGTACTTGCTGAAATTGTCATCGAGGTATTCTCCCACCACCGTCTTGCTCCCGTCCCCGAGAGTCACGGTGTACTTGGCAGGGTCGGTCATCGCGGTCGCCTTGTTGACGGCGTAGGTGGTCTTGAATGACTTCCAGAAGCGGGAGTCGTTCTGCAGGTCGTACAGATAGTATGCGTATCGGGGGGTAGTCTTCATTCTCTGGTATGAGCGGCCGCCGGCCACGTCCCTCTCCATATACATAAAGGTGTTCTGATAAGGGGCGACGAACCAGCAGAGGGTCATATTCCCTCCGTAAGTACCTCTTATTGACGAGTCTTCGGTGAGGGATACCGCAAGCACGACCTCGGAGTTGGTTTCCGTGACGGAGCTGTCATATCCGGTGAAGTTGGCGAAGAGATCCTCATACCTGGCGGTAAGCGGGCGTGCGCCGAGCACGATGTCAGCATATTTGATGCACTCCTTGAGGTCGTTGTCGACATATTTGGAGTTCCAGTCGGAGTTGGTCTCCGAAGCTCTCCAGAGATGGGCTTTCGCAAGATAGTGCGCCGCGGCGTATCTGGTCAGCTTGTCGGTCTTGGACGCAGTGGCCGGCAGGAGTTCATAGGCTTTCTCGAGGTCGCTTATGATGAGCTCGTAGATGCTTTCCTTGCTGTCCCGCCCGTACTCGCGCTCCGGTTCCGTGGTCACCGTGGTGACGAGAGGGAGTTCTCCGTACTGTATCACGAGGGTGAGGTAGTCGAACGCACGGATGAAATAGGCGGTGCCCACGGTCTCATTGTAGAGGGAGGAGTTCCCCATCACGCGGTCCGCATTGTTGAGAATATTGTTGGCGCGGCCGATCCACGGGTACATCCCGTCCCAGAGCCAGCTCATCTTCACCGTGTTGGCCGAGCCTTCCGGCTTGGAGGAGAGTCTTGAATCGTAGGTGTTGTACGCCTCGCTGGCCCCGTCCCCTCCGATCATGAACTCATCCGTCCCGGCATTCGTGAACGGCCAGTAACCCTCCGCGTAGAAGAGGGTGCGTAGCTGGAGATAAAGACTCTCGGCCATTGACGCGAGACCCTCAGGGGTTTCAAGGTAGTCTGACGAAATCGTGTCCCTCTTGACCTCGTCCAGGAAAGAGTCGCCGCAGGAAGTAGTGAAGGCGAGAGTTCCGGCAAGGAGGGCGCAGGTGATTGCTTTATATGTGTGTTTCATTGTTTGGCGATAAATTAGAATCCGACATTGATACCGAACACGAGACCCTTGGTGCTGAATACGCTGTTGAGGTCGCTGTCCATCCAGAACGCCGTGTCGAATATGGAGAACGGGTTCTTGAGCTGGGCGCTGATTTTGAGGCTGCTCAGACCTGCGGCCTTGACGATCTTCTCCGGCACGAAGTATCCGAGGGAAATCTGCCTTACTTTAAGGAAGCCGTTGTGCTTCTGCTGGATAAGGTAGCCGGCGTAGGTGTCGTCGGAGGATTCTACGGCCCAGAACGGGCGCTGATAGGTGGAGTTCTTGTTGTTCTCGGTATAATAATTGATTACGCGGGAAGGCCCGGAGGTGGTCTGTCCGTTGCCGGTCTGCAGGAAGTAGCCCATACTTCCGAACATAAAGATGTCGAGCTGGAGGTTCTTCCAGCGTATGGTGTTGTTGAATCCTACATTCCACTTAGGACGGGTGTTGCCGAGGACGACGCGGTCGTTGTTGGCGTCGATCTTATAGTCCCCGTTCTGGTCCTTGATCCTGGTCTTGCCCGGCGCGAAGTTCATACCGTTCTCGTTGAACTTGGCTATTTCGGCGAGGTCTTCCGGCGAATCGCTCCAGATTCCGAGGCTTTCGTATCCATAGGACACTCCGATTGGCTGGCCGATGAAGAGCTCGTCGTCCACCATATCCTCCTTGCCGTTCTGAAGTTCGATTATCTTGCTCGTGTTGAAGTCAAGATTGAGGCTGGACTTCCAGGAGAAGTCACGCTTGGAGATGTTGGTGGTGTTGAGGGTGAAGTCGAAGCCGTGGTTCTCGGTCTTGCCTACATTGGCGTTGGTGCTTGTCTTGCCGGAAGCCGAAGGCAGGGTCACAGGGAAAATCAGACCGTCGGTGTAGTTCTGATAAAGGTCGAGAACGCCGGAGATGCGGCCCTTGAGCACGGAGAAGTCGATGCCGACATTATATTGGTCGGTGGTCTCCCAGGTGATGGACTGGTTGGCGAAGGATTCCGGAGTGTAGTAAACGGTGGTCCCTTCCGTGCCGAAGGCGAGGACTGATGAAGAGAGATTGTCCTTTGTGGAGTAAAGGTCAACTGAATAGTTGCCGGTCTTGCCCCAGCCTGTGCGGAGCTTGAGCTCGCTGATCCAGTTGACATCCTTGAGGAACTTCTCCTGATCGAGCCTCCATCCGAGTGCGACTGAAGGGAATCCCTGCCATTTGTGTCCGCTGCCGAGCTGGGAGGCTCCGTCATAGCGGTAGGAGAGAGTGAGAAGATAACGGTTGTCGTAACTGTAGCTTCCGCGTACCATATAGGATGCGAGCTGGCTCTCTTCGAGAGAGTTGAACGACGGCTCTCCGTCGCGGGTGTAGCTGCTTCCGTCAAGACCCCACCACTTCTGGGTCATCGCCATCCCTACTTTCCCGAGAGCCACCCCGTAGCCCTGCATCGAGTAGAGCTGGGTGTTCATATTGTACATAGCCTCCTGAAGGAAAGTCATATTGACGGAGTGCTTGCCGAAGCTCCTGTTGTAGTAGAGCATATTGTCAAGAGTCCAGGCGAATCTCTTCCTGGCGCTTGACGTGACGAGGTCGAGTCCTTTCTGAAGACGGTTCGCGCTGTCTTCAGACATATATTTGTAGCTCTGGCGGAATTTGATTTGAGGCCCGAACTGGCTCTTGAACGTCAGTCCTTTGAGAGGCTCCCAAATCTTGCCGAAGTCGAGACTGGCGTAGAAGCTGGCCGCGGCGTCGTAACTGAGATTTGAGATGGCGACCTTGCCTTCTTCGTCCACTACCGTAGGATTCTGGTCGTTTCCGTCAGGATAGAGCACGCGGTTGCCGTCCGAATCGTAAGGGACGCCATAAGGGAAGAGGGTGAGCGCTCTCGCGTGAAGTGACTTTGGGAGGGAATTTGATGCTCCTCCGGAGCTGTCCACGCCGTATTCCTGATCGGAATGCGTGAGGTTGATCGCTCCTCCGAGACTGAACCACTTGATAGGGGTTATGTCCACGCTGGTCCTGAAAGTATATCTCTTATATTCCTGCCCTCTGGTGGTTCCCTTGTTGTCAAGGTATCCGAGGGACACATAGGACTTCATCCTGTCCGTGCCGCCGCTCGCGCTGATGGAGTGCTCCTGGGTGATGCCGATTCGGTCCGTATATTTGGTCCAGTCGGTTGTGGTCACCTTGGACGGGTCCCAGACGGTGGAGCGCTTGCCGTCGTTGTATTCCTGGAGGGTGAGCCCCCATCCCTGAAGGATGTTGGCCCAGGCCGTCTCCGAGAAGCCTTTGACCGGAAGAAGCGCCCTGTCCACATCGATGTTGGGCTGGTCTCCCGGAATATCGGTGAGGCCGGCATAGTAGTATGCCCAGCGACGCCATTCCATCGTCTGGCCGGAGTCCATCATAGGGACTTTGTCGTATATTTTCTCTGCGGTGAAGGTCCCCGTGTAGTTGAGCGAGAAGCGCCCGCTCTTGCCCCTGTTGGTAGAGACGAGCACGACGCCGTTGCCGCCCATCGCACCATAGACTGCGGTGGCGGAAGCGTCCTTGAGGATTTCGATGGACTCGATGTCCTGAGGGTTGAGCATTTCGAGGCCTACGCTATGGGCGACGACTCCGTCGATCACGATGAGCGGAGCGTTCTTGCTGTTGATGTCGCTGCCGATGGTGTTGACACCTCGGATGGTGATGTTCCCTATTTCTCCCGGACGGTCACCGTTGGTGATATATACGCCTGCGGCCTTGCCCTGAAGGGCTTCGATGACGTTATTGGACGGAGTCTGCGTAAGCGTCTCCGAATTGACGGAGACCATTGCTCCGGTGACGTCGGTCTTCTTCATCGTGCCGTATCCGACCACCACGGTCTCTTCGAGCATCTGGGAGTCTTCCTCCAGCACGATGTTGAGCTGCGCGGCCATATTGACGGTCTTGCCGACATAGCCGATGCAGGAGATTTCAAGCTGGCTGCCTGCGGGGGCCGTGATCCTGAACGATCCGTCGACGTCGGTCATAACTCCGTTGGTAGTCCCTTTCTGGACAACTGACACTCCGATGAGGGCTTCGCCCTTGAGGTCAGTCACTTTGCCGACACCGCTGAGAGTCTGGGCGGAAGCCTGGAGGCAGCATAATGCCAACAGAGCCGCTGACGCAGCGATGCGTTTGAGAAATTTTGGTTGCATAATGTGTTATTAGTGGTTAACAGTTTGTGTTTTTGCAGGCGCAAGATGGAAAAATTTTTCCATAAATCAAAATTCGGGCACGGCTGCGGGATGAAAAAAAAGGAGACTGGCTAAAAAGTATTTTAGCCAGCCCCTCTTGGGCTTCTTAACCCCCGCATACTGCCGTCTGCGACCCCTATCAGGGGTATTTCGCTCCTACGTCGCGGTCCCTGCGGGACTTATTAGTTGCCCTCCTTAAATAAATATATAGGGATCGAAGACTAATACCCCGGATTCTGCATCGCGGCTTTCTCTTCCTGAGTGAGAGGCTTGCCGTCCTTGGTGATATTGTCGAGGAAGTCCTGAGGAATCGGGCGGTAGTAGTGCTTCTTCGGATTGAAGTTGCCGCCGTTGCTGCTCTTCGCGTAGGTCGTGCCGCTCATATCGGTCGTGTGTCCGGTGATGTCGGTCAGGTCTGTGGAGTATGCCTGGTCGTTGAATACCAATCTCTTTTCGAGGGTCTTGGTACGGGCAAGGTCCATCCAGCGGAGGTACTCGCCGTACATTTCCCTTGACTTTTCGTTGAGCAGGTAGCACATCGCCTTGTCGTAGTCGGAGGTGTAGCCGAGCTTGTCGATGATGGCCTTGTCCTCGGCAGGAAGATTGCTCAGGGACACTGCGGTGAGCTCGGATGCGCTCGCGTTGGTGGCCGTCCTCACCGCCTCGTCGTCCCATCCGCCCAGCGAATAGTAGTACGAGTTCATCGGATAGAAGGAACAGTTGGCGGTGAAGCCCTTCAGGCTGCTCTTGTAGGTGTTGTAGTGGTAGGCGTTGCCGCCGTCCACATAGGCGTCGCGCTCCTCTCCGGCCTTGTACTGGGCTCTGTCGCGCAGCGGCTTGAGGACAGCCATCCCCTCGTTGTACTTGCCCTGTCTGATGAGAGCTTCGGCCTTGAAGAAATAGTCTTCGGCGGAGCGTGCCAGCAGGCCGTCACGGTATCCGCCGCCGAGGTTGTTGGCGTTGACCGCACCGTCGCTGTACTTGCAGAGAGGAACGGCCAGAGTGTTGTAGTCGGGAGTCATAGAAGTCCCGAGAATCTCGTCGCCGCCGTCGGCATAGATGTTGAGCGCCATAATGGCCGGGATTCTCTTGCCTGTCCTGTAGTCCGTGCGGGAGTATGTGCCGTCGGTGGCCTTGGCGACGTTGACCTCGCTCTTGTAGTACTTCTGCCCGTACTCCTTGCGGTTGATGATGTACATCGCGCTGAGGTACTCTCCGTCGTTGCTCGGGAAGTAGTCGGTCGATACGTGCTCAGTGCCGTCTATCTTTATCTTCTTGGACGCGGCGGCGTTGTTGACCGCATAGGTGGTCTTGAATGACTTCCAGAAACGCGAGTCGTTCTTGAGGTCATAGAGGAAGTATGCATAGGACGGGGTGGTCTTCAGACGCTGATATTCACGGCCGGACGCCAGGTCGCGCTTCATCAGCGGGAAGTTCTGGTACCAGGTGGTGAAAAGCGCGAGCCCCCAGTGTGACTTGCGGTTGGTGGTCTCCGAATCGGAACTTCCGGACGCGAGGACAATCTCCGTGTTGGTTTCGGTGATGGAGGTGTCGTAAGCGGTGAAATTGTTGAAGAGGTCGTTGTAGTCCTGTGCGAGCGGATGCGCCGCTATGACTTCGTCGGCATATTTTATCACCGCTTCGAGGTCTGAGGACTTGTAGGCCGAATTCCAGGAGTCATTGATTTCTGAAGCCCTCCAGAGGTGAGCCTTTGCAAGGTAATGCGCCGCCGCATATTTTGTTATGAAGTTCTTGGTGGCCCTTGTGGCGTCGGAACTCAGAAGCCGGTAGGCGTTCTCCAGGTCGGAGATGACGGTCTTGTAGACCTCGTCCTGAGAGGCGCGGGAGAATTCTCTTTCCGGAGTGGAAATCGGATTCAGGATGAGAGGAATGTCTCCGAACTGCATAGTGAGGAAGAGGAAGTTGAATCCGCGGATGAAATATGCGGTGCCGAGGGTCTCGTCCCTGAGAGAGGAGCCTTCCAGAATGTCCGCCCCGGCTATGATCCGGTTCGCCCTTGCGTTCCACTGGTACAGGGTGTTCCAATAGGTGGTGATGGCCTGGGTGTTGGAGTTCACGGTAGGGGTCACGATGGATCCCAGACGGGCATCGTAGTCGTTCCACATTCCGTTGGAGGCATCTCCGGCGACCATAAACTCGTCCGTGCCGTAGTTGGTGTAGGCGTAGCTGGACTCGTTGCTGAAGAAATAGTTGAATTCGAGATACAGGCTGTTAGCCATTGACGCGAGCCCCTCCGGCTCGTCGAGCCAGCTGGTGGAGACGCTGTCTCTCTTGACCTCGCTGAGGAAGTCATTGGTGCAGGCGCAGGTGAGCAGAACAGTGCCGGCCAAAGTTGCGCCTATCGCGGTTTTGATGATATTTTTCATATGATGCTGTCTAAATTAGAATCCGACATTGACGCCAAATACGCATCCTCTGGTATAGGTGCCGCTCTGGAGGTCGCTGTCCATCCAGCTTGTCCCCTGATAGATTGAGAACGGGTTCTTGAGCTGGGCCGTCACCTTGATGGAGCCGAGCCCGAGACTCTTGACAAGAGATCGAGGGATGTTGTATCCTATGGAAATCTGCCTTACCTTGAGGAATGAAGCGTCTTTCTGGAGAAGAATTCCGGAGAACGAGTCGCCGCCTGCCGTATTGAAGTACGGACGCTGATATTCGGCTCCGGTCTTGTTGTTCTCGTTGTAGTAGTTCATATAGATGACAGGCTCGCGTCCGCCCTGATACTGCCCGGTCTGGGCGACGAACTTGAATGCTCCGTAGAGGAAGATGGAGATGTCGAAGTTCTTGTAGGAGAACGTGTTGGTGAATCCCAGATTCCACAGCGGACGGGTGTTGCCGATGACTTTCCTGTCGTAGTTGGCGTCAATCTTATAGTCCCCGTTCTGGTCCACCGGACGAACCATACCAGGCTCGAACTTGTGGCCGTTTGCGTTGAACTTGGCCATCTCGGCGAGGTCTTCCGGCGAATCGCTCCAGAGTCCGGCGCTCTCGTATCCGTACAGCACCGAAGAAGGATAACCGATGAAGAGCTCGTCTGAAACCATATCCTCCTGGCCGTTCTGGAGCTCGAGAATCTTGTTCTTGGTATAGGAGAGGTTGAGGTTGCTCCTCCAGCTGAAGTCTCTGGTGGAGACGTTGACGGAGTTGAGGGTGAAGTCGAAGCCCCGGTTCATCGTCTTGCCGACATTGTCCTTGGTCTTGCTGTATCCCGTCACGGTAGGGAGGGTCACGTCGAAAATCAGTCCGTTGGTGTAGTTCCTATAGACGTCAAACACTCCGGAGAGCCTGCCTTTGATGACCGAGAAGTCGACTCCGACATTATATTGGTCGGTGGTCTCCCAGCCGATGGCGTTGTTGGCTATGGTCGTAGGAGTGTAATAATATGTCGTGCCTGCGCTTCCGTGAACCGCCACGCCGCTTGAGAGGGTATCCTTGGTCGAATATACGCCCACCGAGTAGTTGCCGGTCTTTCCCCAGCCTGCGCGAAGTTTCAGCTGGTCGAGCCAGGAGACGCCCTGCATAAAGCTTTCCTGATCGATGCGCCATCCGAGCGCCACTGAAGGGAATCCTGCCCACTTGTGACCGTCACCCAGCTGGGATGCGCCGTCGTATCTGTAGGACAGGGTGACGATATATCTGTCCTTGAAGCTGTAGATCATCCTGGCCATATAAGAAGCCATCTGTGCCTCCGACAGGGAGTTGTAGCTAGGGCTGTTGAGAGTGCCCACCGAGTTGGGGTTGAGCCCCCACCACTTCTGGGTCATTCCGAGAGCCACGCCGGTGCCGCTCATACTGTAGAGGGTGGTGCTCATCTTGGACCAGGCCTCCTGGAGGAGGGTGAGGTTGACATAGTGGTTGCCGAGCGTCTTGTCGTAAGTGAGCATATTGTCAAGCATCCAGGAGAAGTCCTTGCCGGCCGATGAGCTCACGTAGTCAAGGCCCTGTGAAATACGGTTGACCGACTCGTTGGAGAGGTAGCGGTATTTCTGGCTGAAGTTGATTTGAGGGCCGAAGCTGCTCTTGAACTTGAGTCCGGAGAGCGGAGTCCACATCTTGCCGAAATCAAGCTCGGCGTACAGTGATGCGGAGAGCTGGTAGTAGAGGTTGGTGATGGCCGACTTTCCGACCTCGTCCACCACGGTTGCGATGGTGGTGTCGCCGCCCGGATAGTCAATCCTCTTGCCGTCCGAGTCGTAAGGGAGGGCATAGGAGAAGATGTTGCGGGCCTTGGCGTGGATGGAGCTCGGGATGCTGTTGGAAATGCCGCCGGACGCGTCGATGCCGTATTCCTGATCGGAGAAGCGGGCATTCATCGCTCCGCCCATCCTGAACCAGTTGACAGGGTTTACGTCGACGTTGGCTCTGATGGTGTAACGGGTGTATTCCTGTCCCACATTCGTGCCTTTCTGGTTGAGGTAGCCGAACGAGACATAGGCGTTCATACGGTCTGTGCCGCCGCTGGCGCTGAGAGTGTGCTCCTGGGTGATGCCGACGCGGTCCGTGTACTGCGTCCAGTCAGTGGACTGCACCTTCGAACCGTCCCACTTGGAAGCGGTCTGCCCGGCGTTCCACTGGTCGTAGCTGAGCCCCCATCCCCGGAGGATGTTGCTCCAGGCCGTCTCGTCGGTGCCGTAAGAGGTGAAGAGCTTGCGGTCATTCTCCACCGTAGGCTCGTTGGCGCTCGGCCCGAGGCCGGCGTAGTAGTAGCCCCAGCGTCTCCACTCGATGTACTGCTCCGCGTTCATCATAGGGACTCTGTCGTATATTTTCTCAAAGGTGGCGGTGCCGCTGTAGTTGAGCGAGAGCTTGCCGCTCTTGCCCTTCTTGGTGGTGACGAGGATTACTCCGTTGCCGCCCCGCGCTCCATAGACCGCAGTCGCCGACGCGTCCTTGAGAATGTCGATGGACTCGATGTCCTGAGGGTTGAGCATATCCAGCCCGACGCTCTGGCCGACGATGCCGTCGATGACGATGAGCGGTCCGGAGGCGGAATCAGTGTCCTTGATGGCGTTGATGCCTCGGATCCGGATGGACCCCACGGAGCCCGGACGAAGGTCGGCCGTGCCTATCACCACGCCTGCGGCCTTGCCCTGGAGGGCTTCCACCGCATTGTTGGCAGGGGTGGAGATGAGGTCTTCGGAGGTCACGGACACCATAGCTCCGGTCACGTCCTTCTTGCGCATAGTGCCGTAGCCTACCACCACGGTCTCTTCGAGCATCTGGGAGTCTTCCTCCAGCACGATGTTGAGCTGCGCGGCCATATTGACGGTCTTGCCGACATAGCCGATGCAGGAGATTTCAAGCTGGCTGCCTGCGGGGGCCGTGATCCTGAACGATCCGTCGACGTCGGTCATAACTCCGTTGGTAGTCCCTTTCTGGACAACTGACACTCCGATGAGGGCTTCGCCCTTGAGGTCAGTCACTTTGCCGACACCGCTGAGAGTCTGGGCGAAGGCCTGGAGGCAGCACAATGCCAGCAGGGCCGCTGACGCAGCGATGCGTTTGAGAAATTTTGGTTGCATAATGTGTTATTAATGGTGTTGGTTAACATTTTGGCTGACTATTCGCGCAATATAGACAAAAAATTCATAAAAACAAAAAACCGCCCCCATATCGGGAGCGGTGCGGTAATCCGCGATGCGGGATTAAGGCCTAGTCCATATGGAACCTTTCGTCCAGCGGGATGGAGACAGGGGAGTTGTCCGGATTGACCTCCATAATGTCCGCCATATAGTCCCACCATTTCTGAACCACCGGATTGCCTCCGAGGTCCTGCGAGCCCTCGTCGCCCTCGACTTCCTGATAGGCGAAAAGGATATTGGTGTCCTTGTCCCAGTAGATTGAATAATTGCGTACACCGCTGTCCGAGAGCAACTTCTTGAGCTCTGGCCAGATGGCGGCGTGCCTGCGCCTGTATTCGTCTTCGAATCCGGGCTTCAGGAACATTTTGAATGCTTCTCTTCTTGCCATTGCGTTTTGTGTTATTATAAATTCAGAGGCTCTAAGTTAGCAACTTTTTTCGTAAATTTGGCCTGACCTCGGGGCAAAGTTTTTACCCCCGGAAGGCTGACCGTTGATAACTGATTAATACCAAGTATGAAACAGATTACATTGACACTTCTCGCGGCGCTGATTTCTCTCGGCGTCTATGCGAGCGACTTCCCGGCGGTATACCGCTACGACACCGCCTCCCAGACCCCATTCACCCTCGATGTTCCCGTGCCTGACGGCAACTATCTGGTAACGATGAAGATAGGTAGCCGCAAAAGGGCCGGCAAGACTTTCGTCAAGGTGGAGAGCAGACGCCTTGCGGTCAACGGCCTCTGCACCGCCAAGGGCGAATTCCGGACCGTGAGCTTCGTCGTCAACAAGAGGGACGCCAAGATTCGCGAGAACGGCGCCGAGGTGGCCGAAGTCCGGCTCAAGCAGCGAGAAATCGGCAAGCTCAACTGGGACGGCTGCCTTAACATAGAGGTGGGCGGCGAGGCCCCGGCGGTGGAGTCGATAAGCATAGAGCCCGCCTCCGGCGTGACCACGGTCTTCCTATGCGGGGATTCGACCGTTGTGGATCAGGACAGCGAGCCTTGGGCCAGCTGGGGACAGATGTTCCCCTGGTTCTTTGACACCGGGGTCGCCGTCGCCAACTATGCCGAGAGCGGGGAGCGGGCGGACAGCTTCATAGCCGCCGGCAGGCTTCGCAAGATACTCTCCCTGATGCAGCCGGGAGACTATGTGTTCGTGGAGTTCGGCCACAACGACCAGAAGATTGACAGGCAGCCGGGCAAGGGCGCATACTACTTCTTCGCCACCCAGCTCAAGACTTTCATCGACGAGGTCCGTCTCAAGGGAGGCATCCCCGTGCTGGTGACTCCTACCCACAGGCGCAACTTCGACAAGGACGGCAAGATAGTCGAGACGCATCTCAACTACCCGGAGGCTATGAAGTGGGTCGCGCAGCGCGAAGGAGTCTATCTGGTGGACCTGCACGAAATGTCTGCCAAATTCTACGAGGCCCTGGGCCCGGATATGTCGAAGAAGGCCTTCGTGCACTACAAGGCAGGGGAAGTCCCGGGGATGGACAGGGACGTCGCGGACAACACCCACTTCAATCCTTACGGAGCGTTCGAACTCGCGAAATGTATGGTCGCGGCCATTATGGCCCAGGGCCTGCCGCTCTCTGAGCACGTGGTCAACTTCGGCGGCTACAGCCCCGCGCAGCCGGATCCTCTGGACAGCTTCCGCTGGTACGGCAGTCCAGCAAGGAATCTTGCCGCCGAACAGGTTCTCGAGAAGGACGACAAGGCCAGCGAGGCTCCGCGCCGTTAACGGAGCTCTACGCTGCCGATGATTCCGGAGGAGACGAGGGACGACTCGGCAGTGACAAGCGGATAGGACGAGCGAGTGTAACGCCGCTCGTCCTTTTCTGCTGCCGCGTCGCCTATCATCCTGTTGTATAGGGAGTTCGTGACCTTTATCTCTATTGTGTTGCGTCCGTTGCGCAGCAGGTGACTGACATCGAGCGACCAAGGGGAGCACCATACCGTGCCGGCCGGCTTGCCGTTGACGCTCACCTCCGCTATCCACTGGAGATTCTCGAAATGGAGGAAGTGTGCCGCTCCGTCGTCCTTCCAGCGGAAAGAGCTGCGGTAAACTGCGGTGCCGGAGTAATAGCGGACGGCGGGGTCTGAACTCTTCGTCCAGTCTGTCAGTTCCTTGACCTTCAGAGCCTTCTTCGGCCCTCCTCTGGAGGGGTCGAAGCGGATTGTCCACTCGCCGTCCAGCTTTTGCGGTTCTTTGGCGGAGAGCAGGGGCCTTGTCGACGCAGGCAGCTCTATGTCCGTCGCCACGAGGAAGAGCGAGCGGTCCGGCTCAAGCAGGAGGCGGAATTCCGTCCCCTCGGAGAGCTTCACGGCGCTGCCGTCCAAAGGGTCGAGCGCATAGACCCCGGAGTAGGCGCTCCGCAGCGTCACCGTCTGGTCGAATGCTTCCGGGCTGTGGTTGTAGACGAAATATACATCGGCGTCGGACAGTCTTCTGTGGCTGAACCTTACGCAGTCTTCCATCTTGCGCCCGCTGCTGAATCTGAAGTCCGGAGCGAAAGGGACTTCCACTTCATCCGTCATACTTCCCGCCATCCTGACAGGCAGCCCGGCGGCTTCCCATCCCCGTATCATCGATTCCTCTTCCGGCGTGAGGCGGACATTGCGCTGTACGGCCAGCATACCGTAGCTCATTCCTCCCGGAAAGACCAGTCTGCCGTCCCGGACAGAGGCTCTCTTCAGCGCCTCGCCGTCAGTGCAGTCGAAGTTGTAGCCTTCGGGGATGAGGGGCAGCAGGTGGGCGAGGGTCTTGACCGGAGGGTCGTTACCTATATATACGAGTATGTCCACCACCGGCCCGCCCTTGCGCAGCATCCCGGCGCAGCGGGCCTGATAGTCCCAGAAAGGACGGCTGCAGGGCCAGATGGTGTTGTTGCGGTTGAGGCAGTATTGCCGGCCGTTGGCCACATTGCCCGGGACTTCGTCGAGACGGGGCTGATAGGCCGAGGCGCAGACCACGAACTCGTTGATCTGGCTGGCGTAGGCGAAGTCGGCGAGTTTCTTGAGAGTGGCGGGGGAGTCGCTGAACTTCGCGTCCGTGAACGCCTCCCCGGAAGCGACGGGCTTGCCGAAGAGGTGCGATGCCGACGCGCAGTCGATTATGTCGTAACTGCCGTGGATGTCCCTTGCCCAGAACTCTCCCTGCGGCTTCATCACCGCGCTCTTGGCGGAGATGTTGTCCGCTCCGAGACTTAGGCCGTTGCCTGTGGCCTGCGCCGTGAACTCCACTCCCGCCCTGCGGCAGAGGCTGTCGAGAGTGCCGTAGTAGTTCTCCGTGACGGCATCGGCTATTGTCCTTCTCAGGTCACGGAGGAAATTCTCAGTGGAACTGACATCCCCGACGACATAGCCTCTCATTGCCGGAAGGAAGGGCGTAATCTCATATCCGTTGTGCTTCAGGAAGATGTGCCTGAATCCCGGAGTCCAGTTCTGGGGGCCCGCCTCGTGGCTGTCCATCGTGACCCCCTTGGGCTTGAGGCCTATGCGGGACAGGGTGTCGATTATGCGGCCCGGATACGAATCCCAGTGCAGCCTGGCCGCTTCTGCGGACATCTTGTCGCACTCCAGACCCATAAGGTTTTTCCGTCCGTGCTTTATCGCCCCTCCGGTACTCTCCGCCGCCACTCTCATAATTACCCATTCCCCTTCGGGCGCGTCCCATTCGAGACTCCCTTCTGAGGACATCAGGGCGCTGAGATCGATGATTGACTCAGGGTCTATGACCCCTTCGCGGCAGTCGGGAGTCTGCCCCGCATCGTGGAATTCGGAGAAACAGTTGGCCTTCTCCTGCCAGCGGTCGATGCGGACGGCAGATGTCAGACTGACGGATTTGAGCCCCGCGTCCGAGGAGATTCTGAAGTGTCCGGCCGTGACCGGTCCGAACGCTATTGTCCGCTCCGCGCTTCCGGAAGCTCCTCCCGGGGTTGGGAGTTCGCAAATGCGGGAATAATGTATCCCGTCTTCGGAATACTCCAGCACGCCGGCGGGAGCGGAGTCGACATAGCCCATACCGTAGAACTTCTCCGCAGGGCCGTCCGGATACTGCATCGCCCCGTTGCGGGATTTACGGGACTTGGATGCCGTATATGTGACGGATCTTGCCGTGAACGGCTCTCCGTCGTATCTGAGGCTTGAACTGATGTCCTTGTACACGGTAAAGTCCGGACTCATCGGGAATGCGAGCAGCGCCACGTCGCTGTACCAGCCCTTCGCATTGGGGCGGGGAAGACGGAGGCTTATATGTCCGCCGCCCTTTACCACGGTCTCCGAAGAGCAGAGTCTCTGCATTCCATATTCTTCCGTAATCCAGGGGCCTCCGGCCACATAGCCGTTGGATATGTTGACCTCGAAGCTGAGGCCGAGCCGTCTCGCTTCTGCTGCGGCGAACTTCAGCATCTCCCACCACTCGGAGCTGAAGGCGTCCAGCGCTTCCTCTCCGCTGCCGTGGACCTGGTCATAGTACACGACTCCTCCGACTCCGGCGGTCCGGTAGGCTTCGAGATCGGCGGTGATGCCCTCCCGGGTGGTCTGCGTCTCGCCGTGGAACCACCACACTTTGGTCCTGGTGGAGTCTTCCGGGGTGCGGAATTCCCGGAGCGCCTGCAATATCTGCCCGGAGGCGGGAAGAGCAGCGGTGAACAGCAGCGCGAGGGCTGCGGCTTTCGTCAATCCGTTCATCGCCCCGTCATCTGGCCGGCACGAAGCCGTTGAGCCTGAACTCTTCGCCGCCGGTTTCCAGCCTGTCCCAGCTGATGTCGCGGGTCACGAGGTCGCGGGTGTTCTCGATATTGTTGATGAATTCGGTGACAGTCCCGACGCGGATGTCCTCCAGAGTTACGCCCTGCACCGGGTCACGGCTGTCGCCGCGTATCTCGAAGACCGCGTCGGCCTGCTCGCAGCGGGCTCCGCGCAGGGTGATGTTGCGGATGCGGGTGACTGCGGTCTCGAACGTCGGCACAATTGTCCTCCACTGATACATCACGTCTGTGTCTATCTCGAAGACCCTCTTCATCCTGGTCGCCGACACGTTCTCCACCGTGACGTTCTCTATGAATCCGCCCCGGCGGTGGTTGGTCTTGATGTAGAAGAGGCGGTAGACCGCATCGCTGGAGTGGCAGTCGTGCATATATATGTCCCTGATTCCGCCTGACATCTCGCTGCCGATGCCGAGCAGGCAGTGCCCCTGCACCACGTTGCAGTTGCGGACCACCACCTGTTCCGTAGGGGTGGCGAGCCTCCAGGCGTCCTGGTTGCGTCCCGCCTTGAGCACCACGGCATCGTCCCCCTGGTCGAAGCTGCAGTCCTCGACGAGGACGTGCGAGCTCATCTCTATGTCTATCCCGTCATTGTTGTGGCCGTGCGCATAGACATCCAGAGAGTGCACCCAGGCATCGCGGCAGAGGTAGAGATGGATGGTCCAGAACGGGCTCTCGCGTATGC
Organism: Bacteroidaceae bacterium; assembly: GCA_963661285.1. GTDB lineage: Bacteria > Bacteroidota > Bacteroidia > Bacteroidales > UBA932 > Cryptobacteroides. The sequence goes on along the minus strand of CAVLBF010000002.1, from coordinate 65,804 downwards.
TGAAGTCTTCGAGCCTGACATTGGTGCAGCGGTTGAACTGGATGAGGTGCGGACGCATATTGGCCTCTCCCTCCTCCATCCTGCGGTGCTCCACGGGTACTCCCGTCGAACACATCGCGTAGAGCTGTCTCGTCGCCTGGATGTGCGCTTCCGGGCGGGCGAACCAGGTCTTCCAGAAGTCCATCTTCGGGGCTATCGTCCCCGGGCCCGCGATGCCGACGTTCTCGCATTCATAGGCATAGACGAGCGGGGAGTAGTTCATACATTCCGTGCCTTCCCAGGAAGTCCTGACCGCCGGGAGATAGAGCTGCGGGTCATCTTCGAACACGAGCCTCGCCCCTTCGCCGAGGTAGAGCAGGCAGTTGCTGCTGAAGTGTACGGGGCCGCTGAGCCATTCCCCTGCGGGGACCACCACTCTGCCGCCTCCGGCCTTGCTGCACGCGTTCATCGCCTTGCGGAAAGCCTCGGTCGTGGCCTTGACATCGCCCCGTTTAGCCCCGTACCGGGTGATGGGGAAATCTTTCTGCGGGAAGTCGTACATCTGCAGCGGCTCGAAGCCGAACGGGGCTTCAGGGGCAGTTACAACGGTCTGTGCGGAGAGGTTCACCGAGGCGGCGAGGGCGGCTCCGAGGATGAGTGTGCGCATTTTCATAGGCGGCGGGGTCTTTTTATTTTATAACTTTCCAATAGTTCTCCTTGCGCGGAAGCGCCTTGGGGTTTGGCCTTGCGGGATGTCCGAGGGCGAGGGCTCCTATGCCCATATATTCCTCCGGCACTCCGAGCTCTCTCTTGAGCTTCTCCCCCTCCGGGGTCGCGAACATCTCCAGCTCGCGGTTGATCCAGCAGGACGCGAGGCCGACACTGTGCGCCGCGAGCATCATATTGCCCAGCACCAGAGAACCGTCCTGGATGGAGTTGGGATTGTCTTCCGGCTTCGGGATGAAGACCAGGACGATGGTGGGCGCTCCGTAGTAAGGGTCGCCGCCCGTGCCCATTATCTCCGCGTTCATCTTTCTCAGTCTTCCGTTTATCTCCTGGTTCTGCACCGCCACGATGAGCGGATCCTGGCTGTTGTGTCCCGTGGCGGCGTAGGTGCCGGCTTCCAGCACGGCGTGCAGCAGCTCTTCGCTCACCTGCTCGGAGGTGTATCTGCGGATGCTGCGGCGTGTTCTGATGGCTTCAAGTACAAGATTGTCCATATCGATCATTTGCTTTGAGGTGAGACAAAAATAATAAGAAAAACGGAGAAAATGATTACCTTTGTGCAAATGACCAAAACCATTCTGTAATGAACATACAACTTAAGCAGGGCTGCAGATATGCCCTCCTTGTCCCTACCAGTATGGGACTCCGCATCACTCCGGAGAACGGGCAGCCTGTGCAGAGCAGCGACGTGCTGCATCTTCAGGCCACAAGCGCCGAGACCAATGTGGCGAGCGTGTCGTCGTATCTCGGACTTCCGGTCAAGGTGCTCACCGCATTCGTGAAGGACAGTCCGTTCGCCGCGTTCATCAAGTCCAACCTCCGTGCGAGGGGGATGGATTTCGAGGGCCCCGAAGTGCCTCAGGGCGGCCCGTGGGGATACAGGCACCAGATCAACATCGCCGACAGCGGATACGGTTCGAGAGGCCCGCGCGTGTGGAACGACCGTGCCGGCGAGGTGGGACGCACCCTCAACGTCAAGGACTTCGACCTCGACCGCATCTTCGGCCAGGAGGGAGTGCAGATAGTGCATCTGTCCGGACTGATAGCGGCGCTGAGTCCCGACACCAGCCGCTTCTGTCTGGAAATCGCTCGCGCCGCGAAGAAATACGGCACCCGCATCAGCTTTGACCTCAACTACCGCGCCTCCTTCTGGAAAGGCCGCGAGAGCGAACTCCACGACATATTCTCCGAAATATGCGGAATCTCCGACATCCTCATCGGCAACGAGGAGGATTTCCAGCTCTGTCTGGGCATCGAGGGCCCGGAGGCCGGAGGCAAGGACATAGCGGCCAAGATTGACGGCTTCAAGGAGATGATACGCCGCGTGCGGAAGCAGTATCCTGCGGCGCAGGTCTTCGCGACCACCCTGCGTCAGGTCAACAACACCAACAGCCACAACTGGGGCGCGATAATGCTGGAAGGCGACAACTGGCACGTCGTCGAGCCGCGCGAAATCCACGTCCTTGACCGCATCGGCGGCGGGGACGGTTTCGTGGGAGGTCTCCTCTACGCGGTGCTCAAGGGCTGGGAACCGGAGAAATGGATACAGTTCGGCTGGGCCAGCGGCGCTCTCGCGACCACCTTCCTCACCGACTACGGCCAGCCTGCGGACGAGGAGCAGGTATGGAGCATCTGGCAGGGCAACGCGAGAGTCAAGAGATAGTCTATGCTTTACTACGCAAGAGGTTCCAAGACCGACAGCATCACCCCGGACGAGGTCCGTGCGATACTCAAGGAGGTGTTCGACGGGATGGGGCGGAAACGCAGAGTCCTTGCCATCCCTCCCGATTTCACCCGTCTCAACTCCTACGCCGGCCCGATCACGGAGATGGTATACGACTACTACGGGGACGCGCTCACAGACGTTATGCCCGCCCTCGGCACCCATTCTCCTATGACCCCGGAGCAGATAAAGACTATGTTCGGGCATATCCCCGCCGACCGCTTCCGCGTGCACGACTGGCGCAACGACGTCGTGACGGTGGGCCAGGTCCCTGCGGAATATGTCCACAAAGTCTCCGAAGGGAGGCTCAACTACAGCTGGCCAGCCCAGGTCAACAAGCTTCTGCTCGACCCGTCCTTCGACCTCATCCTTTCGATAGGTCAGGTCGTGCCCCACGAGGTGATTGGGATGGCCAACTACACCAAGAACATCTTCGTCGGGGTGGGCGGCTCGGAGGGCATCAACAAGAGCCACTTCATCGGAGCGACCTACGGTCTGGAGCGCATTATGGGCAGGGCTTCATCGCCGGTGCGGGACGTGATGGAATACGCCAAGACGCATTTCCTCAAGGACGTGCCCATCGTATATGTGCTCACCGTCCGCGCCAAGAACGGACAGACCGGGGAGATGGAGCTCAAGGGCCTCTTCATCGGGGACGATTTCGAGTGCTTCCAGAAGGCTTCCGACCTCTCTCTGGAGACCAATTTCATAATGGTGGACCACGAGATAAAGAAGTGCCTCGTCTATCTCGACCCGGAGGAATTCAAGAGCACCTGGCTCGGCAACAAGAGCGTTTACCGCACCCGTATGGCGCTTGCCGACGGAGCGGAGCTTGTCGTCATCGCGCCCGCCCTCAAGGAGTTCGGCGAAGACAGGATAATCGACGGCCTCATCCGCAAATACGGCTACAAGGGCACGCCGCACACTCTTGAGGCCACCGACCGCAACAAAGACCTTCAGGACAACCTCGGGGCGTCCTCCCACCTCATCCACGGCTCGTCCGAGGGCCGCTTCACCATCACCTACTGCCCCGGGCCCGAAATGAGCCGGGAGGAGATAGAGAGCGTGGGCTTCAAGTACGGCGATCTCGGCGAGATTATGCGGCATTACCATCCCGAGACTCTCAAGGACGGCTGGAACACGATGGAGGACGGTGAAGAGATATACTACATCTCCAACCCGGCGCTCGGCCTCTGGGCGTACCCGGACAGATTCAAGGACTGACAATGAAAATAGTCTGCGACAATAAGATACCATTTCTTCGCGGGGTGCTGGAACCCTATGCCGAAGTCGTGTACCTTCCGGGCAAGGAAACCACGCCGGAAGCGGTGCGGGATGCCGACGCGCTGATCACCCGCACCCGCACCGTCTGCACCGAGGCCCTGCTCAAGGGCTCTTCGGTCAAGGTGATAGCCACCGCCACGATAGGCTACGACCATATCGACACCGCGTGGTGCGAGCGCAACGGAATCATCTGGCGCAATGCCCCGGGATGCAATTCCTGGTCGGTCAAGCAGTATATCAGCTCGGCTCTGGTGAGGCTCGCCCGGAAGCATTCCCTTGATCTTGAGGGGATGACGCTGGGAGTGGTCGGAGTCGGCAACGTGGGCTCCAAGGTGGCCCTGGCCGGAGAGGCCCTGGGAATGAGAGTGCTGCTCAATGACCCTCCCCGTGCCCGCAGAGAGGGGGCGGAGGGCTTCGTGAGCCTCGACGAAATACTGGAGAAGAGCGACATCATCACCCTGCATACACCTCTGTCCCGCGAGGGGGAGGACGCCACATACCATCTCTTCGACTCCGGGCGCATCGCTTCGATGAAGCGGTCCCAGATACTCATCAATTCGTCCCGCGGACCCGTGGTGGACAACTCCGCCCTCAAGCGGGCCCTGAAGACCCGCTCCATCCTCGGGGGCGTGCTCGACGTGTGGGAAGGAGAGCCGGACATCGACAGGGAACTGATTGATTTGCTGGATATCTCCACTCCGCATATCGCAGGCTACAGCGCCGACGGCAAGGCCAACGGCACTGTGGCGAGCGTGCGCACCGTGGCGAGTGTGCTGGGACTGCCTCTGACGGGCTGGTCGCCGGAGAGTATGCCTGCTCCGGACAGGCCGCTGGAATTCTCCGTCAACGCCTCCGGCAAGACCTCCGCTGAAGTGCTCGGAGAGGCGATACTGTACAGCTACGACATACTTTCCGACAGCGACGCCCTGCGGCGCTCGCCGGAACTCTTCGAGAAGCTGCGCGGGGACTACCCCGTACGCAGGGAACCTTCGGCATTCACTTTACATCTCGAGGGCGGGACCGCCGCACAGGCCCGCTCCCTCGAATCATTGGGATTTAAAATCAAAGCGACAATATGAAAGCAGTTTCAGACATCGGACTGATCGGACTCGCGGTAATGGGCGAGAATCTGGTCTTGAATATGGAAAGCAAAGGCTTCCACGTGAGTGTATTCAACCGCACCGTAGAAAAGGTTGACAAATTTATGGAAGGCCGCGGCAAGGGCAAGAACATCTACGGCGCGCACAGCCTCGAGGACTTCGTCGCCTCGCTGAAGAGCCCGCGCAAGGTGTTCCTGATGGTAAAGGCCGGCCAGGCCGTGGATGACTTCATCGAGAAGCTGATCCCGGTTCTGGACAAGGGCGACATCATCATCGACGGCGGCAACACGCACTTCCCGGACACCGCCCGCCGCACCGCCTATGTGGAGAGCAAGGGCCTGCTCTATGTCGGCACCGGAGTGTCCGGCGGCGAGGAGGGCGCTCTCAAGGGCCCTTCGATGATGCCCGGCGGATCTCCTGCCGCCTGGCCTTACGTGAAGCCTATCTTCCAGAGCATCTGCGCCAAGGTCAGCGATGGCACGCCGTGCTGCGACTGGGTGGGAGAAGGCGGAGCCGGCCATTTCGTCAAGATGGTGCACAACGGCATCGAGTACGGTGACATCCAGCTCATCTGCGAGTGTTACCAGATAATGAAGGACATCCTCGGTATGAGCAACGAGGAGATGCACGAAGTCTTCGCCGAGTGGAACAGGGGCGACCTCGACAGCTACCTTATCGAAATCACCCGCGACATCCTCGCCAAGAAGGACGAGGACGGCAGATATGTGCTCGACTACATCCTCGACACCGCAGGACAGAAGGGTACCGGCAAGTGGACTGCAATCTCAGCCCTTGATGCCGGAGTGCCTCTCACCCTGATCGGCGAGGCCGTCTTCGCCCGCTGTCTCTCCGCGCAGAAAGAGGAGAGGGTGGCCGCTTCCAAGATACTCGAAGGCCCGTCTCCCGTCAGGTTCAGCGGAGACAGGAAAGCGTTCCTGGAGGATCTCCGCAAGGCCCTCTTCGCCGCCAAGGTGGTTTCCTACGCCCAGGGCTATACCCTGATGCGCGCCGCCGCCAAGGAATACGGCTGGAATCTCAACTACGGCGGCATCGCCCTGATGTGGAGAGGCGGCTGCATCATCCGCAGCGTCTTCCTCGGCAAGATCAAGGAAGCCTTCGACAAGAACCCGGACATCGCCAACATCCTGCTCGACCCGTACTTCAGCGGCAAGCTCGCCGAAGCGCAGCAGGGCTGGAGGAATGTGCTCTCGCAGGCCATAGTGAACGGCGTGCCCGCACCGACCCTGAGCGCGGCGCTCGAATATTATGACGGCTATCGCTGCGGACGCCTTCCGGCCAACCTGCTTCAGGCGCAGCGCGACTATTTCGGAGCCCACACCTACGAGCGCACCGACCGTCCTCGCGGCGAGTTCTTCCACACCAACTGGACCGGGCACGGAGGAGACACCGTGGCCGGCACTTATATAGCATAAGAGACAAATTAATAATCAATAATCCACAATGAAAATAGGAAAATATTCTTTCGGAGTCGGCGACCGTTTCTCCCACGAGGGAGTGTCCCAGCTCAAGGCTCTTCTCAAGGCTGAGAAGGAGTTCGGAGTAAGTTTCGTCCCGGTATGGAACAAGTCCAACCGCGAGCATCAGATCGTGCATACCGAGCCTGTGCAGACCCGCCGCGAGGCCGACGCAGCAGTGAAGGCCCTGGGATATACAGGACAGTATTTCGTCGATGCCGACCACATCAATCTCAACAACGTGGACAGGTTCATCGACGCTTCCGACTTCTTCACCATCGACGTGGCCGACTATATCGGCAAGCCTGCCGACCCTAAGGATGTCGACGCTTTCGTCGAGGCGAACTCCCGGTTCCTGGGAAGACTTGTCATCCCCGGCATCGCGGAACCTTTCGAGGTTTCAGAGGCTCAGGTGCGCGCAATCGCCGACCGCTATCTCTACGCGGTCCAGGAAGCCGGACGCATCTACCGTCATATCGCGGAGAAGAAGGGCGCGGAGAACTTCGTTACGGAAGTCTCTATGGACGAGGTCAACGACCCTCAGACCCCGCTCGAGATTCTCTTCATCCTCAGCGCCCTGTCCCGGGAGAAAGTGCCGGCACAGACCATAGCCCCGAAATTCACGGGCCGCTTCAACAAGGGAGTTGACTATCGCGGAGACATCAGGCAGTTCGAGAAGGAGTTCGAGGAAGACCTCCTCGTCATCGACTACGCCGTCAAGGAGTTCGGTCTGATGGACAACCTCAAGCTCAGCATCCACTCCGGATCGGACAAGTTCTCCATCTACCCGATAATGGGCCGTCTCATTCAGAAGTACGACAAGGGCATACACATCAAGACCGCCGGGACCACCTGGCTGGAAGAGAACATCGGTCTTGCGGTCGCGGACCCGGAGGCTCTCAAGCTCGCGAAGAAGATCTATGTCAACGCCCTCTCCCGTATGGCTGAACTGACCGTGCCTTATGCCGCCGTCATCGATGTGGACGTCAACGCCCTGCCTTCTCCTGCAGAAGTGGAGAAGTGGGATGCCGAGACCTACGCCCGCACGATGCGCCACAATCAGGCCGACCCTCTCTACAATCCGTCATTCCGCCAGCTCATACACGTCAGCTACAAGATTGCCGCCGAGCTTGGGGACGAGTACTATCCGGCCCTCGAGAAGCATAGCGAGGTGATCGGAGAGCAGGTGATCGAAAACCTCTGCGAGCGTCATATCCGCAGACTGTTCAACAAATAGGAGGGCGGCGATATGGCAAAATGGTCATTTGACGATCTCAAGGGACGCAACTGCGTCATCACCGGAGGCTTCGGCATCCTCGGAATGGCACTCACAAGAGGCCTGGCCGAGGCCGGAGTCAATCTCGCGGTCATCAGCCGCAGCGCCGACAATCCCGCCAAGGGCGAGGCCATCGCCAAGGAGTTCGGGGTCAAGTGCATAGGCATCTCCGCCAGCACACTCGACAAGGAAGCGCTGATCGCGGCGCGCGATCTCATCCACGAGAAGCTCGGCAAGATAGACATCCTCATCAACTGCGCCGGAGGCAACTCTCCGAAAGCCACCTGCAAGGTGGAGCAGATGAGCAAGGGTGACGACCTCGCCGACACCTTCTACGGGCTGGGGCTCGACGGGTTCCAGCAGGTGTACGACCTCAATTTCAAGGGGACTCTCCTTGCCACGATGGTATTCACCGCCGATATGATCGAGGCCGGCAAGGGCAATGTGCTCAACATCTCGTCGATGAACGCCATCCGTCCGCTGACGAAGATTCCGGCATATTCCGCCGCCAAGGGTTCAATCAACAACTTCACCCAGTGGTATGCGGTGCACGTGGCTCAGATGGGCATCCGCTGCAACGCCATCGCGCCGGGATTCTTCCTCACCGACCAGAACCGCTTCCTGCTCACCGACGAGCAGACCGGTGAGCTGAAGCCGCGCGGCGAGAAGATAATAGCAAATACTCCGACCCACAAGTTCGGTGAGCCGGAGGATCTGGTGGGCACGATGCTCTATCTTCTCAGTGACATCTCGTCTTTCGTCACCGGCATCGTCATCCCTGTGGACGGCGGATACAGCGCGTTCGGAGGAGTCTAGCCGATGCTGACTTCGGCGAGCGCCGAAGCCGCGATACGCTTGATGAGGCCCTGGAGCACCGCTCCGGGGCCTAATTCTTTGAATGTCACGGCCCCGTCCTTAAGCATATTCTCCACGCTCTGCGTCCACTTCACCGGAGAGGTGAGCTGCCGGAGCAGGTTGTCCTTTATGCGCGCCGGATCGGTCTCCGGAAGGGCGGTGACATTCTGATAGATAGGACAGCGAGGGGTTCTGACCGAGGTGCGCTCTATCGCCTTGCCGAGTTCCACGCGGGCCTCCTCCATAAGAGGGGAGTGGAACGCTCCGCCCACGCTCAGCGGCAGCGCACGCTTCGCTCCGGCTGCCTTGAGAGCCTCGCAGGCTGCTGCAACGGCATTATTGTCGCCGGAGATGACCACCTGCCCGTTGCAGTTGTAGTTGGCCGGAATCACCGTCCCATCCACTTCGGAGCAGATTCGTTCCACCGTGGCATTGTCCAGACCGATTATCGCCGCCATCCCGCCCGGATGGGTCTCGCAGCACTTCTGCATCTCGTTCGCGCGTACTGCCACAAGCTTCAGAGCGTCCTCGAAGTCCACCGCCCCGCAGGCTACAAGGGCCGAAAACTCGCCGAGCGAGTGCCCTCCGACCATATCCGGCTCCGCAAGACCTTCCCCGCAGAGCGCGAGGCAGACGGAATGCAAGAATATCGCAGGCTGGGTGACCCGCGTCGCACGCAGGTCTTCATCGCTTCCCTCGAACATTATGTCAGTAATCCTGAATCCCAGGATTCCGTTGGCCCTCTCCATCATCTCGCGGGCCTTCTGACTGTTGTCATAGAGATCCTTGCCCATTCCGGAGAACTGGGCCCCCTGTCCGGGGAATACATAAGCAGTCTTCATAATGATTCAGTTTTAATACTTCCGCAAAAGTAGGGAAAAATAATTATATTTGCAGTCTGGAACCGCCCCCTTAGTTTAATGGATAAAATTTAGGATTCCGGTTCCTACGATAGGCGTTCGATTCGCCTAGGGGGTACAAGGTATGGACAGTCTTGATGACATCAGGCGGAGAATCGACGAGATAGACTCCAGTCTCGCGAAGCTTTTCGAGAGGCGTATGTCCGAGAGCCGCCGTGTCGCAGGCGTCAAGAGGCGCGAGGGGCTTCCTCCGGAGGACTCCGCAAGGGAGGAGGAAGTGGTGAGAAAGAACGCCGCGCTCATCGAAAACGCCGCAATCAGAGAATATTATATCAGATTCGAGAGGAATCTTATCGAACTTTCCAAGGAATATCAGCAGCGTCTTCTTGAAGGGGAGGAGGACGGTTTAATGAAATGAAGAACTCGATAGGGACAAGCGTCATCCTGACGCTCTTCGGTGAGAGCCACGGCCCCGCAGTGGGGGTCGTGCTTGACGGCCTTGCGCCCGGTGTCAGGGTGGACAGGGATTTCATCGCGGAGCAGCTCTCCCGCCGCCGCCCCTCCGGGATGCTGGAGAGCGCGAGGGCGGAAAAGGACGACTTCAGGATACTGAGCGGGGAATACAGGGGATTCACCACCGGCTCACCGCTCACGATTGTGATTCCTAACGGGGATGTCCGCAGCGCCGACTACCCTGAAGGGCTGATACGCCCCTCGCACGCAGATTACGCCGCCTCGATGAAGTATCACGGATTTGAAGACCCGAGGGGAGGGGGACATTTCTCCGGGAGGATAACTGCCGGGATAGTGGCGGCGGGTGCGGTCTGCATCGGGGCTCTGAAGTCCAGGGGAATCACCGTCGGCACGCATATCCTCGACTGCGCCGGAATTCCGGACAAGCCTTTCAGCCTCGACCCTGAGCGGGAGATAGCCCTGATCGGGGCGAGGGACTTCCCGGTCCTTGACGATGAGGCGGGCGAAGCTATGAAGAAGGCGATTCTCGCCGCGAAGCTGGACGGCGATTCCGTCGGGGGGACGGTTCAGACCGCCGTCTGCGGACTTCCCGCCGGAGTGGGCGAGCCGTGCTTCGACTCTCTGGAAGGAATGATATCGAGAGCCGTCTTCGCCATCGGAGGCATCAAGGGAATAGAGTTCGGGGACGGATTCGCCCTCTCGCGGATGCGCGGTTCGCAGGCCAATGACCCGTTCTGCGTGAGGAACGGCAGGATTGAGACCGCGAGCAACCGGAGCGGCGGAATCAACGGCGGGCTCAGCAACGGGATGCCGCTGACGTTCAATATGGCGGTGCGCCCGACCCCGTCCATCCGGCGGTCTCAGAAGAGCGTCGATACGCGCAGCGGACAGGAGGTCAGCATAGAACTGGGCGGCCGTCACGACCCGGCGATCGTGCGCAGGATATGCACTGTGGTCACGGGTATGGTGGCGGCGGTACTCTGCGACGCGCTCGCGCTCCGCTTCGGCACCGACTATCTGAAGGGGGAGTGAGGATATGGGGATGCAGAATATGCTTTTTAAGCGGAAGCTTATCATTCCGAAGGAAATCAAGGAGATGTACCCTCTGTCCGAGGAGGGCTGCCGGGCCAAGGCCGCCAACGACGCGGCAATCGCGGACATATTCACGGGCGGGAGCGACAGGCTGCTGCTCGTCATCGGCCCCTGCTCCGCCGACAGGGAGGATGCGGTGCTCGATTATCTGTCAAGGCTCAGGCATCTTCAGGAAAGGGTGGCCGATAAGATGGTCATAGTGCCGCGTCTCTACACCAACAAGCCGCGCACCACCGGCGAAGGCTATAAGGGGATGCTGCATCAGCCTGACCCGCAGGCACATTCGGATATGCTCAAGGGGCTTGTCTCTACGCGCAAGATGCACCTGAAGGCCATTGAAGAGACGGGATTCTCCTGTGCGGACGAGATGCTCTATCCCGAGAGCCACAGGTATCTTTCCGACCTGCTCTCATATGTGGCGGTGGGCGCACGCTCGGTGGAGAACCAGCAGCATCGCCTGACGGCCAGCGGACTGGACATCCCGGTGGGGATGAAGAATCCGACCGGAGGCAACCTGTCCGTGATGATGAACGCGCTCAAGGCGGCTCACGGCCCGCACACCTTCATATACCGCAACTGGGAGGTCGAGACCAAGGGCAACCCGCTCGCCCACGCGATATTGAGGGGATATGTGGATTCGCGCGGCAACGCCCATCCCAACTACCACTACGAAGACCTGGAGCTGCTTTCGGAGCTGTATGCCGGGAGCGGACTGGAGAATCCTGCCGTGATCGTGGACTGCAACCACAGCAATTCCGGCAAGCAGTACCTTGAACAGATACGCATCGCCAAGGAAGTGCTGCACAGCACGAGGCACAGCTCCGACATCTTCGCTCTGGTGAAGGGTCTGATGATAGAGTCCTACCTCGAAGACGGAGCGCAGAGAGCGGGCGAGGGCGTCTATGGACGCTCGATCACCGACCCCTGCCTCGGATGGGAGAAGACAGAGAGGCTCGTGCTCGACATCGCGGAGCTCCGCTAGTCTTTCTTCTCGTAGAGGAAGCGCTTGATCTTGTGGGTCGCCGTCTTGATGAACGGTTCGCGCTGGATTTCCACTGACTTGATCTTGGAGAATTTGCTCACCTTGGCATTCACGAAGTCCAGAATGGCCTGCTTGCGTGCTTCGAGGTCTTCGATGAACTTGTCCTGACCTTCGAGATTCCAGTCTATGATGTTGTCGTTGAGCAGCACCAGAGCCACGAGCTTGCCGTCCCGCTCCACGACGAGCGACTCCCCGATGCCGTCGATGCCGTTGATGACGGTCTCGATTTCTTCGGGGTAGATGTTCTCGCCCGAGGCGCCGATAATCACGCTGCCCAGCCGTCCCTTGATGGAATACCTGCCCTTGCGGTCGATGCTGGCGAGGTCGCCGGTGCGGAACCAGCCGTCCTGTGTCATCACGGAGCGGGTGCGCTCGTAGTCCTTATAGTAGCCGAGCATCACGTTCGGGCCCTTGACGCAGATTTCTCCCTCTCCGGTGGCCGGGTTGACGTCTTCAAGTCTGACTTCACATCCCCTGACCGGGCGGCCGGTGGTGCCGAGCCGGGTCTTGAACGGTGCGGCGGTGCATATCAGCGGAGCCGTCTCCGTCAGCCCGTAGCCTATCGCGTAAGGGAAACCTGCCTTCCGGAGGAAGCTTTCAACCCCGCTGTCGAGCTTGGCCCCGCCGATTCCGAAGAATCTGATTCTCCCGCCGAAAGTCTTCTTGAGCTTCATCCCCACGAGCGCGTACAGAAGCCAGTCGGCGTGCTTCTCGAGGTATGAGAGGAATTTGCTGCCCCTGATGGTGGGCACTATGCTGCTGCGGTATATCTTCTCTATGATCAGAGGCACGGAGAGCATAATGGTGGGCCGTATCTTGGCGAGCGTGGCGAGCAGTATCGACGGTGTCGGAACTTTCTGGATATATTCCACCCGTGCCCCCACTGAAAAAGGGTAGAGCATTCCGATGCTCATCTCGTAGGTGTGGGCCATAGGCAGGATGGAGAGGAAGACATCCCTCCGGTCGGCCTTGAAACTGTACCAGGAGTTGATTACGTTGGTGCAGAAGTTCCGGTGGCAGAGCATCACTCCCTTGGCCTTGCCGGTTGTGCCGGAAGTGTAGAGGATGGCGGCTATGTCGAGAGCCGTAGGGCGGCTGACCTTGCCGTCGCAGGTGTAGGACGAGTCTTCCGCCTTGATGAAGCTCAGGTCGCCGATGGCTATGACGAGCTTGAGCCGTTTCATCGCGGTCTCGCTCAGCTTGGGAAGCTGCTTGCGAGAGATGAATATGGCCTGTGCCTCGGAGTGGGCGAGAATGTTCTCCACCTCGCCGGGAGAGAGTTCGGGAAGCATCGGCACGGCTATGCGTCCGTAGACGGTGGTCGCGAAGAACGCGGCGCTCCAGTGCGGGGAGTTCTCCGAGAGTATCGCCACCTTGTCTCCGGCCCCGATGCCGAAGTTGGAGAGTATTCTGGAAATATTGTCGCAGCAGTCCCTGAACTGCGCGTAGGTATAGCGCTGACCTCCACCCACGAACTCGACGGCCGTCCTTCCCGCGAAGGAGGCCGTCGAGCGCTCGTAGAGTTCAGCAAGGGTGCTGAATTGCGGCTTCATTCTTATCTGTTGTATCGCGTGAGACCCTCGGCAAGTATGTTCAGAGCCTGTTCGAGTTCCGGCACTTCAAGCACATATGCGATGCGGACCTGGTTTCTGCCTTCTCCCGGAGTCTTGTAGAACGAGGCCGCAGGAGTGACCATAGTGGTCTTTCCGTCCAGACGGAAATCGGAAAGCATCCACCTCGTGAAGTCCTCGGCATCCTGCACCGGGAGTTCCGCCACGGTGTAGAACGCCCCCATAGGAAGCGGCGCATATACTCCCGGGATCTCGTTGAGCATCTTCACCGCACAGTCGCGGCGGCGTATATATTCGTTCCGTACTTCATCGAAGTAGCTCTGCGGAGTGTCGAGCGCGCCGATGGCGGCGTATTGTCCGAGCACCGGAGGGCAGAGTCTGGACTGGGCGAACTTCAGCGCGGCGGCCATCACCTCCTTGTTGTGCGAGGCGATGACTCCGATGCGCGCGCCACAGAGGTTGTATCTCTTCGACACCGAATCTACCAGAATCACATTCTGCCCGCAGCCCGGGATGTTCATCGCGGAGAAGTGCGGCTCGTCGGTATAGCAGAATTCGCGGTAAACTTCATCGCAGATGAGGAAGAGGTCGTGCTTGAGGCAGAACTCTCCCAGCGCGAGCATCTCGGCCTTGTCGAAGAGCTTGCCCGAAGGGTTGCAGGGGTTGCTGATGAGCACGGCTCTGGTGCGCGGGCTCAGCACCCGTTCGAATTCGCTTATGTCCGGAATCGCGAATCCCCGCCGGATGTCGCTGTGGACGGCCTTGAGGGTGATGCCGTTGAGGAAGGCGAAAGTCTGGTAGTTGGTATAGAAAGGCTCGACCACGATTATCTCGTCGCCTGCGCCCGCAGCAATCTGCATCGCGCAGGAGAAAGCCTCGCTGCCCGCCACTTCGACGAGCAGTTCGGAGACTTCCAGATCGATGCCTATCTTCCTGTAGTATTTGTTCACGAGCCCTTCCCGCAGCTCAATGAGACCTGCGGAGTTGGTGTATGAGAGGTGGTGCAGGCGGCTGCATCTTTCGGTCAGCGCTTTCACGGCGCACTCCGGGGACTTGATGTCCGGCGCGCCCACATTGAGGTGGTAAACCTTTGTCCCGCCGGCTTTTGCGGCATCGGCGAGCGGGACCAGCTTCCTGATGGCGGAAGCGGGCATTGTCCTCGCTTTTTCTGATATTTTCAGAGCCATAATTTCAGTATTAGTACCCGGCAAAGGTAAGTGAATAAAGCCAATTAAACAAACTATTCCCCGAAGCTCTCCAGTTCGGCTATCAGGATGTGGCAGTCCCGCTCGCTCTCGAGCACGTCGGTGAGCGCGTTGTTCCAGAGTTCTATGCCGTAGACATAGTCTTCCAGCGCAATCTCCCCGCCCTGAAGGGCGTCATAGAGAAGGTCGGAGGCGTTCAGCCCGGAGAGAGTCTCGCGGTACTCCGCACACAGGCCTATCAGGCTCTGCGCCTTGTCGTATCTGGTCTTGAGCGAGTTGTAGAACTGCAGATATTCGTCCTGAACCTTGGCGTCGGCGGCTGCATAACGCGCCTTCGCGGCCCTCAGCTTGCCGCTGTTTTCCCATAGTGGGACTGAGATTCCTGCGGAGACTCCCTGAAGGGTGCTCCCGCTCACTCTTTCGGACACATAGCCGACGGAGAATCGGGGCAGCCACTCGGAGGCCGCGAGACGTCTGGAGGCTTCTGCTGTCCGTCTGTCGTTCTCCACCGCCTGCAGCTCGCTGCTGCGTCCGACGGCATCCCCGTACCAGAGTTCGAAGTCGTCCGGGAGGAGGGGAGCGGAGAACTCGTCGAAGCTGAAGCCTATCTGCTCGCCGCCGTTGAGGGTGCGGAGTTCGGAAAGCAGCGCGTCCCTCTCGATGGAGTTGGTTCTTGCGGCGCGTGAGGCCGAGAGGAGAGTGAACTTGGCCTTGTTGAGGTCGATGGCCCCGGCGGCTCCCGAGTCGTACTTCTCCTGCCAGCTGCCGAGGATGGTCTCCGCGTGCTGCAGGCATCTGTCGAGTTCCTTCTGGAGGGCGTTGCGGTAGGTGAGCTCGATGCACAGCCGTCTCGCTTCCAGCAGGATTGTCTTGCGGCCTATGGCGTAGCGGTAGTCCGCCGCCGCGCATTCCCCGTCGGAAATCCGCTTCTTCCAGTAATACACTGTCGGGAAGGCGAAGCTCTGGCTGGCGCTGAGGTCAATCCTGTGGCCTCCTGCGGGGTCAGATGTCTCCCATAAGTATCCGAATTCCACTTCAGGGTCGTCCGGGGCGAGGCCGGTGCGTGCCGTCATCCTGTCCGCCTCCGCTTCGGAGCGCAGCACGCGGAGGGCGCTGCTGTTCCGCTCCACGGAGGAGAGGACGGCGCTGTAGTCCTGCGCCCGGACGGCCGTGCACAGAGAAGCGGCCAGCGCTATGGTCAAATATATGGTTTTCATTGTGATTTCCTCTTTTTTGCGTACCATTCATAGATTATCGGGATGATGAAGATGTTGAGCA
Source organism: Bacteroidaceae bacterium (assembly GCA_963661285.1). Classification (GTDB taxonomy): domain Bacteria; phylum Bacteroidota; class Bacteroidia; order Bacteroidales; family UBA932; genus Cryptobacteroides. Next base: position 49,864 of record CAVLBF010000002.1, on the reverse strand, counting down.
GGGTGCTGGTCAGCAGGCCGCCGAGCACCACCGCCGCCATCGGGCTCTGGATTTCGTTGCCCGTCTTGTCGCCGTTGAATACCAGCGGGACAAGGGCGAGAGCCGAAGTCAGAGCCGTCATAAGTATCGGGTTGAGCCTGTCCACGGAGCCGTCGATGACGCTCTGCCGCAGGCTCTCGCCCTCGTCCAGACGCAGGTGCTGGTAGCGGTTGATGAGCAGCACTCCGTTGCGTGTGGCGATGCCGAAGAGGGTGATGAATCCGATGATGGACGGGATGCTCACCACTGCGGAACTTATCCATACCGCGAACACGCCGCCCACGAGTGCCAGAGGCAGGCTTGCCAGTACGATGCCGGACAGAGCCACATCCTTGAACTCAAGGTAGAGCAGCAGGAATATCGCGAAGACGGCGAGTATCGTGGCGAGCGCGAGGGTTCTGGAGGCGCTCCGGGCGCTCTCGAACTGCCCGCCGTATTCGATGCGGTAGCCTTCCGGCAGATGGACGGATTCCGCGACGGCCCTCTGTACGTCCGCGACCACGCTGCCCACGTCGCGTCCGCTGACATTGGCGGAGACGACCGTCTTGCGCTGCACGTTCTCGCGGCTGATGGCGTTCGGTCCGGAGGTGGAGACGATGTCCGCCACCTGCCCGAGGGCGACCTTGCCGCCTGTGCCGGTGTCAATCAATGCGTTGCGTATGCCTTCGAGGGTTCTCTCGCTGTCGTCCCCGAGCCTGAGGACCACATCGTAGCGTCTCTGCCCCTCGTAGATGTCGGACAGCTTCTCGCCGGAGAACGCCAGCTCGATGAAGTCGTTGAAATCCTGCATACTGATGCCGTACTGCGCGAGGGCGGCCCTGTCGGCGCGGACCTGTATCTGCGGGGTGTCCGCCTGCTGCTCGACGGAAGCGTCCACAAGCCCCTCGATGCCTGAAATCCGGCTCTTGATGGTGTTGGCCATCATCTGCATAGTGCTGAGGTCGGTGCCGAATATCTTGATGGCAATCGCCGCTTTCGTGCCGGAGAGCATATGGTCGATGCGGTGTCCGAGCGGCTGGCCGACGCTGACCGCGACTCCCGGGATGGCGTTCAGCTTGCTGCGCACTTCGTTGAACACCACCTCCCTCGGGCGGTCTTTCAACTTGAAGTTGACATCCATCTCCGCTCCGTTGGTGGCCTGCGAGTGTTCGTCCAGATCTCCCCGTCCGGTACGCCGCGAAGTGCTCGTGACTTCCGGGATGCTGAGCAGTTCCCTTTCCATCAGAGCCCCGAGTTCATCGCTGACTTCGAGCGACGCGCCCTGCCGGGTCACCGCCGCAATGGTCATAGAGCCCTCGTTGAAGTCAGGGAGGAAACTGCTGCCCATCTGCGTGAACACTGCGACCGCCGCGACGAGCAGCACTCCGGTCCCGATCATCACCGGCTTCTTGTTCCGCAGGACCAGGGCGAGCGCCTTGCCGTAGGCGGCGCCAAGCTTGCGGCTGAGCCAGCTCTCGCGTTCGTTGCGGCTGAGGTGCCTCTCGCCCGTGAGCAGATCCTTGCAGAGCAGCGGAGTGAGGGTCATCGCCACGATGAGCGACATAAAGAGGGAGATTATATAAGTGATACCCAGAGGCTTGAGCAGCCGTCCCTCCATCCCGCTCAGAAAGAAGAGGGGAGTGAAGGCCACCATAATTATAAGTGTGGCGTTGATGACGGAGGAGCGGATTTCCCGCGAACCCTCGAAGACCACGTCGAACGCCTTCCTCCGCTCCCCGACAGGCTTGAGGTGATTCTGCCTGAGGCGTTTGTAGACATTCTCCACATCTATGATGGCATCGTCCACCAGCGAGCCGATGGCGATGCACATACCTCCGAGGGTCATCGTGTTGATGTCCATTCCCAAAGCATAGAGTACGATGAGGGTCGCGAGCAGCGAGACGGGTATCGCCACCACCGAGATGACGGTAGTCCTGAAGTTGCCCAGGAAGAGGAAGAGAATTATGATTACGAACACAGCCCCTTCAAGCAGCGAGCGCCCCACGTTGCCCACGGAGGCCTGAATGAAGTCGGCCTGACGGAAGATGCGGGTGTCCATCCTGACGTCGGAGGGCAGAGACTCCGCCACCGACTTGAGGTTGGCTTCTATCGCGTCAGTGACTTTCAGCGTATTGATGTTAGGCTGCTTGCTGACGGAGATTATGACCGCCGGCTTGCCGTTCCGGGAAGCCGTTCCGAGTTTCACGGCGGCCCCTGTCTTCAGTTCCGCCACGTCTGAGAGCGTGACCGGCCCGCCGGGGGCCATCTTCACGAGGGTCTGCCCGAGCTCTTCGAGGTCGGTGCTGCGCGCGATTCCCCTGAGCGCATATTCGTTGCCCCAGTCGCGCACGATGCCTCCTTCGGTGTTGACGCTGAGCGAGCGGCCCACCGCTTCGAGCTCTGATATCGTCACCCCGTAGGCTTCCATACGGGACTGGTCGGCTATGATCTGGTACTGTTTCTCTTCGCCTCCGACGACCGTCACCTGGGATACGCCTCCCGTGGCGAGGATTGCCGGTTTGACTACCCAGTCCGCAAGGTCACGGAGCTCCATCATCGAGGTCTCTCCGCTCTCGGACTGGAGTCCGAGGAAGATGATCTCGCCCATCACGCTGGACTGCGGGGCAAGGACGGGGGTCACGTCCGCAGGCAGGGATTCCCCGAGGGAGACCATCTTCTCGGAGACGATCTGCCTTGCGCGGAAGATGTCCATTCCCCAGTCGAATTCCACCCATACGAACGAGTAGCCGTACATAGAGGATGAGCGTACGCGGCGTACGTTGGTCGCACCGTTGACCGCAGTCTCGACCGGGAACGTGACGAGCCTCTCGACCTCTTCGGCTGACATTCCGTGAGCGTCGGACATTATCACCACGGTCGGGGCGGTGAGGTCGGGGAACACGTCGACATCCGTCCTGTTCGCGCTCCACAGTCCTCCGGCTATCACCAGTGCCGCACCCAGCAGCACCAGCAGACGGTTTTTCAGCGAAAACCGTATGATTCCGTTGAGAACGTTCATAATCCGCTAGTGTACGTGCCCCGCGTGGGCGTCGAGTCCGCCGGCGGCCTGGGCGAGTTTGACTATGACGGCTCCTTTAGTGACGACTCTCTCGCTGCCGTCGAGCCCGGACACGATTTCGGTGCGGACTGCGTCGCTGACCCCGACCCCGACCTGTATCTTCTCGAAGAGTTCAGGGTTGATTTGCTTGTAGACGAAATAGTTGCCCATCTCCTCCACGATGGCCCCGCTCCCTACGGTGAGGGTCTCCCCGCTGCCTTTGGTCTTGATGCGGACATCGGCGAAAGTGCCTGGGAGCAGCCCCGCCCTGTTGGAGATTTCGAAGCTCACTTTCAGCATAGGGTCGGCTGCGGAGACGCTCTGCCCTATGGAGGCGAGGACCCCGTCCAGTTCGCCGAGCGACCAGACGCGGTTGCTGCCGCTGAAGCGGAAGTTGACTCCGGCCACTCCGGAATTCAAATCCTTGTAGTACTTCGCCTGCAGCTTGGTTTCCACCAGAAGTCTGCTCTTGCTGCATACGACGGCGAGCGCCTGCCCGGCTTCGACATATTCCCCGTTGGAGACGAAGACTTCGGAGATGTATCCGTCGATGTCGGAGGTGGCCGAGAAGCGTCCCTCGCGGTAGTTGCTCTCGAGGTTCTCGTATGCTGCGCGGGCGCTTTCGTATTCAGCCTTTGCGCTGCTCAGCTCGCTCTGGCTCACTATCTTCTTTTCGGAGAGAGCCTGTTTGCGGAGGTATTCCCCCTCGGCGCGGGCGTATTCGCTCTTCGCTTCGATATAGCGCACGTCCATATTGGAGTCCGCCATACCGTCGCTGCCTATATAGAGGAGGGCCGTGCCCTTGCGTACCGGGCTTCCCGCGAGCAGCCTGCCTCCCGCGACGGTCACTATGCCGGAGGCCTTGGCTATGACGGTCTGACGTCCGTTCTGCGAAGGCAGTATCTGCCCGACGCCCCGGATGACCTGCCCGAGCTCTTCGCGCCTTACCGGTTCGGTGGCGAAGTCGATCTTCCAGCTCTGCTCCTTGGTGAAGCTGACGCGGTTGCCTCCTTCTTCGCTTTCTTCGCCGGACAGGGCTTCTTCGGCCTCGCAGTCGTCTGCATAGACGCTGAGCTCCGTACTGAGCACCTCTCCCGGCAGTTCGAAAGCCAGCCGAGCCTTCCCCGCCTCAGACGGGGTGAAGCTCAGAGTGTAGATCCCGTCCGTAGAGGCGGGGGCCGCATCGGAGCGGTATTCGACGCCTGCCAGGGTCAGGCGTGCGCCGGGCTTTGCTCCTTTCAGCGGCTTGAAGTCCTGAAGGGTGGTGATATGGGTGAGAAGCGTCGCGGTCTCTCCCTTGACAAGGGGATGGGACTCGACGAATATTTCATACTCTCCGCCATAGATTGTAAAATGCTGCACGGCTTCGTGTCCGTGCCCGTGTTCGTGAGAGTGGACTTGGGCGCTTTCGTGCCCGTGTTCGTGTTCGCCGTGATGTTCAGCATTGTGGCAGGCTGTGCATAGTATTGAGCACAGAGCCGCCATAGCCAATATTCTTTTCATCTGATCAGTTTGCGTTCTGTTATGGAAGCGCTCTCGCTTCCCGAGGAAATATGGACTCTCCGCCGCCCGACATCAGGCGGCGAGCCGACCCGGAAAGGGTGGCATAAGGGGAATCAGATGCCCGGAGGCCCTCTCAGAGCCCCCGGAGGGATGTCGGGACAGGCTCTTATGCGGAACCGGTCCCTGCAGTCCGGAAGCAGACGCACGGAGCTCTGCGGAAGCCGGATTTCATCGGAATCGTCCCGGACCAGGGCGGCCTGAAGAATGCAGCCGGTCTGGAATCGGTCCGGATTGTCCTGCTTGAGCACGAAGGTGTTGAGACCCTCGCAATGCTGGAAATGGTGGATATGCTGCTCCACCGCTTCGCTGCAATGATGCTCGTGGGGCACGACGGAGTGGGCGAATACTACGGTAAACGCCAGTATGCAGAACAGTGCGGATAATGTCTTCCTGTGCCCCATCGGGACAAAGGTAAATATTTTTTCGATGCTTTCTCTGCCCATTTATGGGGATAGTCCCGTTTTTTTTCGTAAGTTTGTGGATGTAGTAACATTACCTTTACAAGGATGGATAAATTCACAGCGAATTATGTCGATCGCTTCATCTCGGAGCTGATCGCCCGCAACCCCGGTGAAACGGAGTTTCATCAGGCGGTGAAGGAAGTGGTTGAGAGCGTGGCCTCCTACGTGACGGCCTACCCGCACTTCCTCGATCTCAAGATTCTCGAGCGGATGACGGAGCCGGAGAGAATCATCATCTTCCGTGTGCCGTGGATGGACGACCGGGGGGAAATCCACATCAACAGGGGATTCCGCGTGCAGATGAACAGCGCCCTCGGCCCGTACAAGGGCGGCATCCGCTTCCACGCCAGCGTGAACCTCAGCATTATGAAGTTCCTCGCGTTCGAACAGGTGTTCAAGAACGCCCTGACCACCCTCCCTATGGGCGGAGCCAAGGGCGGATCGGACTTCAACCCGCGCGGCAGGAGCGACGCCGAGGTGATGCGCTTCTGTCAGAGCTTTATGAGCGAGCTCTTCCGCCATATCGGGGCGGATACCGACGTGCCGGCGGGGGATATCGGGGTCGGAGGACGCGAGATCGGTTTCCTCTTCGGACAGTACAAGCGGCTTCGCGACGAGTTCACCGGGACGCTTACCGGCAAGGGGCTCGGCTGGGGCGGCAGTCTGCTGCGTCCGGAGGCCACGGGCTACGGGGTCTGCTATTTCGCGCAGGAGATGCTCGCGCTCCGGGGCAAGTCCTTCGAGGGGCAGACCGTGCTGGTGTCCGGCTCGGGCAACGTGGCCCAGTACGCCGCGCAGAAGGCGATGAGGCTCGGGGCCAAGGTCGTAACCCTCTCGGACTCCGACGGATTTGTCTATGACCCGGAGGGCCTCGACGAGGAGAAGCTCGCCTATGTGTTCAATCTCAAGAACGTCAGGCGCGGGCGCATCAGCGAATATGCGAAGCAGTATCCGCAGGCGCAATATTTCCCGGGAGAGCGTCCCTGGAGGATCGGCTGCGACATCGCCCTGCCGTGCGCTACCCAGAACGAAATTGAAGCCCGCGATGCTGAAGCCCTGCTCGCCGGGGGCTGCGGCTGCGTGGTGGAGGGGGCCAATATGCCCAGCACTCCCGAAGCTATCGCGCTCTTCCAGAAGGCCAGGATCCTCTATTCTCCGGGCAAGGCTTCCAATGCGGGCGGAGTGGCGACTTCAGGTCTGGAGATGACCCAGAACTCCATCCGCCAGAAGTGGACCTCCGAGGAGGTCGACTCCCATCTGCACAGGATAATGTCCGACATCCATTCCGCCTGTCTGAAGTACGGACGCGAGGAGGACGGGTACATCAATTATGTCAAGGGAGCCAACATAGCCGGCTTCATCAAGGTGGCCAACGCTATGGCGGACCAGGGACTTGTATAGCTTATGAACGTTCAGCAGGACTACACCAAACTGATGACGACGAAGATCCGCAGGATCCTCCTTGTCTGCAACAACTACGACAGCTTCTCCCTCGAGGAGGACGGACATATCGAAGAGCTTATCAGTCAGGAGTATTCTGAGCTCAACCTGAGCAATCCGCCGTCCATCGTCAGGGCCGAATCCACCGTCGAGGCGCTGGAGACGCTCCGGGCGGCGGAGGAGAGTTTCGACCTCATCATAACGATGTACAATGTCGGGGAGCTGGACGTGTTCGGCTTCTCCAGACAGGCCAAGCGGCTCCGCCCGGAGACTCCGATAGTCCTGCTGAGCGCCTTTTCGCGCGAGATCTACCGCAATATCGAGAAGAGCGACCGCGGCGACATAGACTATGTCTTCTGCTGGAACAACAGCACCGACATCATCATCGCCATCATCAAGCTCCTCGAGGACAGGCTCAACGCCGAGCACGACATCCTCCGTATGGGAGTGAGGGCGATTCTGCTGGTGGAGGATTCGGTGCGCTACTACTCCACCTATCTTCCTCTGCTCTATAAACTTGTCCTGCAGCAGAATATAGAGTCAATCAAGGATGCTCTCAACGAGGAGCAGCAGGTGATGCGCAAGCGCTCCAGACCCAAGATTCTGATGGCGACCAACTACGACGAGGCCGTCGCGCTCTACGAGAGGTACAAGTCAAACATCATCGGAGTCATCTCCGACGTGGGCTTCGTGGTCCATAAGGGCGACCGTCCGGAGGACGAGAAGAGCGATGCCGGAGTATGCCTCTGCCGGCTTATCAGGGAGGACAATCCGACGATGCCTTTCCTGATGCAGTCTTCGCAGGAGAGTATGCGCAGCGTGGCGGAGCAGCTCGGGGTGGGATTCGTGCGCAAGACCTCCAAGACCCTCACCCACGAGGTGAGCGACTATATCGGGCGCGAGTTCGGATTCGGGGATTTCATCGTCACCGATCCGGAGACGGGGCAGGAGACAGCGCGCGCCCGCAATCTCTACGAGTTCGAGAAGGTCATCGCGACTATGTCGGACGATGCCCTAAGGTATTTTGCCGCCAAGAACTACATCTCGCGCTGGCTCTACGGGCGGGGTCTGTTCTCCATCGCCGACCTTTTCCGTCCCATCCGCATCGGACCGGAGAGCGACGTGTCCAAGGTGAGGGAGATGAATCTCCGCAAGATTCACGATTATCGTATCAATCAGGGACTTGGAGTGGTGGCGAGGTTCGACCCGGCCACCTACAATGACGCGATATGGTTCGCCCGTGTGGGCAACGGTTCGCTCGGCGGCAAGGCTAGAGGCCTCGCGTTCCTCAACCATATTCTCCAGAAATACGAACTTTACGACAAGTGGGAGGATGTGCGGGTGCTCGTGCCGCGCACGCTCGTCATCACTACGGAGTACTTTGACCGCTTCATCATCGAGAACGGGCTCCAGTACGTGATCAACTCCGACATCTCGGATGCGGAGATACTCTCGGAATTCGTGGCTTCCACCCTTCCAGCGGAGCTGACCGACACCCTGAGGGTGTTTATCCGCAATGTCCGCAAGCCGCTCGCCGTGAGGTCTTCGTCCAAGCTGGAAGACTCATATTATCAGCCGTTTGCCGGGGTGTATTCCACCTATATGATTCCCCATACCGAGAACGAGGACCAGGAGTTGCGACTGCTCTCCAAGGCCATCAAGAGCGTCTATGCCTCGGTGTATTTCGCTTCGTCGAGGGGCTATATCGTCTCCACTTCCAACGTGATCTCGGAGGAGAAGATGGCCATCGTCCTGCAGGAGATCTGCGGCAGCGAGGACTCGGGCTATTATTTCCCGACATTCTCCGGAGTGGCCCGCTCGGTGAACTTCTACCCTGTCGGCTACGAGAAGCCGGAGGACGGGGTGGCGAAGCTCGCCTTCGGCCTCGGCAAGGCCGTGGTGGACGGCGACCAGGTGCTGCGCTTCTCTCCGAAATACCCGCGCAATGTCCTGCAGACTTCGACTCCCGACCTGACGATGCGGGAGACCCAGCAGGCGATGTACGCGCTGAACCTTCAGCCGGACAAGTTCAAGACTTCGGTCGACGACGCCGTCAATCTCGAGCGGATCCCAGTGTCGGACTGCGGGCACTTCCGCTCCTTCTCCAAGGTAGTCTCCACCTGGGACTACGAAAACCAGCGCATCGTGGACTCTCCGCTGCCGGAGGGGCCGAAATTCGTAACGTTCTCGCACATACTCAAATACGGGACTTTCCCGCTTGCCGACATACTCTGTGAACTTCTCGAGATTACCCAGAGGGAGGTCAAGTGCGGGGTGGAACTTGAGTTCGCGGCCAATCTCGACAGGGGAGGCCGGCGCAGTTTCGACATCTTCAACGTGCTCCAGATCCGCCCCATCTCCGCGGACGGTCTGAGCAGCGAAGTGGACTGGAGCGAAGTGGACGGCAGCGATGCGCTGATCCGCTCGGAATGCGCGATAGGCCCCGGAAAGATAGGAGGCGTCAGAGATGTCATATATCTGCGCCGTGAGGCTTTCGACATTCTGAAGACCCGGCAGATGGCCTCTGAACTTGCGGCTCTCAATGCGCGTATGCGCTCCGAGGGGCGCAACTATATCCTCATCGGATACGGACGCTGGGGATCAAGCATCCCCTCGCTCGGAGTCCCGGTGCACTGGAGTGACATATCCGAGGCGAAACTGATAGTTGAGTGCTGTCTGGAGAACTTCCGCATCGACCCGAGTCAGGGCACGCATTTCTTCCAGAATATGACTTCGTTCAATGCCGGCTATGTCAATGTCAACCCTTACGCCCGGGCTGATGAAGTCTGCGACACTGACCGCCTTGACGCTATGCAGGCCGAGTATGAGAGCGAATTCGTGCGGCTGGTGCACTTTGAGGAGGATCTGTCCGTATGCGCCGACGGCCGCGAGGGCAGGGCAGTGGTATGCCTGCCGTCCGCCCGTCGCGCGCGTCCCGCGTCTGCGCAAGATTAGCAAATTTTCTGAATATGCGGCTCCCTCCAGCAGAAGCTGAAAGCGCTCGGGAGGTAATGATTTGCAAGTGTCCCGCCATTTTCCCGATATTACGCACGCATTCGAAGACGTAATAACCTGCGAGAATATGAAACCGACAACAAAACTTTTCGCCCTCCTTGCCGCCTCAGCCGTCTTGACGTCAGCAAAAACACGGCACTCAAGAATCTCAATGTTTCGTTCAACACCTCGCTCACCTGGCTCAAGTACTCCAATTGTGCCATAGACGCCAGGGGCCTGCCAATCGGGGCCTATGTAACCGTGGACGGCCTGTCGGGCGTGCTCTTCTCCCTCTCCCTCACCACGGTGAAGATTGTATCGGCCAACGAGACCTCGACTACTTGGGAAAACGCCAAGACCTGGTGCTCCGGCAAGGGCTCCGCCTGGTATCTGCCGAGCGTTGACGAGCTGGAGGAGATCTATGACAACAGGATAACGCTGAACACCACCCTCGAGGCAAGAGGAGCAACCCAATTCGATTTAATGGCGGCTGTGTGGTCATCTGAGGAGGTAAACACAAATCAGGCAAAAGGGTGGAGTTTCTCCTCCGGAGTGGCCAAAGATTTTCTCAAAACCAATCCCATCAAAGTGCGCGCTGTCCGCGTTCTATAAACTGTCATCCCTCCAGCCATTCCTCCTTCGACTCCGATATGTTATAAATAGCTAATCATTACAAAGCCCGTACAGCACGCACCCTGTATGTTTTGCTCGGTTGGTTGGAGGAGTAGTCGCCGCCATTGTTGAAGTCGATAAGCCGCGGTCTGCCTTTGTTGTCCTCAGAAGACGACCAGTAATCAGTCGGACTGAACAGGGTCGCTCCTATAAAGTCAAGGACGAGGTTTAGGGTCGCTTTGTTATTATATATCTCGCTCAGTTCATCATGGCTTGGCATATACCAGACTGAGCCCTTGTTTGTACACCAGATCTTGCCGTTTTCCCAAGCGGCAGAAGTTTCGTCGGTTGACACTATCTTGGTGACCGTGCCGGAGATATAAAAAGCTACCCCGGGGTCACCGTTCACATTTATATGATGTCCGACGCTGAAACCTGTCGTAATCTCTAATCCTTCCTCATAGTTGAGCGAAGCGAGGGCGGGGTTGTTCGACACGTCGAGCGAAACGAGAGCAGTGTTGGTCGACACGTCGAGCGATGTGAGGGCGTTGGAAGAGCAGCGCAGGGTCTCGAGTTCCGTGAGGGCTAAAAGGTCGTGGTCGAGGTCATCTATGTATGGGGGTAAAAACGAAATGTGTATAAGAGGGTAGAGGAGTGGATGGGTGTAAGGGTTATGAGTGTGAGGGAGTTAGGGGTGTTGATGGGGTGAGGGAGGTGAAAAACGAAATGTTACTTTTGCTTTACTTTTATGTGACGTTCGGGGGCGGTTGAAAGGTCCCGTTCAAGTTGAAATGTTACATTGCCTTCGGAAAGGGGTCAAAAGAGGCCTGTTCCGGGGGCTTTTCCGTCAGGCGGGTAATGGGGCTAATCGTGAGCGAGGGGGCGGTAGGAGCTTGTTTTAGGGACTTTGCCGGCCTTTTCCGTAAGTCTTCGGGGGCGGAGTTCTGCGGCGGTGTCGTAGGGCTTTCAAACGGGCGGGAAAAGCCTTTCAAACTGGTCGCAAGAGAGGCCTAACCACAGTTCCCGGATGCCGTTCCCCAAAGGCATAAGGTATTCGTTTAGGTATTCATTTAGGTAGTCATTTTCTCGGATTGTAAAAAACGAAATGTGCGCGTTAGGTATTCATTTAGGTATTCACTTTTGCGACATCGGCATCCCTCTACGGAGAGGGTTAATGACACGGGAGGGGGCAAAAATGGCAGTGAAATGGCGGTTAAGCACCCCCTTATGGCACGGATTCGGCGGCAAACTCGGGGGATAAGTGGGTGATTGATACGGGGTAAGGGTTGAATCGTGTTAAGAAAAGTGTGCGCGCAAGAGTTTTTCGGCTATTTTTGCTCCGAGGGCGAGAAAACGGATGCCGTTTCTTCGTTGATTATGGATAGTTCGTCAAGGAAATGCTTTGTTCCACGCCGGCTGACAACGGCCCCGAAATACCTCCCTATATAGACAAAAATGACCAGAAGAAACCACATAGTGGCGAATGCCGGGACTATCTTCAGTGCAAAGACCACCATCGTCCCCTTTATACTCAATGATTTCGGTCAGGCGTTGAAGATGACGCTCAGACGCCAAACAATTTATGTAAAATTCACCGCCTTCCATTTCTCCTACGAGATAGACGCTATCGCCAATAAGCTGAAGAATCTTGATTCCGCCTTCGCTATGGAGGTCGCCGAACACGACCCCTCCAGGACTGATGTCCACAATCATCTTTTTGTCCAACAAGTCCAGAAGTATTTCGTTTTCGACTAACATTATGACAGACGCCCGTTTGAAAGATTACTTATTTAATAGTGGATACCTGACTGATTGCACCCGGGGAATCATAGGCTACATCCCCCCGACTAAGTATTGTCCTTTGATAATACAAGGCAAGTGTGTCGTAGGTGACCTTTATGCTGCCGAAAAGCTAATCGCTGAGGGACTGACGCTCGAGGAGTTCATCGAGTGGGAGTCATTCCATCGTGTGGAAGGTGAGGGAGGCTTTGACGAGGGCGAGGGCGGTGACTGAGGAGAGGGGGATGTCCTTGGGGGCGAAGGACGGGTTGAAGCTGGCGAGGCGGATCTTGCCCGGCTCGTCCGCCTTCCGGATGTACTTGACGGCGGTGTAGCTGTCGCCGTCGTAGTCGAAAGAGAGGAGGTAGATTTCTCCCCAAAGGATGCTGTCAAGGGACAGCTCTTTTTTTTTATACATAACGATGTCTCCGGACTTCAGGAGCGGCGACATCGACTCCCCTCTCACGTATATCGCCCCGTCCACCGGAGGGAGGTTGGGGATCCTGAGGTAGTCTTCGGGCTCGATATTATGGTTGTTGAATATGGCGACCAGTCCGGCGGATGCGTCGAAGTCGTAGAGGGGTATGTCCTGGGATGTTAGGTTGCGGTCGGTCTTGAGGCTGAACTTCTGGTCTACAGCGACGGGTCTGGCGGAATTGAGCATTTCGCCCTCGCCTGTCATAACCCAACGGATTGAGACTTCTGGATAAGTGGCGAAAAATTTTGTCAGCACATCTTCAGTGATTCCTGTTTTAGCCTCTAATGTGCCACGGGATACGCCGATACGTGAATAAAACTCACGCTTACTAATACCTATTTTATCGGCGTAAAAAAGGATTCGTTGCTTTATTGGTGAAATCTTTTGTATTTTTTCTTGCATAATGGCGAAATCTTTTGTTATATTTGCGGTGCTTAATACTGTTAAGCCGAGGACAAAGTTAGGAAAATAAAACAGATTAGGGAAAAATGACAACGAGACGAGTTTACACGCTGTACGGCGATGCAGAGACTTTAGAGAAGGCGGCTCACCGCCTGATAGAAAACGGCTTCCATTTCCACTGGACGGGAGAGTTCCTGTACGACAGCGAGCCGTGGGACAGCTTCATCAATTCGTATTGCGAGGACATCAAGAGCGGGCTCACGGCCCGCGAGGAGTGCTGGATAGACGAGGGTTTCCAGACCTTCAATCTATAGACGAAAACCAATAAATCGATATGAGAACATACATCAGAGTACCGGACGCGCTCCGCAAGGAGCTCATCTCGAGGTTCGGAGTCTCCAGGCCCACGGTCTGGTCCGCCCTCAACTACGTGACAAGAAGCGACCTCGCGGAGGCGATAAGGCAGTATGCGCTTGAGCGCGGCGGCGCCATCGAGGAGCAGAACTTCATCCCCAACTGCCGGACGGAGCATACGGACGGCGAGATAATCCAGACGTTCGCCGGCGGCGTGCAGGTCAGGATGGACAGGCGGAGCGGCGACGTGAGGCTTATGCAGGGCGGGAAGGCCGTCGAGTCCTACGGGGCGGTGACCCTGCAGGCGTGGGGGAACATCCTCCACAAGGCTCAGGCGATGTCGCAGAGGAGGGTGGCGACGGCCGCGAAGAAATGAGGCGGGGGCTGAAGGTGTCGGGGTGCGCCCTGCTCGCGCTGGCGGGCCTCGCCGTGGCGGCGGTCATCGAGCCGTGGCCGCTGGTGTGGTGCGTGGGGTTCCCGATGGTTTACGCCGGGGCGATAGGGATTCTAAGTGAAATAGATATAAAACATAAACGGTAAAGACAATGAATAAGGAAGATGGAGTAAAATTCCGGTTGGATGACACGCTTATGGCGGCGCTCCGGATAATGTCAGCCACGACCGCTACTCTTCGGGATTCATTCCCCGGAGAATGGGGAACCACTCAGGACTATACAGACTCAGATTTCGGAATGTGGACAAAAGTCGGATCTCCGGACGGGCATCCAGAAATTCACCGATTCCCTTCCCCAAAAAGCATTCAAGAGATGTCCGATATGTCGCTGGGGGAACTGTTGGAGGAAGGAGCCAAACTGTTATTCCCCACGGCAGACCGAATTGTCGATGCAGATGTGGTTCTTCTACGGGAAGGAAAGTCCTGCTCGTTCTGCATCGTAGGGAATATGAAGACAGAAGACCTCGAATTAGTCTGCGGGCATCTTCTACAGAGGCTGCGTCTCCTGCCCCAAAAACCAGACGCAGAGTGAAATCTACAGGTACCATAATCGCTGTTTTTTCGGTTGAGATGCAAAGATAGCGATAATGCAGGAGAGGGCGGGCGCGTCAGGTGGTTCGACTCCACCCCTCTCCCCCAAGACACGAACAGAGATGACGTATTACGGAAATACCATAGCGGTGACGGTGGACGAGCTGACCTGCGGCGACGATGCCGTGATGACGCGAGGTAACTATCGAAATTTGCAGCAGCGCGGCCGCATCAACGTGCTGCGTCCGGGCAAGGGCCTTGGCAATCCGGCGCTGATAGAGTACGCGTCGCTGCCGGAGCGGTTCCGGACGCGGTTCGCGGCGAAGTACGGCGACCCGGAGACGGTCCTGAGGAGGGAGTCCGCCGGGCTCGCGCAGGACCAGGCGGCGCAGCGCTTCTTCCACGACTACCGCCTCCCCGACGGGAGGAGCATACAGGAGGAGAAGCAGGAGGAGTACACGGTGAACGCACGGGTGCTGAACGCGCTGCAGGGGATGCTGGACACGCAGAGGGTGATGCGCAGGGCGTGCAACAACAGCACGCCGGTCGCGTGGGGCAACATCCTCCGCGCCTCGGAGGACCTGCGCGAGGCCTACGGGCACACGCTGCCGGCGGGCGAGGCGAGGCTGCGGGCCAAGATGCGCGAGTACGCGAGGGAGGGGTACGCCTGCCTCGTGTCGGGCAAGCTGGGGAACCGCAGCGCGGTGAAGATAACGGAGGAGGGCGAGAGGCTGCTGATAGCGCTCAGGCGCAGCAGGACCCCGGTGTACACCCTCGCCCAGATACTGGCGGAGTACAACGGGGCCTGCGGCAGGAAGGGCTGGAAGCCCCTGCGCAGCGAGAACTCCCTGCGGCAGTTCCTGGAGCGGCCGGAGGTCAAGCCCCGGTGGTACGACGCGGTGTACGGGGAGCTGGCCTCGAAGCAGCTCTTCTCGCGCCACAACAAGACTCTGATGCCTACGATGAGGGACTCCCTCTGGTACGGGGACGGCACGAAGCTGAACCTGTTCTACAAGGACTACGAGGGCGGGAAGCTGGTCGTCAGGACCGCCTTCGTGTACGAGGTGGCGGACGCCTTCAACGACACGCTCCTGGGCTTCGCGGTCGGGAAGACGGAGAATATCGACCTCCAGTACAGGGCGTTCAGGATGGCGGTGGAGACGTCCGGCCACAAGCCTTACGAGATAGTGACCGACAACCAGGGCGGCCAGACCTCGAAGCCCGCGCAGGCCTTCTTCGCGAGCATAACCTCGCACGTGTCCCGGACCACGTCCCCGTACAATCCGCAGTCGAAGACGATAGAGCGCCTTTTCGGCGAGTTCCAGCGCTGGATCCTGGGGCGGGACTGGAGGTTCACCGGGGGCAACATCTCGGCGAAGGAGGCGTGGAAGATAAACAGGGAGTTCGTCGACGCGAACAAGGAGTCCCTCTACACCTACGAGGAGCTGCTCGCGGCCTATGCGGAGGCCCGCAGGAAGTGGAACGCGGAGGACGGCAGGCTTGACGCCTACCTGGCGAGCGTGAACCCGGAGACGGAGGCTGTCTCGCAGATAGATATGGTGAACCTGTTCTGGGTGAGGACCGACCGCCCGTCGAGGTTCACCGCCGACGGCATCACCATACAGTACCAGAAGCGCAGATACACCTACGAGGTCCTGACCGCCGACGGCAGTCCGGACTACGAGTGGAGGAAGGCGAACACCGGCAGGGAGTTCATCGTGAAGTTCGACCCGATGAAGATGGATATGGCGATGCTGTTCGAGCAGACCGCGACGGGGCTGCGCTACGCCGCCACGGCATATCCTTACCTGACGGTCCACAGGAACATACAGGAGCAGAGGGACGGGGAGATGGCCCTGATAAGGCGGAACGATTCAGAGAACAAGAGGGCGAGGGTGCAGCGCAGGATCGAGAACCACGCGCTGGAGCTCGAGCACGGCGTGGCGCCGGAGCAGAACGGGCTGAGGACGCCGGTGCTGAAGGGCATCAGCGAGAGGGAGTTCGAGACGTTCGCGGACGCGGTGGCCGTCGTGGCGCAGACGGAAGCCCCGGACATAACGGACATAGGGCTGTTCGGCAAGGAGCTGAGCAATATGGACTACAACCCCCTGGACGCGATAAGCAGGACATAGCAAATCATTCGATATTATGGCACAGAAACTCACATTGGAAGAGAGGCAGGGCATCCGCCGGATGCTGGCCGACTACGCGGCGGGGTACGCCAGCCAGACGAAGGCGGCGAACTCCCTGCAGGGGGTGACGAGCCCCGGCACGTTCAACGCCGTCATCAACGGCAAGTTCGAGAAGGTAAGCGACGAGATGCTCCTGCGCATCCGCGCCGCCGTGGGCGGCGGCCGGTCGGAGGGGTGGCAGGTCTGCCGCACGTCGGCGTACAAGGACGTGGAGACGCTCCTTGCGGACGCGCAGCAGTACCGCAACGTCTCGTGGATAACGGCGCCGGCGGGCATAGGCAAGACCACTGCGGCGCTCCGGTACGCGAAGGAGCACAGGAACGTGTTCGTGCTCGGCTGCTCGGAGGATATGCACAAGGCGGACTTCGTCGAGGAGCTGGCGAAGCGGATAGGCATCCGCAACGAGGGGCTGACCGTCCGCGCCACGCTGAACAGGATAGTGGACGAGCTGGTGAAGATGAGGAGCCCGCTGCTGGTCTTCGACGAGGGCGACAAGCTGACGGACTCGGTGATGTACTACTTCATCAGCCTGTACAACGCCCTGGAGGACAGGTGCGGCATCGTGTTCCTCTCCACGCCGTACATCCGGAAGAGGATGGCCAACGGGCTGAAGCTGGACCGCAAGGGCTACGAGGAGCTGTTCTCGCGCATCGGGCGCAGGTTCGTGCCGCTCTCGGCGGTGACGGAGTACGAGGTGAACGCCATCTGCAGGAGCAACGGCCTGTCGGATGCTAAGGCCATCGCGTCCGTGGTCCGGGAGTCCGGGGAGGTCCGCAACGGGCAGACGGAGTTCGACCTGCGCCGCGTCAAGAAGTCGATCCACAAGCAGCTGCGGCTCGCCGCCGCGTCGGCGCTCTGATGTCATTCGAAACCCTTTCAAACGTCACCCGAATATGGCACGCACGCTATCCGCAAGACAGGTACTCACGATAAGGTTCGACACGGTCCGCCTCGGAGGGGGATGGGACTCCTGCGTCGGCGAGATAGAGACCTCCGGAGTCTGGTTCATCTGGGGCAACTCGGGGAACGGCAAGACCTCGGCGGTGGTGTCGCTGTGCAGGGAGCTGTCGGCCTACGGCAAGGTGCTCTACGACTCCCGGGAGGAGGGCGTGAGCCTGACGATGCAGAACACGCTGCGGCGCTACGGGATGGGGGAGCTTGGGAGCAGGTTCCAGCTCGCTGATATGACGCTCGCGGAGCTGGACGAGCGGCTCTCGCAGCGGCGGTCGCCGAGGTTCGTGGTCATCGACTCGTTCCAGTTCATGGGGCTGTCGTACCGGGAGTTCAGGGAGTTCTGCGGGAGGCACCGCGGCAAGCTGCTGATATTCGTCAGCAGGGCGAGGGGCCGCCAGCCGGAGGGCAGGGCCGCCGCGAGCGCGATGTACGACGCATCCTGCAAGATATGGGTGGAGGGCTACAAGGCGTTCAGCAAGGGGCGCTTCATCGGCGAGAAAGGCGAGGTGACGCTATGGGAGGAGGGCGCGGCCAAGTATTGGTCGGACCCCGACAGGAAAAGATGACGGAAACAGACTACGATATGAAGAGGAAACGCAATTATTCACGGTTCTACGCCCTCTGCAAGGCGGCGGGCGTAGACCTCGGGCAGTTCAAGGAGGACCTGGTCTCGCAGTTCACGGACGGGCGCACCGTCTCCCTGAGGGAGATGAGCGACTCCGAGTACGAGGAGATGTGCGACTGCCTGCAGAGCGGAAGGCGGCGGACGGAGACGAGGGCGGACTATCTCGAGCGGCGCAGGAAGATGCGCTCCGCCGTGCTGAACAGGATGCAGAGGCTCGGGGTGGACACCACGGACTTCGACAGGGTGAACGCCTTCTGCCAGAGTCCGCGCATCGCCGGCAAGCCGTTCGGGATGCTGACCCCGGAGGAGCTGGAGAGGCTCGTCCCGAAGCTGGAGGCGATGCTGCGGAAGCCGGGGCCGCGTGCGGCGGGGACTCCGGTGATGGCCGTCCCGGTGGTGGTCTACGGCAAACCCAGCCGGCTGCCGAACTGATGGGGCCGGTTAAATATATGACAATAAAACGGAAAGGAGGTAAGCCTATGTAGAGAAACGGAGTGCGTATGGGGAGGCGACAGGAATATTATTGCCGCGGGTGAAAATCCACAGGTTGCAAGCACGCCCGCACCACAGGGGTTCGAGTCCCCGGCCTCCTCCCGAGTTTTACCAACATTTCAAATCCAATCATTATGGACATCAGCAAGATGACACAGCAGCAGAGGGCTGAACTGAAGGCCCAGCTTGAGGCAGAGGAGCGTGCCGAGAAACAGAAACGCGAGGAAGACATCAACTCCTACAAGGAGCTCACGGCGGAGTTCTGCCACAGGACGAAGGACAAGATGGTCGCGCTGAGCGCGCAGATGAGGCAGCGCAAGGACGAGGTGTTCACGGAGGTGGCCTCCCTCATCGAACTCAAGGAGAAGCTGTTCAACGCCAAGGTGGACCGCCACAGCAACTCGTTCACGGCGGACGGCATCACCGTCTCGCTCGGACGGAGGACGAACGACGGCTGGGACGACACGGTGGAGGTGGGCATCGCCAAGGTGAAGGAGTTCCTCTCCTCTCTGGCGAAGGACGGGGATTCGGCGAAGCTGTTCGCCGCCGTGATGCAGCTCCTCTCCAAGGACCGCAAGGGCAACCTGAAGGCGAGCGCGATGCTGCAGCTGGAGAAGTACGCGGCGGAGTGGAACGACCCTCTGTTCTCGGAGGGCGTGGCCATCATCAGGGACGCCTACAGCCCGGTGGAGACCTGCGACTTCATCGCCGTGTCCTACAAGGACGGGGACGGCAAGGTGCACGCGATTCCGCTGTCGCTGGCGGCGATGACGAGGGAGGACTGAGGTATGGAGACCATCAATGTCGACGAGCTGTTCAGGCAGACGGCAGAGAGGAACATAGAGACGCTCGCGTCCTCGCTCGTGAGGGAGATGACCATAAACGAGGCGCAGACCAGGCCTGCGCGGAAGGTCCATACGTCCATTCTGATAGTCCGGGACGAGGGCGGGTTCATCGCCCTGAACGGGTCCGCCCACAGGATGGAGGAGTGTTTCACGGAACTGTTCAGGCGCAGGCCGGAGCTGCGCTGGACCGTCCAGTCGGTGCTCGACGGGATGTTCCGCATAGCCGACCTATGAGGCGCGTGACCGATATCGGGCTGCTCCGCCCCGGGGACAGGATAGTCCGGATAGGCCGGTACGGCGATGTCGAGATAAGGGAGTTCCTCTGTCCCCATCCCCACTCCGGGGACCGGGCGATATTCCTGGACGGCAACGGGTATCCGATGATGCTGTCCGCGGGCCCTGACATAAGGTCAGAGCACTGGTACAGGTTTGATCCGGACAGGTGGGGTGACGTGTACCGTATGGCCGTAGAACACCACGTCCGGGAGATAGGAAGAATCAAGAAACAGATTGAAGTTATGGAGGACAAGGTGTATTCAGAGCGCGACTGCAGTGATTGCGCATATTTCAGGAACGGTCCCGAATACGACTACTGCTCGCTGAACGGAGGGCAGGCGGAGTGCTACGACCCGGCCTGCGAGGGCTTCGAGGAGACGGAGTGATCCCCGATGCATATGTGTTGTGAACGGAGACTGTCAGAAATGGCGGTCTCCGTTCGTTATTCCCCCAATGATTTACGACAGTGATTATTTCGTAAGATTCTTGCGAAATCAAAAAATAATTGTACCTTTGCGATATGATTACGCTCTTGGCGACGCACGTCCGATAGCCTCCAAAGCTAATTCTTGATAATGGACGTGCCGACCCCTGGGCATTTTTGTTTTTAGGAATGGATAAGAACGGGAAACAGAATCTTCCGCCAGTCAAAGTGGCGGTGTTGATAGACGGCGGCTTCTTTATCAAGAGGTTTAACGCCCAGTATAACAAGGACAGGTCGATGTCTCCAGATGAGGTCGCCGATTATCTGTATACGATGGCCCATTGTCACGTGGGGAACAACAACATCCTTTACAGAATCTTCTATTACGACTGCGTCCCTCTGAACAAGAAAGCCCACAACCCGATTTCCCATAAACCGATGGATTACAGCGGTTCTCACGAGTACCGATTCCGTACTGCGCTGTTCGAAGCACTCAAAAGACATCGCAAGGTCGCCCTGCGTCTTGGAACGCTCAAGGATAACGGCAACTGGCACATCTATCCGAACAAACTCAAGGATATTTTTTCCGGCAAGTCCAGTTTTGACGGATTGACAGAGGACGACGTCTATTTGGAAATCCACCAGAAAGGGATTGATATGAAGATAGGCGTGGACATTGCGACCCTTTCATTGAAGCGGTTCGTGGACAAGATAGTCCTTTTCTCCGGAGATTCAGATTTTGTGCCTGCCGCAAAGCTGGCAAGACGTGAAGGCGTTGACTTCGTCCTTGATCCTATGCACGCAAATGTGGAGCCGCAACTGTTTGAACACATTGACGGGATGCAGAGCGTCAACCCCTCCATCCGCAAGAAAAAATCCACGTCAACAAAGAAATAGGCGGCTGATATTTACCGCGTTGAAATCCGAAGGGGGCGAATCTGACACGGATTTGCCCCTTTCGGATTAATCGTGTTAAGTTATAACGATAAACATCTTGGTAATTCGTAACTTCGCGTATCAGCGGTCGCATATGCCAAAGGGACGGAACAGGGAACTCATCAGGGCGAGGAACGAGAAGATCGCCCAGCGGTGGTATTATTGGACGGAGAAGCAGAGGCTCCGGTTCGATGACGCCCTGAAAATCCTGTCGAGGCAGGAGTTCTTCCTTTCCGAGGACCGCATACTCTGCATCCTGCGTGCGTATGCCAACAGCACGCCGGCGGCGGAATTCTCCACCCGCTCCCGCATCAGGCCGCCGAAGATCACGGCAGAGCAGCTTTCCCTGTTCCAGGACCTATAGCTCCTCCATCTCCTCCGTTATGTTCACGTTGAAAGTGGACTCGTACACCTTGACCCTCCCGGCGAGCGGATAGGCCCGCGACTGGACTCTGCGCATATCCGACACGTCATCCCCAAGGCGGTAGCCGTGCAGGGCGCACACGACCTTCCTGTTCACGGCGAGCCTCCGTTCCATCTGGGCGAACGAGTTCGAGGATTCGTAGTGGGTGTCCTCGTCGCACTGGAAGGCGACCTTGACGGTGACGGTCACCGTCCCCCTCTGGATGTCCGGGAACTTCTCCGCCTTGAAGTCGGCCGTGGTCGCGTCTATGAGGCAGCAGGGGAACAGTATGGGGTAGCTGTAGCGGTCGTCGTACTGCGCAGGGTAGAGCTGGCCGGTGTCCTCGTCGATGTGGTCCAGTTCCGGCACGGTCTTGCGGAGTCTCTCCGCGATTCTGAGATAGATTGATTCCATATTCTTAGAGATTGATTATCCGTAGTATTTCCTTCTCGACATATTCCGATATCCTCGCGTCCAGCTCGGCGCTCGGCCCCATGAACTGCCGCTGAGGGATGTTGACGGTGAGCGTCTCCTTCTTCGTCAGAGCGAGTCTCTTCCACTTCTCCGCCTCCTCCGGGGCGGCCTGTCCCGCGGACGCTCCCGCCGCGCCCTTTCTTTGGCCTTTCCGGGGCTTTACGCCGCCGTCCGAGCCTCCTTTAAGCTCGTAGTACTTCGCCCACGCGAAACGCCTCATTTTGGGCGTTATCTTGGGGTGCAGGGTTCCTCCCTCGTTGTGGACGGCGGCATAGACCACGTCATTGAAGACGGTGACCTTCGCCACTCCGGGGGTGTAGTTTATCGAGCTGTACAGGTGATTCCGGGAGGACATCAGCGTCTTGTACCGGGAATCCGCCCCCGTCCCTCCGGAAGAGAGCCTCTTGGCCTGCGGCCACGGATGGAGTCCGCCGTCCACGAAGCCTCCCTGTCTGAAGTTGTCCTGGAAGTGCTGCTTGGCGTATTTGCCGGCGGCGACGGGGAGCTTGCGGGAGATGAGGTTCTCGACCTCCTTCTTCATCCGCTGTATGTCCTGAAGCAGTTTGTCCATCGTTCGAAAGGCGTTTGAATGTCGTTTGGAATGAGTATTTTTGCGGAAAAAGTCTATGCCACATTACAGCCTTGAATACAACCATAAAGCCTGCGACCTCGTCCTGGATATGTTTGATAATGTGCCGGGCGGAATCATAACAGATGGTCAGTTATACAGGAGTGGTCATCCTCTTCCTCCCGATGAGAATGAAGTCCTCCTCTTTCCTTGTGTCGGAAGGCCTGCTTGAGCAGATTCCAGGCGGCTTCAAGATAACCTACAAAGGAAGGATGGTAATACACCAGGGCGGTTTCAGAAAGATGCACAGGCGTGAAGGCCTTGTAAGGCTGTGTTCCGTCGTCGCCGCGGTTGCCGGTGTCATTGCGGTTGTCCTGCAGGTGCTCTTCCGGCTGCTGTGACAGGTACAGGGAGGCGGCCAGCCGCGCCCATCCGTCGAGTGATTTGTTCTCTTCTTTTGTCATATCTTTTGAATTTCAAATTAATTGTTTACCTTTGCATCAGCCGGTGACGGTTAGCGTGTGCTACGGCACGTCGTATCGCGGAGGGACTAGTTCCCTCCGTTGTTTTTATGGAATATCCCGTTTTTATAGAATAACCGAATTCGCCCTTTCTCGTAGATCCACACTTCATCAATCCGTGTGTTGATGTTCAGACGTGCCATAATCATTTTTCTGAAGTATCTGTCTGAACATCCTCCAGTGTTGTCCATTATCAAGTTTGGTGCTTGCCTAAGCCCATAAGAGAGCATGTGCTTAACTTTCTTCTTGCGCCAAGGCCGAACAAAGCTTTCAAACTCGTAGAATATACCATCAATTGACAAGTCCGGACATTTCCTTTCGTAAGGGGTCCCGATCAATGTCCCATAGATGTCTTGATATTCTTTGGACTTGAAATGGACGGCTGGTGTCAATTTGACCGTGTGCCCCTCCCTGGCGAATTCCGTTCCCAAGGTCTTCAGCTTCTTGTAGTCGGATTTCTTCTTGTCGATGTCCGGATGGATGTAAAGCAGCCCCCCATTTTCAAATTGTTTCTCTAATTTTAATCCATCCGAAGTCAGCCGTGTTATGCATGCCCTGATATACGGGCAGTTGTAGCAGTCCTTCTTGCGGTTGTAGAACACGGAGGCGAGGCGGTTCTTGACACTTGCGTTGTAGAATCCGCAGTGGGCGCAGTCCTTCGGAAAGTACGGGTGGTCGTCCGAGAAAATCTGCCCGGTCTTGGCCGGGTCGCCCCCGAGTCCCGGGGAGACAGGTGCGGAGTCCGCCCCGTCCAGCCCGGCGTTGTCCGTGGCCGGCCCGTCTGTGGATTGCCATCCGCACTGGCATCCCCATTCGTCGCCAGGCCTGTGGTGTTCCCAGAAGGGGTCGTCGATGGGCCAGACGTGGTGGTAGAACGGCTTGTGCGCCTCTCGCGGGTTGACCGCCGTGCTCGGCAGCCACTCGATGTTCGGGAACACGTCCGCCTCTTCGATGAACTGCCTCATCTCCGCCGCCCTGTGGGCGCGTCTGATGGCGGTGTCGTACTCCGTGCGGAGCCAGGCGTTGACGTGGTGGTCCACGATGCCCTCTGTGTCCTTCTTGAACTGCCTGAACGGCTTGACGTTGCCGTCCCCGTCCAGAAGCTGCGAGGCGATGTCGCGTCCCATCCGGTGTGCCTTGAACGCCGAGAAAACCTCGGCGTTGGTCTGAAGCTCCCGTCTGAAGCCGCCGTCAGTCCGCCCGTCGCAGGCGCAGGCGATGTCGATGCCGCCGGACAGGATGCGGCTGACTTCGGAGAACAGCCCCCTGTCGATCTGCGTCCTTGTGTCCAGCTGACGGCTCCGGATGTTTTCCAGAGCCTTCTCGATGATGGAGGAGTCGAACGTGAACGGGACGGATGTCCTGTGTTCATCCACCGCGTCCCGGTACAGGGCGTCGACTACCAGTCTAAATCCGCCCCGCCGCCCTGCAGGGCCTTGACGAAAAAACCGGCCAGACGGTCGAAGGCTCTGCCTTTCCTTTTCTTCGGCTCGCCGCCGGAGTCCTTTTTCTCCTCCGGATTCCGGGCATCGTCCCCGCCGTCCTTTCCGTCCTCTTCCGGCTTCGGCAAGGAACCGTCTTCATCCTGCCCGTCATCGTCATCATCGTCATCGTCCCCTTGCGACAGGGCTGCCGGCACCGAGTGGGCCTTGCGCAGCTCCTCCTTCATCGCCTCGTAGTCCTTGGGCTTCGGGATGCCGAACTCCTCGTAGAGGTAGTCGTCCTCGATGGGTAGCTGCATCTCGTTCCTCAGGGTCTTGAGGATGTTGACCTTCTCCTGGGTGTTCCTGCTCTTCGGCGGGACGAAGAAGAACTCGCCGCCTCCGGTGTCGATGCCGAGCCGGGCGAAGGTCTCCGTCATCTCGTAGTTGAGAATGTTCAGGATGCCCTGCTTGATGAAGAAGTTGATGTCCTCCTCCCCTTCCTTCTGCACCGTGCCGAGCGCCTGCGTGCCCTTGTCGCCGGCCTCCGTGGTGAGGGTGTTGCCGGTGACGGCCTTGCTTATCTCGTTGTTGCAGTAGGTGCCGAGCTTCTCGTAGAGGTCCCCTCCTCCGGAGACGTTCTGCGCCTGCACGAGGTTGAGCCGGGTGTTGTCCGGATGGACCATTATGCCCGCCCCTCCCATCTCGGCGAGGTCGTTCACGAGCTTGCGGCGCGCCTCCTCGTCCCAGGCGCTGTACGTGCCCTCCCTGATGGGGCGTCCGAAGATCTCGGCGAAGTCCGCCCAGTCCCCCACGTTGTTCCTCTTCAGGATGACCCAGAACGCCGCCACGGCGAGGTTGCCTATGGAGCGTGGGTCGCCGATGTAGACGAGGTCGTCGAAGCTGTCCCAGCTCTCGCCGGTGATGTCCCCCTGATGGCGGAGTATCACCCTCCTGACGGCGTCGAAGTGCTTGCGGGGCACGAGCGTATAGTCTATCCATCCGCGCTCGTCCCGGAAGAACTGGAAGAGCGTGCCGCCCACGCCCTCCCACTCGTGGTCCACAAGGTCCCCGAGGAACTGGAGGAACCACGGGGACTTGATGTGCTGCTGCATCGCCTCGTCCACCTTCCCGTCCCGCATGAACTGGATGGGGGCGGAGAGCACCGCCGCCTTCTGCTTGCGCAGGACGGAGAAGAGGTGGCTGTCGAGCTTCACGTCCTCGTAGAGGTCGCAGAGCTTCTCCTTGCGCGGGTAGTCGATGACCTCCGCCGAGCGGATGGCCTTCATATAGACCCCCACGTCAAGACCTCCGCGGCGTGTCTGCTGGAGGATGATGGTCGGGGCCTGGACGTTGCCGGCGTGTCCGCCGGCCGTTATGCGTCTCTTGCTGTTCTTTCCCATATTCAGAAATGATTTATCCGTTTGCTGTCGCTCCTCATCTGGAATTCCGACGAGGAGGCTCCCCGCTCCTCGCCGACGCGGTCGAGACCCTCGACCGTGACGTCCCCGGACTTCACGCCCTTGAGCCATTCCACTGCCCTCTCGTAGCGGTCTATGCGCGTCTGCGTCATCAGCCCCTCGCGGATGGAGCAGAGGTGGTATATGGCGATGTCCTTGGCGAACATCAGCAGGAGGTTGTGCCGGTCGTCACCGGTCGCGCCGAACGCCCTGTCGCAGTCGTAGCGTCCGGAGAGATAGCCCTTCATCTCGGCTATCGCCTGGTTCTCCACGATCTCAAGGATGTTCTCGTCCTCCCGGGTGACCCGCTCGATGAACTCCGTCCGTATCGATGACGGGTAGTCCTCTTTTGTAATGAAATTCGTGCTGTTCATATCCTATTGCCTGTTTTTGCTCCTGCGCGCAAGAGCCTTGTATGACACGTATGACGCCGGCTGGAGCTCGCCGGACTTCTGGTCTATTATCCAGTTCCCGCCCTCGACGCAGTCGATGCCGTCGGCATGGAAGTTGAGCCCCATCGTGAAGTACTTGAACTCGTCCTCGAGGAGCTTCATGTTCGGGTCGTCCCTTTCGGCGGCGTTCAGCACCAGAAGCCCCTCGCGGTTCAGCGGTTCAAGGTGCGCCTCTATTCTGGTGGCCTTGTCCCCCTTGTTCCTCGCGTCCGGGGACACCGTGAGGTTGACGCCCGTGCGGCGGCTCTCCTGTGCGATGGCGGGCTTGAACACCTGCTGGAAGACCGGGTCCTGGAGGGAGTTGTTCTCCTGGTAGATGTAGACGGCCTTGCCGGACTTCGCCCTCGCCAGCGTCAGCAGGGTGAAGTAGTGGCCAACGAACTCGGCGGTGGTCATCTTGCCGAGGAACCCTTTGATGACATAGAGGGTCGAGTCCAGTTTGCCGAGCAGGAACATCGCCTTCTGGGAGCCTTTCCGGTTCTTTGAGACCCCTTTGGACTCGCTCGTCGTGGGGTCGGCGTATATGACCAGGAACGGGAAGCGGCCCAGGGGCGGCACCTTCCCCCATTTCGTGTCCGGGAAGATCTTGCCCTCGGTGAGGGGGTTGTTGAAGTACTCGCCCTGCTGCGCCTTGGAGCTTATCTTGGAGAGGACGGTGTCTATCATCTCCTCCGTGTTCTTTTCCGGCCAGGTGCTCCTGCCGTTCTCGTCCCTGATGTTGACGACGTCCCAGTTGTCCGCCCTCTTGCCGGCGCGGACGATGCAGCAGTCCTCTGCTATGATGTTCCCGGCCCAGATGACGAGCGTCGGGGTGGAGACGGAGCGGGTCGGGTAGACGGCCTTCTCCCACCAGTCCCAGTTCTTGTCAAGCACGTCGATGTTCCGGCACGCCTCGTCGGTGTCGAAGTCGTCCTGATACAGGACGTCCGGACGGACGCTCTCGTTGCGGAGTCCTCGCGGCGCGTTGCCCGCGCCTATGCCGAGGAACATCGCCCCGCCTCTGGTCCTGAAGCATTTCTCCTCCCAGTCGCCCAGCGACTTCTGCTCCCCGTAATACCGGGTGATGCGGCGGTTGGCCTCGAAGTTCGCGCGGTAAGGCGCGAGCAGCCGCTTGGCCGCGTCCTCGGTGGCGGAGCTGAGCAGAATCATCTTCCGCCGCCCTGTAAGCACGAGATACATTATCGTCATCATTATGACGGTGCTCTTCGCCAGCTCGCGTGACCAGGAGAGGACCTCGTACCATTCGTCGTTGTTCAGAAGCCGGTTGATGGCCTTGATCTGGAACTTGGCGAAGGGGGCCTTGGCGTAGCCTGGGAAAAAGAACTTCATCCACTCGGCGGGATGCGCCTCCAGATACAGGCGGTGCTTCTCGACGTCCGCCTCGGACATCGATTCGTCGACGGGGGTCTCCTCGTAGACCGAGCGCTTGATGGACTCCCAGAACCTGAGCGCGTCTTTGTCTGTCTGCTTCATAGGCTACAGGAGTGATCTGATGAACTTGTCGAAGACCCCGACGAACGTCTTGGTCAACTCGGGGTCGACCGGACGGAGCCAGCCGATGAAACGGTTGGCCACGCTGACGCAGTCGTGGATGCCGATGTCGTTCTCGAGCTTGTTGATCGCGTCGGTGAGCTTGCAGATGACGTCCGCCTCCCGTGCGCTGGCGTAGCGCGGTCCGCACTCGGCAGGCCGCTCGCTGATGGTGCGGTTGATTTCGGAGAGCTGCCGCTGGAGGCTCTTTATCTGCTCCTCCCGCGTCATCGTCATCGAGACCTTGAGCTCGTCCCATTTGTCCGCCTTGGCCCAGCGGATGACGGTCTGGCGCGCCACCCCGGTCGCGTCGGCTATCTCCTGCTGCGTCCGGTTCTCGTAGATGTACATTGACTTCGCCCACTGCCGGGTGTTGTCCGATTTTTTGTTGGCCATAATCTGTCCGTTTTTGTCGGCACAAAATTGACCGATAAAAGACGGCGGAGCAAATTCCGGTTTTATGATGCCCCTTTAAAACGGTATGATACCGCTCCGGAGCGGTATGATGAAAGCCAAATTTTCAGAGGTCGAAATAACCGCTCAATTTTGCGGAAAAAGAATCGGGATGAAGAACGTTTTCGACATAATGGCGAACCCTGACGGGACTGGATGCACCATACTCCTGTACGGCGAGATCGGCGACTACGCCGATGTGCGTGCGGAGGATGTGCTGGCGCAGATAATGGAGGCGGAGAGGACCTACGGGCGGATAGACATACGCATCAACTCCATAGGAGGTCAGGTGGGGACGGGCATAGCGATATTCAACGCGCTGAAGGACTCCAATGCGGAGATAACCATATGGATCGACTGCCTCGCCGCGTCCACGGCCTCCATAATAGCGGCCTGCGGAAGGAAGGTGAAGATGAGCAGATACGCGAGGATGCTCATACACAAGCCCACCGGCGGAGTCTGGGGCAACGCCGAGGAGATCGGGGCCTACAGGGAGCAGCTCCTGCAGATAGAGGACATCATCTGCGACATCTACTCCAGAAGGACGGGGATGTCCGCCGAGGAGATCCGCTCGGCCTATATGGACGGCGGCGACCACTGGCTCTCCGCGGAAGAGGCGGTCCGTCTCGGCTTCGCGGACGAGGTGTACGACGGCCTGCCCGTGAACGCGGAGGACATCGCGGGGCTGCCGCCCGACCAGAGGTGCGGCAGGTTCACTGACCTGTATTTGGGAACCTTTAACAATCAACATAAATCCAGAATCAAAATGTTTGAAACAATCAAGAAGATGCAGCCGTTCAGCGATTGCGCGGACGAGGCTGCGGTGATGGCCAGACTGGGCGAGATCGCCAGGAAGGCCGAGGCCCACGACGCCGTCAAGGCGGAGAATGACGCAATGAAGGCGAGAATCGCCGATTTGGAGAGCAGGGAGAAGGCGGCGCAGGACGCTGCCGTCAACGCCGAGGTGGACGCAGCCGTGAAGGACGGCCGCATCGACGAGACCCAGAGGGAGAGATATGTGAAGCTGCTCCATTCGTCCGAGGCGGAGTCGGCGCGCGCCATCCTCAGGGCGCAGAAGGCCAAGAGGATGGTCAAGGATGTCCTCGAAGACGGGACGGTTGTCGAGTCCGGCAGCTGGGCGAAGCGTCAGGAGGAGATCAGGAACAGGTACAACGGCAGGAACTAAATTTTTCAAGTTATGGCAATTGTAGTAAAAAACACGAATTACAACGGTGAGGTACTGGAGAGGATCCTTACCGTGGCGGCGACCGGCAATGAGATTGTCGGCAAGGGACTGATCCACGTCATCCCGGGCGTCGAGAAGAAAGTCTCCATTCCGCGTCTGCACACCGGGACGATGCTCCGCAAGCACAAGGAGGACCCGCAGGTGAGCGACGCCAAGGGCGACTTCTCCTACAGCGAGAAGGTGCTTGAGCCGAAGGACTTCATGGCCTTCACGACCTTCAATCCGCGAGCCTTCGAGAGCATCTGGCGCAAGTGGCAGCCGAAGGGGAACCTCGTGTTCTCCGAGCTTCCGGCCGAGGCGCAGAACGCCCTTCTGGACGCGCTGTCCAAGCAGGTGCAGTTCGAGCTGGGCAACCACTATGTGAACGGCGAGTTCGGCGAGACCGACGACAAGCTCTTCAACGGCATCCTCACGCAGGCGGCCAAGGACAGCTGCGTCGTCGTGACCAGCACGGCCACCAAGATGACCGACCGCCTGAAGGCGGTGCGCAAGGCTATCCCTATAGCCATCCGCAACAACCCGTCGCTCCGCATCATTATGAGCGTCAACGATTTCGACACCTATGATGACGAGCTCACGGCGCGCGAGGGAAAGAACGCTGACGAGACCAGGGTGAACCGCAAGGCGTACAAGGACATCCCTGTCGAGACTCTGGCCGCCTGGCCGGACGGCCTCATCGTGGCCACCCTCTGCTCGCCTGACGCGATGAACTCCAACCTCTTCGCGGCGGTCAACCTCCAGGACGACGAGTCGGTCATCCAGATCGACAAGGTGTCCAACATGTCGGAGCTCTACTTCTTCAAGATGCTGATGAAGGCGGACACCAACATCGCGTTCGGCGAGGAGTTCGTGGTCCTCGACAGCAGGGAGACCCCTGCCTTCAAGGCTGCGGAGGCCGAGGAGAAGGAATCCGGAGATGAAACCGTATAGCGCGGTGACGCTTGTGCATTGAGAAGCCTTTTGTGATGGATTTCGATATACTGAAGGATTTGCTGATGTTTCTGCTCCCGGGCGGCGCGATCGGGTCCGTAGTGACCTGGCTCGCCACCCGGAGGGAGCGGAAAGTCGACGTGCTGTCCAAGCTGCAGGAATCCATCGACCTCCTCACGAAGAAATACACGGAGGCGCTGGACGAGAACGTCCTGCTGAAGGCCGACAACGCCAAGCTGCTCGCCAACCAGAAGACGCTTGAGCTGAAGATAGACCACCTCACGGAAAAGGTGAGCCAGCTGACGCAACAGTTAAACAGACAAGAGAATGAAAGAACACATCAGGGGGCTTACGGCCCTGCTCGTGGCGTGCGCCCTTCTGTCCGTGGCGTGCGGCACGCAAAAAAAGGCGACAACGCACCTGCAGGAGGAGTCGCAAATCCGGGAGACCCTGCAGGCCCAAACGGAGCAGGTCGCAAAGACCGTGACGGACAGCGTCCAGTACAGGTTCCGGAACCTCCAGCAGGAGATGGCGGAGCTGAGGGCGACATTCGCCGAGCAGATACCGATGATCCAGGCGCGGGAGACGATACCGATGCAGAGCCTCATTGACCTCCCGGAGGGCGCCAAGTTCGGCGCGGCCAACGGACGCGCCTCGGTCGAGGCCCGGCGGCAGGGCGACAGCATAGTGCTGACCGGCAGATGCGACAGCATCGCGCGGAGATGCACCTTGTTCGAGCGGCAGACATACAGGCAGAGGAGCACCATCGACTCGCTGCGCACTGTCATAGACGACCTCCGCACGAGACTCGCCGAGAAGACCTACGAGGACATCTGGAGTTCGTACTGGGCAGCCGGGGAACAGTCCGAGACGGTCACGGCCCCGAAGCCGGTGAAGGTCTGGCGGTGGTTCCTCGGAGGGGCGGTGTCCGGCATCGCCGCGAGCGTGGCCGCCGGGCTGCTCTGGAAGAGGTTCAGCCTCGGCAAAGTAATAAAGGGAATAATATCAAAAATCTTTTTCAAGTCATTATGAAACAGGAATACATTCACGGAAGCAAGATGATAGTGTTCGTCGGGGGCAAGGCCCTCGGGCACTGCACGTCCTGCGAGATTCAGGACCAGGCGGAGACGAAGTCCCGCTCTCTGAAGGCGCTGCCCGACTACAGCGGCGACGACACCGAGACCGACACCGACCTGAAGCCGTCCGAAGGCGAGGACACAACCACCGACGGACTCTGGGACGAGAAGTCCGTCTCCAAGCGCTCGGTGTCTATTTCCACCGACTGCCTCGTCTGCAAGGACGAGAAGGGGGCGACCTACGACGAGCTGCTCGAGGCTATGGACAGCGGCGAGCCGGTCAAGCTCAAGTACGCCTACGCGGGCGAGGAGAACTCGAAGTACCGCGTCGGGCTGTTCGTCATCACCAGCCTCCAGCGGAACGACCCGTCGGACGACGACTCCACCTATTCGGCCTCGTTCGAGAACACCGGCCGCGTCCGCACGAAGACGGTGGCCGGATCATAGCCTTTTGCCGTCCGGGGACGGCCAGCCCCCGGACGCTTTCACAATCCAACAAAAGAGAATCACAATGGGCAGAAACAACAATACGGCACAGATAGAGATCAGTCTGAACGGGGAGAAGTACCCGTACCGGGAGACAATGGGCGCGATGCTCGCCTTCAAGGAGGAGACGGGACGCGACACCCCCGCCGACACGGCGGATTCCGTGAGGTATATGTATCACGTCGTCAAGTCCAACTGCCGGCGCGAGGGGCGGGAATTCAAGCTCTCGTTTCAGGACTTCGCCGACTCGCTCGACGGAGAGGAGTTCATACGCGTCACGGCGGCGCTCGCCGCCAGGGCGGAGGAAAGCGGGGACGGGACGGAAAAAAACGCGTAGCTCCCACCCCCGTGGAAGTCATCCTCGGGGTGGCGGTCGGAAGGATAGGGATGTCGGTGGCGGAGTTCTCCGGACTGACCCCCGACGAGTTCGCCGCCATCTTCAAAGAGTGGCAGTCCGCCCGGGAGGCTGACGAAAGGGGGCGGTGGGAACGCTGCCGGTGGATATGCTATTACGCGATCAGGCCGTACGCCAAGAACCACCTCAGGCCGGAACAGGTCCTGAAGTTCGGCTGGGACGGCATCCGCGGGGCGTCCGCCCCGAAGAAGACCAAGGAGGAGCTGGAGGCCGACCGGAAGGAATTCGAACGTCTGCTGGAACTTTGGAAAGATGAGTAAGAAAGTCACATACGAGATTGATTTCACGGGCCGCGACTCCGCATCGGGGGTCGCGTCCAAAATCGTCTCCGCTGTGGTGGCCGGCCAGAAGGAGGCGTCCGCCGCCATCCGGAGGGTCAGTGCCGAGCTGCAGTCCCAGGGGGACGCCGCATCATCTGCGGCGGCCAGAAGCAGGGCCGTCCTCGACTCCGTCGCCGGCGGCGCGGGAGGGGCGGCTTCCGGCATCAGGGCGGCGGCGGACGAGGCCGCAAGCTCCATCGGAAGGCTGTCCGCCCAGGCCTCCGGCATCTCGGAGCTCCGCGCCGAGGTTGAGAGGCTGCAGAGGGCGAAGACCGAGGCCTACGCGTCCGGGGACAACGGGAAAGCTTACGAGATCGAGGGACAGATACGCCAGCTCGGATACCAGATCAACAGGATGAAGTCCGTCAAGGCCGAGCTGGAGGAGCAGAGGAAGGCCGCGGAGTCCCTGTCCAGCACTTACACGCGTACATACGACGAGGTCAGCCGGTCCCTCTCGTCCGGAGAGGGAGACCTGTCGTCCTACACGCAGCTAATAGAGAACCAGAAGAAGGTCGTCGCCGACCTGTCGGCGAGGTACCAGCAGCTGAAGGCGGCAAGGGCGTCCTCCTCCGAGACCTCCGCCCTGCTCTCCGAACTCAACGAGGAGAAGGGGGCGCTCTCCGGGATGAGGGACGCGGTAGCCGGCTACCGGCAGTCCAACGCCACCCTCGAGACGCAGGTGACGAGGGTGCGCGAGGAGATGGGCCGTCTCCTTCTCGCCGGAAAGGAGAACGGCGCCGAATACGAGCGGCTCCGTCAGGAGCTGGAGCGTCTCGGGACGGCGTACCGGGAGGTGCAGGCCGAGCAGAAGTCCCTCTCCTCCGGCGCGGCGCGGATCGGCGGCGTCATAAGCGGGGTCCAGGGTCTGATGGGCGCCTACTCCGCCGGGTCGGGCGTCGTGTCGATGTTCGTCCGGGACAGCGAGAAGCTTATGGCCGTGCAGACCAAGATGCAGTCCGTGATGGCCGTGATGATGGGCGTGCAGCAGGTGTCGAACACCCTCCACGCCACGAGCGCCTTCCGGGTCGTGACCTGCAGGAGGGCCACCGAGCTGTGGACGGCGGCTCAGAACCGACTTACGGCGGCGCTCCGGCTCTCCTCCGCCGCATCCAAGGCGATGCTCGCCACGATGACTATGGGAGCGTCCCTCATAGCGACGGGCGTGATAGCCGCAATCAGCAGGCTGGTATCGAAATACAGGGAGAAGACCGAAGCCCAGAAGGAGGCCAGAAAGGCGGAGGAGGAGACGATGAAGTCCGTCCGGTCCTCCGTGGCCGGCAGCGTCGCCTCGCAACTCGTCGCCTACCGCAAGCTTCAGAAGGCCTGGAACGACCTTTCGGGCAACATAGTCAAGCAGAAGAAGTTCGTGACGGACAACGCGGAGGAGTTCAGAAAGCTGGGCGTCCGGGTGAATTCCGTCAGGGACGCGGAGAATGTGCTGGTCAGCGGGGAGTCGGCGTTCGTGGAGTCGCTCAAGCGCAGGGCGATGGCCGCCGCCGCGATGGAGCTGGCCTCGAAGAAATACCAGTCCGCCGTGGAGAATATGCTGAAGGCGGAGGACGCGGGGAAGGTCACGGACGATGACCGGAAAAAGGCCCGCACTTATGCCGAGGGCGTTTATCAGAGCAGCCTGTCGTCTGCGGACGGCGTGCTCGGACGCGGCCAGGTGAGCGGGCGGAAGCGGCAGATAGTCGGGGCGGCCTACGCATCCAACATCGGCACCTACGGCGAGGCGAGGGCGAAGGAATACGGCGACGCGGCGAAGAAGGAGATGGCCGAGGGCGACCGTTACTTCGGCATCGTGAAGAAATACAACGACGAGGCGGACAGGCTGCTGAATGGCGGCGGGATGAGTCCGTCCGTCAACGGCGGAAGCCTCGGCGGCAAGGCCGGCAGCATCGACGCAATAGAGAAGAAGATACAGTCGCTCACCGCCCAGATGAAGTCCGCCGGGGTCGCCGAGAGGGCGGAGCTGCAGAAGGACATCAACGCCTGGCGGAAGAAGCTCGAGGCGGTGAACCTCGAGCTGGAGGCGCTCAGCGTGCCGTCCGACCCCCGGACCATCCAGGAGCTGGACACGGCCATCGCATACTACGGCAAGCTGCTGAAGGTGGCGGGAGCCGAGGAGCGGGCGGAAATCCAGAAGACCATCAACGGATACACGGAAAAGAAAACGACGATTGAAGACTGTCTGAAAGCCGTTTCAATGCCGTCCGACCCGAAGACGTTCGAGGAGTATTCGGCTGTCATATCCGCGCTGGAAGACCAGCTCAAAAAGGCGGCGCAATCCGAACAGGCCGGGATACAGGCCACGATAAACGCCTACAGGCGCGAGGAGGAAGAGCTGAAGGCCCGGGTCGCGCTCGCCTCGTCCCCGGCCGTGCTTAACAGCCTGGCGGACTACGAGCAGGCCATATCGGCCTGCGAGGCCGCCCTGCGGTACGCCAACGACGAGGAGAGGGCGAACATCCAGCGGACCATAAACGAATACAGGAAGAAAAAGGAGGCCATCGAGGAGTCCCTTGAAGCACTCGACGTGCCGGCGGACCCGAAGACCCTGGAGGACATCGGCAGGGTCATATCCGGCCTCGAGGCCCGGCTGCAGAAGGCCGGCGTATCGGAGGCCGCAGAGATAAACAGGGAGATAGCCCTGTGGAACGAAAAGGCGGACGCCATACGCAACGCCGGGAAGGAGGCCGTGAAGACGTCCGAATCCGCAGGGGAAGCGCTGAAGAGCAGCTGGAGCGGCGCGAAGCAGATAGGCAGCGGCATCGAGGGCATAACGGAAGCCCTGGAGGGCAACGGCAGCGCCTGGAACAGGCTCACGGCCATCGTGGACGGCTTCCTGAGCATCTGCGACGGGATAAAGGCCGTGGCAGGCGTCATACAGACGCTCACATTGGCCACGCAGGCCCATACGGCCGCGAAAGGCGCCGAGAGTGCGGCCGTGGCGGCGGAGGCCGCGACGGAAGTGGCAGCCGGGGCGCAGAAGATAGCGACCAACTCGGCGGTGTCCGCGTCCAACACGGCGCTGGCGACCACCAACACCCTCGCCGCCGGCAGCGGTGCCGCCGCAGCGATGGCGTCGATACCTTATGTCGGTCCGATTCTGGCGATTGCGGCCATAGCGAGCGTGATAGGGGCCATCCTCGCCATCCCGAAGTTCGCGGACGGCGGCATAGCGAGCGGCAAGACCCTCGCGATGGTCGGCGAATACGCCGGGGCCGCCAACAACCCGGAAGTCATCGCCCCTCTCGACAAGCTCAAGTCCCTTCTCGGAGCCGAGGACGGAGACGGCAGGAGGGAGGTCGAGTTCAAGATAAGGGGAAGGGACCTCGTCGGGGTGGAGAGAAGGGAAAACAACAGGAGAAGGAGGTCATAGCATGGCGATGCTCGTGAGATATTCCGGAGCCTTCCGTTCGAGGAAGGGCGTGGTCTGGAGGTGCGACATCCTACAGGAGACCGACACGGCGTTCAAGGTCGGGCATCTCAGGTTCCCAGACGATAAGCCGCTCGTGCTGGAATACAACGTGACGGCCAAGGAGGAGGTGGTGTGCGGAAGCACGGCCACGCTGACCATAGTGTCGCCGGGAGACAGGACATACCTTGACCTGTACACGATAAGGCCGGGCCGGATACGGCTCGACGTCTACCGTTCCGGGAAGCTGTTCTGGAGCGGGTGCCTCGATCCGGAATTCTACGAGGAGCCTTACGACAGCGACTCGGACTACGAGGTCAGCCTAACCTTCTCCGACTTCGGCATTCTCGACAGGATGCCTTACGACCTGTCGGGGCGCAGGACCCTAAGGGAGCTTCTCGACACGGCGCTTGGGAAGTCGGGGCTGAACTTCGGAGGGACGGACGAATCCCTCGTCTCCACGCGGTTCCCTGACGGGACACCGCTGACCCTCCAGTCCCTGAAGGTCGCCTCCGAGAACTTCTACGACGAGGACGGGGTGGCCTCATCCTACAGGGAGGTCATCGAGGGCATATTCCAGCCGCTCGGGATGAGGATGATACAGCGCTCCGGAAAAGTGTACATATACGACATCAACGGTCTGCACGGGGCCGCTGCAGCCCGGAAGATAGTCTGGCAGCGCGACGGTTCGCTCGGTACGGATTCGGTGTACAACAACATCAAGATAACGTTCTCGCCCTATTCGGCGGCGGACGTCATTGACGGGAATCTGGACTACGGGGACGTGTGCGGACCCCAGTGGACGAACCTCACGTCCGACAGTTCGGGGGTCAAATACAACAACGGGGCTGTTCCGGCAGGGATGTCCGCTCCGGAATGCTACTCGTATTACATCGACTACGATGAAAGCCACAGGCACGGCTATGACTGGGACTACTCCCTGATAGGCTTCACCATCTTCCTGTCACGGGACGCCGCCAAGTGTCCCGGGCTGGCGGAGATAGGCGGAAGCAATTCCTTCTTCAGGATCCAGCCGATGCTCGGGGGCAGCGAGACGGAGGGCGTGGTCGGCGGCTTCTGCACCGGCGGCCACGGCTCCCTGGCGTCCGGCTTCCCGAAGCGGAAGGGGCTGTCCCCGGAGTCGCACCCGAAGACGCTCGCGATGAGGACGGCGCGGTGCCATCTCCCGGATATGGAGGAGGCGGACGCGGCCAACAGCTACCTGCGCATCGAGCAGGAGCTGCTCTTCGACCCGAGGTACAACCCGTTCGAGGAGTCCGGCGACGGCAACGAGTCCGGGAACTGCGACTTCGTGACGAACAGCGCGGCGTTCGCCTTCATCCCGGTGGCGATAGTGGTCTACGACGAGGACGGCAAGGCCCTCTGCCACTATTCAAACGAATGGCTGACCCAATACGGGCAGCCGGGTAACGGCTACGTCTCCACCGCCTGCGACAGGTACGGCGGCAAGTGGGGATGGAAGGACGGAGAGGCGGAGTGGGGCGAGGCGTGGCTGGCCTACTACGACCCGGACGACCTTCTGGCCGGAACGGGCGTGATGGGATGGCAGTGCAACAGGCAGAGCGTGGGCAAGCCCTGGACCTGGTCAAGCGAGAAGGTGAAGAACAGGAAGTACAAATATATTGACAAGTCCGACGGCAGCATTCAGGACTTCTGGATGTTCGACTCGTTCAAGAAGCTCCCGGACGGCCAGTTCATCCCGTATCCGCCGAAGGGCGGCTATCTGGAGGTGAGGGTGTACAACGGGGTATGGGCGTTCGACGACACCGATATGTTCGACAAGGACGCCTCCGGATATTTCAGCGACAACAGGGGATACAAGAAGATCCGCTGGCAGCTGTACAAGCTGCCGAGGGTGTCGGTGGTGAAGAGGACCCTGACGCTCGACGAGGAGACGATGGACGACGTGGAGTACTCCGGCGTGCTGAACGCGGACGCGAAGGAGGAGCTGGAGATCGACACCGTCTGCGGCACAGCCGACACAGTGTGTCCGACGGCCAAGGGCATATACCTGTCCTCCGGGACAGGCGGGCAGATTCAGAAGCTGACGAGGGCGGGCAGGACGGCCCATCCGGAACAGCTGCTCATCGGGACGCTCTACAGCCAGTACGCGGACAGGCGCACGACCCTGTCCGGGGAGGTGGACATCGACCCGGACGGCCTGTCGCCGTATGCAGACCCGCTGCAGGGAGAGGATGTCAGGTTCATAATGAGCGGCGAGACCGTGGACGCGAAGGAGGACTCTTCCGAAGCGACGTTCACCGAGATACGTCCGGACGAATATGAGGGAAGGGAGGAATGACAATGTCAAAGGAGTATATACAGAAAACGGCCAGCAGGACGGCAAGACCCCGGAGCAGGAGGCTGAGGGAGCTCGGCGTCTCTTCATCGGGAGGAGCCGTGTCCGTAGTCCAGAACGCCGGATCCGGGTCGGGTCCGTCCTCTTCCGGAGACGGCCACACCCACAGGAACCTCCCGTACCTCGACCAGATAACGACAGACTACGACGGCTACGTCAAGCTCACACAGCCGAGGGAAAACGAGGATGACGGCAGCGTCAGCACGGTCACGGAAAAGGCTAAGGCGGGGTACGCGGACGAATCCGCGCACGCGGCGGAAGCCGACCTCGCGAAGGACTCGGAGAAGTGGTCGGGCAACGCGTTCGCCGATTACCTCGACCAACCGGTCAGGAAGGGCGACATCGTGGAGTTCGCCAGGGTTATAGCCGGGATCGTCGGCTCGCCCGATTTCGCTTCCGGCATCGAGACCGGCGCGGGATGGAGGATAGGCCCGGGCGGCGAGGCGGAGATGGCCTCGCTGACGCTGCGCTCGTTCCTGAAGGTCCCCCAGCTCATCTACAACAAGGTCAGGGTGACCGGCGGCGAGATGTGGAACACCGAGGGCGGGACCATAGCCGGGGTGGACGCCGACGAGGGAAGCGCGAGCGCCTACATACTGACGATGCAGGTGGAGGACGGCGACACCATAGACCTGGACGTCGACGACATCTGCAAGGGCCATTACAACAGCAGCGGAGGCTTCGTGACATCGTATTTCAGGGTCACGTCCGTAGACCAGGCGGCGAAGACCGTCAGGGTCGTGCTCGGGGCCGACGATGCCGTGCCCGGAGGGGCGAACGCCGCCCCGGTCCCGTATATGAACATCGCCCGCTACGGCAGCTTCACGCAGGCGGAAAGGCAGAGAAGCCAGTACTTCTCCTCTCCGGAGCAGCGGATAGCGCTGCTCGACGGGGTCGACCAGTACATCATCCTGCCGGAACACTACAAAATCATCATCGGTTACGTCCCGGACTCGCTGATTCCGGAAAACGTGCCGCTCAGGGCGCGTCCGTCGGCGTATCTCGACACCGTCCTGGCCAGGAACTTCGTGCGGCTGGACAGCACCGGCTCCGTGGTGAAGACGGTGCGCGACCGCGGCCTGTGGACGGCGTCCCCGGACAGCCCGTACCTCTGCAACGCGGAGTACCAGGACGAGGTGTACCACAGGTCCTGCAAGTACAGGTGTCTGGTCGAGGGGACGGAGGCCGAGCCGCGATATGACTCCACCGACTGGCTCCTCGTGGCCGGGGACACCGCCCTTGAGCTGACGATAGAGAGCACTGCCGGAGAGGTCTTCCTTTACGGAAGCCTCGACACCACCCTGACGGCGACCGTCCGCAGGGGCGTGACGGACATCACGGGCGACATCCTCGACGCGGACTGGTCGTGGTCGAGGGACACGGGGGACGCGGTGGCGGACGGGGTCTGGAACACCGACCACGCCGCTTGCGGCAGGAGCGTCGCCCTCACGCAGGAGGACCTGCCGGGGCTGTCCGGGAAGTTCATCTGCAGGGCATACGTGAGGGACGGGGCCGAGAGCGCGGAGGCGGAGGTGGTCATCTGACATTTGAAAGGCATTTGAAAAGCATATGAGAAAGACAAAAAGAATAGGGATTGTCTACAATCCGCTGAACATTTCCACGATGATGGTGGTCCGGGGCGGCAGCCTCACGCAGACACACTGCGCGGAGACGGGCGAGTATGTCCCGGACAGGAGCCTGACTCCTTTGGTCATCCGCCCCGCGGTGTATGTGAGCGACCCGGACGGCATCATCGGGGACGGTGAGGTGTCCCTTACCGGAATCCTATGGTACGAGATACCGCAGGATATGATAGGGCAGATAACCGACGGGGCGTATGTCACCGGCGAGCTGTCGCGCTACCTCATCACGGCGGCGACGGAGGGCTACTCCGTGGCCGAGGACGGCACTCTGACCGTGACCAAGA
Organism: Bacteroidaceae bacterium; assembly: GCA_963661285.1. GTDB lineage: Bacteria > Bacteroidota > Bacteroidia > Bacteroidales > UBA932 > Cryptobacteroides. The sequence goes on along the minus strand of CAVLBF010000002.1, from coordinate 9,496 downwards.
ACATAGCCTATCTCGACCCGAAGGTGCTGGTGTTCACCGCGGCCTACCCGGACGCGCGGAGCGGCAGGGTGCTGCGCATACAGGCTACGGCCACGCTCTCGACGCTCTCATTGGCGGAGGCCGCCACGCTGTCCCTCGACAAGCCGGCGAGCTTCGTGTTCAACCCGGTCACCGACTCCGGGGTGCGGACGGTCAAGGCGACGCTGCTTCTCGGCGGAGCCGCGCCGGACGGGGGCAGATGCAGGGCGGCTTACTGGTGGTACAAGACGATGGACGGTGTCGAGTCCCTGATTGACGCGGACGATGACCTCTTCTACGAGAGCGGACAGAACACTGACACGCTGACCGTTGACCCGCGCTATGTCGACGGGCAGGTGAAGATCGCCTGCAAGGCGGAATATGCGCTTCCGGGGGAAACCCTCCCGGCATCGCCAACATCCGGCTGCCTTAAGGCCGAAACGACGGTGGTGAGACGTTATCCCGACTACGACTTCGAGCATTTCGTGCACGGCGGCGTGGAGGTGTCCCCGAACGCCGGGAAGGTCAAGAACGAGTGCGTGGTCACCGTCGGGAGGGAAGTGGTCGTGAACCCATCGGAGCATTTCCACATCCGCTGGCTGATAAAACGCGCCGTTTACGGGGCGGAATGGACGGTCCTCGGCTACGGGGAGAGCATAATGATACCGGCTTCGGAGTTCGAGAACGCGTCCGACGTCGCCCTCGAGGTAGACGGGTTCGACCCGCTGGGGGCGCTCTGCGAGGGGGACGCGGTGATATGTGACAACGGGGACGTACTTACACTTTAGAGATATGAGATACCTGTATGCAAAGATACCCGCAGTGAAAGCGGAGGAGATCGGAATCGCCGGACTCCGGATGAAGACCCCGGACGGGGCCTATGTCATCATCAACGAGAGCGACCTGCTGGCCTACGGCACGGACGCCGGCTTCAGCTCCAAGGTCGAAGCCTTGGGAGGGAGAGTGCTGACCGCCGATGAGGCAAGGAAAGAGTTGAACAGATAAAATCGAACAATATGAGCGAAGTAAAAGGACAGACAACCATCAAATACGTGCGTCAGGGCGACTCCCTGACCTGCACGCTGCGCAGCACGTTCCCGCTGAAGCAGTTCATCACGAGCGGGAACGACACGGTCACCCCGTCGTTCGCCGCGAACAAGCCCTGCATCTACCCTGTGGTCAGGAGTTCGCTGAAGGCGGCGCGCGTCGCGCCGTCCGCAAGCGGCGTGGTCTGGAGCTACAACGGGCAGGAGATATCCTTCGATGCGTCCGGCCTCAGCACCGCGATGGGCAGCATCGCGGCCGGGACATTCAAGAGCGAGACGAAGACGGTGGACGGGTTCACCGTGCCGACCCTGACCATACTGGAGGAGATCGCGTCCGCAGGCAACATCGACTCGGACACCATCGAGTTCAAGGGCGCGGTCAACACGGGGTTCTCGTCCCTGGTGTCAGCCTCCATCGAGGTCGCCATCGAGCAGACGGACGGGGAGGCGTGCCTGGGATACGTCACGATAAACAACGGCGGGGTCATCGACGACTCCACCGCGCTGCTCACCGCGACCGCCCACTTCCTGCTCGGAGGGGTCGAGAAGACCTCCGGGGTGACATACAAGTGGTACAAGATGAAGGTGACCAACGGCGCGGACGGATGGGTCGCCACCGGCTCCACCTCGCAGAGCATAACGATAACGGCGGCGGACATCAATTCGAGCGAGCTGTACAGGTGCGAGATGACCTGCGGAGGGAAGACCTCGGCGGCGGTGATGGAGGTCTGCGACGAGACGGACATCCTGATCATCTATCCCAACCCTACGGGCAGCACGGGGGCGAGCGTCCCGGAGGAGCTGAGCTCCGCGCAGACGTCCATAATCTACCGCCCGAAAGTGTACAAGAGGGCGACGGGGACCGAAGTCTCGGGGTTCACCTTCAACTACCTCCTGACGGATGCGGCCGGGAACACGGTCGCCTCGCAGGACGGCGGCAGCTCGTTCACCGTCACGCTCTCGCACGCCGCACAGGCCGGAGGCGACATGACGCTCATAATATCGGCGGAGTAATGTGCATCGGGGATATGATCAGAAAGATAACAAGAATCGCGTACAAGCAGACCCCTGAGAAGGGAGAGTCAGGAGCCATCCGCCGTGTACGGCCTTGGGCCTCCGGAACGGAGTACCTGCCGGGTACGGCAGGGTATAAGTATGAGGATTATGTGTACTATAACAAGCGGTACTACAGCTGCCAGAAGTACATCGCATCTTCGACCACCAACCCCTACGACGCCGTCCTTAACAATACGGGGGAATGGGCATACGAGCAAAATTTCAATTTTCTTGCAACCGGGGTGTTCTTTGTCGGCGACGGCGAGGGATGGATTTTCGATGAAGGGGTGATAAGACACACCTCCGGGAAGATCTCGCTCACCGCAGACGGACAGATAACCGCAGGCAACGGGGTCTTCACGGTGGACAAGGACGGGAATATGACGGCCAAGAGCGGCACTTTCGGCAACCTGACCATAGGCACGACCGCGGCGGGATACCCGTGCCTGAAGGGCAGCGTCTGGTATGACGGCAGCGAGGAACACTTCATCGAGCTGTCCCCGGAGGTGTTCAAGCTGGGGGCGAGATACAACGGGGAGGAGGTTGAGGCCATCGACCTTATGCCGTACTTCTACTCCGACAAATATGACCGCGACTACTCGTTCCGGGTCAAACTGCGGAAGGGTACCAGAATAGGAATCGAGGGCGGAATGATAAGAGGGCTGCGTCCGGATGTCGTGGTGTCATCCTCGTCCACCGTCTGGCTCGGCAATGTTGGAGGCGGTGCGCATCCTGGCGTCTACATCCTGACGGGACTGAACCAGACCGTGAAGACGCTCCAGACGGACGGGTATCAGGTCGGGGACAGCTTTACGGTGGTCAACAGGTATAACACCACCGTGAAGGTTTACAACTACACCCAGGAGAACATCTTCAGCACGCTGGACAACACAAACTACAGCACCGGACAGACGATACAGATTCCTGCGGACACGGCCCGCTCGTTCCGTATGGTGTGGACGGGTTCAGGATTCATAATATACAAATAACACAGCAATATGAGCAAGAAAGAATTATCATCATTCAAGTCGTTCACCCGGGTGGACGAGGGCGACCTGCTGTTCGGCAAGTCGCTGGCCGGGGGCGAGTACGGGTTCTTCCCGGCATCGCTTCTGGGGAACGACGGCTACGCCGCCGTCCGCTTCAACCTTGACGAGAGTTCCCCTGCCGGGGAGCGCTGCGGCAACCTCGAGTATGTCCGCCAGCTGCCGTCCCTGCTCGGCCTCGGCTGCTACCTTGTCGGTGACGACCACTCCAGAAAGAAGCTCGACCCGAACAACCACTACAAGCTGGCCACCGGCGAGACTGCCAAGCTGGACGGGACTATGGGGCAGTATATGTGGGGTACGAGGACTCCGTTCTACGTGGCCGTCTGGATCGAGGGCAGCTACCTTTACGAGGCGGCCTCCCTGAAGCCCATCCCCGGGCGCGAGTGCTACAGGGTCCCCGTGTTCTCCGTGGGGGCGGGGCACGCAGGAATCATTGACAGGACCAACGACATCCTCTGCTCCCTGATAAGCACGGCGGAGCAGTACCGCGGAGGCGGCGGTTCCGCCCTCACGACCGGGAACGGGTCGTCCGAGAACCTGTCGATGCTCGGGTATGCGGGCACCGTGAAAGGGACTGCAGTGTTCGAGACGCTGGGCAGAAAACGAGGGGAGGGATGGGGCGCCGGCTGGTACTGGATAGAGACCGCCATAATGGTCCTTTTCGACATCATCCTCGGCACGAGGAACAGTCAGGCCGCGTACAATGCCACAAAGGACTCAAACGGCCTGTACCAGGGAGGACTCGGCCCCGGCATATCAGGTATGCCAAGCTGGGACGGTTACAACGGCTATTACCCGGTCGTTCCGTATTCCGCAGGGGTCGAACTCGGAGACGCCCTCGGAGTGGGTTCGTTCGCCGTCAAGAATTCGGCCGGGGCGGTTGTCTACAATGCGCCGATACCTTGCTTCTTCGGTCTCAAGAACCCGTTCGGCCATCTCTGGGTCGGCAAGAACCGCATCGTGGCCGTGATCAACTCCGACAACTCATATTCGTTCTATGTGGCGAAATCGTCGCTCACGGAATGGACCTATTCCGATACGGCCAATATGATGAAGGTAGGGACGATCGTCCCTTCCACCCCGGGGTCGTGGAATTATGTCAAGCGCATCAACTTCCTCGGTCTGGCGGGGATGCCGTCGCAGGACGGGGCGACATCCTCCACGAACAGATGCGACGGATGTTACTTTCAATCCGCCACTTCTGGTTTCCGGGCTCCGCTTGGTTCGGGCCATGCTAACCTTGGTGGCTATGCTGGCCTGGCGTGCTTCGTTGGTAACGATGCGCCCTCGACTGCCGCTGCGGCCCTGTCGTCGCCCCTCTGCGAATGTGCGGAGGACTTCGACCCGAGTCCGAAGGTTTACGCCTGATCCGTGGCACGGGCGACGCGGAGGCAAGGAGACCGCGCAGACCGCGTAAGCGGTTGAGCATAAACCGGAGCATCCGCCTGCGGATGCAAATGAAGTTCTTTGAAATACTGTTCTTTCTTTTCCCGGGAAACCGTCGGCGGCGATAAGGAATCACCGCCGCAAGGCGATTTTTTATACCGGGATTTTCAACGGTCCGGTGAAATTAGTATCTTTGTCACGCCTTATGGCGGGTTCATCTCCTCAGACGGTAGGTTTCTGGTTTCCGGGCTCCGCTCGGTTCGGGCAATGCTAACAATGGTGGCAATGATGGCCTGGCGTACTTCAATGGTAACAATGCGCCCTCGAATGCCGATGCGAACCTGTCGTCGCCCCACTACTTGGGAAGCTGGTTGTGTTTGCACCCGTTTCCTGTTTGGGGATGGACCCCGGCCCTTGCCGGAAGACATCATATCAAAACGGGTTCCGGTAGGTTCGTGAGAATTCGACGGCGCCTGTGAGAGAAAGCAGACACGTGACACTCATAACACTCTGACACTTGTGCGAAGACACGGACACCTGTCGGAGGCCATAGGGACGGCGGACAACTTCCGTACCGCGCACCATCTGGCCTCACGGCGAAAGAAAAGAAGGAAGGAGGTGATGGCGTTTGAGGCCGATCTGGAGTCAAACGTGAATCACCTTCTCCATCTTTTTCTGACGTCCTCGTACCGCCCGACCGCTGCGGACTACACCTACAAGACCATCCTCGAGAAGAAAGGCCGCAAGGAAAGGTTCCTTTCGATGCTCCAGTATTGGCATCACGTCTACCATTGGGGCATACTGTACAGAACGGAGAGCATAATCGACAGAAGCCTCGACGAGCGCTGCTTCGCCTGCGTGCCGGGACGTGGTCAGCATATGATGGTAAGGCTGATAAGCCGTGACCTAAAGGCCCACCCTGAGCTGAAGGCGTTCGCCAGCCTTGACGTGTCGAAGATGTATCCCCACATACAGCACGGCGCGTTGAAAGCCAACTTGCGGAGGAAGATCAAGGACCCTGTCCTTCTTGACTCCCTTGATGCCGTCATCGACAGCAGCATAGGGACTCCTATGGGGAATGACGACCCGGAGCATCCGGCCGGCATCGCCATCGGTCTGAAGATTTCGACCGTCTATGCCAATGTCTCGCTGTGGGCTTTCGACCACGACTTGCGGGGGCTGTTCGGGCTGCGGTCAGACCCTGTCCTGACGAGAAAGATGGCGGGGATGTATGTCGCCGCAAGGAAGGCCTCCGCCAAGACGGAATCCGACCTTGCCGACATCGCAAGGGGCGATGCCCATCTTGAGTCGCTTTTCAACCGCTACGTCAGCGAGGGCGTCCGCTTCTACTACCGTTTTATGGACAATGTCCTGATCCTGCACGAGGACAAGACGTTCCTCCACCTTGTGGTCGACTGGATAGCCCTGTACTGGGCGAACGAGCTGAAGTTCACGGTGAATCCCAAATGGCAGGTGGGCGCGACGAAGTGCGGCTTCACCATAGTCGGATACCGCGTCTTCGCCGACGGCCACATCCGCGCGAACCGCGAGGTGGTGCTGGACATCAAGAGGAAAATCCGGAAAGGACTGAAGATGGGCCTGACCTATGACCAGATAAGGGTCGCGATATCGTCCCGGCTCGGTACGGTGACGCACGCGGACGCGAGAAATTTCTTAAAGGTATATCATATGGAAAAGAAAGAACGTTTGGGCGCAAAGATTAACAGGCGCAAAAGTCAATGTCCGTTCGAAATTGCCCACGGCCAGCAGAGACGGTTTGAGAACTTTCTGTTCGATCCGGGGAAAGGGCAGCCGGAGGAGGACTTCCTGATGGAGCTCAGGGACTATGCCGTGATAGACTCCATCAAGGAGAAAAACGATGACGGGACTCCGAAGAAATGCCTCGCGATACGCTTCGAGTGGCAGGGCAAGGAGTTTTCCTATACGGACGACAGAGGCAGGGAGGTGCTTGTTAAGCCGGGCGAGGAATACTTCTCGTACACCGGGTCGAAAGTTCTCATAGAACAATGCGAAACGGAGTTCTCGAAGGAGGACTTGCCCGCCCCTACTGTTATAAGGATAGAAGTGAATCAACGAAACAAAAAGTTCTATAAGTTTACTTGATATGAAAACAGAATCATTCAGCGCGGTATATCCGCGTCAGATGCGCCCCTCAAAATATGACGGGGCGCATTTTTTATGTTATCTCGATGAAAAGCCGGCCGCTTTCAAACCGGACGACTCATCGGAGGCTGTCGACGGCTTTTCCTACACCGGGACGATGCCGGACGGCGGCACGCTCGTCGAGTGCGACGAGTGGAACCGCGACAAGCTCATCAACGGCGTCATCAGGACGAGATACCTCCAGACGGAGGAGGATGCCCTGAAGACGCATCAGATTCAGCTGCTCCAAGCCGAGGCCGGTCTGGAGGGAGGTGAGCTGTCCGAAGAGAAGAAGGCCGAATATATCCGCGAGTGGCAGGAGTTCCAGGCGTTCAGGCAGGAGGCCATCGACCTCGTGAGCGGCTGGGACAGCTGGGATTAGGAGGGCCTGTCTATGGGAACTATAAGCAAGGATTTCTCCTTCCGTGAATTCGAGGTGACGGACAGGCCGTCTCTCCGTGTTGACAACGTCATCCGCACCGTTGAGGTGAGGGATGCGGTCAAGGCTCTCGTCACAGAGGTGCTCCAACCGCTTCGCGACGCCTGGGGAGCGCCGCTCTCCGTGAACTCCGGCTACCGCTGCCCGGCGGTCAACAGCGCTGCGGGCGGCGCGGCCACAAGCCAGCACCTGAAAGGTGAGGCGGCGGACATCTGCCCCTCCAGGATGAGGAACGACCCCGATGTGGGCGAGGAAAGGGTCTTCGCGCTCGCGGAAAGGGTGCGGGACCTCGGACTTCCTTTTGACCAGATGATACTCTATCCGTCATTCCTGCATATCTCTCACAAACTGAAAGGTGCGCAAAGAGGGCAGATACTCTATAGCCGGAGATACGAGGGAAGACGGCTCTGAACTGGTCAAGGCCTATCGGGAGTGGGCATAAAAAAACTCCCGGCCTGTAAGAACCAGTACCACCCACTTCTTACACAAATGCTGCGACGAGCAAAGCCGGGAGTTGAATCTCTCGTTTGTTCGTCGCAGTTTTGTGCGTATGGGTGGTACAACGCAAAGGTAGCAATAATTTTTAATCCTACAGATATGAGAACACCAATATCCTATTACGGAGGGAAGCAGACGATGCTGAAGCACATCATTCCGCTCATTCCCTCACACCGGCTCTACACCGAGGCTTTCTGCGGCGGGGCGGCGGTACTGTTCGCCAAGCCGCCGTGCGAGGCCGAGATCATCAACGACATCAATATGGAGCTGACGAACTTCTACTGGACGGCGCAGGTCTATTTCCGCGACCTCAAGACAGAGATCGACAAGACTCTGCACTGCCGCGACATCCACGCCCACGCGGCGCACATCAACGCATACCCCGAATTCTTCAACTCCGCCCAGCGGGCCTGGGCGGTATGGGCGCTCTGCAAGATGTCGTTCGCCGGAATGATGGACGGCTCGTTCGGATATGATTTCGGAGGCGGGATGCCGAAGAAAGTCCAGAACGCCAAGGACGAGTTCACCGAGAAGGTGTGCAGACGGCTGGAGCACGTCACGATAGAGAACAGGAACGCCCTCGACGTGATCCAGACATACGATTGCGAGGACGCGTTCCATTTCGTGGACCCTCCGTACATCAACAGCGACTGCGGACATTACGAGGGCGTGTTCTCCTCCAGGAATATGGAGGAGCTCCTGAACCTTCTCGAGTCCGTCAAGGGGAAGTTCATGCTGACGATGTTCCCTTATGACCCCATCGAGAAATGCGCGGAGAGGAACGGATGGACGATACACCGCGTGGAGAGGACGATCAGCGCGTCCAAGACATCCCGCCGCAAGCAGGAAGAATGGATGGTCTGCAACTACGAGGAGCAGCATCAGCGCAACCTGTTCGACCAGCTCGGGGGGGGGCGATAAAGGCCGTTTTTAGCCCCTTGAATGGCGTCTTAACGATAATCTTTATACCAACACCATATGAACAAATATCATCAGATTTTACAGCGTATTCTGCTCGAAGGCAAGACGCAGCAGAACAAGAAAGGGTCAATCAAGTACCTGCTGAACCAGCGGCTGTCATTGACTCCGGGTGACCTCCTTGACATATTCGAGGGACACAACCTTGCCAGAAAGAAACTGAGGAACGAACTTGAACTGTTCACCCACGGGGAAAGAAACGTCGAGAAGTATAGGAAGGCAGGCATCTCGTGGTGGGACTATGTCGGGCCGATACTCGTGAACTCGTATCCGACATACTTCGAGAAGCTGCCTCCGCTCGTCTCCAGAATAAACCGGGAGAAGAGGAACAGCAAGAACTATGTCCTCTTCCTCGGTGCGACCGATGCGGAGAGCAACCAGGCCCCGTGCCTGTCGCTGATTCAGTTCCAGATAGAGGACGGCGAACTTGTGCTGACCGCCTATCAGCGCAGCTCGGACGCGAGCCTTGGACTTCCTTCGGACATCTATCATCTCTACCTGATATCGAGGCAGATTGAGCTTCCGCTGAAGTCCATCACCCTCTTTCTGGGGAACGTACACATATACGAGAACAACCTGCCGAACACGGAAAGGCTGCTGGCCGGAGAGGAGGTAAAGTTTGAGCTGAATGTCTGACCGCGAGGCCGGCAAAAAGAAAGGCTCTCGAAACACGTTCAACCGGTGTTCGAGAGCCTTCTTTCAAGCTGTCGTGCGCAAAATTTTCGGCACATTTCGTTTTTGCTGTTCTCCGGGGCAAAAAGTCACATTTCGTTTTGCACTTTCAGCACATTTCGTTTTGCCGATTATATATGCTGTTGGCGGAGCAGTCGAGAGTCTCAAGGGCGGAGAGCCCGCCGAGGTTA
>CAVLBF010000001.1:0-182074 GCA_963661285.1 Bacteroidaceae bacterium | reverse complement strand
TTATTCTACGGCGTTCGCGCCGTGGCGTAACTTTTATAAAATTAACGAACTATTGCTACAAAAGAGAGCGGCAATAAGCTGGGCTTGATGCCGCTCTCGATTTGATAATTCAGTTACTTTGTGCACTCGCAATATTTGCAAGTATTATTAGGATTGCCTGACCCAAAGTTATACTCACTCCCTTTGCCTGCCTGATACTGAGGGCAACCGGCCGCATAACTCCCTGTAGGAGCATTCTTTGCCTCAACCTGAGGCTCAACATAAACTTTTTTCATAAAAAATAAGTTGTTTAATGATGCCTACTCTGTCATAGCTTTTCGGCTTCCGCTATCATTCAATCCGTATTCTTCCACAACCTTTTTGTTGAGGAAGGCCACATCGCAGAAATGCTTGTTGATTTTGAACATGTCGCCTCCGCTCTCGTTATAGTTGCGGACAAGGCACATTGCGCAGTAATTTCGCGCCTCGCAGTCAAGGCACTTCGGGAAATCTCCTTGAGTGACCGCCCGTACCTTTTTGAACTGTTCGGAGTTTTCCCATATTTCCCCAAGGGCCTGCCTGTAAACATTGCCGCAGACCATCGCCTGCCAACCGGCGCACGGATAGACATCTCCATTCTCGGTTATGCAACAATCATTTATGCCGGCTCCGCAAAGAGGTTGTCTGGCAAATCGTTCAGGGTCAAAGGCGATCTCTTGAGAAATCGGCTTCTGTTTAAGCGTGCTTTCTTTGTAGTCCTTGTCCCACTCAAGAATGTCCCTGAGCAGAGACTCCGTTTCTTCCAGAGAAATCCTGTTGGCGAGATTTTGGGTGTTGCAGTCCGACTGGGCCATCATCAGATAGTCTGTCTGAGCCTTGCAACGCAGTGACTGAGCATATTTGAGGACCTCCGCATAGCCTTTGTAGTTCGCCTTCATCACGGGGCAGGAAATCTGCACCGGAACATCTGCTGCGACAAGTTTCTCAATCGCAGCCTTGGTTCTTGCGAACGAGCCTCTGACTGTCGTTATGGTATCGTGAATCTCCGGATTCATGCTGTAAAGCGAGACCTGGACGAGAGAAACATTGGCCGCCTTGATGAGAGGTATCTGTTCGTCCTTCAGAGCTATCAAGTTGCTGAGGATGCTGATTTGCATATCTTTCTCCCGGCAGTATTGCATAATCTCGACAAGGTTTTTATGAAGGAAAACCTCGCCTCCGGACAACGTGACGTGAAGTCCGCCCATCTGAGCGAATTCGTCTATGAGGGATTTGACCTTCTCGATGGGCATATCGCCGCCCGTGTTTTTCTTGGGATTCGGGATGTAGCAATGGATGCAGCGCTCGTTGCAGCGGCTTGTCAGTTCAAATTGAAGTGCGCGGAGATGCGGCTTTCGCTGTGCAGATTCAAGATTGGCTTCTTGAGTGTTTTCACTGACTTCCGGACACGCTTCCTGCGAGAAGTCGCTGGCGAGAGTCTTCGGGTTTTCCATACTGTAGGAAAAATCGGGGTCGGAAGCATCAAGTTCCTCCGGGGTGTCGCCTATGACGATGAATCCGTCTTCGGAAAGACTGCGGAGGAATTTATCGAAATCTTTTTCGAGTTTCTCTCTACTTACCGAGTCGCCATAGATAATGCAGAGATCTTCTATGATGTCGCGGGTGTCTTTGGGTTGGCGGGAGAGTGCATTGAGAAAATCTGCGCCGGTCTCGTTGTAGAGCCTGTCGTGGCGCGTGAGCTGGTTGAGTATATAACCTTTACCGTCAAATGAACGGACAAAGCTATTCTTGGACAGTCTGGTCAGCATCGTTACCCTGAATGTTTTTGCGGCGCTGCTCCGTGGCGCTGTAATACAACACAAAAGTGTGGAGCTTCCCGCTTATCTGAGTCGAGGCCTGGTGACCGTTTTTCCGAATAAGCACTCCACACTCGACCGTATGTCAGGGTACGACATAGCAATGCGAGTAAAAGAGTGTTTTCGTCCCCGGAAATTAAAAATTACCAGTTTTCGACTCAAGGTGCGAAACACTTTTACAATATGTGTGAACAGACACGGCAAGTATGCCGACTGCTCTATGTGACAAATGTAAGAAATATTCTAATAATCGTCAAATTTTTATTCCGACCTGCTGTACGACTGGCTGAAAGTCGCCTGCTGGAGAAAAGCCGCCGTTTTTAGCTGAAGCTTTTCGGTTGCAACCATAAAATTCTTAAAATTCTTATGGTTTAAAACATAAAAGCACTATCTTATGCACAATAAACCAAACGCTTATTGTTATGGAACTCTTCGGATTCCTGTATTAAGATTATTCACTCCGCCTCGACTCGTTCTGAAGCGCCGTTTCCCCGCACGTGGCCGATTGCGCCAGCCGAAAAAGCGAGACCGTGCAAGTGAATCACTCCCCTACGACATCCACGGCCCAGCCGTCCAAGGTTCTCGAGGCGGTGGAGATGTTCACCCCGACTTTCACGAGACGCTTGCCCTCCTCGAAGCGGTAGGGTATCATATATCCTTTGTCATCAATCTGCTTCAGTGCAGTCTCCGCCGTACTGTCCACCTTAAATTCAAAGACATAGATAGAATCGGCGGTCCAGCATACCGCATCGGCACGCCCGGCTGCGGACTTCTCCTCGGTTCGGATGTAGTAGCCGAGAAGCGAAAATATCAGATAGATGATTGTCTGATAGTGTCTTTCCGTCTTGTTTTCAAGGTCGTTAGGCATTGCGGATATATAAACCTGCATACGCCGCAATGCGGTGTCTATATCCCCCTTCTGCAAGGCAAGGTTAAACTGAAGCACAAAAGACGCGTTCATCGGGTCAGCACTGCGGTAACGTGCAAGAAGGCATTTCAAGAAGCCGTTACGGACTTCCTTGTTCGGATAGCCGAGAGTATAGCTGTCGAACTGTCTGTCATATCCCTTTATCGTCAGATAACCGGTCTGGTAGAGCATCGGGATGATGTCATCGCACAATTCCGGAGAAACATCGAAAGTATCAAGAGAGATTCCGGACATCCCGTCAAGCTCACGTTCATCCATCGGCCTGCGTTCCATACGTTCGGCAAGATAGGTCGGAGTGCCCGAGCCGAACCAATATGCACCGAACCTCCTATCCGAAAAGGCATTAAGCAGACTGAACGGATTGTAGATATCCTCCGAGCCGGCACAGAAATGGTAGCCGTCGTAGTTCTCCTTCAGAAGTTCAAGCGCCCTCTCTTCGCTCACGCCCTCCGCCTCGGCAAGAGACTTTATCGGCTCCGCAAAATCCCGCTCAAGCTCCGATTGCGAAATCCCGCAGACGGCGGAATACTCCGGAAGCATCGATATGTTCTTGAGATTGTTCAGTTCACTGAATATGCTCAGCTGCGCGAACTTGTTGATTCCGGTTATGAAGACAAAGCGCAGGTATGGGTCGAGGCTCTTTATCGGGCTGTAGAAGTTCCTCATTATCTGACGCATTTTCGGCAGCCTCTCACTGTCGTTCATCACATCAAGCAGAGGAGCGTCATACTCGTCGATTATTATGACTGCTTTCTCGCCCGTCTGTCCGACGACCGCCTTGATAAGAAATTCAAGCCGCGCATTCACATCGACATCCTCAATCTGGACATACCTGCCATAAACCGTCTCATAATAAGAGAGCTTATAGTCCAGAAAACGAAGCAGTTGATTCTCATCCATATGCTTCGCCGTGGACATATCGAAATGGAAGACAGGATGCTTAACCCATTCCGTCTTAAGTTCTCCGGCTTTCAGTCCGTCAAAAAGTTCCTTCTCTCCGGCGAAATAGGAATGGAATGTCGATGACAGCAGAGACTTGCCGAAACGGCGCGGACGGCTGAGGAAGACATATCTGAACTTATCGGCTATCTGATGGACCAGCCCCGTTTTGTCCACATAAACATAATTTCCGGACACAATGTCCGCAAATGTCTGTACCCCGATAGGAAATCCTTTCATTCCTGCACTCATATCCACAGTTCTTTACCCATCGGCAAATATATATAATTTTTAAGATATTACGGCATAAATATCTATTGCGGCATAAGCTGAAAAGTATCGATTTCAGAAAATATATTCCTCCGGTGAGAGCCTTGCATCGTGTTCAAAGAACATCACCAGATATACCGGAATGTAGGTGATGCCGTCCTTTTCGAATACTTTGGCTTCATTTGACAGGACATATGCCTGTCGGACCGCATAGTCCTTGTTGGCGACGAACTTATCCAATGCGCTGTGGATCAGGTAATCCTTGCCGGATTTCACCTCAAGCGGAATGGAAGACATATTTCGGATGTCGTCAATCAGATAATCGACCTCGCCGTTTTTCTTGTTGTCGTAGTAGTACAGGGCGAATCCGTGTGCCTTCAGTTCCTGGGCGACGGCAGTTTCATAGACGGAGCCTAGATTCACGGAGCGTCTGTCTTCGAGGACGGACATAATGTCGTTGCCGTACAGTATCCCCGTAAAGAGTCCGGTGTCATTAAGATACAACTTCAGAAGGTTCTTCCCTGCATTCTGGACGAGAGGGTAGGACGGACGGCTTATCGCGTTGACCTCAAGCGCGACTCCGGACGACACTAGATAGTCGAACTCATCCTGATAGTCGCTTGTGCGTCTGCCGGTCTTCCCGTCTATGTCCTTTACCTTGATGCGTTTCTTTTTGTTCTCAAGATTGGACGGTATCATCTCATAGATTCGCATAATCTTGAGTTTGCGTGCGGATTCCTTTTCATATTTTGCGGCATCAAGGGCATAGAGCTCACGGATTGCCTTGTGCACATCCCGCACTTTGGCGATATTGTGTTCTGATATATATGTATTTACGGCATCCGGGAAACCTCCGACGAGAAGATATTTCCTGAAGAGATCAATCATCCGTCTGTGGATGGCGTCACTCGGGGAAATCTTTTCATAAAAGCAGCGGCGGAGTTCCTCCGTTGCGAGCCGCCCGACACCATTCGCCCAGAGAAATTCCTCAAAATCAAGGGGGTACATATGCAGGGTCGTCAGGCTGCCGATGGGAATAGATAATGTCTTCTTTAATGTAACTCCAAGAAGAGAGCCGCTTGCTATATATGTGAACCGACCGTCTTCCATAAGGAATTTCACAAGGGTGAGCAGATGGTCGTATGCCTGAATCTCGTCGATGAACACGAGGGTTGAAGCCTTGTCCCCCATTTTATCGCCTGCGAATGTGCTCAGCGCAAGGTAGAAGTCCTCAACTGTTCTCGCTTCCGCGAACAGCCTGTTGCCCTGCCTGTCTTTCTCCATATTGATTTCTATGAAGTTAGGGAACAATCTGCTGCCGACATCGCGGATAATGAACGACTTGCCGATTTGCCGTGCTCCATCGACAACAAGCATTCTGCTGCTGCCGGACTTCAAGTAATCCTCTATCTTGCTGGAAATCTTTCGCTTGAGCATAGTGATTCACATTTATTCCGTATTTTTGGTATCGCAAAAATACATTTATTCCATCAAAACGACAAGGGAAATGTTCATTTATTCCGCGACGAGGAGAAAAACGCCACCGCAAAGCCTACCAGGGCGACTCCGGCGGCGGTGAGGAGCACGTCCGGGGCCTGCAGCTCGATCGGGTAGGCCTGAATGAAGAAGCCCTGAGGCATCTTGATGAAGCCGAAGTGTTGCTGGAGCAGGGTCAGACCGACCCCTGCGAGCAGGCCGGCTGCAAGCCCGAGCAGAGAAATCATCCATCCCTCCAGCAGGAAGATGCGACGTATCATCCCGGACTTCGCCCCCATCGCGCGCAGCGTGCCTATATCATCCGTCTTCTCGATGATGAGCATCGAGAGCGAGCCGAAGATGTTGAATGCCACTATGATGACTACGAATATCAGAATCAGGAAGATGGCGAGCTTCTCGTACTTCATCATCTTGTAGATGGAACTGTTCTGCATATAGCGGTCACGCACGGAGAACCCATCCCCGAGAGCCGCAGCGAGTTCCCTGCGCAGCGCGTCGGTCTGCGAAGAGTTGCGAAGCCGCAGCTCCACTCCGGACACGGCTCCCTCGGAGCGGCCGACAAGCTCGCGCATCGACTCCAGAGGCACGATCATCAGCGATGCGTCAGTCCCGGAGCTGATGCTGAATATGCTTCCGGGCACAAGAGAAACGCACCCGAGAGCCGAAGAAGGGCCGAGCAGAGGACTGCCGCCGGAACTCTTGGGGTAATATAGCTCTATCTTCTCAAGGAAGCGGGGGCTGATGCCCATATCGTAGGCGAGCCCCGAACCGACGGAGGCGAGAGGAATGTCGCCGCGATAAAGGGCGAACTCACCCGCGCTCAGATGCGAGGCGAGCGGAGACTCTTCGGCATAGACCTCGTCCACCCCCTTGGCCCGTGCTATTGACTGCCTGCCGCCGTAGGAGATGAAGACGTCAGCCTCCAGGACGGAGGATACGGTCGCTATGCGTTCATCATCGAGTATGGCATCGAACACCGCGCCCTGGGGGACGAAAAGGCTTCCGTCCCCGGAAGTTACAAGTATGTCCGGGTCAAGGTCGGAAAGATTGTCCCGTATGATGCGGTCAAAGCCGTTATAGACGGACAGGATCAGGATAAGTGCGGCGGAACCTATTGCAATGCCGGCTGCGCTGATTGCGGAAATCACGTTGATGACATTGTGGGACTTCTTCGCAAACAGGTAGCGGAGGGCTATGAACAATCCGGTATCCAACTATTTCCTGAGCAATTCATCTATATGTTCGGCGTAGTCGAGAGTAGTGTCCAGATAGAAATCTATCTCAGGCACGATGCGCAGCTGCGAGGCGACCTTGCGGCCCAGTTCCCCGCGTATGGCGCGTTTGTCTTCCTCCAGAGCCGAGAGCGCCGTAGAGGACTTGTCGGACGGGAAGATGCTCACATAGACCTTGGCGATGCCGAGGTCAGGACTGACTCTCACCTCGCTTACCGTCACCAGGCAGCCCGCATAGGCCGCCATCCCCCTGCGGCGGATGATTTCCGCGAGGTCGCGCTGGAGTTCGCGCGCGACCTGAAGCTGCCTTTTGCTTGCCGGCCTATCCATTGACGATGAGGATATAATAGTCCTTCCTGCCCTTCTGGACAAGAATATATTTGCCGTCGATGATATCGTCCTCCGTGAGGGAGCGGGAGATGTCGGCCATCTTCTCCTTGTTGAGACTGAATCCGTTCTGCTGTATCATCTTGCGGGCCTCGCCCTTGGACGGGAAGACGGAAGTCTCCACCGCAAGCGCGTCGAGGATGCCGAGCGGGAGAGCGGAACGGGCGATGCTGAAGGTCGGCACTCCCTCGAACACGGCGAGGAAAGTCTTCTCGTCGAGACTGCGGAGATCGTCCGCAGTGGCCTTGCCGAAGAGTATGCCGGAAGCCTTGACGGCGGTCTCGTATTCTTTCTCCCCGTGCACCATCACGGTCACCTCCTTTGCGAGAAGCTTCTGGAGCTCCCGCTTCTCCGGGCACTCCCTGTGGGCTGCGATCGCCGCCTCGATGGTCTCGCGGGGGAGGAGGGTGAATATCTTGATGTAGCGCTCCGCGTCCTCGTCGCTGACATTGAGCCAGAACTGGTAGAACTGATAAGGAGACGTGCGCTCAGGATCGAGCCAGATGTTGCCTTTCTCGGTCTTGCCGAACTTGCCGCCGTCGGCCTTTGTGATGAGCGGACAGGTCAGGCCATAGGCCTCGCCCCCGCAGGTGCGGCGGATAAGCTCGGTGCCGGTGGTGATGTTGCCCCACTGGTCCGCCCCTCCGAGCTGGAAGCGGACGCCCCGGTGCTGATAGAGATAGAGGAAATCATAGCCCTGCAGAAGCTGGTAGGTGAACTCCGTGAAGGACATCCCCTCGGAGGAGTCACGGCTGAGGCGCTTCTTGACCGAGTCCTTGCTCATCATATAGTTGACGGTGATGAGCTTGCCTATGTCGCGGGTGAAGTTGATGAAAGTGTAGTCCTTCATCCAGTCGTAGTTGTTGACGAGCTCCGCCTTGTTTGGGGCGTCGGATTCGAAGTCCAGGAAGCGGGAGAGCTGGGCCTTGATGCACGCGACGTTATGCGCGAGGGTCTCCTCGTCCAGCAGATTGCGCTCCTGGCTTTTCATCGACGGATCGCCGATCATCCCGGTGGCGCCTCCCACCAGAGCGAACGGCTTATGCCCGCAGGCCTGGAAGTGCTTGAGTATCATTATGCTCACAAGATGTCCTATGTGCAGGGAGTCCCCGGTAGGGTCAATCCCTACATAGGCCGAAGCAGGGCCTTTCATAAGTTCTTCTTCCGTGCCGGGCATAATGTCGTGAATCATACCCCTCCATTTGAGTTCCTCGATAAAATTTCGCATCGAATGATAACTGTTCTTTATTAAAGTCAAAACGACCGCGCTTCCGGAATCCCCGACGCGCGGTCTGCAAAGGTATTAATTATTTGCGAGATTAGCGCCTCTGGGCTATGCTTATATAATAGAAGAGGGTGGCAAGCGAGCCTATCGCCGCTATGACATAGGTGTAGGCGGCCCACTTGAGGGCATCCACCGCCATCGGGCGGGAAGTCGCGTCCACCACGCCGGCTCCCTCCAGCCACTGCACGGCCCTCTGGCTGGCGTTGATCTCCACCGGCAGGGTGACGAAGCTGAAGAGAGTGGTCATCGCGAAGAGCGCGATGCCTATCCATATCAGGGACGGGAACACGTTGATGAGCAGCACCCCGAGCAGGAGCACCCACTGCACGGTGTTGTTGGCGAACGTGACCACCGGCACGAGAGCGCTGCGCAGCTTGAGCGGCGCGTAGCCCCGGGTGTGCTGGATGGCGTGGCCGGTCTCGTGAGCCGCGACGGCGCAAGCCGCGATTGAAGCGCTGCCGTAGACCGACTCGCTGAGGTTGATGGTCATATCCTGCGGGTTGAAGTGGTCGGTGAGCTTGCCCTTGACGGACTGCACCGTCACGTCGCCGATGCCGTTCTGCTGAAGCATCAGCCGCGCCACATCCGCCCCGGTGAGCCCGTGAGGGGACGGCACGCGGGAATATTTATCGAACTTGCTCTGAAGGGTAGCCGAGATGATGTAGGAGAGCACCATCACCGCTATGATTACAATCCAGATGTTCATATCACGGTCTTTTAAAGAGTTTCACGGCCGCTAATATACAAAGGCTATGCCGAAGACTACCCTCAAATCGTCCCTGAAATATTTGTCGGACCAGAGGAAAAATTCGTAATGACCTACCGCCCAGGAACATCCGATTGCGAGGTCGGGATCGGAGTCGAACCGCCACGAATGTATCGTGCCCACCATAGGATGTATCACCGAGCCGTTGGAGAGCGGGAATTTCGCTCCCAGATAGAGCCAGTGCTCGATGTCCGCCATTTTGTCAGCGTGCACCGTCCAGAGAGTATTGGAGAGCCAATAGAAGCGCCCCCCGGTGTCGAAGGCGCCGTGGACGTAGAGCCCGCTCGTGATATAGGAGAACTTGTGATGGTCGTTGAGCGAGAATGTCGGACTTGTCTGGAAACCTATATTGAAATAGTTGCTCTTGTAGAACCCCGCCCTGAAGGTATAGCCGGAATATGCCCCGTCCGGGCAGGTGTAGAGTTCCAGACCCACGGCCGTCTTGCCGATGCCGTACTGGAATGTGGTGAAACTCTCGTTGTAGCCGCTGGATGGACGGAACTTCAGCGAATGGTAGCCGAAGAGCACGCCGTCCCCGGGCGCGGCGGCGTAGAATGGAACCTGAGCGGAGAGCGCCCCGCAGCCGAGCAGCATAGCGGAGGCGAGTATCGCCTTGAGAAGTCTGGTCTGGTTTGCCATAGTGTCATTATTTTATCCAAATATAAGCAATTATCGGCTTCCGCAAATGTTTTTGGCCATTTTCAGCACCGTGACAGAAAATATTGAATAATTTTATGGATAGCGCTTGCAAAACAAAAACATATCCTTATCTTTGCGATATAAATTAGAATAATTCAAAATTAGAAAAGTTATGGAAAAGAAATTCAGATGTCTGGTATGCGGTTATGTTTATGAAGGTGAGAATCCTCCTGCGGAGTGCCCTCAGTGCCACGCGCCCGCGAGCAAGTTCGTGGAAGTCAAGGGCGAGGGGCTCGAGTGGGCCTGCGAGCACAAGATAGGCGACGGCAGGGTCGAGGACGAGGAGATAATGCAGGGTCTGCACGACCACTTCAACGGGGAGTGCTGCGAGGTGGGGATGTATCTTGCGATGAGCCGTCAGGCGGAGCGGGAGGGCTATCCTGAGATTGCCGAGGCGTTCAAGCGCTACGCGTTCGAGGAGGCCGAGCACGCCGCGAAGTTCGCCGAGCTCCTCGGAGAGATTGTCTGGGACACCAGGACCAACGTGAAGAAGCGCGCCGAAGCCGAGTGCGGAGCCTGCGAGGGCAAGCTCAACATCGCCACCCGCGCCAAGAAGCTCGGCTATGACGCCATCCACGACACCGTACACGAAATGGCCAAGGACGAGGCCCGCCACGGCGCCGGCTTCCAGGGGCTGTACAGGCGTTTCTTCGAAGGCAAATAATTTGCCGGTTCTCCGTCCGAAGACCCTCGCTTCGCTCGCCCTCCCACTAACAGGGGTCGCAGACGGCAGTCTGCGGGGGTTAAGGCAACGAAAGGGGCTGGCTAAAAAGGACCGTACGGACTTTTTAGTCAGCCTCCTCTCTTAGTCGCGCCGTTTCGTCTTACTCGCTGCCGGAAGCCGCTTTAGTCTTCACCGGACGGACATTGCGCCCGAACGCACGGCTTGCGAAAATGTTGCTCTGCTGCCAAGTTTCTCTATAGAGCGGAGTGCCGGTGTCCGGTTCTCTACTCTGCAGCACATATGCGTTGAGGTTTTTATAAGAGCCGACCGTGCTGTTATAGAGAGTCGAGGTCCAGAGCATCGCATACTCGGCATATTCAATCTCTCCGTCGCACTTGACTCCCCCGCTCGGAAGGAAGAGATTCTTGTCCTTGTAGGCCCCTCTTCCGACGAGGAGCGCACCCTTGACCCCGTTGTACTCGTAAGTCTGCAGCCCGTCCACATTGTTGAAGAGTTGCAGCACGTCCTGCTTGGTCGGCATCCTCCATCCGTCTCCCCACTTCTGCTGAGCGACATCGTCAGCAGCTTCCAGCTCCTCAAGTTCATCGTTCAAATATTTGGTGATGGTGAATGAACTGTTGTAGTGGTTATAGAACTTGTAGCTCGCGACAGAATACAGCTTCTTGACCGCCTCCGGATCGCTAGGGTCTGAAGCGGTCTGCTCTTCGGTCTCGCCCCAGGCGTAGTATCCGCCGATTTCCTCCGGACTGGACGCTCCGACATTCCATCCCGCCCAGAGCACGTCCGTGCCGAAGTCTATCTCCTTGTCGGTGCAGACCGTGACCGGAGGAACCGTAAAACTTTTGGTCGGGCCGAAATACTCGATGTAGTCATCGACCACGACCACAGGACGGTAAGAATAAGTCGCGCCAGGGGTCAGAATCCACTCGACATATCCATCTCCGGTAAATCCCCCGCCCTTGCCTTTGCCGCCGCCGTCATCCTTTCCGCCGCCGTCATCTTTGCCGCCGCCGTCATCTTTGCCGCTGCTGCCGGAGACATAGGACCGTCTGAACTGTTTGCCGTCCTTGTCCAGAAGCTGTATTTCGCAGTATACCGACCTCTTATAGGTCTTGTCGGACATCACCAGTCCGCCGTCCGTGAAGTAGGCGTAGAGCTTGACGCGGACGGCGCTTTCGTATTCCTCCCGGGATGGCGAGAAAGTGAAATCTCCGCTCACGCTCAACGGGTCGACCGACGGGCTGACTTCGAGAGTAGGATAGAAGTACCCCTCCAGCGGCTTGCTCTTGATGGTCTTGTCCTCATATAGGGTGCGATACTTGTTGGTGACGACCATAAAGCGCCATTTGTCTCCGGTGTTGAACGCGTTGTCGTCCATAATAACGCTGAGATAGAGGTCGAGCGGAGTGGTAGCGTTCCAGTCCCCGGCTTCTATTCCATCGAGCGCAAGCCTCATCCCTCCCGCTTCGCGCACGGAGGAACTGCCGGACTTCCGGATGCCCTGATTGGTCAGGAGGACCGAGCTCATAAAGTTGGTGCTCCAGCTGTCGGCGATGATATAGAATGCAGTCGGATACTCGTCCGCGTCGAGCCCGGAGGCAGGATAATTGACTTTGAAATTCATCACCGAATTGACCGAGGTCATAGTGCCCTCCAGGTCTTCGACCTTCTTCGGAACTGCGGTGGCGTCGCCCTTCATAAGGAGTATCTTCTCCTTGAGGTGGTCCATATTGCCGTTGCCCTTCTGGGTCTGATAGGCCATCCAAGGGTTGTCGCCGACAGTCGCCCCGGAGTGATAGATGTAGATGCTCCCGTCGTTGTCGTCGAGCGCAGGCAGCCCCTTGTCAACCGCCTGGAAGGTGCCGACCCCGCTCGCGCCTTCGGCGATGACGAGCTTGTAGAGGTATTTGCCCGTGGAGGACACGACCAGAATATTGTCGCCCTCCGTCCACTGGAGCTTGAGGGCCTTTTCGGTGCCGTCGTAGCTGATCGAGGTCTTTGTCTGCGGGAGGCCGAAGCGGAGCGTGCGTATCTCGCCTCCCTTCACTTCCGGGGTGCGGACTTCATAATTCTCCATTTTGGCGCAGGAGAAGACTGCAAGCGCGGCAAGTGCCGCCGCTGCGGCGCGTGTAAATGCTTTCATCTTGTGGTCTTTAAGTTAGAAAAGATCCGGTAGGTCACTGCCTCCCGGGCCCGTGGAAGGGAATCCGCCGCCCGGGGACATTCCCGGCACTTCAAGGATGGAAGACGCTATCAGCCCCTCCGTCAGGATGGAGACAGGCTCGGCTTCCGGTGCTGCGTATGCAGCTCTGCTTCTGGTCGAGTCAGACTTCATATTGCAAACAGTCGTTTAAAATTTATATCCCGGGCCGCAGCCCGCCATTTGATTCCGCAATATAAGAATAATCCGACAAATAAAAATAAATCGTATATTTACGAACTAAAACTATAATATGAACACACGAATCATTACCGCAATCTGCGCGGCGGCCCTGATGCTGGCCGCTTGCGCTCCAGCTCCGGAAAAGACTCTCACCGCCGCTCCGGCGCCTCATCTCGAGAAGAGAGGGGATGTCACCCAGCTCATCGTGAACGGCAAGCCTTATCTGGCTCTTGCCTGCGAACTCAAGAACTCTTCTGCGTCAAGCCGCGAATTTATGGCCCCGCGCTGGGCTCAGCTCAAGCAGGCCGGCATCAACACCGTGCTTGCGGTCGTGACCTGGGAGCAGTTCGAGAAAGAGGAAGGCCAGTACGACTACAGCGTGGTTGACGCCCTGGTGGAAGACGCCCGCGCCAACGGCCTCAAGCTCGCGCTTCTCTGGTTCGGCAGCTGGAAGAACGGAATCAGCAGCTACCATCCGGTATGGGTCAAGAAAGACGCGGAGCGCTTCCCGTCAGCCCTCACGAGGGACGGCAAGACTCTGCCTATACTCAGCACGCTCGGACAGGCCACTGCCAAGGCCGACGGCAAGGCTTATGCCGCTATGATGAGGCATCTCAAGGATATCGACTCCGTCGAGCAGACGGTCGTGATGATCCAGATGGAGAACGAGGTCGGGCTGCACGGCTACACCCGTGACTACTGCCCTGCGGCCAATGCCGCTTTCGCCGGGCAAGTCCCTGCCGAGCTTCTCTCCTATCTCAGCGCCCACAAGGACTCCCTGCTCCCGGAGACTCTCGCCGCCTGGAAGAGCGGAGGCTTCAAGACTTCCGGCACCTGGGAGGAAGTTTTCGGCAAGAGCGACCGCACGGACGAAATCTTTATGGCCTGGAACTACGCCAGCTACCTCAACACCGTATCGGCTGCAGGTAAGGCGGAATACAACCTGCCTACATTCGTCAACGCCTGGATAGTCCAGCCCGAAGACCACCGTCCGGGCAACTACCCTTCCGGCGGCCCTCAGGCCCAGAACCACGACATCTGGAGAGCCGCAGCCCCGGCGATTGACATACTCTCGCCCGACATCTACCTCTCCGACTATCCTTCAATCCTGCGTATGTACGCCCGCAACGGCAATCCTGTATTCGTGCCGGAATCCCGTGCCGGACAGAACGGGGCCGCCAACGCCGCCTTCACCATAGGCGAGATGGGCGGCATAGGATACTCCCCGTTCGGATTTGACGTGGATCCGTTCAACCCGGCCAACGCCACTTTCAGCGAGTTCTACCGCAAGGCCGACGCGGCTTCTGAAATCATCCTCGACGCGCAGGCCGAAGGCCGCATCCGCGCAGCCTGGCTCAAGGGGTCAGACCCTCTCAGGCTCAAGGACGAGGTCACCCTCGGAGACTACCGCATCTGCTTCGAGCTCGTCTCCAGCGGCCGCCGCAACGGCGGAGCCCCGCAGCTCACGGGCGGCACTTATGCCCCTGACGCCGTCGGCTATGCAATAGCCATCAGGGAGAGCGAGGACAGCTACCTCTTCCTCGGCTCCAACGTGCGCATAACCTTCCTCCCCAAGGAGGGCAATGACATCGTAGGTCTCGCCAAGGTGACAGAAGGCGACTACAGGGACGGCAAATGGGTCGAGGGCCGCTGGCTCAACGGCGACGAGATTCAGCTCCGCTACGACCTGCTCTACGCGGTCGACGAAGGCTTCTCGGGCCAGGGCATCAACTTCGGCACTCCGCAGCCGGGCTTCGTGAAAGTTCAACTTTACAAGTACAAATGATGAATATCCTCAAGACTCTTGCAGCAGCGGCGCTGAGCCTCTGCGCGGTTCTTCCCCTCAGCGCCTGGGAAGACCCGTACAAGGGAACGGGGATGCTCCCCGGAAGGAGCATCGACGCTCAGGTCACCGAACCAGGGTTCAAGGTGTTCCAGTTCCCGAAGAACCGGATTCCGCGCATCGACGGGGAATTCTCCGACTGGGATATTGTCCCGGACAGCTACGTCATCCCTATGGAAGAGATGTGGGACGACAGCGGCAAGCACAAGGGCATCGACAAGTCCACCCTCGACATCAAGGTGAAGGTCGGCTGGGTGGACGGCCTCAACCGCCTGTATTTCTACTATGAGGCCTACGACGACTACTGGGATTTCGACCAGCTGGGTCTGCGCAACGACACCTTCGAGATCGTGGTGGACGCCGACCTCTCAGGAGGTCCGCACGTGGACGAGTTCAGGCTCAACGATCAGGTGCTCAGCCGTTTCGACGCCTTCTTCCAGCTCCAGAACGTGCACGCGCAGAACTATCACATTATGACCCCGCCGACTCCGGGCAAGTCCTGGACTATGGTCTGGGGCGTGCAGCAGTGGCTCAAGGAACTGCCTTATGCCAACTACGCCTACAGCTACGACTTCAAGCACGGGGAGAGCGGCACTCTGAAATTTGAGTTCTATATCACTCCGTTTGACTTCGCCAGCGTGGACGGGCCTGAATATTCCACCGAGAGCAGGCTCTACGAGGGCAAGAAAATCGGTCTCTGCTGGGCGGTCATCGACTATGACGGCGGCAAGGGCAACAACGGCTTCTGGAATCTCTCCAAGCACCACAGGATGTTCGGCAACGCCTCGATGGAGAGGCTCTTCACCCTTATGCCGCTCGAAGAGCAGTTCCGCAAGCCTGTGGAAGCGGCCTGGACGCATTATGTGATCGACCACAGCAGGCTCGTGGCCTTCCGCGACCGCAGCCACGGCAACATCACGTCGTGGAAGTGGGACTTCGGCGACGGCACGACCTCAACGGAGCAGAATCCGGTGCACGAGTACGCCAACGACAACACCCGCTATGTGGTCACCCTCTATGTCCAGGGTCCGGAGGGCCAGGATCTGTGCTGCAAGATATGGGATGTCGCGGTGCGGGACACCAGGCATCCGTCTGGAGCATACGAATAGCCGCAGTCCCCGGGACAGACATATCCATTATAAAAAGGAAAGGCCCTCATTCGAGAGCCTTTCCTTCGTTGTCACAGAGTTCATATTGCAGGATGCTGTGCTCGGTCACCTCGACCAGAGTCAGCTTGCACTTGTACTTGCGTTTCCACTTGCGGACAAAAGAGTTGAATCCGCGGCTCAGGTAAGAGCCCAGTATGGGGCTGAGCCTGAGCGTAAATGTCTTCTGCCCCTTCTCCACATAGTCGGCTATCTTGCGCTCTATCTCCTCGTCGATGACGACGGTGGAGGCAATCTTGCCGGTACCGTGGCACAGGGGGCACTGCTCGGCCGTCTCAATCTCCGTCACGGGACGTATCCTCTGGCGGGTGAGCTGCATCAGGCCGAACTTGGTGAGCGGTAGTATGTTATGCTTCGCTCTGTCGGGCTCCATAAGTTCTCTCATATACTTATAGAGTTCATTGCGGTGTTCGGCCTTGTCCATATCGATGAAGTCGATGATGACAATGCCTCCCATATCGCGGAGCCTGAGCTGGCGGGCAATTTCCTCGGCCGCGATCTTGTTGACCTCGAAGGTGTTCTCTTCCTGGTCGTCAGTCTTGGCGCGGGTGCCGCTGTTGACGTCGATGACGTTGAGAGCTTCCGTTGTCTCGATGACGAGATATGCGCCCTGCTTCATCGGCACGACTTTGCCGAATGAACTCTTAATCTGGCGCGTGACCTCGAAATGGTCGAAAAGGGGCTCCTTGCCCTCATAGAGCTTGACTATCTTCTCCTGCTCGGGTGAGATCAGGGAGACATAGCGGCGCACCTCGTCATAGATCTTGCTGTCGTTGACATAGACGTTGGAGAACGTGTCGTTGAGCAGGTCGCGGATGGTCGCGGTGGTTCTGTCATACTCGGTGAAGAGGAGCTTGATGCCTTTGGATGCGGCGATTTTCTTCCACGAAGCCTCCCACTTCTCGATAAGCGAACGGAGCTCGGCCACGAGCACGGCCGCGTTCTTGTCTTCTGCGGCGGTGCGGATGATGGCTCCGTAATTGCGGGGGAGGATGCTGCGGACGAGAGTCTCAAGTCTCTTTTTCTCCTCGCGTGAGGAGATTTTCTGGGAAACGCTCACCTTGTCGGCAAAAGGGAGCAGTACAATGTTGCGTCCTGCCAATGAAATCTCCGCTGTCAGCCTGGATCCTTTGGTGGAGATAGGTTCCTTGACGATCTGGGCGATTATCATCTGCCCGGGCTTGAGGTGGTCGCCGATGCGCCCCTCCTTGGCGAGCGCGGGCCCTATCTTGGTGTCCGAGTAGAGTTTGCCGAGGTCTCTGTTGCCGTTGCTCCCGCGCACGAAGGAGTCGAACGCGTTGAAGTAAAGACCCAGGTCAAGATAGTGGATAAACGCCTCCTTGCTGTCACCTATATCCACGAAAGCGGCGTTCAGGGCGGGCAGTATCTTCTTGACTCTGCCAAGATAGACATCCCCGACCGAGAACCCGTGACCCTTGGTTGACTCCCTGTCAAGTTCGATAAGGCGATGGTTTTCCATCAGCGCTATGCGGACTTCCGAGGCCGAGACGTCGACCACAAGATCTTTTTCTGTTTTCGCGGTGGTTTCCATTTGCATTACTATAAGAAAGAAAAAGCCCGCCGGATCTCCCGTCAGGCTTTTCTCGACTATTTCTTCTTATGTCTGTTCAGGCGCAAACGCTTCTTGCGCTTGTGCGTTGACATCTTGTGTCTCTTATGCTTCTTTCCGTTAGGCATTGTCTGGAATTATTTTGTCTTGACCTCAGCGACGAATGACTTGGAAGGCTTGAATGCCGGAATGTCGTGGGCCGGTATGGTCATAGTGGTCTGCTTGGTGATGTTGCGGGCGGCTTTCTGGGCGCGGTGCTTGATGATGAAACTGCCGAAGCCGCGGAGATAAACCGGGTTGCCCTTGATGACGGACGCCTTGATGCTCTCCATTGTGGCCTCTACAACTGTCTGTACGGTTACCTTCTCGATTCCGGTCGACTTGGCAACTTCGTTTACGATTTCTGCTTTAGTCATTGTCTTAATATTTAGTATTCAATAAATTTGCAACGGATTGGAGTGCAAAAATAGATTATTTTTTTCATTAATCAAAATACTTTCAATGAGTTTTGATTTTTTTTGCGGTGGCACGGAGATTGACTATATTAGCGGTTCGATTTCAGAAGCTATCAACACTGACATTTTGACAGAAATATGAGACAAGATAAAGAATTCACCTTCCCCGCAGGAGCTGAAGTGAGCATCATACCCGTGTTGCAGGGAGACAGCCTGATGAAGGTTGATGATGCCGAACTGCCTGATGTTCTGCCTGTTCTGGCGCTGCGCAACGCGGTGCTCTTCCCGGGAGCCATATACCCCGTCACGATAGGGCGGGACAAATCCATAAAACTCATTCAGGATGCCGAGAAGGAAGGATTCTTCATCGGTGCGGTGCCCCAGCAGGACGTTATGGTGGAGGAGCCGCAGGAGGAAGACCTCTTCCACTACGGCTCCGTGTGCAAGATCATCAAGACCCTGGAAATGCCGGACGGCACCCTGACCGCCATCCTGCAGGCGTTCAGACGTCTGGAAGTGGAGGCGGTGCTCGGTTATGAGCCGTACATCACGGCCAGAGTGCACTATCTGCCCGACATCCTCAAGGAGGACAATCACAGCACTGACATAAAGGCAATAAGCGAGTCGCTCAAGGACAAGGCCATCCAGATATTCCGCTCGTCCAATATGGGCACGAGGGAGACCATAGGCGCGGTCAAGGCCATCGACGACTTCCGGTTTCTGGTGAACTTCATCGCCACCACCGTCGAAGTGGAGAACTTCGAGGCCAAGGCGGAGCTCCTGGAGCTGGACGATGTCAAGATAAGGGGTCTTAAACTGCTCTCCATCCTCAACGTGCAGACGGAGCTGATGAAGATCAAGCAGGAGATCAACCAGAAAGTCAAGAGCGAAATCGACCAGCAGCAGAGGGAGTATTACCTCAACAACCAGCTCCGCACCATCCAGGAGGAGCTCGGGATGGACGGAGAGGAGGAGTTCGACAAGTTCCGCGAGAAAGCCGCGAAGAAGAAGTGGCCCAAGGAGGTTGCCGAGGCGTTCGACAAGGAGCTCGCAAGGCTCGAAAGATACAATCCGTCCTCCCCGGACTACAGCGTGCAGTACAACTATCTCGAGTTTATGCTGCAGCTGCCCTGGGGCGAGATGAGCAAGGACAACCTCGACCTGCAGCACGCGCAGAAAGTGCTTGACCACGACCACTACGGGCTCGACACGGTCAAGGACCGCATCGTGGAGTACCTCGCGGTGCTCAAGCTCAAGGGCAATATGAAGTCCCCTATCCTCTGCCTCTACGGGCCTCCGGGAGTGGGCAAGACTTCGCTCGGCAAGTCAGTCGCCAAGGCGCTCGGGCGCAAATACGTGCGCATCGCCCTGGGCGGTATGCACGACGAATCCGAGATACGCGGCCACCGCAAGACCTACGTGGGAGCCCTGCCGGGACGTATCCTCAACGGCATAGCCAAGGCCGGCACCTCCAATCCGGTAATCGTCCTCGATGAGATAGACAAGCTCAGCTCCGACTTCAAGGGCGACCCGTCTTCAGCTCTGCTGGAGGCGCTCGACCCGGAGCAGAACGCCACTTTCCACGACAACTACCTCGACCTCGACTACGACCTGAGCAACGTGCTCTTCATCACCACGGCCAACAGCATCTCGCCAATCCAGCCGGCGCTGCTCGACCGTATGGAGGTGATCAACGTCACCGGCTACCTCGCGGAAGAGAAGATGGAGATTGCCAGGAAATTCCTTGTGCCCAAGCAGCTGGAGGAACACGGCATCAAGAAGAGCGCGCTGAAAATCGACAAGGCGGCCCTGTCCGAAATCATCTCGGAATACACCCACGAGTCTGGTGTGCGCGGGCTCGAGAAGCAGATTGCCAAGATTGCCCGCGTCACCGCCAAGAAGATAGCGCTCTGCGAAGACTACCCGAGAACCGTCAAGAAGGAGCATCTGAAGGAATACCTCGGACTGCCCACCGCATTCCACGACAAGCAGAAGGGCAACGAGGCTCCGGGAGTGGTGACCGGTCTGGCCTGGACCCAGATGGGCGGCGAGATTCTCTTCGTCGAGAGTTCCGTCTCCAACGGCAAGGGGGTGATGACTATGACCGGCAACCTCGGAGACGTGATGAAGGAGTCGGCTACCATCGCCTACCAATATATAAAGGCGCACCCCGAGATGGCGAAGATGACTTCGGAGGAATTCGCCGCGAAAGACATACACGTGCACGTGCCTGAGGGGGCGACCCCGAAGGACGGCCCGTCCGCAGGCATCACTATGGTCAGCTCTATGGTGTCCGCGCTGCGCGGAGAGTCCGTGAAGTCAGGCATAGCGATGACGGGAGAGATGACCCTCCGCGGAAGGGTGCTTCCGGTAGGCGGCATCAAGGAGAAGATTCTCGCGGCCAAGAGAGCCGGCGTCCACACGATAGTCATCTCGGAAGACAACCGCAAGGACATAGAGGACATCAAGCCTGTCTATGTCGAGGGGCTGACGTTCCACTATGTGCAGACCATCAAGGACGTGATTGACTTCGTCTTCTAGAAAAGCGTCGGATGGTTCTCCTCCAGACCCTTGAGAACGCGCTCCATAAGAGCCTCGCGAATCAGGGCCGAGCGTGAGGAGACCTTGAACCGGCGACAGTATTCGTCGATTGCCGCAAGTTCCTGCCCGTTGAAGAGCACGGACTTGCGGTAAATTCTTTTGAGAGACTCCATCTGCCGGTCCAGATAGGCGGGATCGACAGCGGAGAATTTCCTACTTCTTCTCTTCTTCTTTTGCTTGGCCATCAGTTATGCTTATATAGTGGATGATTTCCTGCAGATTGTCCAGTTCAAGCCGTCTTCCGATGATTTCCCCGTCCCTGTAGACCACAAACAGTCGGGGTGTGCCGGTCACTCCGTAATATTTCTGATAGTCCGAATCCATTTCCGGATCCCAGAGATGGTGGAGCTTCACCCGACGGGACGATATCTTGAAATTCTTCCGGAAAGTCCTCCATTCCCTCTTGTCCGTGCCTACATAGACCGCATAGAAATTCATAGGGAAATCCACTTGGGAGAGCACGGAAGGCAGCATCCGGCTCTCGATCCGGCATTTGGCGCAGGAGGTGTCGTAGAAGAAGAGCACCGCCGTCCTCCCGTCTGCGGGCACGGTGCTGCCCCCGCCGCAAGGCTTCAGGAGGCGGACTTTCGGGGCTTGCATCCCTATAAGTGAACTGCGGTTGAAGTCGGCGAATATCTGTGCGTCCATCAGCTCGATGTCTGTGGCGGTGCGCACAAGTCCGCTCGCGAGCCAGTCGTCATAGACGTGTATCGCCACGGCCTCCTCCCCCATCACTCTCGAGTGCCGGTAGTGATCGAAGACGCTCAGCGTGACGTGCTGTCTGGTGAGGGAATCCCGGCAGCTGGAGATGAGGGAGTCGAACTCGGCGTTCTTAGCCTCTATGCTTTCCCGCTCAAGCGTCGCGTAGAACTGCGTCAGCAGGCTGTCCAGTCC
This sequence comes from Bacteroidaceae bacterium, assembly GCA_963661285.1. Taxonomy (GTDB): domain Bacteria; phylum Bacteroidota; class Bacteroidia; order Bacteroidales; family UBA932; genus Cryptobacteroides. The sequence continues at coordinate 160,639 of CAVLBF010000001.1, read as the reverse complement.
GGCATAGCGGTAGAGCGAATCCGTCTGCGCGAAAAGCGCGGACAGGGGCAGCGACAGCGCCAGGGCTATGAGGGCCAGACGTCTCATTTCACTTCGGGAAGTTTCACCCCTTCCGGCACGAAGAGCGAAGTGTCCCCGTGATGGCGGAGTATGTCCCTCACTGCGGAGGAAGATATATGCGCGAACTCCTGCGCGGTCGGGATGATGATTGTCTCAATCTCGGGAGAAAGCCTGCGGTTGGCGTCGGCTATCGCGCGCTCGTTCTCGAAGTCGAGCATATTGCGCACTCCCCTCACTATATGTCGTATTCCGAGTTCGCGGCAGATGTCCACCGTCAGTCCGTCATACTGGATGACCGTCACGTTGTCTATGCCGGATATGGTCTGGCGGATGATGTCCATCTTCTGCTCGTTGGTGAAGAAGCCCTGCTTGTCCTGATTGATGCCGATGGCCACGGTCACCTCGTCGAACATAGTCAGCGCCCTGTGGAGGATGTTGAGATGCCCCGCAGTGAACGGATCGAATGAGCCCGGAAATAAAGCCTTGACTTTCATAACTTCCGCAAAGTTATGAAATATTGAGCATTTTCTTCCATTTAATGTAACCGGCCACGGCAATAATTACATACAGGCCATAGAGCGAGGCCTTGAACGGGATGCCCTTGTAGAAATAAAGGGCGCAGGTCACGACATCCACCACTATCCATATCAACCACTGTTCCAGATACTTGCGCGCAAGGGCCCAGCATCCCACGAAGCTCAGCGCCGTGGTGAAGCTGTCGGTCAGAGGCACCTGGGAGTCGGTGAATCTCACAAGAATGAAATATATCAGAGCCCATAGCGCGGCGGTGGCGAGAACCCAGGGCAGTATGAAGCGCCGCTCGAAATGCGTGACCACGGTCGGGGTTTTGCTGTCCCGACCCCGGAGATACTTCCAGTTGACGAAGCCGTACACCGTCATCGCGATATAGTAGAACTCCATCCCGCAGTCGGCGTACAGACCGTGCTGCCAGTAGAGCACCACATCGAGGCTCTGCATCACGAAAGCCACCGCCCACAACGCGAGGCTCGCCTTGTATTCGAGAAGAATATAGGCGAGGCCCAGCGCGGTGGTGACTATATCAAGCCAGTGGACGGCGAGGAACTCCTGCATAACGGGGCGGGGCTAGAATCTCAGGCTCACGGTGCCGAGGGCGGTGAATCCGGCCGCCGGGATGAAGCCGATCTGGTAGTAGCGATTGTCGTCCGTATGCCCGCAGCTTTCGGCGATGGCGGAATATACCCAGCCGTTCGTGGCGTAATGGCTGTTGAAGACATTGCCCAAGTTGAGGGCCAGACGCAGCTCCTTGAGCGCTCCCTTGAAGTGGAAGGCATAGGCGAAGTTGAGCTCCGAGAAGCTGTATGCAGGCAGAGAACGCTCCGCATTCTGAGTGTTGTCAAGGTACTGGCGGCTCACGAAAGCCGTATGCCAGACCGCCGAGAAGTCTCCGAAGCGGAAGTCCGCGAAACCGTTGAGTATGGCGCTTGGCGAGAACGCGAGAGTGGAGCTGTCGTAATGTATCACCCTGTAGCCCTTGTCCCAGTCCTCGGCATACTCGTCGAAGTCCAGGATGCGGTTGGCGCTCAGCGCGGCGTTGCCCTCCAGAGTCAGCCAGGACGCGGCATCCCAGGCGAAAGTGAGCTCGGCTCCGCTGCGGAATGACCTCGCGACGTTGGTGGTGAGCTTCTCGCCTATGTCGCTCGTCTGTCCGGTCTGCACGAACTGGTCGCGGTAGTCCATATAGTAGAGGTTGACCCCGGCACGGAACTTCTTGAGTCCCAACTGGTAGCCGAGTTCATAATCGATAAGGCTCTCGGCCTTCGGCGCGGGATACTTGCCGTTGTCGGTAAAGTTGTTGCGCTCCGGTTCGCGGTGGCTCATCGCGACTGAAGCATAGGCCCTGTGCGGCCCGTACACATAGCTCACGCCCCCTTTGGGGTTGAAGAAATTGTAGTGCTCATCCACATCCAGCAACTGGTTGGCATAGCTTCCGTCCGGCTGCTTGACGAACTTGTCGTTCCTGCCGTCGGTGCGGTAGTCCACCCTGCGGTACTGCAGGTCGCCGAAGATGTCCCAGTGCTCCCCGAGGCTGAGCGCGGCCTTGACGAATGCGCTATAGTCTCCCTTGAACGCGTCGGAATCGTAGTAGGAATAATGTCCGTCGGAGTCCAGGACAGCCGAAGCGAGGGAGTCGTCGGCGATGTAGTTGAGGTATCCGAAGTGGTTGGAAGTGAAGCGCTGCGCGTTGAGTCCGCCTATCACATCCCAACGGGAGTCGCGGTAGTTGATGTTGTAGGCCGCGCCCCAGGTGTTCTGGTCAAGCCCCTTGCGGCGCACGAAGTCCGTACGGGAGAGAGAGCTGCCGTCCGGGAGGGCATAGCTCAGGCCGAACTTGGAGAGCTTGTTGTTGTAGCGGAACTCCTCGTAGTAACCGTAGCCGTAGGTGTAGCGCAGCGAGAGGTTCGTGCTCCAGTGTTCATCGATGTTCCAGGAGGCGGAGAGGATGTTGTGGTTCTGGATGAAGTTGTCTGTGGTCTTGGGCCAGAGCGAGCCATCCTTGAGGCTGTAGCGCACGGTCTGATACTTGCCGTCCGCTCCGATGATGAACTTGCCCTCAGAGTCGGTCGCAAGCCTCTCGTAGAGAGAATTGTATCGTCCCAGCCCGACACGGTACATATCTGCATAGTTCCGGATGCCGGTGCTGACCCCGTAAGTCCCGTCCATCAGCGAAAGGTCGTCGCTGCCTGCCGTCACCCCGTTCCACGCCTGTCCGGTATGCTCGAAATTGCCGATGTTGCGGTATCTGATGATATAGTTGCCTCCCAGCCAGCTGAGTGCGGCATAGTACGAGCCGGAGCGTCCGGCAGTCCCGTGCACATAGCCGTCGGTGGAAGTCCTGTGGTATCCTCCCTCTGCGACCAGATGCTTGAAGAGCAGGCCCGTGGATGCGTCAGCTCCCAGATTGAGGGTGTTGTACGAACCGTAAGAGGCGCTCAGTTCGGCATAAGGCTCCAGTGATGCGGCCCTTGTCTTCATCGCCACCGTGCCGCCGAAAGCTCCGTCGCCGTTGGTGGAAGTGCCGACTCCCCTCTGTATCTGCACGCTCTCCATAAATCCGGCGTAACTGTTCATATTGGCCCAGAAGACGCACTGGTCTTCAGGAGAGTTGAGAGGCAGACCGTCTATGGTGACGTTGATTCTCGAGTCGCCGGCACCCCTAATGCGCATATAACTGGTGCCTGTGCCGACTCCGTTCTCGCTCCAGGCTATCACGCCGGGAGTCCTCGAGAGCAGAAACGGGAGCTCCTTCCCGCTCACGGAGAAGCTTTTCAGAGAGCTTCCGGAAATGTTTGCAACTGCGTAAGGCGCGTTTTTCTGCGCCCTTACTCCCTTCACGACCGCATCCTCAAGAGTTTCGACGAAGAGCGAGTCGGAGACCGTCTGAGCCCCCGCATTCAGCGAGAGCGCCAACGGCACAAGAACAAAAAATACATTCTTTTTCATTAAAATGTAATTAATAATTAAAAAATGTATAAGGGGAGGTCTTTCCCTACGCCGGCATTACCCGGATCAGGTTATGGGTATAATCTCAGCCCCGCACAAAACGGAGCACCCCTTACAGAAGCACGGCTTCGCGCCGTGCAATCGGGGGCAAAGGTATGAAATTTTCCCTTAAATTGTTATTTTTGGAGTTCAAGTTTGGCAGACACTATGGACGTCAGGATAGAACAGAGCTGGAAAGAGGCGCTCGGAGAAGAATTCAACAAGCCATATTTCGCGCAGCTCGCTGCGGAACTGCACCGCCAGAAGAGCGAAGGGGCTGTGATATACCCTCCGGGAGGGCAGATATTCAGAGCTTTCGAGCTCTGCCCGCTGGACCGTCTCAAGGTCGTGATACTAGGGCAGGACCCCTACCACGGCTACGGGCAGGCCACCGGGCTCTCGTTCTCCGTCCCGCCCGCTGTGGCTGCGCCGCCTTCGCTCAAGAACATATTCAAAGAGATAGAGTCCGACCTCGGGATACGGATGTCGGGCTGCCCTGACCTCACCCCCTGGGCGGAGCAGGGAGTGCTGCTGCTCAACGCGGTGCTCACCGTGCGGGCGGGAGAACCGGCCTCCCATAGCCGGATAGGCTGGCAGGAATTCACCGATGCGGTGATCAGGACCGTCTCGGAGCGCTGCGAAGGGGTGGTGTTTATGCTCTGGGGCAACTATGCCCGCAGCAAGGCGGCGCTGATAGACTCCAGCCGCCACTTTGTGCTGGAGGCCGCCCACCCCTCCCCTCTCGCGAGGGGCGCATTCTTCGGCTGCCGCCACTTTTCCAAGGCCAACAGCCTGCTCGCATCGGAAGGCAAAAGCCCTATCGACTGGAAACTCTGACCATTATCGCCCTCACCGCCAGCAGGGCCGCCAGCAGCAGGAAGACAAGGGTGCAGACGCGGCCGGCGATGTCCCCGTTGCGGACGAAGAACGTCTGCGCGGAGTTGAGATTGACTTCGGAGCTGAGCGTCGCCCTCTCCCACCAGGGTGTCGGCCGGTGTATCTCGCCCCGCTGGTCGATGACGCAGGAGATGCCGGTATTGCCGCAGCGGGCTATGTCGCGCCGCAGCTCTATGGCACGCAGGGCCGAATAGCTCAGGTGCTGCCTATATCCCGGAGTGTTCCCCCACCACGCGTCATTGGTGATGACGGTCATCATCTTCGCCCCCTTGCGGACATAGCCCGTGCAGTATTCACCGTACACCGACTCGTAACATATGGCGCAGCCGAGCGGCACACGCCCCTCGCCGAAGTGCAGCACCGAGACTTCATCCTGCCCCTCGCAGCGGCCCATCAGGCCGGAAACTCCCATCTTCTCCGAGAGCCAGTCGTCGAGCGGGACGAATATCTTCGGATACGGGGTCAGCTCGGTCCCCACCACCAGACGGCTCTTGTGGCAGATTTCAACGCGGCCCGAAGCGTCTGTGAGCAGGGCGCTGTTGTGCGAGCGGATCCATCCGTCGCCGAAGCGTCGCGCCAATATGGAAGGGGACTTGCCGGCAGGACTGATGTCATAGGTGCTTGCGCCCAGAAGCAGTCCGGCGCGGGGATATTTCTCGAGGAGGCCATAGCAGCTCTGCAGTGTCGGCGAGGCGGAGACGTCGCCGAGAAGAATGTCCGAAGTGAACGTCTCCGGCCCTATGAGCAGCACCGGGCGCGTCGAGGCGCTGTCCTTTCGGAGTTCCGACTCGAAGAGATCCAGCAGCACCGCCGTCTGCTGCTTCTGGCTCAGGGAGCTGAACTTCTCATAAGGGTCGAAGTTCGGCTGTGCGATTATGACCCCGACGCTTCCCTCGGATTTCTCTTCATAAGTGTCATAAATGGCCTTGGAAAGCAGCAGAGGTCCGGCCACGATAAGCAGCAGGGAGAGATTGGCCGCGCTGCGGGCTATGCGGTTCCATTGTTTCCAAGCCCCGCCGGAGTGTGAGACGAACGCTCCGAAGAAGCCCATATTGCAGAGCCAAATCCAGAGCGAGCCTCCGAGAGTGCCGGTATATTCGTACCACTGGATGCTTCGCGTACTGCCCGCGAAAGCATTGCCTAGCGTGAGCCAGGGCCAGCTGATGTCCACATCGAAATAGCGCCTCTCCCAGGCGAGCCACGCCGCGACAAGCAGCACATAGGGCACGACCCCGGCAAGATATTTCTTGGAGAATCTGAAAATCACCCACACGAGAGTCATCTGCAAGGCGTTGGCGACTATCGCAAAAATGCCTCCCCCGAGCGTGGCGTTGCAGACCCAGAAAGTGGTGAGGGCGTTCCATACGATGAAAGTCAGCAGGGCGTACGGCCAGAAGCGTCTGACCGCGCCCTTGTCGGCGAGCCGGTCCGCCGCGAGCAGCGGCACGAAGCCCACGAGAGCGAGTGCGCCGGTATGCGGCACAAGCCACGGCAGGCTCAGCAGAACCGCCGAAACAAGACAGAGTATAAGGAGTCGGGCTTTCATTCTTCAGGCATCTGAGAGGAGTATCTGCGCCATTTGTCCAGAAGCGCGCTCATATCTTCCGGAAGTTCTGAGTCGAACTGCAGCCATTCCCCGCTGCGCGGGTGAGTGAAGCCCAGAGTCTTGGCGTGCAGAGCCTGACGCGGACAGAGTTCGAAGCAGTTGGCGATGAACTGGCGGTATTTGGAATATATCGTTCCCTTGCGGATTTCGTTGCCGCCGTAGCGCTCATCGTTGAATATCGGGTGTCCGGTCTGCGCCATATGCACCCTGATCTGGTGGGTTCTGCCGGTCTCCAGCCTGCACTCCACGCAGGTCACGAAGCCGAAGCGTTCCAGCACCCTGAAATGGGTGACGGCGCGTTTGCCCTTGTCTTCCTCCTCGAAGACCCTGAAGCGCAGACGGTCGTTGGGGTCGCGGCCTATGTTGCCCTCTATCGTGCCCTCGTCCTCCTTGATGTCGCCCCAGACCACGGCTATGTAGCGCCTGTCTATGCTGTGGTCGAAGAACTGCTTTGCCAGCTTGAGCTGGGAGGGCTCGTTCTTGGCCACCGCGAGCAGGCCGCTCGTGTCCTTGTCGATGCGGTGCACCAGCACTCCCATCCTCTCATCCTCCGCCTCGGGGCCCTGGCTGATGCCCAGATGGTGCGAGAGCGCGTTGACAAGCGTCCCTTCGAAGTGTCCGTGACCCGGATGCACCACCATTCCTGCCGGCTTGTTGACCACCAGCACATCCTCGTCTTCATATACTATGTCCAGAGGAATATCCTGAGGGAGTATCTCAAGTCCGCGGCGACGGTAGGGCATCACGAAGCGGATGACATCCCCTGGCCTGACGATGAAATTGGCCTTGACCGTCTCCTCCCCCACCCGCACATAGCCTTCCTTGAGGGCCTGCTGGACGCGGCTGCGGGAGGTGTCCTCCATATGCGTGGACATATACCTGTCTATGCGCATAGGGGTCTGCCCCTTGTCCACCTCCAGACGGAAGTGCTCGAAGAGTTCGCCGTCCGTCATCTGAGCTTGAGATGGAGTGTGACTTCAGTACCCTTGCGCACGGTGCCGGAAGCGGGATTCTGCGAATACACGACTGCGGCGACCGAATCGGCATAATCCCTGACGGTGTCATCGAAGCGAAGCCTCCCGAGATTGAGGGAATTCTCCTGAAGAATGTCCACGGCCTGCAGATACTGCTTGCCAGCCAGATTCGGGACATAGGTCATATCGTCCTTGCCGAGTCCGAGCACCAGGTCTATTCTCGTGCCGCTGGAAACGGGAGTTCCCGAGGCTATGTCGAAGCCGTAACGCTGCTGACGGAGCACATTGTTGGTCGCGATGTCGCGCACATATATGAGCCTCCCCAGAGTGAGTCCGTTGCGGAGCAGTTCCGCCTTGGCCTGACGCAGGGAAGTCCCGACCAGCGACGGCATATAGACCTCCTTGGGAGCTATGGTGTTGGTGGTGAGGCGTATCTTGCGGCCTTTCTTGACGCTGGCCCCGGCCTTCGGGAGCTGCATATAGACAGCCCCTGGCTTCATCCTCTTGACATAGACCGAATCCGTCACCTCCGCCCGGAGTCCGGCGGAAGAAGCCGCAGCCTGTGCCTCCCGGGGTGTCATATTGGTGAAATCAGGCACCGTTATCTCCTTGCCGTGCCGGGTCACCACGCCCAGAAGCAGCGAAACCGCCAGCACGACGGCAGCCACGAAAGCGGCCGCAAGGAGCAGATTCTTAACGATCCAGTTGCCTAAAAAATCCTTGATGTTCATTTCAAATCAGTATAATCCCACGTATCGTCAATACGAGCGCGAAGCAGCATATCGCTATCCCCGCCACCCGGCTCATCACCCGCAGCGTCCTCCCGTCCGGCTTGACAAGCGAGGAAAGGAGCAGCACCACCGCCGTCCAGTACAGCAGTTCGCCCGCGAACACCGCGATCAGCATCGCCCACAGCGGAGCGGACAGGCCGTCCGAACCGATTCTGAAAACCGCCAGCAGCCCGAGCATCATAGCCAGCGCCGCCGGATTGGAGAGAGCCGAGCCGAACGACTGGAGCGAACATCCCACAAGGGAGAATGTCCCCCGCACTCCATCTTCAGGAGAGAGCGACAGACGCCCGCTCTTGAGGAAGATGTTAATCCCTATGACGGCAATCAGCACTCCCCCCGCTATCATAATCACGGCAGAGTGGCTCTGCACGAAGCCTTCGACAAGCACCAGAGTGAACAATCCGACCGCAGCATAGACAGTGTCTGCCGCGGCCGAACCTAAACCGGTCATTATCCCTGCCCGCCTGCCTCCGCAAAGCGTCTTCTGTATCACCATCAGCAACACCGGACCGACCGGCACCGCCGCGCATATCCCTATGACGAAAGCCTTGATGAGTTCTATAATCACAGAGGGCAAAGATAGCAAAAAATTACATCATCGGCGGCGGACCTCCCGGGCCTCCGCCAGGACCTCCCGGACCGCCGCCGGGGCCGCCGGGCTCTCCGCCTCCCCTTCTCCTGTTGCCTCCCATAGTGCCGAAGCGCCAGGTCAGGGAGACAACCACATAGCGGCCGAGGGTGTTGTTGACCGACTCGCTGTGGTAGTTGGAGCTGTCTGAGACGGTAAGGTTCTTGGACTGCCCGAGGATGTCGTATCCTCTGAGCGCAAGGGTCATATTGTTGTTGAAGAGCAGTTTGGAAATCTCGGCGTTGAGCACGCACTGCGACGGCTGCTCGGTGGAATAGCCGTTGTACCAGTTGTAGTCGAAGTCGCTCTCGAGACTGATTCCGGTAGCCGTCCAGTTCCAGGTGAGGCTGGCTGAAACCTGATTGTTCCAGGTGGTGGTGTTGTCCTTGAGGGTGGAGATGGAGTACCACGAACGGTTCATCCTTGTGCTGCCGCCGAGCGAGGCTTCAAGGGCGGTGCCCCTGTAGGTGAAGCGCAGGCGGTCGTTGGCGCTGAGGGTCCGGATCGTGTTCTCGGTGATATGGGCGTCGTAGTAGTCCGGGTCATTGAACTGCCCGATGAACCATTCCATAAACTCATAATAACCCTCATTCACATACTTGTCCATTTTCACATCGGTGCCGACATAGGAGGAACTCTTCCTCCAGTTGAGCCCGAGGGAGTTGCTGACCGAGAAGCTGCCCTTGCCTATCGGCAGATTGCCGAACATATTGACGCTGGCCTCTGAGCTTGAAGGTCCGTTGAACGGCATAGTGTACTGTCCTCCGTTGTCCCCGTACCAGGTCGTGTTGACTATCGGGTTCTGCGTGTAGCCGCCGCTGAAGCGAAGATTGAAGGAAGAGAACTTCTCGCGGTTGGAGTAGCGCAGATCGCCCCTGAGGCTGTGGGAGAAATACGGAGTCAGAGTAGGATTACCGAAGCTGATGTTGAGCGGATCGGAGTTGTCCGGCACAGGCATAAGCTGTGAGGTCGAAGGCTGGGAGGACTCTCCCCGGTAGAAGAGACGCCAGTTGAAGTTGTCGTTGACATCCATAAACATCATCGCCTGCGGGGAGAAGTTCCAGCGGAAGTCGTCGTATTCCTGCGGAGTATATGAACCGTCGGCGCTGTTGTACTTGGTGGTGCTGTTGTAGGTCTTGGTAGGCATCGCGGAGAATCCCACCTGCGCCCTGAACTTGCTGTCCTGATAGAGGGCGTTCACTCCTATCTCCTGGCGCACGTTCTCGTTGATGATGCTGTTGGAGTAGTCGTAGGCTATATTGCCTGTCGCAAGGTCAACGGTCTGTTTGTCCGAACTTGAGCGGCTCCAGTTGTAGGAGTAGTTGGCCTCGACATAGAAGTGGTTGCCGAGAGGTTCGGTATAGGTGAGATTCCCGAAGAGGGAATAGGACTTGCGCTTGTTGGTGAAGCTCTGGTTGACCGTGGTATCGGAGACGACGGAACCGTCCTTGTCGTAGCCCTTCGTACCGTTGTTGTTGAGACCGTCGAGTTCGTTGCTGGAGATGTTGTAGTTGAACATCGCCGTCATCGTGCGCCCCGGGATGCCGAGCCTCTGCCTGAAGAGCAGGAAGCCGCTCGCGCTGGCGTTGCGGTTGCTTCCGGAGTTGTTGGTGAACGCATCGTTAAGTTTATAGACCTCTCCGTCCGGATTCTCCCTGTAGGTGGAGTCGCGGCTGACCTGACTGTAGTGGCCGGTGCCGAAGTCGACGGAAGGCTGGAAGAGGATGGAGGTGTTGTCGGAGAACTTGTGGTCAAGACGCAGTCCGAAGCGATGCCCGTCGGAGTGCGTGTTGCTCGCTCCGCTGCTCTTGTAGAGGAGATTGTAGTCATTGAGATAGGTCGTCTTGACGCTGCTCTCCTCCACATCGTTGTCGCTGGCGTTGTAGAGGTAGTTGCCCCCGAGGTTCATCCTGTTGTCGAAGAGAGTCCACGCCCCGTTGAGACCGCCCATATAGGAGGTGGTGATGCCGTTGCCGCGGCCCCAGCCTCCCTGTCCCCGGCCCATTCCGCCGCCTCCCATCATCCCGGACATCATATTTCCGGAACGGTTGGTCGCGCCGCGGTTGTTGGTGTTGTTGCCGTTGAGGATGAGGCTTATCTGGGACTTGTCGGTGAAGCGTCCGATGAACGCGTTGCCCTGATAGCGGACATCGCTCTTCACTCCGTCCTGCGACGGAAGGTCGTAACCGGCCCCCGCGGCCACATTGCCGAAGAGGCCCTTCATCATCCCGGGCTGCACGGAGAGGTCGATGACCGTCTCCTCCTCGCCGTCGTCGATGCCGGTAAACTCGGCCTGCTCGGACTTCTTCTGTATCACTTTCAGCTTGTTGACCATCTTGGCGGGGATGTTCTTCGTGGCCAGCTGAGGGTCATCCAGGAAGAATGTCTTGCCGTCGATAGTTATCTTGGAGATGCTCTGCCCGTTGACAGTGACCGAGCCGTCTTCCGACACCTCCACTCCAGGCAGCTTCTTGAGGAGGTCTTCGAGCACGTCGTTGTCGGTGGTCTTGAACGAAGACGCGTTGAATTCGATGGTGTCCTTCTTGACGATGATCGGATTGCCGACCGCCGACACGGAGGCGGCATCGAGCTGCTGGCTGTCCAGAGCCATCTTGAGTGTACCCAGATCCTTGGAGGAGGACTCCATTTTCACCGTAGCGGTGTAAGGCTTGTAGCCGAGAAGTTCCGCCTTGAAACTGTACTCGCCCTTGCTCACGGACTCGATGGTAACCTTACCTTTGTCGTCGCTGAGGGCATACTTCAGCGGCTTTTCCTGTCCGGACTTGTAGAGGGAGACCGTGACATAGCCGAGAGGCTCGCCGCTGGACGCATCGACCAGCACGGCAGAAATCTTGCTCTGCGCAAAAGCGCCGACCCCGGCCAAAAGCAGGCTCAACACTAAAAGCGGTTTAAATACTTTCATTTATTTTTTATAACAAATCCTACTTTTTTACTCTGTCCGGGTTGTCGGTCACAAATTTCTCCCACGACGTCGAATTCATAGCGCCGGAGAGAGGACTCGATAAACGGTAGTAATGACAGAGCGCTATGGCGAGCGCATCTGTCGCGTCGAGGTACTTGTTATCAATTTTAATGCCAAGAGTTTTCTGAGCCATCAGACTGACCTGCTCCTTGGATGCGGCCCCGTTGCCGCATATGGTCATTTTTGCTTCGCGAGGCGCATATTCATAGACACTTACGCCTTTGGAGAGGGCCGCCACCATAGCCGCGCCCTGCGCTCTTCCGAGCTTGAAGATGACCTGGGCGTTCTTTCCGTAGAACGGGGATTCTATCGCAAGATGGTCCGGGCGGTGGAGTTCGCAGAGCGAGGCGACCTTTTCGCCGATCAGCTCAAGCTTGCCGTAGGGCGAGGAGAGCCTTCGGAGGTCGAGCACCCCCATATCCACATACTGCGGCTTTCCGGAACTGTCCACACGGACAATCCCGAAACCAAGGATGTTGGTTCCGGGATCTATGCCCAATATTACTGTCCCTTCCTTAATCAATCCTGTCGAATCCTGTATATGGACGGAGTATCTCCGGGATCACGATGCCGTCCGGGGTCTGGTTGTCCTCAAGCAGGGCCGCCACGACGCGAGGGAGCGCGAGGGAACTGCCGTTGAGAGTGTGCGCGAGCTGCGTCTTGCCGTTCTCGTCGCGGTAGCGCAGATGCAGGCGGTTGCTCTGATAGGTCTCGAAGTTGGAGACTGAAGATATCTCAAGCCAGCGCTGCTGGGCCGCGGACCAGAGCTCGAAGTCATAGGTGATGGCGGAAGTGACGCTGAGGTCGCCGCCGCACAGACGGAGTATCCTGTACTTCAGTCCGAGCCTGTTCACCAGCGACTCCACGTGTGCTACCATATCGTCGAGGGCCGCGTAGGAATCCTCAGGCTTCTCGATGCGCACGATCTCCACCTTGTCGAACTGATGCAGACGGTTGAGTCCGCGCACATCCTTGCCGTACGAGCCGGCTTCGCGGCGGAAGCAGGGGGTGTAGGCGGTGATGCGCTGAGGTATCTGGTCGAGCGGCAGTATCACGTCGCGGTAGATGTTGGTCAGCGGCACTTCTGCGGTAGGCACCATATAGAAGTCATCGAGATTGGCGTGGTACATCTGTCCCTCTTTGTCGGGAAGCTGGCCTGTGCCGAAGCCGGAAGCCGCATTGACCATCACAGGCGGCTCGACTTCCTTATAGCCCGCTGCGGTGTTGCAGTCGAGGAAGAAGTTGATCAGAGCCCTCTGGAGTTTCGCTCCCTTGCCCTTATAGACCGGGAAACCGGCTCCGGTAATCTTCACGCCGAGGTCGAAATCGATGATGTCGTATTTCCTGGCCAGCTCCCAGTGCGGCTGCGCGCCCTCGGGGAGCTTTACCTCGGGACCGCCGGTCTTGACGACTTCGTTGTCCTCCGCTCCCTTGCCCGGCTTGACGAGTCCGCAAGGGATGTTAGGCATCAGCACGAGCTGGCCCTCAAGCTCTCTGGAGGCCTCGTCCATCTTGGCGAGAAGCTCGTTGGATCTGGTCTTCAGGGAAGCGACCTCGGCCTTGGCGGCCTCCGCAGCATCCTTGAGACCCTGCTTCATCAGGCCTCCGATTTCGGCGGCCTTGACCTTCTGGCGGGCGAGCAGTTCGTCGCTCTCCGCCTGAAGTGAGCGGCGCAGGGAGTCGAGTTCGAGCGCCCTGTCCACATAAGGCTTGGCGTCGAAGTTCTTGATCTTGAGTTTGTCGATGACTGCCTGCGGGTCATCGCGAAGCATTTTGAGTGTAAGCATAGCTCTATATTTAAGAAATCCGAATAGGGGGTGACTAAAATACCTTTTAGTCACCCCCTCTGTTCTGCATCAACCCTTCGGGATTAATTCTCAAAAGGGAGTACCGATACGTAAGATTTGTCGTTCTTCTTGCGGGAGAACTTGACAGTACCGTCAATGAGAGCATAGAGGGTATGGTCCTTGCCCATTCCGACGTTCTTGTCGGGATTGTGGACCGTGCCCCTCTGGCGCACGATGATATTTCCGGCTTTCACGACCTCGCCGCCGAATTTCTTGAGTCCAAGACGTTTGCTGTGCGACTCACGACCGTTCTTAGAACTTGATTGACCTTTCTTGTGTGCCATAATCCTTAAGCGATTTCGTTAATCTTAATCTTGGTGAGTTTCTGACGGTGACCGTTGAGCTTCTGGAAGCCCTTGCGGCGGATCTTCTTGAATACAAGAACCTTGTCAGCCTTGGCATCGTCATCGAGCACGGTAGCCTTGACCACTGCGCCCTCGACATAAGGAGCTCCGACCTTCACGCCCGCGTCACCCGCAACGAGGAGGACTTTCCTGAACTCCACATCAGCACCTTTGGCATCGGCGAGCCTCTGCACAAAGATTTCGTTTCCAGCTTCTACCTTGAACTGCTGGCCTGCAATGTCTACGATTGCGTACATTTGAAACTTGTTTAAAAGTTCAGACCGCAAGCGGTCGCCTTCTGCGGCGGCACTTATCCTGTAGCTCGACGGCCATAAATAACGGGGTGCAAATTTAGAGAATTTTATCTTAACCACAAATTATTTTATTAATTTTGTACCCAAACACTTCTGTTATATGGATGCACCTTTCATCTACAGCAAATATGTCACCGGCAAGAACAACATAGGCCGGAAGGCGGAGGCGACGGCTATCGCCAACCTGCTGGGTCAGGGCGAGAACATAGTCATCTACGAAGCCCCGAAGACCGGAAAGACGTCGCTGGTGCAGCAGAGCTTCTACAATATGAAGTCCTCCGGACAGGACTTCGCCAGCGCGAACATCAGCCTGATGAATGTCAGGACGCTGCGCGAGATGGCCCTCAGACTCGGCACGGAGGTGCTCCGCGCGGCCTACGGCAGTCCGGAGAGCTACGCCTCGATAGTCGGAGAACTGCTCCCCGGGACGCACTTCATCTTCGACGCGGAGCGGTTTGCCGCCTGCGGGGAGATACTCTCGCTCAATTGGGAGATGGACCGCGAAGACCTCAAGGCGGTGCTGACCCTGCCGTACCGCTGCGCCCTCAGGCGCGGGCGCAAGCTCTACGCCGTGATTGACGAGTTCCAGAACATAATGCTCACCGAGGACGGCGAGGGCGCGTGCAGACTGATGGAGGAAGTGTTCCGGGAACTCACCGCTGAGATGAAAGCCTCGGCGGGGTATATATTCATCGGCTCCAAGGTCAACGCGATGCACGGAATATTCGGGACCGGGAAGTTCTTCTTCCGGCAGGCGGAGAGGGTAAAACTCGGGGAGATCGACACCAGGGAAATCATAGAGCATATCCTCCGCGGGCTGCTCGCGAGCGGCAAGGTCATCGACCGCGACCTGCTGCTCGGAGTGTGCGGGCTCTTCCGCAACAACATCTGCTACATCAACCACTTCTCCGCAATCTGCGACTCGCTGACCAAGGGATATATAATGGAGCCGGTGCTCAACGCCGCCCTCGAAGCCATCATTTCCATCCACGAGCCGAGGTTCAGAGCGGCGATGGAGGACCTGACCACGTTCCAGGTCAGCCTGCTCAAGGCGATTTTGGACGGATACACCAAATTCACGAGCGCCGAGGTGATTGAGGAATACGGACTGAATTCTTCGGCCAACGTACGCAGGCTCAGGGACGCGCTCTGCAAAAAGGAGATAGTGTTTTTCGACGAGAGCCTCAAGCCTCAGCTGATCGATCCTCTCTTCGAGTACTGGGTACGCCGTTACTATTTCGGAATGAAGATATGAACGGCAAGAAAAGGATAGCCGTGCTGACCGGAGCCGGAGTCAGCGCGGAAAGCGGGCTGCAGACCTACCGCGACAACGGCGGACTCTGGAACGGGGTCGACCCGATGGAGGTGGCCTCCGTGGAGGGCTGGAGTCGCAACCCGGGCAAAGTGCTGGAATTCTACAATGTCCGGCGCGCCGAGCTGCAGAACAGCAGACCCAACGAGGCCCACAGGCTGCTCGCAGCTCTGGAGGCCAGACACACGGTGGACATCATCACCCAGAACGTGGACAATCTGCACGAGAGGGCCGGCTCCACGCATATAGTGCATCTGCACGGTGAACTCAGCAAGATAAGGCCGGAGAACAGCTGCAACGAGGAGGACGGGTATTCGGAGAAATACGTGGTGGACATCGGCTACGGGGCCGTGCATCTAGGAGACAAGGCCCCGAACGGTGCGCAGTACAGGCCGCACATCGTATTCTTCGGGGAAGCCGTGCCGAAGATGGAAAGAGCCATCGACATCGTGTCGCGGGCCGACATACTGCTCATAGTGGGAACCTCGCTGCAGGTCTATCCCGCAGCGGGGCTCTACCGCTATGCCTCCCCCGACACTCCGATTTATATCGTGGATCCAGCCGGGATGAGGCTCTTCGACTCCCGGATCACCCACATACGGAAAGTGGCGACCGAAGGAGTCAAAGAGTTCATCGGGGAACTTATCTGACACTGAACGCGACAGGCTCGCCGGAAGCCGAATCTCCCGCCACCCAGAGCTGGAAATCCCCGGGCTCGACGGTGTACTTCATATCGATGTTCCAGAAAGCGAGTTCCGACACCGGCAGCTCGAACGTCACTTCGGCGGACTCCCCCGAAGCGAGACTCACCCTGCGGAAAGCCTTGAGTTCCTTGACGGGACGGGCTATCGAGCCTACAAGGTCGCGCACATAGAGCTGTACGACCTCCGTGCCGTCGCAGGCCCCGCTGTTCTTGAGGCTGACTTTGACCTTGACGGTGTCGGATTTGCCGTATTCCCTCTTGTCCAGAGTCAGTCCCGAGTACTCGAAAGTCGTGTAGCTCAAGCCGTAGCCGAATGGGAAGAGAGGGCCGTAGCCGCTGTCGAGGTAGTAGGAGGTGCAGCCGTTGGAAGTCTGCCCGGCCTTGAGCGGAAGGTCCATAAGGAGGGTTTCCGTGCCGGTGTTCGGGCGTCCGGTGCTGAGGTGGTTGTAGTACATAGGGGTCTGCCCCACGGTCTTGAGAAAGGTGACCGGGCTCTTGCCGGAAGGGACAGCCTTGCCGCTCAGAAGATCCGCAATGGCCTCGCCGCCCATCGTCCCCGGATGGAAGGAGTAGAGCATAGCGTCGCAGTTCTCGAGGTCTCGGCCAATCGTGAGAGGCCGGCCTGCCATCACGACCACTATCACCTTCTTGCCGCTGCGCTTCATCGCGGCGATCAATTCGCTCTGCGCACCTTGCAGGTTGAGGTCGGAGAGGCTGTGCGCCTCACCGGAGAGGATAGCTTCCTCACCGGCGAAGACCACTATGGCGTCGGCCTTTGCTGCGGCTGCACGGGCCTTGGCTATCCCGGCAGTGCTGCGGTCACGGCTGAAAGCGATGCCCGGCTCATAAATCACTTTATATTCCTTGCGGAGGGCCTCCAGAGGAGTGACCGTGCGGGTCTCGTCCCCGTCGAACGCCCAGGTGCCGAGCTGCTCGTAAGGCTGGTCCGCGAGCGGGCCGGTCACGAGCAGAGTCTTCACGCCTTTGAGAGGGAGCGCGCCGTCGTTCTTGAGGAGGATGGCGGACTCTACGGCGCTCCGCTTCGCGGCCTCAAGATGGGACGGAGCATAGAAAGTCTTCTCCGGGGCGCTCGCGTCCACATAAGGATTGTCGAATAGCCCGAGGCGGAACTTCAGGCGCAGTATGTCCCTGACGGCATCGTCAATCTGCTTCTCGCTGACCTTGCCCTCACGGACGAGTTCCTCGACGAAGGAGATGTAGCCGTAGGACATCATATCCATCTCCACTCCGGCGTTGACGGCAAGCCGGGAGGCTTCCTTAAGGTCGCCCGCATAGCCGTGCATAACCATCTCTCCGGAGGAGTTCCAGTCGGTGACGACCATCCCGCCGAATCCCCACTCGCCCCTCAGGATATCCTGGAGCAGCCAGCGGTTGCCGGTGGAAGGGACTCCGTCTATGGTGTTGAACGAGGTCATCAGTGTCATCGCTCCGGCATCCACGCCCGCCTTGAACGCGGGGAGATAGACATTGCGCAGAGTCCTTTCGCCGATTTCGGCCGTGTTGTAGTCACGGCCTCCCTCGGCTGCGCCGTAGCCGACGAAGTGCTTGAGGCAGGCTGCTATGGAAGTGGAGTCACCGTCGCCCTGGTAGCCGCGGATCATCGCGGCTCCCATCACGCTGTCGAGGTAGGGGTCTTCGCCGGAACTCTCCGCCATTCTGCCCCAGCGCGGGTCGCGCGAGATGTCCAGCATCGGGGAGAATGTCCATTTAATGCCGCTCGACGAGGCCTCCACTGCGGCAATCCTCGCACCCTGCTCGACGAGTTCCGGGTCGAAAGTGGCCGCGAGACCGAGCGGAATCGGAAATATGGTCTTGAAGCCGTGTATGACGTCCCTGCTCACAAGGAGCGGAATGCCGAGCCGGCTCTTCTCGACGGCGACGGCCTGAAGCCTGTTGATCTCGGCGGGATCGACGCAGTTGAGTATGCTGCCGACCTCTCCCCTCCCGACAGCCTCGGCGAGCCAGTCTCCGCCGGAGAGCTGGTTCATCTGGCCGACCTTCTCGTGCAGTGTCATCTGCGAGAGGAGCGCGTCTATCTTCTTCTCCGTCCCGTCCTTGGCGGCACAGCCGCAGACCGCAAGTGCGGCCGAGGCCATCATAATGTATCTGTATATTTTCATTCTATAGTGTTTTGCTTATTATATCCAATCTTTCTTCATAAATCTTCCTAATCCGTGCCACTGCCGCGCCGAAGCTCAGGTTCTCGTCGCCGTTGACGATGCGCCCGCCGTTCTGCGAAGCGTCTTCCGCCGGATTCCACATTCTGAAATTGAGTTCCGCCGATGCGCGGAGGGTCTCCTCCATCTCATCGATGTAGGCCGGAATGGTCCTCAGCTGCGGGAGGAGCTCCTCCCAGCGTGCCTTGACGGCGCTGCGGAATGCCGGGTCGTCGAAGAGACGGGAATACCAGCACGCATCCCTGTTGATGAGGCCAGACTTCGCCCCGGGCGAGACATTGTAGGACAGAGTGCCCCAGTCGAAGTCCCACAGAGGACCTGCAATGAGCCTGCTGTCCGCACTCTTGTGCATATAGACGCTTCCCGGGTTGGCGAGTTCGTGGTTGACCATCAGTTCGCAGACTATCCAGTAGTCGACGAACGAACTGATATCCAGATACTTGGCATAACCTTCAGCAGCGTCCGCGAAGCCGTCGCCGTATATCGTCTCGGAGACCGCCTTGACATAAGCCTTGATCTCCAAAAGCCCCGCATCGGTGAGGCCGTCGTCCCAGTCGGGATATTTCACGCCGAACGGGATGCCGTCCTCGAACTGATAGCATTTGCCGGGAGTCTGGATCCACTGTATCTCGTTGTCGTAGTGGAAGTCGGACTCCAGCAGGAATCCGTCCTCGCAAGGCACCCGATTGCTGTCGGCGCGTACCTGCTCGACGAGCAGATATGTGCCGAGGTGTGTGCCGTTCATCACGAGTTCCACGCTCCTGCAGTGCGGAGTCCAGTCGAGCGATGTCATCGAGCCTATCTTGTAGGCTATCAGGTTGCGCATCAGCGTCCTGTCCATAAAGTTGGCGAGCAGGACCCACCTCTTGTGCTTCGGCATCCCGAAGATGGACTGCTTCTTGTCGAACTTGACGAGGTAGGGCTTCTTCGCCCAGGTCCAGGTGGTGTTGCCGCGTCCCTTGACGGAGCAGGATATCTCCTCAAGGCAGTCAGCCTCGTCCGCACCGCGTATGCTGAAGACGGCACTGAGATAATCGTCCTTGGAGACGACCTCCTTGCCGTCCTCGACGTCGATGTAGACCACAGGCAGGCCGGTGTTGAGCTCGGCGCCGCCGTCAGGGCCTTTCTTTACGAGGACAAACGGCGGGGAATAGACCATCTTGCCCTGAGGCAGCCTCATCGCGAAGCGGACGCTCTCCTCATAGCCCGGGCTTACGCCGAGGTCGGCAATGGCGGCGGAATATGCCCCCTCGCGCCCGGCGACCGGGGTAATGAGCGTCAGCGCGAAGTCCGACGGCGCTGAACCGTCCTGAAGCGCGAGCGACACGGCGCAGCCGCTGCCCCCGACACTGTAGTCGAAAGCATATCCCGGCTCATCCACCCTGAACTCGACGCAGGTCCTGCCCTCATCGTCGAAAACAGCTTCATCGCCGTCGACGCTGATGGACCGGAAGACGGCAGGCGCTTCCCGCTCCTCCTTTCCGCAGGAGGCGGCAAGAAGCAGCAGAAGCGCAAGCAGCTGTCCGTGGAGAATCTTCCTCATTGTTTCTGGTACACCCTCACATAGTCAATCTCGTAGGTGGCCGGCAGGCAGCTCTCGTCCACGCCCTTGGCTCCGCCCCAGTTGCCGCCCCAGGCCAGATTGAGCTTGAGGTAGAACGGGTTGTTGAACGGCCAGGTGTCGTAGTTGCCCTTGCCGTCATTCTTGAACGTCATATGGACCTCGCCGTCGAAGATGAAGTCCATCTTCTCGGGAGTCCACTCCAGAGCGTAGGTGTGGAAGCCGGACTGCGCCCCCTTGAGGAGGAACTCGTGGGTCTTCTGGGTATTCTTCGGGTGGTTGTAGGCCGTGCAGTGGATGCTGGAGGAGACATATTCCGGATTGTATCCGACCTCCTCCATTATGTCTATCTCGCCGTCGGCGGGCCAGGCGGTGAAGTTCTGCGGCATCATCCAGAATGCCGGCCAGGTCCCCCTGCCCTTCGGCAGCCTGAGCCGGGCCTCGAAATAGCCGTAAGTCCAATACGACTTGGTGTTCATCCTGACGGACTGCACCTTGCCTCCTATCTTCTGCGCCGTGATCTTGAGAGTCCCGTCGGAGACCTCCGCAATCTTCACGTCGCCGCATAGTCCGCCCGCGACATAGTTCTGAAGCTCGTTGTTGCCCCAGCCGCCGTCGCCGGTCTCGTACCACCATTTGTCCGGATCAGGGGTGGAAGAGCCTGCGGAGTTGAACTCATCCTGCCAGACCAGCCTGTAGCCGGCGGGGATGTCGGACCCGCCTTCCTTGCAGCCCTGCCTTACGGACACCGTCTTGCGGGACGAGCCGTAGCGGAAAGTCAGAGCGGTCTCCCGGGCGTCGCTCGTGTAGTTCTCCGCGATGGAGACATTGACGGCGGACTTGCCGGACAGGCCTCCGCTCGGGGAGACCGTGCACCAGTCGGACGCTCCGGAGGATACTCCCCACTCGCAGTTGGCCGAGACTTCCAGAGTCAGCACGGCGGCCTCGTAGGTGCAGGAGAGTTCTGTCCTGTCGACAGTAAGCTCGAAGTTCTTCTCCGCCTCACCCGATGCGGCGCCCTGACAGGACGAGAGTGAAAGGGCCGCCGCCGCCTGAAGCGGCAGCAGACCCAATGCCAAAAAGTGCATAATGCGTTTCATCATTTATGCTCCTGCAAGCAGATTCCGGTCAGAGTGACGGTCGTGCCGGCAGTGCACCTGCCGAGGTCCACGAAGAGTACCGCCTTGTCCCAGTCCACGTCCGGAGCCACGGCTTCCTTCTTGAATGTGGCCTTTTCCCCGGCCTCGACCGGGAACGAATTCTCGTAGAACGCGGCGTGGTCGTTGTCATTGCCCTCCCAGGCCAGCTTGAACGTCATTGCGGATATGTCCTTGTCGGATTCGACGGTCACGCAGAAGTCGTAGGTCTTGGAAGCGGACATAGGTATGTCGGTATGGAATACGGTCTGTCCCTGCCATTCATTGCCGCCGATTCCCTCAGGAATGACCACTTTAAGTCCGTTGCCATCGAGGATTTCGGTCTCCGGGGTCAGTCCGCCTGACCAGTCGGCGGCCGAATACCAATAGGTCATATTGACGGAGGCCTTCTTCCAGAGGTTGCCTTCGCCGTCGATGTCGTAGCTTGTCTCAGGCTTCGGCTTGTAGATATACTGCCAGGAGATGTTGCTGAAGTTCGCGACGAGGACGAGCTTCTCCTCGGTGTTCTCGGTGATGACATAGGTCGGGTTCGTCACGGACTCGTCGTTCGCCACATAGCCGATGACCACTCCTTCAGGGAAGGTCAGCACGTCTCCGTCAAGTTTGTATGTGGACTCCTGAACGCTCCAGTCGATGTCGTAATCCTCGCTCTGTACCGTGCCGGATCCGATTGCGGTGACACCCTTGTTGATGTAGATCTTGCCGTCCGCGCCAGGGTTGAAGACATACTTGCCGTCGGCGTAGAAGGTGATTTCGTCATCGTAGAGGCCGTAGCCCGCCTTGTCATTAGGACCGGCACTCCACCAGCCTGTAGGATTGGCCTGGTCAGGGCCGCAGCCGAGATGTCCCTGCGTGTCGGAGGCGAGCACCCAGGTCTTGCTCTCCTTGCCGAAGAGAGGGACCTCGCTGTCTCCGGAGGAACTGCCCTCCTTGACGAACTCGTAGTGCCAGGCGATGCCGTCAGGGTTGCCTGCAGTCTTGAGATTGGAGACGAGCTTGAGGCATTTCTTCATATCGGCCGGCTTGTTCTCCAGGATGAGATAGCGCGGGTCATCGAGCTGCGTCCGGTCAGCTATATAGGACAAAGGAGTACCCTTCGGGAGGGTGATGTAGATTTCCTCCACTCCTGCGTCGTTCCAGCTGTTCTCCACCGTGTAGGTGGTGGAGGTGACGTCCCAAGGGACGATGTAGTCCTCGCCGGTGGTGTTGTATTCGGTCTTCACGCCGGAGCCTACATTGACATAGGTCTGTCCGTCGCCCGGGTCGAATGTGTATTTGCCGTCCGAGGTGAAAGTGATCTTGTCGTCGTAGAGGCTCTTGCCGACCTTTTCGTCGGGGCCTGCGCTCCACCACTCGGTCCCGCTGCCACCGTAAGGGCCGCAGCCGAAGTGTCCCTGCACGGTAAAGTTCCACTCCCAGGTCTGGGAGGAGCCGTTGCTGAGGGCCTTGATGTACGGCGATGCGTCGAACGGGTCACGGTAGGTGTTGTCGAGCGTGAACTTCACGATCTGCGAGCCGACGGAGAGGCCGTTGGAGTTGTAGGCCTTGACCTCCACGGAGTGCTCGCCCGCGTCGCGGAAGCGGAGCTGAAGCCCGTTGCCGGTGTAGGCGTAGTTCTTTCCCGTCACCTTGGATCCGGCGGCATTGTCGATCGGGTCGGTCGCGCCGACTATCCAGACAGGCACGACGGCGCGGTTGTTCATATTGAACGTGACATAGTTGGTCTCCTGGTCCACGCTGACCACAATGTCGAAGTCCGCGGCCAGAGGAAGCTTGGTCTGGTCCGGAGTATGGTAGTCCGGAGAGCAGGCTGCCGTCAGTGCGACTGCCGCCGACAAAGCGATATATTTAACTTTTGTCTTCATTTTCAGCCGAAATTAGTAATTGTTCTGTTTGAGGTTGGAATCCTTGTCGATCTCCGTCTGAGGGATAGGCCAATATTTCTTGGACTCGGTCCAGTCGTTCTGACGGTACTCGTGGTTGGCTGCGGTGAGGACGGTCTGCGCCTTCCCGCTGCGGATGAGGTCCCAGTAGCGCTTGCCCTCGCCCACGAACTCCTTGTGACGCTCCTCTATGATATCATCGAGGGTCACGCCGCTGTCCTGGCTCTTCGCGCGGTCGCGGACTTCCTTGAGGTAGGAGTCAGGGGACTGCCCGAGAAGCAGCGAGAGTTCTGCGGCGTTGAGAAGGGTCTCGGCGTAGCGGTAGACTCTCTCGTTGTTGCCGTGGTTCATATTAGGGTCGCCGAGGTAGCCGTGGTTGCCGTTGTTTCTGGCTATGTACTTGCGGAGGAAGTAGCCGCTGTCTTCCCAGCGCGGGGTGTAGGATGCGCCGGTCTCGGCAGCGTACTTCTCGAAGTTGAGGATGCCTCCGTCGCGGCGGATATCGGTGTCGTCATACATATCGTAGGTGGCCTTGCGGACGGTGCCGAAGCCCCATCCCTCGATATAGTCCGGGCTGCCCTTGAGCGAAGGGATGCCGGTCAGGACCGCGAAGATGTTGCCGCCGGTGGCTATAGGAGCGTCCCAGGAGCGCACGCCGCCCTCGGAGATGTAGTTGATTTCCCAGATGGACTCGCTGCACCATTCGCCCGACTCCTCCCAGATGGAGGCGTAGTCGTCGACGAGACTGTAGCTGCCGGAGGTGATGATTTCTTTCATATAATCGAGAGCCTTCTGGTATCTGCTCCTGTCGTTCTGGTACATCACGGCCTCGGTGTAGAGCATATATGCCATTGCGAGGGTCACGCGGCCTTCGTTGCCGGCTGAAGCCTTCATCGGAAGGACTTTCATCGCGATGGCGTCCTCGAGGTTGGTGACTATCTTCTCATAGACCTCATCGTGGCCGAGCTGCTCGGCGAAGTACGGGGTCTCGAGGTTTCTGTCGTAGTAAGGCACGTTGCCCCAGAGTTTCCAGAGGACATTGTAGTAGAACGCCTTGAGCACGGTCGCCTCGGCCTTGTAGAGGGTCTTGGTCGCCTCGCTCATCCCCGGGACGTTGTCCACGTTCTCCAGCACCACGCAGCAGCGGTTGACCCCGGAATAGGAGATGGTCCACATCTGGTTGCAGACATCGGTGGAGGTGGCGGTGTAGAAGTGTGTCTTGACGAGGATAGGCTGGTCGCCCTCGTTGGAGCCGCCGGCGTTGATGTCGTCCGCCATTATGTCATAGACAAGGTGGAGGGCATCGTACTGGTAGAAGTAGTCATACCACTCGAGAGGGTCGTATGCTGCGGTAAGTCCCTGGAACATACGGGACTCGGTATTGAAATACTCGCTCATCGGCTCGGAGGCGTTGTGCTGCGGCGTGACGAATTCTTCAGAGCAGGAAGAAACGGCCAGTATTGAAAGGGCGCAGAGCGCGAATAATATCTTTTTCATCTCTAATCTCTTTTTAGAAGTTGACGTTGACGCCGAAGGTGAATGTCCTGTTCTGCGGATACACGCCGCGGTCGATTCCTACTTCTGTGCCGTAGCCCGAGTTGCCGCCCGTCACTTCAGGGTCGCAGCCGGTGTACTTGGTGAGCGTGAAGAGGTTCTCGGCCTGGACATAGACCCTGAGGCGGGAGATGGCCATATGTCTGGTGAGAGAGGCAGGGAGGGTGTAGCCCAGCTGGGCGTTCCTCGCCCTTACGAACGAAGCGTCCTCAACCCAGAAGTCCGAAGCCCTGTAGTTCTCGTTGGCCGAACTGAACGCAAAGCGCGGATAGCTGTCGGTGGAGCCTTCGCCGGTCCAGCGGTTGAGGATGTTCTTCGGGAGGTTGATGTAGTAGAGGTCGGTGCGGCGGGAGACGTTGAACGCCTGTACGCCGAACTGTCCCTGAAGGAGCATACTGAAGTCGAAGCCGCGCCACTCGAAGTTGAGCGAGAGGCCGAGAGTCCAGTCAGGGATGCCCTTGCCTATCATAGTGCGGTCGTCGTCGTTGATGACCCCGTCGCCGTTGACATCCACGAAGCGGAAGTCGCCCGCCTGCGCGTTAGGCTGAATCAGAGCGCCCTCGGAGTTGACGTATGCGGCCACTTCTGCCGCGTTCTGGAACACTCCGTCGGTCTTCCATCCGTAGAAGTATGGGAACGGCAGGCCCACATTGCCTCTGGTGAGAGTCCCGAGCTTGTGGCTGGAGCCGCTCAGATAGGTGGCGTCGTCGCCAAGGTAGGTCAGCTCGTTGCGGTTGTAGGAAGCGTTGAACTTGATTCCGTAGTTGAAGTCCTCCACGCGTCCCCTGTAGCCGAGGTCGAATTCAACGCCCCTGTTGACCATATCGCCGAGGTTTCCGGTAGGAGCGGAGTCACCCGCGTATGAAGGGACCGGCATAGAGAGCAGCATACCGGAGGTCTTCTTGTTGTAGTAGTCGATCGTGGCAGTAAGCCGGTTGCCGAAGAATCCGAGATCCACTCCGAGGTCTGTCTGGATGGACTGCTCCCACTTCACGTCAGGATTGGCGAGGCCGCTCGGCTTGACACCGGTGGAGATGGATTCGGTGTTGTTGCCGCCGGAGCCGAAGACATAGTTGTTGCCGGAGCTTGAATATACGGCGTAGGTGAAGTCGCCGATGTTGTCGTTACCGTTGATACCCCACGATCCGCGGAGTTTGGCGGCGGAGAGCCAGGCGACATCCTTGAGGAAGCTTTCGTTCTTGGCGTTCCAGCCCAGGCTGAATGAAGGGAAGGTGCCCCACTTGTTGTTCGGGCCGAAGCGGCTGGAAGCGTCACGCCTTACGGTGACTTCAGCCATATAGCGCTCGTCGTAGTTATAGGAGATACGACCGAAATATGAGATGAGGCTGTATGGGATCGAGTTCCAGCTGCCCCATCCGTTGCGGTCTCCGTTCTCCTGCTTGCCGAGGGTGTTGTTGACGGAGATTTTCCAGGTATCGTAAGGATAAGTCAGACCGTTGGCGCTTGCGCCGACGTTGGACGAGCTGTAGCGCAGGGCGGACTGTCCGAGCACGGCATTTACCGTATGCTTTCCGAAGCTCTTGTCGTAGCTGAGCACGTTCTCGACCTGCCAGGTATAGTACCTTGCCATAGTCTGGGATGCGCTTGAGCCGTAGTTTATCTTTTCGGTCACGGTCTCATTGCCATCCTTGTCATAGCTTATCTTCTCAGTGACGGTGTCGTACTTGTAAGACTTGGAGGTGAGGAAATACTCCTTGCTGTAGCTGTTGCCATAGACATAGGCGAGGTCGAGCGATACGGAGTTGCGGAACTTGAGGCCGTCTATGAGGTTGAGTTCGGTGTTGAACCCGGCCACAATCTTGTCGGTGCTGCTGCGTGAGCCAGGCATATCCAGCATCGCGATAGGGTTGGCCTGCTCGTTGTACACGCCCGCGTCGGCGATGGAGTAGGCGGTGCCTACGGAGTTCCTTATTATATACGGATATCCGTCAGGATAGAGGGTCTTGTATCTCGCCTCGTCCTCTGCGGTGGCGTAGATGGACTCGAGCGGAGACATCCCGAGGGCGGAGCCGAGCGGCGAGCCGTACTCGGAGTTGGTGGAGACAGACGCCGAGCGGATATGAGCGTAGGATATCTGGTTGCGGAAGGTCAGCTTGTTGAGCCAGCTGCGCTCAGCTGTCCTGTCGAAGACGGTGATGCCTATATTCTCCCTGACGGTCGCCCTGTTGTAGTATGAGCGGTCGAATCTGCCGCCTATCGTTCCCTTGTTGGAGAGATAGCCTCCGGAGATGTTGTAGTCCACCTTGCCGTTGCCTCCGGACACAGAGACATCGTGCTTGACGATAGGAGAGTTCTTGTCGAAGATGGCGTCGACCCAGTCAGTGCCGGTCCCGAGGGAATACGGGTCATCGTAAATCGGGGCCTTGCCGTCGTTGAGCATACCTTCGTTCATCATTATGGCATACTCGGTGGCGTTGAGCACCGCCGGCTTCCTCCAAGGGTTCTGGATGCCGTAGGAGAAGTCGTAGCTGACCTTCGTCCTGCCTTCCTTGCCCTTCTTGGTAGTGACGAGAATGACTCCGTTGGCGGCACGGGCTCCGTAGACGGCACCCGACGCGGCATCCTTGAGGACCTCGATGCGCTCGATGTCGTTAGGGTTGATGAAGTCGATGCTTCCGGCAGGTATTCCGTCCACTATATATAGAGGGTCGGAATTGTGGATGGTCCCGACACCTCTGACCCTGACTTGAGAGCCCGCGTTCGGGGAGCCTGAACCCTGGGTGACGAGCACGCCGGAGGACATTCCCTGAAGCATATTGTCAACTCTGGTGTTGGACTGGACCTTGAGGTCGTCGGAGGTGATGCTGGAGATGGCCGCAGTCACGACGCTCTTCTTCTGTACGCCGTAGCCGACCACGACAGTCTCTTCAAGAAGCTGTGAGTCAGGGATGAGAGTCACCTTCATATTCTGCTCGGCAGGGAGTTCCTGCGGCACATAGCCTATGAAGGAGAACTGAAGCACGGCACCCAAAGGGACGGAGATTCTGAAGTTGCCGGCGGAGTCGGTCACAGTACCGTTGGCGGTACCTTTCTGGACAACGCCGGCACCAATGAAACCTTCGCCGTTCTCATCAAGAACGGTACCGTGAACGAGAACGGACTGCGACCAGGCGGTCGCGCAGCCGATCCCGAGAAGATAGATGACTGTCAGAACAATCTGTTTGATCTTCATTGTTTCTGTGGTCTTTTTGGTTGATGTTATTAGTTTATGAACAAATGTTTGCCGTTTGTCTTTCACAAAAATATCAAGTAGAATCAGAAAGAAAAAGCCCTCTCGCAAATTGGGGGTAAAGAGTTTTAGGTGGATTAGTCAATCGTCTGATTTTAAATACTTTATCTATTTACGGACGGCAAAAATAGTGGATTTCGGCCTGAAATCCGTAAGCAGGCTGCGGACCATAAGTGGAAAGGTGCGAACTCGCGCGTGGAGCTTAATCATTGATTATCAACGCTGTGACGGCATCCGAACAGAGCGGGAAAAGTGGACGAAGCCGTCCACTTAATTGCCTATGCGCTTGATTTGCTCCTCGAAATCCTCCCTGTCGCCGAGGGCGCAGTTCTTGACCTGGGCCCTGTAGTTGTAGATGGTATTGACCGAGTAGCGGAGCATCGAGGCGATGTCGGACGACTGGGTGATGCCCAGCCTTATGAGCGCGAATATGCGGAGTTCAGTGTTGAGGAGCTTGCCCTTCTTGAGTTCAATTCTGGCGTCCTCGCGCAGGAGGGCGTTGAACTGCTCCACGAACTTCGGGTACAGTTTGAGGAACGCCCGGTCGAACATATCATAGAACTCCCTGAGCTCCCGCTCGACATTGTCCGGGGAGGAGGTGTCGGCAATCAGCTTGTCAAGGCTGCCGGACAGCGCCATCTTGCGGACCCGGCTCTGGTAGGCCTTCATCTTGTCGATATAGCTGGAACACATCCCGAGGAAGAGTCCGATATATTCCTCCTTGGCGGCGTTGGCCTCGGTGAGCTCAAGATTCATCTTCTTGAGCCGTTCGTTGAAGCCGGCGAGGGCCTCCGAGCTCCGTTTGACCTCTTCGTTCATATCCGCAATCCTGCGGCCATACTGAATCTGACGGCGGTAGAGCCGTAGCAGCGCGATGACTCCGAGCAGCAGTAGCAGCGACAGGATGGAGGTGAGCACAAGCATATTGCGCACCTTCTGCTGGTGGGTCTGACGGAGGTCGGTGTAGCTCTTCTGCACGGCAGGCAGGATTGACGCGATCTGCCACTGCCTCAGCTTGGCGTCGAACGCCACGGCATCCTGCAGCGAGAAAGTCGAGTACCTGAACGCCCGCTCGTAGTCCCCGTCGTTGAACAGCGCTTCCGCGAGGCTGAAGAGCGAGGCGTTGTCCTTGGTGGCGGTCCTGATGTCAGCCAGCGCGGAGCGGATGAACCAGTTCTCCATCTCCTCCCGCCGGTTGAGCTGCTCGCATATGCGGGCCTGGAAGTAAGCGAGGTTGGCGTAGTCGTGGCTCGCGCTGTCCATCACGGAGAGCGAGTGGCGGTTGATGAAGTCCGCCTGCGCGTAGTTCTTCTCATCGATGCACTTGCGCACCATCACGTAGCGGCTCAGGCTGCTCGACGGGTCAGCGAGGGAGAGCAGCCTGTCGCGGTAGTAGCTCACCTTGCGCAGGGTGTACTTGTCCGCGCCTTTCTGGTACTCGCCGTAGTCGAACCAGAAGCGCTGCTGCACGTTGCAGTAGGCTATCTCCTGCTCGCGCCCGAAGACGGTGGTGTCCATCAGGGCGATGTTGTTCTGCACTTCGAGGAACTCCCCCGCAGCCGTGTTGAGCATCGCCTCTTTGAGATAGACGTCGTTGAGCCTGACCTTGTCGCGGAGCTGCAGCGCGAGCTGCTTCTGCGCGTCGAGGGCCTCGACCGCCTTGACATAGTTGAAGGTCCGGTATTCGTCGAAGAGTTCCCCCCAGATCAGATACTGCCTCTCGGGCAGTACTCCCCGAGAGTGGAGAGTGTTCTCTATCGTCTTGATGCGCAGCTCCTTGGCGGCGACATAGGAGGGGGCTTCCTCAATCGTACGGTCCAGCTCCTCCAGAAGCTCCCGACTGGCCTGCGCGGCCGCAGGAGTCCACACCGCCAATATGATGGCGGCTGCAAGCGGGAGTCCTATATGCCGGGAAGACGTCACGGGTTTCAGCCAAATCAGTTTAAGCAAAAATAATGATAAATCCTGAAAATATTTGCGTGTTTCTCAAATAATTCATTACCTTTGCGACCGCAAAAAGAAAAAGGGGGTGATTTAAAGAAATGATTATCGTACCGGTAAAGGAAGGAGAGAACATCGAAAGGGCTCTTAAGAAATTCAAGAGGAAGTTCGAGAAGACGGGCGCAATCCGCGAGCTCCGTTCACGCAAGAACTTCGAGAAGCCTTCCGAGAAGCGCCGCGTGGCCAAGATGAAGGCCATCTATGTGCAGCATCTCCGTCTCGAAGACGAACAGTAGTCTTTTCTTACACCTATAGATAGACACAGGGGAGGGTGACCAAAAAGGGTCATCCTCTTTTTTTGCGGCGCAGAGCTTCACAGCAGCTGCAGCTTGCCTCTGAGAGGGGCTGACTAAAAAGTATTTTAGCCAGCCCCTCTTGGGCTTCTTAACCCCCGCAGACTACCGTCTGCGACCCCTATTAGGGGTATTTCGCTCCTACGTCGCGGTCCCTGCGGGACTTATTAGTCACACGAGCCCCGCCCCCTACCCGAGTCCGGGGGTGGACACGCCTCTCAGAGGCAACAGCAGACCGCTTTGCTGCGCTCCGGCCCCTTCACCGCAGTCTGAGAGGAACGGGTCAGGTAGGGACATTTCCGGGCCGGAACTTCCCTACCTGGAAAGGGCATCCGCCACAGAAGGGCTTCCAGGGCCGCCGCAACATCCAGGTAGGGATAAAATCTGCCCAGAACTTCCCCACCTGGACGGCAGCTATGGCAAGCCCGGCGGGACTTAGTCACCCTCTTTTTGATGAAAAAAGTGCTATTTTTGCATAAACCGTGGTTTCTGTTCGTCATATTCCGGGAAATGGACAATGTGCTGCAACTGCCTGACGGGAAGAGGGAGCCGGAGTATAAACTGGACAAGGTCGCATTCTGGACAATGCCGCAGGAAGACCTCGCCACGGCTCAACGATATTGGGAGAATATCCGGCAAAATGTCCTGAACAACCGCATCAGCCCCGATTACTTCTGGAGTTTGAAAGATGAGTGTAACTTCCACGTCCGGCCCAAGGCGCGAACGGCGGACGACCTGGCACCTAACCCAAACGGAGGAACCGTGCAGAAATACTGTTACTGGTTCAACCAGAAATACATAAGGAATATTATAGAAAATGAGTTATAAGACAGAATACAATGGCGACGACCAGTTGTTGTGTGAACCGGTCGCGAGATATTCCGACAGCGCACACAGGCGCATAAGGCAGCGTGGACTGTTTGATGAGGTCCGTCCCGAACCGGACGAGAAGGACATCAGAGTAGTGGAGCTGTTTGCCGGAGTAGGCGGTTTCAGAATCGGTCTGGAACGGGCCTCCGAGCGCTTCAAGACCATCTGGAGCAACCAGTGGGAGCCGTCCACCAGGCGACAGGACGCAAGCATAATCTATTGCCGGCATTTCGGAGCGGACGGACACTCGAACGAAGACATCGCGGCAGTGCCGACGGAAGACATCCCGGATGCAGACCTGCTCTGCGGCGGATTCCCCTGCCAAGACTATTCCGTGGCCACCACATTGCAAAGGTCAGGCGGCATAGAGGGGAAGAAAGGTGTGCTGTGGTGGCAGATATACCGCATTCTGAAAGAAAAGGGCGACAGGCGTCCGGGCTATCTGATGCTGGAAAATGTCGACCGTCTCCTCAATTCGCCATCAAAGCAGCGCGGACGCGACTTTGCGATTATCCTCTCTTCCCTGTCGAGTCTCGG
This sequence comes from Bacteroidaceae bacterium, assembly GCA_963661285.1. Classification (GTDB taxonomy): domain Bacteria; phylum Bacteroidota; class Bacteroidia; order Bacteroidales; family UBA932; genus Cryptobacteroides. Next base: position 129,354 of record CAVLBF010000001.1, on the reverse strand, counting down.
CTATACGGTTGAATGGCGCATCCTCAATGCGGCGGACTACGGAATGCCTCAACGCCGCCGACGCACCTACATTGTCGCCTATCATCAGCGGACTCCGCTTGCAAAGAGTTTCGCACAGCTTGATGACAAGTTCGACAGGATACTCCGGGACGGCATTATGCCCAAGGCCTTCCCCTGCCGGGAAAAGGACGGCAAGCCGGTCTCCTTCGAGATAAGCGGCAGCATAGCGTCCGTCTCCGAGAACTTCAACCGCAACGGGCACGAGAGTCCGTTCAAGAACTCCGGTGTGATGTGCGAAGGCAAGGTCTATACATTGGACACGCTTCCGCTGTACGACGGGCCGCAGATAACTCTCGGCGACATCCTCGTCGATGAGGCGGACGTGCCGGGCGAATTCTTCATCCCGGAGGCTGACGTGCCGAAGTGGGAGTATCAGAAAGGCTCAAAGTCGCTGAAGAGAATCAACCGCGAGACGGGTTTCGAATACAACTACAGCGAGGGGGCGATGGCATTCCCCGACTGTACGGACCGCCCGTCCAGAACCATCATCACCGGAGAGGGAGGCGCCGCTCCCTCCCGCTTCAAACATATCATCAGGACGGAGAGCGGCCGTTATCGCCGACTCGTCCCGGTAGAGCTGGAGCGCCTGAATATGTTCCCTGACAACCATACGGCCGGTTCATCGGACCTTCGCCGTGCTTTCCTTATGGGCAACGCTCTCGTCACCGGCATCGTTGAGAATATTGCTTTGGTGCTTAAGGGGAATATGTAGGAAGGCCTTATCGGATTTCAAATTGCAAAGTCGAGAGTCAGTTGCTGCACCTGAGGATTCCGTCTGCGATTCTTGGCACGAGACGCCGACACAATGGCGGCCATCGTATCGTTGAGGCTTGTCATATCAAAAGTATGGTAAGCATCGAGCAGGCGGTCGGCCAATGATTTCTCAATTGCATTCACATCCGGCATCATAAGTTTGCGCAAGTACTGACTCTGCCAACGCGGATAGCCGCCGTTCATACAATTTGTGATGCTGAAGAGCTGACTCCTGACATAATCTGACATAAGCATAGCACCGAGCAGTTGGAGTTGGCGTAATGAACCCCCGGTAATATAATACAGATTGTGCTGCGGATAGAACCGTCCATCATCGACAAAAATGAACCGGTTGCCGGAAATATCCGGGAGCAGCACCTTAGGTAAACCTTTCAGTGCCGGAACAATCCTGTCGATGGTTCTATACCATTTTTCAGGATTCTTTTTTACGACATACCGCTTCTGCAAGTCCTCACGATGCGAAATCAGGTAGGCCGCCGCTCGAGGATAATCCTCCAGATCAATAAGATCCCCGTCAGTTTTGTACGGGTTCAGCAAATATTGGCCGTTCCACCGCAGGCGATTTCCGGACATATCCCGGGCATTCAATGCGGGAAGAAGCAGCTCTTTCTCAACCTTTGACGGAAGATCTCTGGAAATAAAGACAGAATCGGCTCCGGTCGCCACTCCGATTCCGACAGTAAAACCCATTTCTTCGATGGTTACCAGTGTGTCATCGCACTGTACACGATTGAAAACACTGCTCCAATCAGCCGAACTCGGCGCAGGAAGCGGTCTTCCGACACCTTTCCCGAGTTGGGTAATGGATGTCAATTCGGCGAAAACAAAAGCAGGTCCGGGTTCAGCGTTTGTAATGAGCGTGATGGCCGGGTATGCCAAAACATCTTCCTGAAATGCATCCGTAGCCTTCTCCAGAGAGACAATCGACTCCAGAGAGAAGGACCGGGCTATCCAGCCGCGCAGCTTCTTTCCATACTCATTCTTGAGCCATCGGTCAGAACAGATGAAACAGTGATGTCCTCCAGGTTTCAAGTACTTAAGAGTCTTTTCAAAGAACAGGATGTAAAGGTCTGCCCGGTAATGGAAAGTGTGGAACTGCCGCTTATAGCTTGAGACAAGTTCCGGCGGTATCTGTTCATAGCGTATGTAGGGCGGATTGCCCACGATGACATCAAATGAACAAATGTCGGCAGTCAGGAAATCTGCCTGACGGATATTCCCTCCAAGAGGGAATGAAAGACCGAGTTCAGATAGCCGACGACAGCAGAAGGCAATTTTAGCTCCGTCAATGTCGTAAGCGAATACATTGCTTTGAAATGCAGCGGCAAAATCAAAGCCGAATCTACGGGATGACTCCAAAAGGCGGCGGACAATCTCGACGACGAACTCCCCTTCCCCGCAGGAAGGCTCAAGGATGCCTGTATGACTCAAATCTTTATCGGAGGTATAGCCGACAATGTCCAGCATATATGATACAACCTCCGGAGATGTAAACACATCCCCGTGCTGACCGCCGGAGCGGCGCAAGCCGTATCTGCTATTTCCGGAACTCATTGAGATTGCCCGTCAAGTGTCCGATGAAAGAGCGGATGAATTGCTCAATGGAAGTATCTTCGGACAGATCTTCGTAATGATCCGGACCGCCGGTGCACACCAATGCGGCCATCGAATAATGCCTTTCCAGAATGAGTTTTTGGCAGAGAATACGGTAGCGGTCCAGATAACTGGCCGTCTTGAATTCCGGAAGTACAGGATAATGGGGTTCGTTGTTGCGGACAGGATTTGTTGAACCCTCGTCTTTCCCGATAACCGTGAAGTATCCGACCCACGGTGCAGCCTGTCTGGGGAACTGATTCTCGCGGAAAGCCGTCCAGAGGTCCACTGCCGAACCAAGGGCTTCTTCCGCGCGGTTATTGAAGTTGTTGCCGTAGGAACCGATTTGGGATTTCAGTTCAACGGCGGCAATCAGTTTATTATTAGGAGCGATAATCAGGAAATCCCAGTCCTTGGAGGAACGGAAGTATCCGGGCAGGCAGGCCTGCCTGGTAAAGATACACTTCTCGGGAACGCCCTGCTCAACGGCTATCGTCTTGAACAATTCAGCAAAGGCATCCAATTGTTTGCCCCCGACAACGGCGCCACGGTTGGAGAAATCGCTGCTGGCAGTGAGCTGTTTTTGTTTTGTTTCCCAAAAAGACTTGATGGCGGCCTTTATGAGAGAATCGTATCCGTTCTTTTTCATAACCTTATCACCGACCGTTCGCAGACCTTGGATTCGCAGTTCGGTCTGCCGCATCAAGGCCTACGATGACAAATGTAGTAATTTTGCACCAATTATGTAAGCATTAAAAATAGCTTTTACTATATTTGCCGGGCGGGACGGCGGTTCCGCTTGACGCGGGTGTGTTGTAATCGGTAGCCAAGCCGGACTTAGGATCCGGTGCCTCGTGCGTATGGGTTCGAGTCCCTTCACCCGCACACATATTCTGATGCCTATGCGACTTTTTGTTTTATTGTCCGCTGCACTTCTGTGCGCATTGCCGCTGTCCGCATCGGGACAGGAAGCCTCCAAATACGTTCCGGACTATAGCCTCGACATCCGTGCAGGATGGGGTACGGTGCCGTTCGTGAACATACTGCTCTACGGGATCGCCTCCCTCAACCACCTCTCCGATGAAGAGTCCAAAGACAAGAGCAATCAGGACTCCGGAATAGCCACCGGAGACCTCTCGCTGGACATAGCCTACAAGGTCAACCGCTGGATGTCGGCGGGAGTCGACGTCAGCTGGCAGGGCTACAGCTCAAGCAAGGGCGGCGAGATGAAAGCCCACACGCTGCACGTCGTCTCCGTAATGCCTCAGCTGACGATGAACTATCTCACCAGGGAGAACGTCACCCTCTACGGCAAAGCGGAAGCCGGAGCGGCAATCTACACTTTCGACTGCACCGGCACTGAATTGCAGTTCGCCTTCCAGATAGCTCCTATAGGGGTAACGTTCGGGCACAGGTTCTACGGCTTCGCCGAACTCTCCGCCGGCCTCCTCTATCAGGGAGGCAAAGTGGGAGTGGGTTACCGCTTCTGAGGTCTTAACGCAGGACTGTCACGACAAGCTCCTGTCCCGGCACGGTCTCGACATCGTAGAGATATGCGACTGGAATCTCCGGTCCGCGGAGTCTCGCCTTGGGGCTGACGAGGGGACGGAGTATTTCCTGTGCCGCGAAGAACGGGTTAGGGTTGTCGCTGCCGTCCTTGACTTCCACAAGTCCCTCCCCTTGCAGCCTGGCGTAGGAGCGGATGCGGAGATTGCCTCCGAGAGCGGAGCGGATGACCGCCTTCTGTATGGTGTTGTCCTCCCATTCGATGCTTTCTATCTCGAAGCCGCCGCGCGCCCTCAATCCTTTGACCAGACCCTTATGCCAGTCGTCCGGAAGTGCCGGCAGGAGATGTACGGCCCCGTCGTGGCTTTGCACGAGCATTTCGGCGATGCCGGCGGTGCAGCCGAAGTTGCCGTCAATCTGGAAAGGCGGATGAGCGTCGAAGAGGTTGGGATAGGTGCCGCCGCCCTGACCTCTCTGCATCGACGGATCCACATATGAGAGCTGGTCCCTGATCATCTTGAGGGCGTGGTTGCCGTCGAGCATACGGGCCCAGCAGCAAACCTTCCATCCCATCGACCAGCCCGTGGAGACGTCCGTGCGCTGGATGAGGGTGTTGCGCACCGCATCGAAAAGCAGCGGAGTGCGGTAGGCCGAAATCTGGCTGCCTGGGAAAAAGCCCCAGAGATGGGAGATGTGGCGGTGATGGTCGTCAGGGTCGTCCCAATCCTGAGCCCACTCCTGAAGCTGCCCGTATTGTCCGACCTGCATCGGGGTGAGCCTGCCCCGCAGAGTGCGGAGCGTGTCGCAGAACTCCCGGTCCACGCCGAGGATTTCAGATGCCCGCTCGATATTGGAGAAGAGGTCGGTCAGGAGCTGATTGTCCATCGTGACGCCAGACTGGAGATTGCCGTCGCTGGACTTGGGTTTGTTTTCCGGCGAGCTGGAAGGCGTCACCACCAGATAACCGGTATTCGGATCCTCCACGAGGAAATCCACGAAGAACTCCGCAGCACCCCTCATAATCGGATATACTTCGGCAAGGTATTCCTCGTCGCCGCTGTACAGATAGCGTTCCCAGAGATGCTGGCACACCCAGGCTCCGCCTGTCGGCCAGATGCCGCAATATGCGCGGTCAAGAGCGCCGGTGCAGCGCCAGAGATCGGTATTATGGTGCAGCACCCAGCCTCGACAGCCGTACTGCAGGCGTGCCGTTTCCTGTCCGCTCTCGGAGAGTTCCCTTACCATCCTGATGAACGGCTCGTGCAGTTCTGCGAGGCTGGTGACCTCCGCAGGCCAATAGTTCATCTCGGCATTGATGTTGGTCGTGTAGTTGCAGCACCACGGAGGCGAGAGCTTATTGTTCCATTTTCCCTGGAGGTTGGCAGGCTGGCATCCCGGCTGCGAGGAGGATATCAGCAGATATCTGCCGTAATTGAAATATAGAGTGACGAGCCTGTTGTCGGAGAGCTGCCGAACTTCAACAAGGCGGCTGTCGGTGGTCTTGGCGTCGCCGTCATAGTCCGACGCGAGCTCGAACTTCACCCTGTCGTACTGGGCCCTGTATGCCGCGATATGCGCCCCGCGCGCCTTGGCATAGCTGCGGGAGGAATTCTTCATATAGGCCTCGCAGCGCCTGACCGCATCCGCCGAGATGTCCCTGTAGTTGACGAAATTGGTCGCCATCGACACATAGACAAGGAGTTCATCGGCCTTCTCCACCTTGAGGCTTCCGTCTCCGGAAAGGACTTTGCCGCCCTTGTTGACCGCCTTTACATCGGTGCAGTAGCGGAGCGCCCCGCCCTTTATCACCTTGCCGTCGCCGGAAGCGCCCTCCATCCTGAGGGTCTTCCCCTTGACGGACACCACAGGAGAAGGCATCGGAGTGCTCAGCGAGAGAGTGCAATTGACAGCCCCTCTTCGGGACGCGGTGATGCGGATGACAATCAGCTGGTCGGTCAGAGAGGCGAACGCCTCCTGGACATATTCCACGTCCCCGACCTTGTAGCGCGTAAGGGTCAGGGCATTGTCGATATCCAGTTCACGGCAGTAGTCCGTATATCCGCCGTGGTCGGGGAAGCTGATGCGGAGCGAGCCTGCGGTCTGGTACTGGAGTTCCTCCCCCACCGGGGAGAGCAGCTTGGCAGCTCCCAGATCCTGAGCCGCAGCTGACTTGCCGGCCCATATCAGTTCGCGTATCTCCTGCAGATACTCCGGTCCTTCCGGGTTGTAGTTGTTGTACGGACGTCCTGCGGAGATGGTCTCCTCGTTGAGCTGTATCTCCTCGTTCTCTGCACCGCCGAAGACCATTGCAGCTATGCGCCCGTTGCCTATCGGGAGGGCTTCCTCCCAATACTCCGCGGGCTTGTCATACCACAGTCTGTTCCTCTGGGCGGAAAGGGGAATCGCGGTCAGCAGCACAGCCGCCGCAAGCAGAATCAGGGTCAGAGTTCGTTTCATCGATTATGCGTTTGATTATTTCGTAAATATAGTCATTCTTCCGGGCATATGGGCTATCTTTGCGGCATATTTACGAAACTTGCGCAGATTATATGTTTTACAGGCAGCTCACGGCGGCGGAGGTCGAGGACTTCGGCAGCAGGATACTCTACGAGGACAACCATCTTCTGATAGTCAACAAGAGGTCCGGAGAACTCACTCAGGGCGACAGGACGGGGGACGAATGTCTTGCGGAGGCGTACAAGGCGTATCTCGCGCAGAGGGACTCCAAGCCGGGACAGGTATTCCTCGGCGTACCGCACAGGCTTGACCGCCCGGTATGCGGCATCTGCATACTCGCCAAGACCTCTAAGGCGCTCGAAAGGCTCGCGGCTATGTTCCGCGAGGGGGCGATCCACAAGCGCTATTGGGCGCTCCTCTGCGCCAAACCCGAACCGCCTCAGGGGCAGCTGTGCGGCTGGATCTCACGCAACGGGCAGCAGAACAAGAGCTACATAGCGGCCCCGGGCTCTGCTCCGAAACCGTCCGGACACGGCGACGCCAAGCTCGCCACGCTCAACTACCGCTACATTCTCAGCACCGACCGCTACCACCTCGTGGAAATCGAGCTGCTCAGCGGCAGGCATCATCAGATACGCTGCCAGCTCAGCTCTGAAGGATGGCCGGTCAAGGGTGACCTCAAATACGGCGCACCGCGCTCCAATCCCGACGGGGGCATCTGCCTGCAGTCGCACGAAGTGAAGTTCATCCACCCTGTCCGCAAGACTGAGGTTCACGTCCTCGCTGAGGTTCCCGAGAGCTGGAAAGGAGTGAGACAAGCCCTGAACGAAGCCTGATCGCATATTCGCCGGGAGTCTCCCCCATATTGAGCTTGAATGCCATAGAGAAGGTCACGCTGGAGTGGAAGCCCGCCTTTTCCGCGAGTTCGCCCACGGTCAGGCGGGGATTGTCCTCGAGCAGTTCCACCGCATACTGCACGCGATAGCCGTTTACGAACTGCCGGAAGTTCTTGCCGGCTACGGCATTGATGGTCCGCGAGAGATAGGTCCTGTTGATATAGGTGGCATCGGCGAGATCCTGCAGCGTATAGTCAGGGTTGAGGTAAGGCTTGCGGCTGTCCATTATGCCGGTAATCCTGCCGTAGAGGTTTATCGACTTCTCCCTCTCCTCCCTGTCCTCCCCGGCAAGAGCCTGAGAGGAGCTGTCCGCTATGCAGCTGATCATTCGCTTTACGATTTTCTCCCTCCTGCGGCTCAACAGCAGGCAGCGTCCCGACACCGAGCGGTAATAGAGAAGCAGATACATCAGCAGAAGCAGTCCGGAGAGCATATACTCCACTACAGTCTGCCCGGGCAGCGACACTACCAGCAGGGCAAGCAGCCCGTCCCCGAACGAGAGGAGCAGACGCAGATGCGATTCGAGCGAATACCACACCGCCTGCGGCTTGAACAGGGTCCGCAGCACCGAATGCCTCGCGGACAGCCTCAGAAGCTGATGAATCAGTATCAGGAGCAGGCATATGAACACGAAAAGCGGACAGGGAAGGCCTGTCATAGCGAAACAGTCGGAGTCCGCCAGAACAAGCAGGGCGAAGATCAGCGAGACCAGGACAGGCTCGTCTGCAATCGGAAGCATTATCATCACCGTCGAAGCCGCCAGCAGGGAGAAGAGAAACACTTCGGGCGAGGGAGGACCGCCTGTCCTGAGCCTTGTCAGAATCATAGGGCTCAGTATGCAGGCAATCGATATCAGCCGAATCCAGAAGTGGAATGAGCGAAAGTAAATCTTCATAGTGCGAATAGACTTTTTCCGAAGATAAACGAAAAATCCCTGCCTAGACCACCGTCAGGGCAGGGATTGTAAAAAAATTTACGTTTCAGGGCCTTATTTTTTCTTTTTTATCAGTCTTGATCGTATCGAAGCCCTTGCCGTAGACTCCGGTCACGGAGTTGACGGAGATGAAAGCGTCGGAGTCGATGGCGTTGACGTACTTCAGAAGGATGTTGAGGTCGGTCTTGCGCGTGATGACCATCAGCACCTGCACGCTGTGCTTGGTGTACCAGCCTTTGCCGTCGAGCACCGTCACCCCGCGGTGCAGGTCTTTCGTGACCGCGTCGGCAATCTCTTCATACTTCGGCGAAAGCACGAATACCTGCACCGACTGGCGCGAACCGGACAGATACAGGTCCACCACAACTCCGTTGGTCAGCACAAGGATGAAACCGTAGACGATGGTCGTAATCTTGTCGGCCCAGGGCATAGGCGAGCCGTCAGGCATATAGGACGGCACGACGATGGAGGAAAAAATGATGACCACATCCATCATCAGAATCATACGTCCGGGAGACACGTTACGGTACTTGTTGACCATCAGCGCGATGATATCCGTGCCTCCGGTGCTTCCGCCCTGACTCATCGTCATCCCGATGCCGACTCCGGACATCATTCCGCCCATTATCGTACACATCAGCTTGCCGTTGCCTAGCGCGAGAATCTCGATGATATCCTCCGGAATCACATATTGGAGAATATTGAGAAGGGCTGACGCTACGATTATGGCATAGACCGTCTTGACTCCGAAGCCCTTGCCCAGCACGAAGAGCGAGACCGTCAGCAGCACGATGTTGATTACGAAGTAGCTGTAACCGATCTTGATGCCTGTGGCATACTGGATGATGGAGGAAATACCCGTCACCCCGCCGCCGATGAGATTGTTGGGCACCAGAAAGAGCGTCCATCCCACAGTGTAGGCCACAAGCCCGACGGTGATCAGGAGATACTCTTTGGCCCCGGTCCAGAAAGTTCTGTTTATCAAGGGCATATATTACTTGTTCTTTTTATTTAGCTTAACGCCTGTCTTTATCTCCTCGAATCCTTCCCCATAGACGTTATTGGTCGGGGAAATCGACATAAACGCCCGAGGGTCAAGCTCCTTGATGACTTTGGTGAGAGACGGGAGCTCTTTCTGGCTGATAAGGATATAGAGCACGTTCCTGTCCTGCTTGGTAAACCACCCCTGGGCCTTGAGCAGGGTCACTCCCCTGTCCATATTGTAGATTATATGGTCCGCGATGGCCGCGTATTTCTCGGAGAAGACCATCAGCTGGTATGAAGACCTCTTGCCTCCGACCACCGTGTCTATCATCATCGAGAACACCACCACCTCCTCGAGGCCGTAGCACATATCGGAGAAATTCTTCTCCGGAAGCAGGAGCAGCAGCGAGCAGATGACAAGGTCGGCCACCAGAAACGCCATACTCAGCGACACGGGCCAGTATTTGTTGACCATCAGCGCCACGATGTCCGTGCCTCCCGTGCTTCCGCCGTAGCGCAGCACCAGCCCGATGCCCACCGCCTCGAACACGCCGGCGACGATAGGTATCAGCACCGTCTCCTGTATGAAGAAGAAATTGCCGGGGACACAATGCAGAAAAGTCAGCTTGGACATTACCTCCATCGCCACGGTGGACATCAGTATGCAGTATATCGTCTTGAAACCGAAGCCGATGCCCATAGCCAGCACGGCGACGATGATGAGCGCGGCATTTATGGCGACATAGGAATACTGGGCAGGTATGACTCCCCCGGTGGCGTACTGGATGATGGTGCAGAGTCCCATCATCCCCCCGGCGGACATACTGTTGGGAATCATAAAGCACTCCCAGCATACGGAGAAGATGAAGCAGGCCAGCGTGAGAACGAGATATTCCCAAATCAGCTTCCGGACATTGATTTTGGTGTTGAGTTTCAGTTTCATTTGAGCACTATGTTGATGATTCTTCCCGGCACCACTATTACTTTGGCTATATTCATCCCGGCGGCCCATTTGGCGGTCTGCTCCAGACCGCGCACCTTGGCCTCGACTTCGGCGGGACTGGCGCTCTTAGGCATATCCACGGTGAAGCGCAGCTTGCCGTTGAACTGCACCGGATAGGTGATGTTGTCCTCGGCGGCATATGCGGCAATGTATTCGGGGAACGAGGCGCGACCGACGCTCGACTTATGCCCGAGTGCGTGCCAGAGCTCTTCGCTGATGTGCGGAGCGAACGGGGAGAGCATCACCACGAGGCTTTCCAGAATCTCCCGCTTGGCGCACTTCAGGGAGGTGAGCTCGTTGACCGCAATCATAAACGCGCTGACGGTGGTGTTGTAGGAGAAGTTCTCGATATCTTCCTGCTCCTTGGCGATGAGCTTGTGGAGCACCTTGAGCTCGGCGGGACTCGGCTTGTCGTCGGTGACAAGCCAGCGGTCGCGGTCGTAGAAGAGTCTCCAGAACTTCCTGAGGAAGCGGTTGACGCCGTCTATGCCCTTCGTGTCCCAGGGCTTGCTCTGCTCCACAGGGCCGAGGAACATCTCGTAAAGCCTCAAGGTGTCCGCGCCGTAAGTGTTGCAGATGTCATCGGGATTGACCACGTTGTACATCGACTTGCTCATCTTCTCCACGGCATATCCGCAGATGTACTCCCCGTCCTCGAGGATGAATTCAGCGTCGGCGAACTCGGGTCTCCACTTGCGGAAAGCCTCGATGTCGAGACGGTCGTTGTGGACGATATTGACATCGACGTGGATTTCGGTGGTCTCATAGCGGTCTTTGAGTCCGCAGGAGACGAATTTGTTGGTCCCTACGATGCGATACACAAAACTTGAGCGGCCCTGGATCATTCCCTGATTGATCAGCTTGCGGAACGGCTCGTCCTCACAGACATATCCGAGGTCGTAGAGGAACTTGTTCCAGAATCGGGAATAGATGAGATGTCCCGTGGCGTGCTCGGTGCCCCCCACGTAGAGGTCCACGCTGCGCCAGTATTCATCGGCCTCGCGGCTCACCAGAGCCTTGTCGTCGTGAGGGTCCATATAGCGGAGGTAATACGCGCTGGAGCCCGCAAAGCCCGGCATCGTGCTCTTCTCCAGAGGATACCCCTCATATGTCCAGTCCTTGGCCCTCGCAAGTGGCGGCTCACCGTCGGCGGAAGGCTTGAACGAGCTGATTTCAGGAAGCCTGAGCGGCAGCTCGGACTCCGGAAGCGGAGTCGGGATGCCGTCCTTATAGTAGATCGGGAACGGCTCTCCCCAGTATCTCTGGCGCGAGAAGATTGCGTCGCGCAGCCGCCAGTTGGTCTTACGCCGTCCCAGGCCGTGCGCCTCCACATAGTCCTTGGCGGCCTCGATAGCCTGCTTGACGCTCATTCCGTTGAGGAAGCCGGAGTTGCACATAACCCCGTCCTTGGCGTCAAAGCTCTCCTCGGAGACGTCGCAGCCCTCGATGAGAGGGATGATCGGGAGGCCGAACTTCTTTGCAAAAGCGTAGTCTCTGCTGTCGTGGGCGGGCACTGCCATAATGGCGCCCGTGCCGTAGCCAGCAAGCACATATTCCGAAATCCATATCGGAATCTTGTCGCCGCTAAGCGGATTGATTCCGTAGGAGCCGCTGAACACGCCGGTGACCGTCTTGGTCTCGGCAAGCCTTTCCCGCTCGGTCTTCTTCTTGACGTAAGCGAGATATTCCTCCACCTCCTTCCGGCACTCCGGAGCGGTGAGTTCCTGCACGAGAGCGCTCTCCGGGGCAAGCACCATAAAGGTTACCCCGAAAATCGTGTCGGCCCTGGTGGTGAAGATGCTTATCGGGAGATGGCGCTCCCCGCAGACGGTATCGAATACCATCTCGGTGCCGTCGGAACGGCCTATCCAGTTGCGCTGCATCTCCTTGAGGGAATCGGTCCAGTCAAGCCTGTCGAGAGATTCCAGCAGCCTTCCGGCGTATGCGGAAACCCTGAGCTGCCACTGGGTCATCTTCTTCTGCTCCACCGGGTAGCCGCCCCTCACGCTGAGCCCGTCCTTGACCTCGTCGTTGGCGAGCACGGTCCCCAGCCCCTCGCACCAGTTGACGGAAGTCTCTCCCTGATAGGCGATCCTGTATCGCATAAGAATGTCGGACTTCTCCTTGTCGGAAGCGACGGCCCAGCGTTGAGGGGTCACGTCATCATACCCGACGCTTTCGAAGCGGGAGACGAGTTCCGCAATCGGACGGGCCTTGTCCAGAGAGGGGTCATACCAGCTGTCGAACATCTTCAGGAACGCCCACTGCGTCCATTTGTAATACTCCGGATCGCAGGTGCGCACCTCCCTGTCCCAATCGTATGAGAAACCTATGCGGTCCAGCTGACTGCGGTAGCGCGTGATGTTCTGCACGGTAGTCACTTCCGGATGCTGCCCGGTCTGGATGGCATACTGCTCCGCCGGAAGCCCGAAGGCGTCGTATCCCATCGGATGCAGCACATTATAGCCCTTGAGGCGCTTGTAGCGCGAGAATATGTCGCTGGCTATATAGCCGAGAGGGTGTCCCACGTGCAGCCCCGCTCCCGACGGATAGGGGAACATATCCAGCACGTAGCACTTCGGCTTTGACTTGTCTTCCGTTACCTTGAACTCTTTTTCGGCGGCCCAGCGTGCCTGCCATTTGCTTTCGATTGACTTGAAATCGTAATCCATACTATATTGTCGTCACTTTCTCTTTTCGAGCTTGAAATCTACATACAGCGACATCTCGCACTTCACTTTCCGTCCGTGCACCCTGGCGGGCTTCCAGTCCGGCGATGCGCTCACCACCCTTATAGCCTCCGCATCGAGCGATTCGCTTACCCCCCTGATGACCTTGACATCCCTCACGCGGCCTTTCTGGTCGATGATGAAGTCCACGAGAACCCTCCCCTGCACGCCGGCCTCCACCGCCTCCCGAGGGTAGCGCAGATAGACATAAATCCACTTGGACATAAATGTCGACGGGTCGGAAGAGCCGAGAAAAACGGGCTTCACGTCGCAGTCCGACCAGGCATAGACATCCTTGTCGTCGCTGTAGCGCCTCAAGCTCTCGTCCGTCTTGCGGAACGGCAGTCTCTCGCCGTTGACAAGCTGCAGGGTGAAGTTGTAGATATACTCGAGTTCCCTCTCCATATCTTCATATTCGATGATGGAAGCCGTATCACGCTCTGAGTTGTATTCCGGATACATCCCCGTAGTGAAAAGGACGGCGGGGATCTCCTTGTCGTAGAAGCTTCTGTGGCAGGAGTTTACGGGCTCAAGCGAGACCAGTCTGGGAAGTATCGGCTGCAGCGATACTGACATCTTGTCCAGCAGTGTGTTGAGAGCCTCGTTGGAGGCGGTGTAGGCATAGAATCCGCCTGAAGCCGTCCCCAGCATATCGAGGTTTATCATTGCGTCGATGTTCGGGACATCGGTGAACGAACGGTTGAGGAAGTACCACGCGCCGGCATCCATATTGAGGGACGAGCCGAATGCGGCGAAAATCACGCTGCGGCGCAGCAGCACGCGGTTGGTGCTGAGCTTGCGCGCAAGCTGCAGGAGCATCGCGAGACCGGAGGCGTTGCCGTTGGCCCCGTAGAATATCTTCTCGCGCTTCTCCCCGTTGACATTGACCGTGACAGTGCCGAGGTTATCGAGTCTCGCACCTATCACTATGTAGTGGTCTCTCAGCGATTTGTCATATCCCGGGATAAATCCTATCACATTGCGTGAGCGGAGGGTGTCGCCGTTCTCCTGCCGTATGCCGAAAAGGATATCGCCGCTCCCTGACATCAGGTCCACCCCATACGAGGCGAGCTGCTGCGCGACATATTCCGCAGCTTCCCTCTCGCCCTCCGAGCCGGCCTTGCGGCCTTCAAGGGCTGCGGAAGAGAGATAGGAGACCTGTTCTTTCATCGCCGAGACGACCTCGCTGTCGTTCAGCTCGCGCGGCGTTCCTCCGGAGAACTGCGCAGCCGCGACGAACGGACACAGAACAAGCGTCAGCAATATCGTGAAATAGCGTCTTGTCATCACCGTCGGCTGTTGTCGAGTATCCAAGCGTCGGCACAGAAGCCTCCGCGTATTGCAAGGAGCGAAGAAAACGCCTCCGGAAGAGCGTCGGTCGGACATACCCCGATTGCGGTGAAACCGTTACGGTACCGTATCTGCGTCGGCGCATATCCAGCCTGCTCGGCACGGGAAGCGCATCGCTCGGCATTGTCAGCCTTGCCGAACGTGCCCACGATCACATAGTAACGTGACGGCAGAGAGCGCCTGACCGACTCGGAAAGCTGTCGCGCCTCCACGACGGAACTCTTCATCGCCCTGATGGAATCCAGAATCTTGAGCGAATCGGAAATCTGCATCTGCATCGTCTTGAGCGAATCAAGCCGCCCAAGGTGTCCCGCCTGCTCATTCTCGATCAATTCGCGCTTGGCCTCGATCTCCGCCGAAGTGGGGCGGCCTGCCATCTTGCGGAACAGGTCACATCCTCCGAGAACAAAGAGCGAAGCCGCAAGCAGCGCTATTACTGACAATTTCCTCATAAGGCGCAAATTTATGAATTTTAAATCAATTATGCGACACTCGACCGATGCCGGCGGCTGCGCTTACCCGCTTGAGGGTCGCGGTCATATTGTCGTAGTCGGCAGGGTTGAGCCACTCGGAGCGGAGGGAGAGATATTCATCGGTGAAGACCGTGCGGTAGCCTTCGGTCAGAGTCCCGGGGAGCGTGCACCAGATGAAGCGGAGTTCCGGCTCAAGCATCTTCCTGTTGCCGGAAGAGGGGTCGGCAACAAATCTCAGCATAACGGCAAGGCCGAGCCGGGTATTGCGTGCGCTCATATTGGAGACGGCGTTGCCGAGGGAGTAGATGACCGGCACTCCCTTGACGTGCGCGGTATCCTGCACAACGTGCGGGTGCGCACCGACTATCGCATCGACTCCCTCATCCACAAGCCATTCCGCCCACTCCTGCTGCTTCGCGCTATGCTTCAGTTCATATTCAATCCCCCAGTGCGGCAGCGCCACGATGAAGTCCGCGTGCCGCTCCCGGGCCCTGCCTATGGCGGCCTTGACATCTTCGCGCCGCATCAGATTGGCCCGAGGCCACGCATCGGACGGTTTTGACGGATTGTTGGTCCCGTAAGTGAAATTCACAAGGGCGATACGGACACCCTTGACGGTGAGCATCAGGGGATAGTCCGAGACGAGCCTGAGAGAGTCGGCCGCAGCCCCGCTGTGCTTCACTCCGAGACTGTCATAGACGGCCAGGGTACGCGTGAGCCCTTTCCTTCCGCGGTCGAGAATATGGTTGTTGGCGGTGAGGAAGACATCCACTCCGCACGAGTCCCTGACATATTCGGCGTATGAGCCCGGGGTGGAGAATGCCGGATAGCCGCTGTAAGGGGGTCCGCCAAGCGAGAATTCCATATTGGCCACCGCGACGTCCGCAGCCCGGAGCGCAGGAGCGATACCCCGCAGGAATTCACTGTGGTCGTAGCTCAGCTGCTTCGTGTGCATCATCACGTCGCCTATCACCATCACGCTGACAGTATCAGGGCCGTGACCTATGGGCTTCGGAAACGGTATCTCATAGCGGACGGACTGCGCACCGGCATTGACGGCCAGAGCTGCAAGGAGCGCGAGCGTAAAGGAAATCCTTCTCATATCATCTAAAAAACCGGCCCGGGGCACATCCCGGACCGGCTTTGACAACTTACGGCGATCCGCTACTGGGCTCCGCCCTGCACTGCGGCCGCGTACTTCTCGTACTTGGCTTGCATCTCAGGACTTTCGGTGCGGAAGCGGAAGCAGGCGTTCTTGAGGTATTCGGCTACGCTGCTCTTGACCTCAGGGTCAGAGCTGAGCTCGAACGCCTTCTCGAACGGAGCGATGCAGGACTTCAGAGCGGTCTCGAACTCGCCCATCATAGCCATATACTTCGCGTCATCGGCCTCCAGGGAAGCCTTCTCCTGAATGTCAACGGCGAGATTGTAGAAGTGGATGCCTTCTCCGATATAGCCGTATTCGTATTTAGGATTGATTTCAGCGCATTTGCGGTATGCCGCCACGGCCTCGTCGCCCTTGCCGAGCTTCTCGTTGATATTGCCCTCGACATAGTAGAGGGAAGCGTTGTCAGGCTCGTTTTTCTTGGCCTCGTCGAGGAGCTCGAAGAGACGGTCGGTCTGCTCGCCGCTGGAGATGTAGTAGTTGATGAGACCCACGAGGATGCTCTGGCTCTGCGGATAGAGCTTGAATCCCTGCTCAAGATAATCCTTGGCGGCCGCCTTGTCTCCAAGCTTGTCGCATATGTCGGCCAGCTTCGCATAGGCGTCGCCGTCAGTGCCGGCGTACCCGATACCGAGACACTTGTCGAAGAATCCCTTGGCGCGCTCGTTGCTGCCCGCTGCCCAGGCCGTGAAACCGGCGTTGTAGATGGAGTTGGTGTCCACCTGGCTCAGAGGAGCGGAAGCGGCGGCGTCAGCGGCTTTCTCGAAGAATGACGAAGCCTCGTCCATCCTGCCGAAAGAGTAGGCGGTGTAGGCGTCGTTAGAGTACTTGTCGGCGACATCCTTGAAAGAATTGCAGAGGTCTTTCTTCTTCTGGTTCTTGGCGTCCAGTTTCGCTGCCTCGCGGAATGCCGCGAGAGCCTTGTCAAGAGCCCCGTCTACTACCGGCCGGGTGACCTCGATGAGTTCAAGAAGTCCGTTCTCGTTGAAGTAGAGGTTCTTGTTGGCGTATGCGACTTTGGTCATCTGACGTCCGCCGACTTCCACCGCAGACTCGGACTGCGGCTGCTCGCCGCCGCCGATTACCTGCAGCTCCTGACGTGTCATACCTGTCCAGACGTTTCCGGCAGGGGCGTTATAGGCATCAAGGAGGGCGTGACCATACTTGATCCATACGGCCGGCTTGACGGCCTGCTTAGGATTGGTGGTGGCTGCTTCGGCCTTCTCGACCGCTGACTTGGCGGCTGCCGGGTTCTTGACCTGAGCCTGGGCATCGAAAGCCTGCATTGAGGCCACGATTGCCAAAACTAAAAAGATCTTTTTCATAATTATAAAAAATAACAATTATTCATTTACGGCAGCCGGAGCGTCCGCTGCTTCCTGAGCCTCCGCGTCTTCCTCGGCCTTCGCCACCGGAGAAACCGCAGCAATCGAGTCTCCTTCGCGGATGTTGATCAGCCTCACGCCCTGGGTAGCCCTGCCGGAAAGCCGGATATCGGTCATCTCGACTCTTATGGTGAGCCCCGACTTGGTGATGATCATCAGGTCGTTGTCCTCTGTCACCGCCTTGATGGCCACCAGCGGCCCGGTCTTGTCGGTGATGCTGATCGTCTTCACTCCCTTCGCCCCTCGGGAAGTGATTCTGTACTCGTCCGGATCCGAGCGCTTGCCGTAGCCGTTCTCGCTGACCACCAGCACACTCTTCCCCTCGCGGGCCGCATCCTCCGCCTCGATGGCGATTGCGCCTACCACTTCATCGCCCTCATCTATAGAGATGCCGCGGACTCCCGAAGAGTTGCGTCCCACCGCGCGAAGTTCGCTTTCGTTGAAGCGGCAGCAGCGTCCGCCTCGGGCGGCGATCATTATCTGCTCGCTTCCGTCGGTGAGCAGCGCGTCGAGCAGCTCGTCCCCCTCACGGATGTTGATGGCGATGATGCCCTTGTTGCGGCTGCGCCTGTTGGCATATTCTGAAAGGGTGGTCTTCTTGACCGTGCCCCTCTTGGTGACAAGGGTCACATAATGGCTCTCGGTGTAGGCCGGATCCTCAATCGAGCATATGTTGAGATATGTCCTGATGCAGTCCCGGGAGTCAATCGAGAGCAGGTTCTGCACCGCCCTGCCCTTTGCCGTGCGGTTGCCCTCCGGCAACTCATAGACTTTCAGCCGGTAGCACATACCCTTGTCGGTGAAGAAGAGCATCGTGGAGTGCATATTCGCCACATAGATATGTTCGATGAAGTCCTCCTCGCGCGTGGCGCTGGCCTTCTTGCCCACCCCGCCGCGCGCCTGCGTGCGGAACTCGCTGAGCGGCGTGCGCTTGATGTACCCCAGATGCGATATCGTAATCACCACATCCTCGTCGGAATAGAAGTCCTCCGGATTGAATTCCTCTTCGGACGGACGGATTTCGGTACGGCGGGCGTCACCGTATTTCTCCTTGAGTTCACGGCATTCCTGCTTGACGATGGAGAGCTGCTCGGCGTCGCTGGCGAGTATCTCCCTGCAACGGGCGATGAACTTCTCCAGCTCGTCGTATTCTTCCTGCAGCTTCTCCTTCTCGAGCCCGGTGAGCTGCCCGAGGCGCATCGCCACGATCGCCGAGGCCTGGATGTCGTCGAAACCGAAGCCGGAGACGAGGGCGGTCTTGGCCTCGTCCACGTTGCGGGACGCCTTGATGGCCGCTATAATCTCGTCTATGATGTCGATGGCCTTGAGCAGGCCTTCGAGTATATGCGCCCTTTTCAAGGCCTTGTCAAGCTCGAATCTGGTACGGCGCACCACCACCTCGTGGCGGAAATCGACGAACACCTTGAGCATATCCTTGAGCGTGAGAGTCCTCGGACGGCCGTCCACGAGGGCGACGTTGTTGATGGAGAAACTCCCCTGCAGGGCTGTGTACTTGAAGAGCGTATTGAGCACCACGCTGGAGTTGGCGTCCTTCTTCACGATGAACTCGATGCGTATGCCGGTGCGGTTGGTGAGCTCGCGTATCTCGGAGATGCCCTCTATCTTCTTGTCCCGGATCATCTCGCTGATGCGGGAGAGCATCTCGGCCTTGTTGACCATATACGGCACTTCCGTGACCACGATGGCCTCACGGTCGTTGCGCAGCGTCTCAATCTCCGTCTTGGCACGGAGCACGACGCGTCCGCGCCCGGTGTTGTAGGCGTCCACTATGCCCTGACGGCCTATGATGATGCCTCCGGTAGGGAAATCCGGACCCTTGATGTACTGCATCAGCTCATCTACGCTGATGTCGGAATTGTCTATATACGCGCAGATTGCGTCGCAGCACTCGCCGAGATTGTGAGGGGCCATATTGGTGGCCATCCCGACCGCAATGCCGGAAGAGCCGTTGAGCAGCAGCAGAGGGGCCTTGGTGGGAAGCACCGTCGGCTCTTCGAGGGAATCATCGAAGTTCAGCGTCATATCGACGGTGTCCTTGTCCAGGTCGCCGAGCACGTCGGAAGCCATCTTCTCGAGCTTCGCTTCGGTATAACGCATCGCCGCAACCGGGTCGCCGTCCATTGAGCCGAAGTTGCCCTGGCCATATACAAGGGGGTATCTCTGATTCCAGTTCTGCGCGAGACGCGCCATCGCGTCATATACGCTTGAGTCGCCGTGCGGGTGGAACTTACCGAGCACCTCGCCGACTATTCTCGCGGACTTCTTGGTCTGCCCGCCATAGCCCAGTCCAAGACCGTCCATCCCGAAGAGCACCCTGCGCTGCACGGGCTTCAGACCGTCGCGCGCATCAGGCAGAGCTCTCGACACGATGACCGACATCGAGTAGTCGATGTAGGCCGTCCGCATCTCGTGGTCAATCTCGACCGGTTCGATTATTCCTGTCACTTCTTCCTGAATTTCTTCAGGATTCTTTACCTCACTTTCCATAAAAGATTGCTATGTTCCAAATATGCAAATTTAGCATAAAAATCCGATTAATTTGCTACTTTTGTTCGGATATGAATTTAAACCTCTCGGATGAATTCAAGACCATCATCTCCTATGCCAGAGATGAGGCTATGCGCACCGGACACTACGGAATCGGCGCAGACCACTTGATGCTCGCCATCCTGAGGCACTCCGGCAACGGCGCCTGCCGCTTCCTGGACGAGGCCGGAATCGGGCGCGAGGACTTCAAGCTCAGGATAGACAGAGCGATATTCCGGGACAAAGCCATCCCCTACTATGATTCCGACAGGGTGCGCCCGACCCGGGTCGCGGCGGGAGTCATCAGTCTCGCCGCCTACGAATCCCTGCGCGGAGGACAGCGCTCCGTCTATGCCACGCACCTGCTGCTTGCCATATCCCGGGCCGAGGGCAGCGAGAGCCGCAGCTACCTCACGCGACACGGTCTGGGCTACAATGCCCTGAGGAAGCGTCTCACGGATAGCGGGCTGCTCTCCCCGGCGGCGGCCATCGCGCAGCCGAATCCGGAGGAAATAGCCGCCGCGCTCAGTGAACAGCTCGGCAGACTCTTCTCCGAGAGTCAGAGCAAGACCAATTATCTCAGTTGAAGCCTGAGCGCTCAGTCCTCCGACAGAGTATCCAGCGCAAGGCCGACAAGCTCGCGGACGCGCGGCTTGTAGTCAGTATTGGCATCCTTGAGGTAGCGGTGCGCGATGGCGCAGCAGACCGTGCCGGCATTGTGCCCGAGCTTCGCCGACATCCCGGCGAGCGCCGACCCCTCCATCTCGAAGTTGGTGATCTTGTAGCCGCCGTACTCGAAGCTCTCGAAATCCTCAAGCATATTCGGCATCGCGAGCCCCTGACGCACCACGCGGCCCTGCGGGCCGTAGAATCCGGAGGCGGAGACGGTCATCCCCCTGACGGTGCTGTCGGCGAACTTGTCAATCATCACCTCCGACGCCCTCACGAAATAAGGGTCCGGCAGGTGTGAGTCCCAGTGCGTATGCTTCTTGAACGCCTCCTCGAAGTCAAGCAGCGCAATCCTGTCGCGCCCCTCGTACCAGTTGAGCAGGCCGTCGCAGCCGATTGATATATGCGAGAATATGAATGCGCCCAGCGGGATTTCGGGCTGGATGGCCCCGCAGGTGCCGATGCGGAGTATGTTCAGCGTGCGGTGCTCTGAACGCGGCTCACGGGTGGTGAAATCCACATTGGCGAGAGCGTCGAGCTCCGTCATCACTATGTCTATATTGTCGGTGCCTATGCCGGTGGAGAGCACGGTGAAGCGCCTGCCGTGATAGCGGCCGGTCTTCCACACGAATTCGCGGGACGCCCCCTCGCACTCCACCGAGTCGAGCATCGGGCCGAACATCGCCACTCTGCCCGGATCGCCCACAAGGATAATGTTGTCAGCGAGCTGCTCCGGTCTGATGTGGATATGGAACGCGGAGCCGTCAGGGTTGATGATGAGTTCAGATTCTGCTATTCTCATAATTATGTGATTTGGTGCCTGTCATTTCTTGCGCTTGGCGCTGCGGAGGCGGGAGGCGCTGCGTACTATGAGCTCGTCGGCGTAGATGTTGCGGGCGGCTAGCAGGTCGAGGATGATCACCGCGAGCGGAAACACCATCGTGACGCTGTATACTATGCTCTTGTCGGAGATGAAGAAATCCACCGCGAGCCATACCTGAAGCGCAAGCGCGAGAATGGCCGCCAGTCCCGCCGTCCTCATCTGGAAGATTCGGAAGCGGTAGACGAAGATCGCGAGGATGTTGAGCAGCAGCACCAGCACGATCAGCGCCGCATATGGGAAATATGACGTGAAGCGCACGCCCGAAGCCATATCGCAGAAAAGCATACTGGCCGCGAGGCCGGTCGCGATGAGGAGATAAAGTGTCTGTATTCTCTGCCACATAATCTGTGTCAATTATCGTGAATTGAAACGGGCAAGGACATTCTGCTCGTAAGTTTTGGAAATCGGTATGGTGTCGGCCCCGTCGATGCCGAGGCTTATCTTGTAGCCCTCCTTCTCGGCCTTGAGTATCTTCACTTTGCTGATGTTGACAATATACTTGCGGTGGCAGCGCACCAGGTCGCTGTCGGCGAAGGAATCCTCCACCGTCTTGAGCGGGCAGCGCAGCATATACTGCCTCACGGAGCCGTCGCTGTCGGTGTACCAGACTTTGATGTAATTGTCGTCGGACTCGATATAGTAGAGATTCTCCGAATCGATGGAGAACTTCAGGGCTCCGCTGTTGTCGAAGAGCGTGATGCGCTTCTCCTCGTACGGCTTGACCGGGGTGTCGCTGACCACATTGGAGTAGTTCATCAGGCGTATCGTGTTGTTGCGGTCGGCAAGCGAGAGGTACAGGGCCGCGATGACATAGGGTATCCCGAGACACATCAGACTGAAATACAGCGCATTGAGGAATATGTCCCAACTCGCCCTCTCCCTGGTGTCGATTATGCCTCCCCTGTCCCCCTGGACGGTGAAGAAAGTGTAGAGCAGGCTGATGATGACTATCTCGACCAGGTTCCAGACGATGTACTTGAACACGGTGAAGTCCTCATCGTTGCGGCAGCGGTGCATCAGCACCTTGCTCAGCACCACTATCCCAATCGACACCACGACGAACGCGATGGTGAAGAGGAACGCCGAACTCCCGCCAAGCTCGAACCAGACGTTGTGGGAGAAGGGGATGCTCAGCAATATCAGCACGAAAGAGAAGAGGGCCGTAAAGGTCACGGTCCATATCAACTGATACTTGCTCAGCAGGTATCGTGGCAGCTGTTCTTGCAGGAACGACATACCGGGCAAAAAACTGAATTCCCGCAAATATATGAATTTTTTACTACCTTTGGCCGGATTATGACAACAGAACAATCAAAAGATATGGAAAGAAAAGTGGCCGTGACGGGGCTCGGAGTGCTCTCCTGCGTGGGGAATGACGTCAATACATTCTGGCACAACCTCATCGGCGGAGTGTGCGGAATCGACTACATCACAGAATACCCTACGGACAAGCTTCCGGTGAAGATAGGAGGAATGGTGAGGAACTTCAATCCTGAAGAATACGGGATGGACAAGCCGTTCATCCGCAAGCAGGACCCGTTCACCGTCTACGCAATGGCCGCCGCATATCAGGCGATGAACGACTGCGGGCTTGTGGCCGGGGAGAACATAGAAGCGAACCGGCTCGCGACCTACATAGGTTCCGGAATCGGTGGATTCACCACCCTCCAGAGGGAGCTTGAGAAGTTTCTCGAAGACCCGAGCGGGCAGTGGATCTCCCCTAACTTCGTGCCGACGATGATAAGCAACATCGCCGGGGGTCAGGTCGCCATCAAATACGGGGCGCGCGGCTCCTGCATAGACATCGTGACCGCCTGCGCCACATCCACCCACTCCATCGGAGAAGCCTACAGGGCAATCCGCCACGGCTACGCCGACGCGGTGATCGCCGGAGGAGCGGACCGCTGCACCATCCCCATCGGCATCGCCGGCTTCGCCAACGCCAAGGCTCTCACCCGCGCGGAAGACCCCAAGCACGCCTCTCTGCCGTTCAACGCCAACAGGGGCGGCTTCGTGATGGCGGACGGTGCCGGAGTGCTGATTCTCGAGGAATACTCCCACGCCAAGGCACGCGGGGCGCACATCTACGCCGAAGTCGTAGGCTACGGCAGCACCTGCGACGCCTACCACGCCACCGCACCGCGTCCGGACGCGAGCTCCCAGGCGGAATGCATCCGCATCGCCCTGGATCAGGCCGGGTTCGACCCTGACAGGGACAGCGTCTACATCAACGCCCACGGCACGGGCACACACCTCAACGACATCACCGAAACTCTAGCCTACAAGCAGGCGTTCGGGGACTTTGCCTACAAGTGCCACATCAGCAGCACAAAATCGATGCACGGACATATGTTCGGGGCTACGGGAGCGGTGGAGGCTGCGGCCACAGTGCTCGCCCTGCAGGAGAGCGTCATCCCTCCTACCATCAACCTCGACACTCCCGATCCGGAGTGCGACCTCGACTACACGCCTAACAAAGCCGTCAAAGCCGAACTCACGCTCGGGCTGAGCGATTCGTTCGGCTTCGGAGGCCACAACGCCTGCCTGGCGTTCAGAAAAGTCTAAGCGGCTTCCTTGAGACGCTCCGCGTTCTCCGCAATCTGAAGCTGGTCGATACATTCCTGTATGTCTCCGTCCATAAAGACGGGCAGGTTGTACATTGACCAGTTGATTCTGTGGTCGGTCACGCGGCCTTGAGGGTAATTGTAGGTGCGGATCTTGGCGGAGCGGTCGCCGGTAGAGACCATAGTCTTGCGTTTCGCGGCGATGCCGTCAAGATATTTCTGATGCTCAAGGTTATACAGGCGCGTGCGGAGTTCTTCAAATGCACGGTCCTTGTTCTTGAGCTGGGAGCGCTCCTCCTGGCACTGCACGACAAGCCCTGTCGGGATATGGGTGAGGCGCACAGCTGAATAGGTCGTATTGACCCCCTGTCCTCCCGGTCCGGAAGAGCAGAAGAGGTCGAGCCGGATGTCGTCCCAGCTGAGGTCCACATCGAACTCGCCGGCTTCCGGGAATACGGCCACCGACGCCGCCGAGGTCTGGATGCGGCCCTGGGTCTCGGTCTGAGGCACCCTCTGCACGCGGTGCACGCCGGACTCGTATTTCATCACGCCGTACACGCCCTCGCCGGAAAGCTTGAACACCACCTGCTTGTAGCCCCCGGAAGTGCCAGGGGTCTGGTCGGTGACCTCAAGTTTCCATCCCTTGGACTCGGCGAAGTGCTGATACATACGGAAGAGGTCGCCCGCGAATATCGCCGCCTCGTCGCCGCCTGTACCGCCGCGTATCTCGACGATCGCGTTCTTGCCGTCATCGGGGTCTGCCGGAATCAGGAGCAGCTTGATGTCCTGCTCCATCTGCGGCATTCTCGACTCTATGTCCGAAATCTCCTCCCGCGCCATCTCGCGCAGCTCGTCATCCTTTTCGTTGACGAGGATGTCCTTGGCCGAAGCGAGGTCCTTCGTCATCTTCTCGTACTCCCTGCCGGCCTTGATGATCGGCTCCAGCTCCTTGTAGTCCTTGTTGAGCTGGACGAATTTCTTCATATCCGACATCAGCTCCGGGCTCGAAAGCTGGTCCTGAAGCGACTGGAACTTCCCCTCGAGCGAGAGCACCTTCTCCAAAAGCTTATTGTCTGCCATAAATAATCAAATGTCCTTAATATAACACCGGCGCTTCATATACGGCTCGTGTTCGTAGCAGTTCCAGATGTTGGCCGCCGAATCCGCCTCTATCTGCGGGTTGGATATCGCCCAACGGTTGCCTATCCTTATCGCCTTGTCCCCCATCTCCTTATAATACACGGAGGACACACCGGTGTTCTGCCACTCCGGGACGGCGCCGTGGGCCATCAGGTCGGTGAGCTCGTAGTTGTACTTGGCCTTGAGCAGATAAATCCAGCCGAAAGGGAAGAGACTGCCCCTGGCCTTCTGGAGCGCGGCGGATATGCTCGGGAACGAAATCCCGAAAGCCACTATCTCGTTCCTCCCGTCCATCAGCATACAGCAGGACTTGCCGTTGAGGAAGCGCAGCACCCTGCCGGCCTCGTCGCGGATCTCCTCGTCGGTGAGAGGCACAAAGCCATAGACGGTCTCGGTGAAACTGTCATTGAACGCCTTGAAGAAGCGGCGCACCCACTCCGGGTCCTTCTTGAGCGTGTCTATATCCACGAAATGCAGATTGGACTTCTCCTGCAGCATCCTTGCGACCCTGCGGGCCTTGTCCGGCACGCCGTGGTTGGCCACCATCCTGTACTGCACCCAGTCACACTCCTTCTCAAAGCCGAGTGCGGAGAGAAAGTCGTCGTAGTAGGGGTAGTTGTATGGGCAGTTGAACGGAGGCACATATTCGAAGCCCTCCACCAGCAGTCCCTGTTTGCCGAGGGTGTTGTAGCCGAGCGGGCCGTGTATCCGGGTCATCCCCTGCTCCCCTGCCCACTTCTCCGCAGTCCCGACGAGAAGCCTTGCGACCTCTATGTCGTCGATGCAGTCGAACCAGCCGAAGCGCACGTTTTTCGTGCCGTAGATTTCGTTGTAGCGGGGATTGATGATGGCGCATATCCGCCCGACCACCTTGCCCTGCGAGAGAGCGAGCCACATCTTCCGCCGGCAGTAAGACAGAGAAGCGACACCCGTGAGCAGGAACATCTCGTCCGAATGGAGAGAGGGTACGTACTGCGGGCAGCCGCGATACAGTTCGTCCGGGAAGCGTATGAACCTTCGGACGTCGTGCTTTTCGACCACTTCTATTATTCTGTATTCCGCCATAGGGTTACGATTAGTACAACATCGCAAAGTTACGAATTTAGTTCAACTCCCGCAAACCGGCCGCTACAGCCCCTTTGCCTTGCCCTCGTCCCAGATGGCGTCCATCTCGGCGAGAGTCATATCTGAGAGCTTGCGCCCTTTCTTCAGAGTGTTCTCCTCCAGATAGGTGAAGCGGCGTCGGAACTTGCTGCAGCACGCCCCGAGGGCCTTTTCGGAATCGACCCCATAGAGCCGGGCCGCATTGATCACGGCGAAGAGCAGGTCGCCGAACTCTTCCTCCTCGTGGCTGAAATCGCCCTCCCCGCAGGCTTCGCGCACCTCCCCGAGTTCTTCGTCCACCTTGTCCCAGACATCCTCCCGCTTCTCCCAGTCGAAGCCGCAGCCCCGGGCCTTCTCCTGCATCGAGAGCGCCTTGAGGATGGCCGGCATCGCGTCAGGAATTCCGGCCATCACGGTCTTGTTGCCGTTCTTCTCTTTAGCCTTCACAAGTTCCCAGGTGTCGGCTATATCCTTGGCAGTAAGATTCTTGCCGGCATCGCCTCCGAAGACGTGCGGATGACGGAAGACCATCTTGTCGCAGACCTTGTCCAGCGCGTCCGCCACGTCGAAACGTCCCTGTTCCTGCGCTATACGGCAGTAGAACACTATATGGTAGAGCAGGTCGCCTAGTTCCCCCGCCGTCGCCTGCGGGTCGTCCCTGAGTATCGCGTCGCTGAGCTCGTAAACCTCCTCCTCGGTCATCGGCCGGATGGACTCCATCGTCTGCGCCGCGTTCCAGGGGCACTTCTCGCGCAGCGCGTCCATAGTGTCCAGCAGCCTGGAGAAGGCTGCAAGCTTTTCCTCTTTTGTATGCATTTTTTATTATTTTTGCGAACACAAAACTAATAATAATTATCGAGATGAAGACCATCAATTACGTTTCCGCAGACGCAGCGGTAAGCCATATCCCTTCACACTGCCACGTGCATCTGAGCAGCGTCGCAAGCGTGCCGCACTGCCTGATACAGGCGCTCTGCCGCAGAGCCGATGCGGGAGACGTGAAGGACCTGCACTTCCACCACTTCCACACCGAGGGCCCGGCCCCGTACAGCGAGCCCCGCTACGAGGGCATATTCTTCGAGCAGGGCTTCTTCATCGGGCCGAACGTCCGCAAGAACGTCAATGCCGGCTATGCCGACTACCTCCCTGTGCATCTGGGCGAGAGCCAGAAACTTTACCGCGACGGCGCGATAAGGCTCGGCGCGGCCCTGGTGAACGTGTCGCTTCCGGACTCCGAAGGCAGGGTCAGCCTCGGGACTTCAGTGGACTGCTCCGTGGCGGCGGTGGAGACGGCCGAGCTGGTGATAGGCGTGGTCAACCCCAATGTCCCTTACGCACACGGCGACCTGCTGAGCCTCGACCTCTTCGACTATCTGGTGCAGGATGACACCCCGCTGGTGACGGCCGCGTTTGCGGAGCCCACCCCGACGGAGGTGCTTATCGGCAAGAACTGCGCGGCCCTCGTGGACGACGGGGACTGCATCCAGATGGGCATCGGAGCCCTCCCCAACGCGCTCGCGGCGCAGCTCCGGGGTCACAGGCGCCTCGGACTCCATACGGAGATGTTTGCCGACGGGCTGCTCTCACTCATCAAGTCCGGGGTCATCGACGGCAGCCGCAAGAAGATTGACACGGGCAAGGTGGTCGCCTCGTTCCTGCTCGGCTCTCAGGAAGTCTATTCGTTCATCGACGACAACCCGCAGGTCCTTATGAGGGACATCAAATACACCAACGACCCGTGGGTCATCTCGCAGAACCCGAATATGAAAGCCATCAACTCCGCGACGGAGGTCGACATCACCGGCCAGATCAGCGCCGACTCCATCGGCACCCGCATCTTCAGCGGCACCGGCGGGCAGCTGGAATTCGTCAGGGGCGCGACGATGTCCAAAGGGGGCAAGAGCATCACGGCATTCGCCTCACGCACCAACAAGGGCAAGAACAAAATCGTCGCCGAACTCAATCCGGGAGCGGGAGTCGTGACGCCGCGCGCCGACGCGCACTGGATCGTGACCGAATACGGTGCCGTGGACCTCTACGGCAAGAGCCTGCAGGAGAGAGCCAAGCTGCTGATCGGCATAGCCCATCCGGACGACCGCGAAATGCTGGACCGCCAGGCCTTCGAACGCTTCGGCCCGCATTGGCACAACTTCTCGGTCTGAAAGTCAGAGCTTCCCCGCACGGCGGGCGAAGTCGATGATGACATCCGCCGTGCCGTCTATCCCGAGTATGGAGGAATCCAGGCAGAGGTCATAGTTGGAAGCCACGCCCCAGTGGCCGAAAGTGAAGAAGTTGTAGTAGCTCTCGCGACTCTTGTCCATCTTGGCGATGAGTCTGTCGGCCTCCTCGCCGGATATGCCCGTCCTCTCGCGGACACGCTCCCTGCGGTTCTCATCGGGGGCCGTGATGAAGACGTCAAGGCAGTCCATATCCCTGAGCACATAGTCCGAAGCTCTGCCGACGAATATCGCGCTTGAGCCGAGGGCTATGTCCCTGATGGCCTTGCTCTGTATACGGAATATCTCCCTGTCGCTCAGGCCCGAGGTGTTGAAGCCGAGTTCGACGATGCGCTTCTTCTCGTCGGTCCGGCGGAACAGTTCAGGGCTGATGCCGCTCTCGGCTGCGGCCTTGATGATCAGTTCATTGTCGTAGACAGGGATGCCGAGCTTCCCCCCGAGCGAGCTGGCGACGCTCTTGCCGCCGCTGCCGAACTGCCGTCCTACATTGATTATGATGTGCTTGTCCATAATGCAAACAGCTTTTATTCGATTGAACTTCCCAGAGCGGCGGAGTCCGCGCCGTCAGAGAGTCTGTTGAACTTGCTGAACAACCTGACCGCGAATATCGCCGCGATGACGGAGGACAGGATATCCGCAATCGGGAAACTGAGCCACACTCCCTTCTCCTGCAGCCACAGCGGCAGGGTATAGATGAGCGGCAGCAGGATGATCAGCTGCCTGGAGAGCGAGAGGAAGATGGACTGCTTGACCATCCCCAGACACTGGAAAAGGTTGGAAGTCACGATATTGAATCCAACCACCGCAATGCCTGCATTCATCACCCTGATGCCCTTGGAGGCCATTTCAATCATCAGAGGGTCGTTGGTGAAGAGGCTCACTGCAATCTCCGGGATGAGTTCCGACATCAGGAAGCAGACGGTTGTGACCCCGACCTCCCACTTCGCCGTCAGCAGAGCCACCTCCCTTACCCTGCTGTAGAGCCGTGCGCCGTAATTGTAGCCGGCGATTGGCTGCAGGCCCTGATTGAAGCCCATACATATCATCAGGAAGAGCATCGTGAGACGGTTGATGATGCCGTATGCTCCGATTGCCATATCCCCGCCGTATTTTCCGAGCTGCTGGTTGATGAACATCGCCACCAGACAGGAGGCGGCGTTCATCAGGAACGGCCCGAGGCCGATTACCAGCGACTGCTTGGCGATTCTCCACTCGAGCTGCAGGCAAGGTTTCGGGAAATGCAGGAGTCTGTCACGGTTGAAGAAGAACCGGATCGTGTAAGTGAGGGCGAGCATCTGGCAGGCTATGGTCGCGATGGCCGCGCCCTGTATGCCCATCCCGCAGCCGAAGATAAGTATCGGGTCGAGCACGGCATTGGAAATCACCGTAAACAGAGTCAGGCCCATTGCCGTCTTGGGGTGTCCTGCCGCACGGATGATGCCGTTGAAGCCGAAGTAGAGGTGGGAGAACACGTTGCCCAGCAGGATGATGAGCATATAGTCCCGTGCAAACGGCAGGGTGTTGTCGCTCGCTCCGAAGAACCTCAGTATAGGGTCCAGGAAACATAGCGTGACCGCCGAGAACAGGATGCCGATGATGATGTTGAGGGCGAAGACGTTGGCGAGCACCTTGCGCGCCGTTTCATAATTCTTCTGCCCGAGGAGAACGGAGATGAGCGTCATCGCGCCGACTCCTACCAGAGTCCCCATCGCCGCCGAGAGGTTCATCAGCGGGAATGTCACGGCAAGGCCGCTGATTGCGGCCGAACCGACCCCGGGAATATGGCCGATGTAGATGCTGTCGACCATATTATACAAAGAAGCAGCGGTCTGGGCTATGATGCCCGGGACCGCATACGTCTTCAGGAGTTTTCCGATTTTTTCCGTTCCGAGCTCCGTTGGAGCCAGTTCAGATTTTGTCATAAATATTTAAGTACTACTAACTTGCTTATATTGTGAGGGGACACCCTATGGCTTGTCGACCACCTCGATGTCGAACCTCAGCGGCGAATATGCCGGGATGCTGCTCCCCGAGCCGCTGGAGCCGTAGCCCAGCTTCGAATAGAAGATGCCGCTGCCCTCCTCGTATGCGCCCATCCGCCAGATCGTATAGGCGAAGCCGTCGATTACCGAGGTCTTGTCGGAGGTGATTGTAATCTGGCTGTAGTCGTCGGTGACATACTGCACGGATATCGGCTCGTAGGTCTTGGAAGAACTGTAGAGCCCGTACATCTTGGCCGTGTCGGCTATGGTGGTGTCGAAGACGCGTCCGTTGAGCAGGCGGCCCGTATAGTTGATGTAGATGGTGGTGTCGCTCGGGAATCCGGCGTCTGACTCCTCCTCGTCGTCATCCCCGTCGGAGTCCGCAGCCGTGTCGACAGTCTTCGGGGCTTTCCTCTGGAGGTAGTAGAAGCCGTATTTGAGCGAGTCGGCGAGCGTGATGTCCGGACAGTTGCCGGCGAAGTAGCGCCCGAGGGAGTCAAGTTCCCAGCGGTCAGTGTCCGCAATGGCTTCGAGCAGCTCGACCTCGTAGATGGCCGGGCTGCCGCCGCTCACGTTGTCCACATATTCCTGCGCCGTGTCGTAGCGGCTGCTCGTGAGCAGCCATCCCGGGATGACGGTCTTCTTCACGCCGCCGATCTTCATCGACGAAATCATCTCGTCCACTCCGGCGTAGAGGGTGCCCTCGGCACGGCCCCATATCACCGGCCCGCACCACGATGTCTCGCTGTAGGTTCCCAGCTGCTTGGAAAGATAAGGATATGTGGTCGTGCTCACTGTCCCGTCGAGGGAGCGCACGGTGTAGTTGAGTCTCACGTAGGCGTCGGTTTCGGCATCCTGCAGCGCGGCCCCCGTCCCCGCTGTCTCCTCTATCACATACGCACCGAGGGCGGTCGGGCTGAGGTCCGGGTAGTTCACCTGTATCCAGGCGTCGAAATATCTCTTCGACGCGTCGTTCGTTCCTACCGTGACGGCCTTGGCGCATCCTCCGAGGATGAGCGAGGCAAGCGTCAGATATATCAATGTCTTCTTCATCATCTTATATTATTCAGCCGGCGCTTCATCTTGCAGGAATCGTGCCGTCACTTCTTCTATATATTTCTCCGCGTCCTCCCTGCGCTCCAGTGCGCCGGAGACCCTGAGTCTGCCGCCGGCGGCGCACTCGTGCCCGCCGCCGTTGAAGTACGCTCTCGCGAGGGCGTTGGACGACCATCCCTTCTTGGAGCGGACGGACACCCGATAGACGTCCCCGTCCTCCCGGAGGAATATGCTGACCTTGACCCTCTCTATCCCCAGCGGGAGATTGACGAAGCCCTCCGTCTCCCCCTCAGCGAGCCCGAGAATGGAGAAGTCCGCCGCGCTGAACACGGCGTAGGCGACCCCCAAGGACGTTATGTGAAGGCGGTCTCGGAGATAGACTCCCATAGCCCGGAAGCGGTTCTCCCTGTAGCGGTTGTAGAGCCGGGAGAGAAGACCGTCCCTGTCCACCCCGGCCTCGATCAGGCGCGAAGCCATCACGAACGTGGATGGGAAGACCGAGTTGGCGAAGTTGTTGGTGTCGGTGGTCATACCGGCCATCAACGCGAGCGAGGCCCGTGCGGGAAGCCTGCGCGCATCCCCGTCAATGTCAGGCATTTCCATCAGTATTCCGTATAGCAGCTCGCTGGCGGACGAGACCTCGGTCTCACTGAACGCGAGGTCGAACTCCTCCCTTGCGGGCCCGGGATGATGGTCAATCATCACCCTTGGGCAACTCACGGAGCGCAGCCGCTCCTCCAGGGAGGCCGTGCGGCTGAGCGAGTTGAGGTCGAGACAGACTGCCAGACCGCAGTCCGACAGCGCCGCTGCGGCCCTGTCGGACTGCTCGGAGGCTATGATGACCTCTCCTTCGCGGGGGAGGAAATCCAGCACCTCCGGATAAGGGTCGGGCGCTATGACAACGGCTTCGCAGCCCCTCAGTTCCCGGAGATATTCCGCCAGAGCGGTCGCGCTGCCGAGAGCGTCCCCGTCCGGATGCTGATGGATTGCCACGCAGACCCTGCGCGCCTGTCCGAAATACCCGTCAAGGCGGCTGAGCATTGTTCTGTCAAGCATTTTCACCCCGCAAATTTACGAAGAATATTGCATTTGATAAATCGTTTTCATAACTTTGTACGGTTTTGCATATTGATAAAAACAAATAATAATGAACAAGACAGTCAAGATTATCGTTGAAGTTGTGCTGTTTGCGGTGATCGTCTTCCTGACGTACGCGATCTACAGCTCCATTATGGAGCCTGTCAACTTCAACAAGCAGAAGAACTACCGCGAAAGCGTAGCCATCCAGAGGCTCAAGGACATCCGTACTCTTCAGGTGGCCTACAAGTCAGTCAACGGCAAGTTCACCTCCACCGTGGATTCCCTCAAGCTCTTCTACGAGACCGGGAAGATGCCGGTTGTGCTTCAGGTAGGTTCTGCCGACGACTCCCTCGCCATGCTCCACACCGAGGCCGTGAAGAAGGCCCACCGCAAGATTACCAATGAGGAGCTCTATCAGATGTATCTCGCCGGAGACAAGAATCTCGTCTTCTCCATCGAGAACTTCGTGAACGTCAAGGACACCCTCTTCAACGGGCGCAACGACTTCAGCATCGACTCGCTCAAGACGGTTCCGTTCTCCGGCGGAGTGCCTGTGACGATGGAGGCCGTGGTCAAGATGGTATCCGGCGTGCCTGTCCCTCTCTTCGAGGCCAAGATGTCTTACAGAGACCTGCTCAAGGGACTTGACAACCAGCTCAGAATCAACCTTGACGCCGAGCGCGAGGCCCAGAACAAATACGAGGGGCTTCAGGTCGGCTCAATCTCCGCGCCTAACAACAACGCAGGCAACTGGGAGTAGTGTTCACGCTCGTCCCTTCCGCTTTCTTCGATCCTGCTTCCGAGCGCGAGGCGCTTGCTGAGGTGGCTTCCCTGAGGGAGGGCGCAGAAGTCAAGCACATCGAAATACCCGAATATGACGCTGTCCTCATCTGCACTGCGGATGAGGACAGTGCCGTCTTCGGTAGCGAGATGCTGAGGGTGCTCAAGCGCCTGAAGGACTGTCCGGAATATAACCGCATACTCTGCAGCATCCGCGATTCAAGGCTCTACCTGGCCGTCGCGCAGGGGGAGGCTCTGATGCTCGCCAATGCGTTCGAAATACAGGACTTCACGACCGCAGAGTATTATATCTTCCTCGCCGTCAAGTCGCTGCAGCTCAATCCGGAGGTATCCACCGTCTGTTTCCTCTCCGAACTTGACGCGGAAGAGGAGATGTCGCTCTACCGCTACTTCAAGGCGGTGGTGAGGCTATGAGAATAATAGGCGGAACTCTCAAGGGCAGGGTCATCTGCCCTCCGTCGGGATATAGCGCCCGTCCGACCACCGACTACGCCAAGGAGGGCCTCTTCAACACCCTGGACAATGAATACGAATTCGCCTCTCTCAAGGTCCTGGACCTCTTCGGAGGCACTGGCGCGATAGCCTACGAGTTCGCCTCACGCGGGGCGGGAATGGTATGCAGCGTGGAGATGAACAGGGACAACGCCTCATTCATACGCCGCGAGGCCGCACGCCTGGGGCTCGGCTGCATCAAGGCGGTCCACAGCAATGTCTTCGACTTCCTGCCGATCTGCACGGAGAAGTTCGACATTGTATTCGCCGACCCTCCATATGCTTTGGAGGGATTGGAATCCCTGCCGGACAAGGTTCTGGACGCAGGAATTCTCCATAAGGGGAATTATTTCATTCTCGAGCACGGTGGAGAACACTCGTTCGCTGAGCATCCCCGCTTCAAGAAAGAAAAAGCGTACGGCCGCGTACACTTCTCCTTCTTCGAATAATAAGTCCCGCTAATGAGCGGAACCGGTCTGACCGGGGACGAAGATTGACGAAACCGTCACATAGGCGGGGTTGTCTCCAAACGATTCCGAGACTTTCTTGTCTCTGCTTACGCGCAGAATATGCGGCCCCTTCCGGGGATTTCTGTGACCCTGCCAGTTCGTCAATATGAACGAATCGCTCTCCGGAAGATACTGGAATCCGGAGCAGAACTTAAGGGGCTCTCCCGGGCGTCATATTCAACCACTTTCTTGCCGGAATAATGGGAGACGAGATAATGGCCGTTGTCGAGTTTGCGCGCGTTGCGGATGTAGCCGTCATCGGCTTTGCCTTCCGCAGGCGCAATGCTGACCTTCTTGACAATCTTCCCTGCGGGCGTCAGCTCCAGCAGCCTTCCGTCAGAGCACTCCCCGATGAAAGTGTTGCCGTTTTTCAGCCTCTGGCAGGCGAATATCTTGCTTGCGGAGCTGTAGCGGAAGACCGTATCTCCCTGCGGGGAGAGTTCAAGCACCCCGTTGCCTGTCGTGAAAAGCAGGTTCCCGTTGTCAAGAACCCACAGGTCATTGGAAAGCGGAGCGTCGTGCCGCCATATCTCCTTGCCGTCTCTGATGTGAAGGATGTGTCCGCCACTATAATCCGTGCAGTAAAAATCAGCAAGCGGGCTGTCGAGCGGATGTGCTCTCCGCCACTCCACCATCCCGGTGCCCAGCATATATGAGCCCAACGCGGCGAAGGTGCTGATTTCGTGAATCTGGCTCACATATTCCTGATAACTGCGTTTCGTGCCTATGCTGCTGCAGTCTATCAGATTGTAAAACCCGTCCGTATTCCTCACGGCCTTGGACAGGAGTCCGTCATAGGCGCGGTCCACCACGTCCTGAAACTCTCCCGCCGGAACAAGTCCCCTGTCTATGCAGCGCTGAAGAAAATAGGTGAACATCGCCGACCCGGACGTCTCATTCCAGTTCCCTTCGGCGTACGGCTTGTCCACAACCTGCGACCACAGCCCGGTGCGGCTGTCCTGGCAGCCCCTGAGACCGTAGCATAAATCCACGGTAATCTTGACTACGTCATCATAGCCCCCCGTACCCTCCGGCATCCAGTCGAATATGTCGGCAAGCAGCACGGCAATCCAGCCCAGACCTTCGCTCCACACCTCCGGCGACTTGCCGTCTCCGGGCCATCTGCCCTTGCCCTTGTCCGCCCACGCGTGAACCAAGAGCCCGTCGGAAGTCCCGCACAACTCGGACACGCCCCTTATCTGACGCACGACCTCCTCATAGTACTCCGGGCGGTTCATCACTTTCGCATACCGGGCCAGAAATATCTGCCCCATAAATACGCCGTCCACCCATACCTGCGGCATATTCACGCCGTGGATGTACATATCCAGAGCCGTCCGAGGATAGCCGTCGAAACCGTCTCGCACGTACTCTGCCGCCTTGGCGTACCGTTCCTCCCCCGTATGTTCATACACAAGCAGGAAGACATATCCCGCTATGAAATGGTCCAGTGCGGTCGGGGCGAATTGCGGCACGTTTCCGTCCGCATCGATGCAAGCGTCGGCATATTTCTTTATGTAGTTGAAATATCTGACATCCCCTGTCCACCTCCAGACGTGTTCCAGAGCGAACATATCATACCCTGCCTGCCAGTCGACTATGTTGGTCTTGCCGACGTTGTGGATTACGGCCGGATCCGGGAAGCGGTCCAGAAAGCAGTCGGCAATGGTCTTCGACATACTCTTCTGCTGCGCGTAGGCCGCGAAAGGCAGAAGAAGGAGCAAGGGCAGAATTATTCTTCTCATATTTGGCGTCTTTGGGTACAAAGTAGCTTTTTTCTTTTTAATTTTGAAGGAAACAATGACAAGATGAAAAAATTTTTCCCTCTTCTGGCGGTGCTCGCGCTGAGTTCGTGCGCACCGAAGGCATACCTGTGGAATGCCGAAAACGCTACGGTCGATATGGACGTATATCAACAACAGTACAAGCTCAACAAGGCTGAATGGGACGCGGCGTTCAAGTTTCTCTCCGACCCGCAGACGATATCCCTCCCGGCCGGACGTTATGAACTCACGGACAAGACTTTCGCCAATGTCCAGATAGATTCGACCCGCAGCGATATGCAGTGGGAGGACCATCACAAGAAGATAGATCTCTTCTATGTGGCGGAAGGCGTCGAATTGGTCAACGTCTGCAAGCCGGAAGAACTTCTGGACTGCACCAGGGCCTACACCGACGAGAAGGACGTGGAGAACTACAGGTCCTCGTCAAATCCGCGTCCGGTGGTCCTCACCCCCGGCAAGTATGTCATTCTCTTCCCGTCAGACGCCCATCAGCCGCTGCTCGCCCCCGACGGGAAACCCGCTCCCATCAAAAAGATTGTCGTAAAGCTGCCCTACGCCGCAGAATGACAATATACGGGAGAACTACTTCACGATATGTCCGGTAAGCTCCCCGCTGCAGGCGGCGGCGTTGGCCTCGTCGGTGTCGATGTGCATAGCGAGCGCCGCCTTGTCGGACACCCTGATCACCGTATCGCCGAAGACCAGACTGCGCCCGGTATGCTGCTCAACTTCCACATTGACAATCTGACCGTTGCTGACCCCGAAGACTTCTGCGTCGGCCGGAGTCATATGCACGTGCCTCTTGGCGATGATCACTCCCTCGGAAAGCTCCACTTCGCCGCAGGGGCCCACAATCTTGCAAGGCGCTGAGCCAGCCACGTGTCCGCTCTCCCTTATCGGGGCGGTGATGCCGACCGCACGCGCGTCGGTGAACGAAAGCTCCACCTGATTCTCGGGACGCACAGGACCGAGAATGGAGCATTTCAGTGATGCTCTCGGGCCGACCACGTCGACCTTCTGGTTTGACACATACTGCCCGGGCTGGGACAAAGGCTTCTTCACTTCGAGCTCGAAGCCTTTTCCGAAAAGCACGTCCAGAGCCTCGCGTGTCACGTGCACGTGGCGGGCTGAAGTTTCGATGATGAAATTGTTCATATTATTCTTCGATTAATTTTCCAGTTCTGAAACGATATGCATAGTGTCGCGGGCGATTACGAGTTCCTCGTTGGTCGGAATCATAGCCACCTTGACACTGGAGTCAGGGGCGGAGATGATGGTCTCGCCACGGGCGTTTTCGTTGGCCTCGTTGTCGACCTTGACCCCCATATATGAGAGGTTCTCGCAGATATGCCGGCGCAGACGCGGGTTATTCTCCCCGATGCCGGCGGTGAAGACGAGCAGATCCACGCCGTTCATCTCGGCGATGTATGCCCCGACGTTCTTGATGGTGTCGAAGGTGAGCTTCTTGAGCGCCGTCTTGGCCCTGCGGTCCCCGTCAAGGGCGAGGGTGTTGAGGTCGCGCATATCGGAACTCTTCCCGCTCAGGCCCAGCAGGCCGCTCTTCTTGTTCATAATGTCGGTCATCTGATCCGGGGTGAGGCCCTCCTTCTTCATTATGTAAGGCACGATGTTCGCGTCGATGTTGCCGCAGCGCGTACCCATAATCATACCCTCAAGCGGGGTGAATCCCATCGAGGTGTCGATGCTCTTGCCGTCCCTTACCGCAGTGACGGAGCTACCGTTGCCGAGGTGGCAGGTGATTATCTTGGAATGCTCCAGGTCCAGACCGGCCAGCGCAGCGCCCCGGCGCGAGACATACTGGTGGGAAGTGCCGTGAGCCCCGTAGCGGCGCACGCGGTATTTGGTATAGTATTCATACGGAAGCGCATACATATAGGCGTACGGCTCCATCGTCTGGTGGAACGCGGTGTCGAACACCACCACCTGCGGCACGTCGGGAAGCACGTGCGAAATGGCACGGATGCCGAGCAGGTGGGCAGGATTGTGCAGCGGCGCGAAGTCGCAGCAGATTTCTATCTTGTCGAGCACGTCGTCGTTGACGAGGGCGCTTCCGGCGAAGAAGTCAGCCCCCTGCACGATGCGGTGTCCGACCGCCTCGATGTCGTCGAAACTCTTCAGCACCCCGTGCTCCGGATCCACGAGAGCGTCGAGGACGAGCTTCATTCCCACCTTGTGGTCAGGGATGGGAAGACTCTTCGTGAAGGGCTCTTTGCCGCTAGGCTTATGGGTGATGCATCCGTCCGGGAGGCTTATCTTTTCCACGAGGCCCTTGGCCATAAGTTCATAGACATCGTCCCCCTTCATATCGAGCAGCTGATACTTGATGGAGGAACTGCCGCAGTTGATTACTAAGATTATCATAATATCGTCGAAATGTGATACAAATTTACTAATAAAATATGTATTTTTGGAAAGTTTCTAAAGGAAAATGGTTGTGGAGAGAGATATCGTGGCGATTTCCGTTCCCTACTCGGCCGGCGTGGCGCTGACGGCACTGTTGCCGGCGGCGGGTACAGCGGCATACCTCGGCGCGGCGCTCAGCCTTGCCGTCTGCACGCTCTGCACCCTCTTCTTCTGCCGCAGCCGCGCCCGTTCCGGACTGATACTTCTGGCGTTCTTCGCGGCCGGACTCTTCGGCGGATACTCCTGTCCGCTCGTGCAGGCGGCGGGAGGTGGCGGATGGAATCCCGGCAAGGGGGCGCTGGAAGCCCTGCTCGACACCATCGACGGGATAGGATTCAGCGGCACTCAGACCGGAGCTCTCGCGAAGGCGCTGCTCACCGGGCAGCGCGCCGAACTCAGCAGCGGCACGGTGGCCGCGTTCAGGGCCGCCGGCGCGGCGCACATTCTCGCCCTCTCCGGCCTGCACCTCGGGGTCATATACGGGATTCTCCACAAGAGCCTCGCCGTCGCGGGCAGAAGCCGCGCGGCAGAGCTCGGCGGGAGCGTTCTCATACTTGCCGTCTCGGGATTCTATGTACTGATGACAGGCAGCTCCGCTTCAGTGGTGAGGGCATACCTCTTCATCTGCATCAACGAGCTCTCGCGCCTCTTCCCCGGCAGGCGGCGCAGGCCTCTCGCGGTATTCGCCGCAGCGCTTATGGTCCAGCTCTGCGCCAATCCGCTCATCATCCGCTCCGTCGGCTTCCAGCTGTCATATCTCGCGATGCTGGGGATATATCTGCTCTTTCCGAAGATGGACTCCTGGTTCCCGGGAGGGAGGATGAACCCGCTGCGGCGGATATGGAGCGCCTCGGCCCTGACGATTTCCTGCCAGCTATTCACCGCCCCTGCGGTATGGTGGCATTTCCGTTCGTTCCCCGTCTATTTCCTGATTACAAATCTGGTGGCGCTGCCGCTGACGGAGTTTTTCATCATCTGCGCGGTGGCCTCTACAGCGACAGCGGCGGCGGGATGCTGCCCGTCGCCGCTGATATATCTCACTGACCTGTGCGGAAACGCCCTGATAGACTTCCTCGGGGCGGTCGCCTCTATTTCCTGACGCACCTCACCGAAGCGGCGAAGTTGTCGGAAGGCATAAGTCCGCGATACACTATGTCCTTGTCCTGATAGATATAGCGGAGCACCCCGTCGGAGCCTACCGAGTCGGCCGTCCAGAACGCCGCATATTTGTAGAGGGCTTCGTAAGAGTATTTCCCGTCGCTGACCGTGACATAGCCGGAAGGCATCACGGAGAGCCCCGACTTGTCCGTAATCTTGACATCCCTCCAGAATTCCCACATCCTTGAGCCGTTGAAGTAGAGATTCTGCATCACGCTGCCCGCCAGGGCGTCGAGATCGCCGCCCGAAGCAGCGCCGCTTCCATATTTCTTCCCCAAGGCGACCCAGTCCTCGTCGGACGGTAGAGTCCAGCCTTCCGGGCAGGCCGTCTGCGCCTGGGTCCAGGTGTAGTAGCGCCCGAAGATGTCGGACATCACGTCGCAGCCGCTGTAAGCGGTGCCGGCCCCCTCCCAGGCGAGGTTCTGACGCATCCAGTCCGTCCCGTCGATGTCAGTGTACACATACTCCCGTCCGTCCCGCACATCGACGAAGCTGCCGTCCGAAAGAGTGCGGACAAAGCCGGTGATGGAACCGTCGCCGTCCAGCCCGGACTTCACGACGGTAAACGAGGCCGCCACGCTGGAGCCGTAGTACAGGTCGTCGTCGGTGAACGCGGCGAAAGTGAGCGAAAGCGAGCCCAAAGTGTCAGGAACTTCGAAATCATAGTAGTGCTTCCGCACCGTGCCGTCCGCCAGGACGAGGGTGTCATACACTCCGGTCACGGAATTCTTGAAACAATAGCCGACCGTCCCGCCGTCCTCGCGGCTCATCGTCATCAGCGTGTCCACCTTGAATGACTTGGCGTAGCCGGGCGAGACATATGTGGGGAACGGCAGAGAGAGCGAACCGCTGAGGTAGCTCTTCGTCGTTTCAGAGTCTTTCTTGCATCCGGCCAGCGTCAGCGCTGCCGCAAGCAGGGCGAAAAGTGATGTTTTCCAGAATTTCATCCTGACAATTTCTCTTACGAACTACAAATATAGTGACAATATTGCACAAAATTCCGCTACCTTTGTGCAAATACTTTGCCGAAGTTATGAATTGTTTCAAAATCGCCTCCCTCACGATACTCTCGCTGTGTGCGCTGGCCTGCTCTGCCGACCGCTATGCAAGTTTCAGCGGCTACGCCCAGGGCGGCACCTGGACGGTCAAGGCCAATCTCAAGGGGGTCGCAACCCCACGGGAAGAAATCTCGGCCGCCATCGACTCCCTTCTGGACGGCATCGACTTCAGCGTCTCGGGCTACAACCGCAACTCCCTGCTGAGCAAGCATAATGCCGGAGAGGAAATCGTGCCGGACAGGTATTTCAGGGAGTTGGTCGAGCTCTCGGAAAAATATTGCGAAATGACCGGCGGGGCGTTCGACGCCTACGCCGCTCCGCTCTTCGATGTCTGGGGCTTCGGATTCACCTCAGACTCCCTCCCGTCGGAGCAGCTGGTGGAGGCTGCGCTGGAGCGGTGCAGGGAGAAGAAGACGGTGAATTTCAACGCGATAGCCCAGGGCTACAGCTGCGATGTGGTGGCCGGCTACCTCTATTCCATAGGAGTCAAGGATATGCTGGTGGACATAGGGGAAATATACTGCGACGGGCATAACCCGTCCGGCAGGGGCTGGAGCATCGGGGTGGACAATCCTGTCGACGGCAACGACTCTCCGGGCAGCGACCTCCGGGGAATATGGCGCTCCGACGGGAGCGGCTGCGGGATAGTCACCTCCGGCAACTACCGCAAGTTCTACATCCGGGACGGGAAGAAATACGCCCACACCATCGACCCGCGCAACGGGTATCCGGTGCAGCACGGCCTGCTCAGCGCGACCATAGTGGCCCCGACCGCAGCCGAGGCCGATGCGCTGGCGACGGCCTGTATGGTGATGGGGCCCGAGAAGGCAAAGGAATTCATCTGCTCGCATCCCGGCATCGAGGGCTACCTCATCTGCTCTGACGGAGTATGGACATCCGAGGGCTTCGCGCTGGAGAAATGAGCATTGGAAAATAATTCGTAAATTTGCAGAATATGGAATCTACACTCGAATACGTCGACTCTTACGGCAACGGCCTGGACTACAATACTGAGCGCGAAAAGCTCAAGATGCCCGAGTACGGGCGCAATGTGCTGAAGATGGTGGAACATCTGCGCGAAATCCCCGACAGGGACAAGCGCAGCGAACAGGCGCGCGCCGTCATCAAGGTGATGGAAATCCTCAACCCTCAAGTGCATACGCAAGAGAATTATGAGCACAAGCTCTGGGACCAGCTCTATATGATAGCGGGCTACGAGCTCGACATCGACTCTCCGTATCCCTGCCCTGTCGAGGCGGAGTTCACCACCGAGCCGGTGCCGATTCCGATGAAGGACAGCCGGATCAAGGCGACGCACTACGGCCGCAACATCGAGAAAATCATCAATCTGCTCTGCGGCGAGAGCGACGGCGAGGTGAAGACCGAGATGATAAGATGCCTCGCCATCTATATGCGCCAGCAGTACCTTATATGGAACAAGGACAGCGTCGCCGACGAGACCATCTTCAGCGACATCGAGAAGCTCTCCGACTACCGTCTTAAAGTCCCTGAGGGACTGAGCCTCGGGAAAGTCAACGGAGACAATTTCTCCCGCCCGGGCATAGGGGTCAATGTAGGCCAGAGCGGCGGCGGCAAGAACCGTCCCCATAAGAACAACAGGAGGCAGAACAAGAAGAAATGAAACTCTGGAGCAGCTGGGATGAAGAAGACAGGGCCGCGGCAGTCCGGATTGCCGGCTTTGTCGTGGCGGCTTTCGCCGTATTCATCCTCATAGCCACCGTCTCATATCTGTTCCATTGGGAAGAAGATATGAGCCTGCTGTCGGCTCCGGGCAGCTCCGCTGCGGCAGGCAATGCGGCCGGCAAGGTCGGAGTGAGGGCCGGGAATCTGCTCGTCTGCGAACTCTTCGGACTGGGGAGTTTCGCCCTGCTCGTCATCCTCACTGCGGTTTCGGTCAGGCTTATCGCTCATAAATGGAAGCAGTCCCTGCTCAAGACCACTCTGATTGCGCTCTTCGGAGCGTTCATCGCATCGCTCGCGCTCGCGTTCTGCGGGCATCTCGCCGCTCTGGACAACATCTTCGGCGGAGGACTGGGAGGCCGCTGCGGAGAAAAAGTCGTGCTATGGGCGGAGGAGCAGCTGGGAGTGCCGGTCACGGGCATAGCGATAGGAGTGCTGATACTCTCTTTCCTCTTCCTCTCTTCGAGAAGATTCGGCCGCTGGTTCGCCTCCGTCGGGCAGCACAGGGAGAAGAGCGAGAATGAAGCGGCAAAGCCCGTTGAGGAAGCATCCCCGCAGGATGCCGCTCCGGAGGAAGAGCCGCTGCAGACTGTGCAGCTCGCAGCCGAGCCGGAAACGGCAGAGACGCAGCCTGAGACTGAATCTGCGGCAGGACCGGCTGCGGAGGTCGGGGCGGAAGGCGGCTTCGAGGTCATCAGCGACGGCCAGCTCGACACGGAAGTGACGGAGGAGCTCGAACCCATCGACAACAGGCTGGACCCGCCGGACGGGCTGCCGGGCTACAAGTTCCCGTCAATCAGTCTGCTCAAGGACCACTCCAGCGGGCGCAAGGAGGTCTCCAGCGAGGAACTCACCCGCAACAACAACAAGATACGCGCGACCCTCGCCAACTACAAGATACAGATAACCGACGTCAAGGCCGTGGTCGGCCCGACCGTCACCCTCTACAAGGTTTATCCCGCCCCGGGGGTGAAGATTGCCGAAATCAAGCGCCTTCAGGAGGACA
Source organism: Bacteroidaceae bacterium (assembly GCA_963661285.1). Classification (GTDB taxonomy): domain Bacteria; phylum Bacteroidota; class Bacteroidia; order Bacteroidales; family UBA932; genus Cryptobacteroides. The sequence goes on along the minus strand of CAVLBF010000001.1, from coordinate 85,850 downwards.
TCGCCCTCTCGCTCAACGCCAGAGGCGTCAGGGTCGTGGTGCTCTCGGACTCCGTCGGCATCGAGGTCGCCAACGACTACGCTTCCATAGTGCCGCTAAAGAAGCTGCTGGACGCAGGCGAGTTCCGCGACAGCAAGGCCGACCTGCCGGTGGCGATAGGCTATACCATCACTCAGAAAGTCAAGGTCTTCGACCTGGCTGACGCTCCGCATCTTCTGATTGCGGGCGCGACCAAGCAGGGCAAGTCCGTGGGCCTCAACACGATAGTGACTTCGCTCCTCTATGGCAAGCATCCTTCTGAACTGAAGTTCGTCTTCATCGACCCGAAGATGGTGGAGTTCTCCGCCTACGCACGGCTGCTCAAGCACTACCTCGCCGTGCTGCCGGATGCCTGCTCCGAAGAGGACGAGATGAGCGGCGCGATAGTCAAGAAGGCTAAGGACGCAGAGAAGATACTGCGCTCGCTCTGCATCGAGATGGACGAGCGCTACGAGCTGCTCAGCAGGGCGGAGGTCAACAATATCCGGCTCTACAACGACAAATTCAAGTCCCGCCGCCTCCGTCCCGACAAGGGGCACAGGTTCCTGCCGTATCTGGTGGTGGTGGTGGACGAGTACGCCGACCTCACGATGACCACCGGGGCTTCGCCCGAGACCAAGGCCGCAAGCCGCAGCATCACCAACTCCATCATCCGTCTGGCGCAGAAAGGCCGCGCGGCGGGGCTGCACGTGATACTCGCGACGCAGAGGCCGTCGGTGGATGTCATCTCCGGCGTCATCAAGAGCAACTTCCCTATGCGCATCGCGTTCCGCGTCTCTTCGAGGGTCGATTCGCAGACCATCCTCGACGCTCCGGGCGCAGAGAAGCTCATCGGTCGCGGAGATATGCTCTTCTCCGCCGGAATTGACTCCGAGCGCATCCAGTGCGCCTATGTGGACGGGGAGGAAATCGACGCGGTGACCGGCGCCATAGGCTCACAGCAGGGCTACGGCAAGTGCTACAATACACCGTACTATCTGCCGTCCGTTGAAGACGCGGGCGCGGAGGGGTCCGGGAGCGGCGGCTCGATAGATATGCACAATATCGACGAGCGCTTCGAGGAGGCGGCCAAGATGGTCGTGACCACCCAGAAAGGCTCGACCTCCGACCTGCAGCGCAAACTCGGTATGGGCTACGCCAAGGCGGGCAGGGTGATGGACCAGCTGGAGGCCGCAGGCATCGTGGGGCCGCAGGAGGGGTCGAAGCCGCGTCAGGTGCTGGTATCAGATCTCGATTCGCTGCAGCCGATCCTGGATGCCTTCCTGAAAAAATGAAACGGTCCGCCCCAATACTCCTGCTCTGCATCTTCCTGCCTATGCTCTGCGTAGCGCAGAGTCTGCCGGAGAAGCAGATGGCACAGATTGCCCGGAGGCTCAGTGACGGACAGCGCGTCAGCCTGAGCTACAGTTGCACGGTGGACGGTCCCGCTCCGATGCAGCTCAGCGGCAGACTGCTGCTGCAGGGAGAGTGCTACCGCGCCGAGGGCAACGGACTGGAAATCTGCTGCAACGGCAGCACCCGCTGGACTGTGGACCGGGAAGACAAGGAAGTCTATATCGAAAGCTCCGGCGGCATACGGGAAGTCCTGCAATACAAAGAGTCGCTCAAGACTCTCGCCCTGAACGACCTTCAATACCTCCCGGGATCCGATGACCTCTCCCCCTTCAGTTTCGATGTCTCCGCGCTCGACTCGTCCTGGGTCATCACCGATTTGCGGTAAGTTGAAAGCTATTTCACCACCGTCATCTCTGAAAAGTCGTATTTGAATGTACTTTTATGGGTCTTGCCATTGGCGAGAGTCATCTGCAGAGTCATCTCATAGACACCGGTTTCCTCCGGGAGTGTGCTGAAAAACAAATATAAACCTCAATATTTGATTTTGAAGTAGTCGAGAAGTTTCTTGTAATGGTCCTGAGCCGTAAGGCAGGTGTCCCTCAGATAGCCCGGGATTGTTTTCCATTCGCGCAGACCTCGGTAGTAGAACATTTTCAGTTCGTCAGTAATGATGAACGGAACAATGCCGTGATTCAGACATTCCTTGAACATTATCAGACGTCCGACCCTGCCGTTACCGTCCTGAAATGGGTGTATCGATTCGAAACGCTGGTGAAAGTCAAGTATATCCTCAAAACCGACCGTTTTTTTGCCCCTATACTCTTTCAACAGCTCACGAAGCTCAATCCCTACTTTCTGCGGAGAAGCAGTCTCCGTCCCTCCGGCTTCATTAGGCAGCCGCTTGTACTCGCCGACTGCAAACCAGGATTTCGAGGCATCCGATGTTCCGCTCTTCAGTAAACCGTGAAGCCGTTTTATCATACTTTCGGTCAGCGGCTCTTTCGCGTGGTCGATTATGAAGTCGATGCAGCGGAAATGATTTGTCGTTTCAATGATGTCATCTACCTTCACGGCATCGTCCGTGACCCCTATCATATTGGTCTCGAATATATACCGGGTCTGTTCCTCTGTCAGTCGGCTGCCCTCTATATGATTTGAATTGTAGGTCAGCTCAATCTGTGTGCGATGATAGATTCCTCCTTTGACCCCGGATTCCTTTTGCTCGCGCAGTGTCTTCAGCAGGGGCGATATCCTGACCCTTGCATTCTTGCGCTGAGGAAGCGGCGCATCGGCGGGTACATTCCAAGTCTTGCCGACAAGCTGCGCTCCGGCAATTTTCCCCTGAATACAGTAGTTCCTTACCGTGCGTTCAGCGACACCGTGAGTCGCCGCATATTCTTTTGTGGAAATGTAATCCATATCTCCGGTCGGCATAAATTAACGAAAACCGCCGTTTCAAAGATAAGCTTTCTTGCCGACATCGGCAAGAAAATGGGTATTATTTTGAGCACGCATCCCGGCTACCAATCTATGCTTTCAGGACAAATCAGGAAGTCTTTTACCTTGAATCCGGTCAAGGAGTCTTGTGCGCTGAAAGTGCTTCCTGTTTCCGCGCAAAAGAGTATCTTTGTCGCGGGCTGTATAGCAATCGGCTCTGGAGACAAATCATTAAAGCGTAAGTATATGAAAACCAAGAAGAAAATCAGCACGTCCCTGCTCGGGGCGGCGGCACTGCTCTCCGTCTGCGGATGCTCCTCCGACCAGAAGAGCCGCACGCTCGTGGTGTATTACTCTGCTTCAGGGGCGACGGAGACCGTGGCGAACCTCATCGCGGAGAAGACCGGAGCGGAGATAGTCACCATCACCCCTATAGAGGCCTACGGGACGGATTTCGACGCAATCAACGATGCCTTCAAGAAAGAGATGGAGACGGGTGTCTCGCGCGCGATAGCGCCTCTCGGGGCGGATCTCGACAAATACGACACCGTCTATGTCGGCACCCCGGTATGGTACGGCAGATGCGCCGGTCCGGTGGAAACTTTCCTCAAGACATACAGCCTCAAAGACAAGACGGTCTATCCGTTCTGCACTTTCGGAAGCGGCGGCAACACTGCGGCGGAACAGATGAAGCTTCTCCAGCCGGATGCCCACATCTCCGACTGGTATGGCATCAGGAATGCCAGACTGGACAAGGCTGACGCGGAACTCGACCGCTTCCTCGCAAGAATAGCCGCACCGAAGAATGCCGTACCGCAGTGGCCGGCCTTCTCCGGGAGCCGTCCGCTCGACGGGGCCGAGCTGGCAATCTACGACGAGGCCTGCGGCGACTATCCTCTCCCTCTCGGCACGCCCGTGAGCGTTGCTTCCCGCGACAAGGGGGACGTCACCGAATACCTCTTCGAGACCCGGGCCACCGGATTCGACGGCAAGGCGACGACCCAGAGCATCTATGTCATCATGGGCAAGGCCGAAGGCTCGGTTGCGGAGTTTACGCAAGTCGTGAGATAATGTTTCGAATTGTGTACAGATTTAACTTGCAGTCATCACTTCTCGCGGAGCGGATTGCCGGGAATCATTCGCCCTAGCGGGGGATGACGATACGGTAGGTCTTGCCGTCCTTGTTGGTGAGCTTGGAGTCCCTGAGCCAGAGATTCGCGCCCTTGAGGCGGGCGTAGCTGACGCCGTGCTCCTCCGCAAAGTCCACGAGGCTCTCTATCGGAGAGCTAATCTCGACAATCTTGGCCGGAGGGAGGTAAGGGTACTTCTCGCTGTCGGGCACATCGTAGCCGAAGTCGAGCGGATGCTCGAAGAACATCTTGGCGGCCAGAACCCGGAACATATAGCGGGAAGTCTCCTCCACCAGCCAGAGGTCGAGCGCACTCTTCTGGCGCTGGTCGGCGAGCCTTCGCGTGATGCCGTTCTGCCCCCCGTTATAGCTCGCCGCCACGGTCATCCAGTCTCCGTATTTCGCATAAGCCGCCTTAAGGTACGCGCAGGCCGCCCTGGTCGCCTTCTCGGTGTCGTATCTCTCGTCGACCTCGGAAGTCACTTCCAGCCCGTATTCCTTTGCGGTGGCCTTGGTGAACTGCCACAGACCCGCCGCCCCGGCGGAAGAGACCGACCTCGGGTCCAGATTGCTCTCTATCGCCATCAGGTACTTCAGATCCTCCGGCACGCCCTCCTGCTTCAGAATCGGCACGACCTGGACGAAGATGCGGGTGGACTTCTTGAGCAGCAGAGTGGAGTTGCTGTGCATATAGGTAAAGGAAATCAGCTCCCTGTCCATCCTCTCGTAGAGGTCGCTGCGGTCGAAACTGACTGTCTGCCCGGCGAAGACCAGCGCCGCCGGCACTTTCGGGGCCTGCTGATGGAGGCTCTGTCCGTTGTCCTGAGCCTTGCAGAAAGTCGCCGTCAAGGCCAGAAGAAGCAATATCAAGTATCTGTGTCTCATATTTATACGAATTCAGTTTCATCATCCTCGACATACCAAATCGCAGCCGAGACGACATTGTGGCCAAGACTCCTGTAGAGGGAGGCATAATTGGCGACCTGAGAGCGGTAGCGCTCCTCGCGCCTGCCGAACTTGAAGTCCACGACCCGCACCCCGTCCGGGCCGACCACCGCCCTGTCAGGACGGAATTCCCGCCCGTCGGGGGAGAATATTGACTGCTCGTTGTACACGGCTGTCCTCCCGTCCCGGGCCGCCGGGAACCATTCCGGATGCGAAGCGATGCGGCGGCGGAGCAGCTCAAGCGCTTCCGCTCCTCCTTCGGCGTCGAGCGCCCCGGAGCGTATCTCCGCCTCCACCGCCGGCTCCACATCCTCCGCGCTCACGACAGACGACAATATCCTGTGCAGCACCACACCCCTGAGCCGGGCGGACGCTCCGGTTCCGGTAAGGCCGTCTTCGCCGAAGAAATCCAGCGCGTCCGTCGATGCGGACAGCCTGCCGCCCGGCGGGAAGGAGGCATATTCAATATTGTATGCGGTCCGGTCCGGTCCGTCCTTGCGCTCCATAGAGTTGAAATCATACTCTTCCCCGAAACTCTCCTTCCCCGTCATCCGGACGAACTCATAGAGCAGATCGGTCATCTTGGAGTAGTCAGGGACTTTGCCCAGACTGTCGACAAACTTCTTGCTCGGCGGCTTCGCTATGATGTGCAGGCTCTTCTCGGCACGGGTCAGCGCCACGTAGAATGCGTTGAGATTATCCACAATCTGGCTCCGGGCCTCTTCTTCGTACGAGTCGGCAAAGAGCGAATCGGCGGTGTACGGGAAGAGTTCTACGGGATAGATTCCGTCAAGGACGGAAGGCTTGCCGCCGCGTCCGTTGAAGTCGAGACGGCACCATTTGTCAGATTTCTTGTAGAGGGTCACGGCCTCCGCGAACGGGAATATGACATAGGGGAATTCCAGTCCCTTGGACTTGTGGACGGTGAGAATCCTGACGGCGTCGGAGTTCTCGGGCGAGCTGATGAAGTGGTCCTTTTCGTCCCAGTACTGGAGGAAGTATTTGAGATTGTTGCCGTTGGCTGCGGTCCAATTCTGAAGTTCGTCCATAAATGTCTGGACGAAGAGGGTCTCCCCCGCGAACGATTCGGGATCATAGTCCCTGACGGACCTTATAAGGCTCTCGCAGAAGTCCACCAGAGAGTGGTAGCTCTCCGGCAATGCGATCTCCATCGACTGCGCGAGATAGGCGCTGATGCTGTCGTCGGGGTTCTCATATGCCTCCAGCAGGGCGATGATGCGGCGCACCGCAGAGGACGACTTCATATTGAGCGAGTCGTCCGAAATCACCGGTATAGACTTGTCTATCAGATAGTCGGCAATCTCCGCCCCGCAGCTGTTGGTGCGGACGAGGATGGCGATATCCCCCCAAAGCGCGCCGTTCTCCCGCGCCCGGGCGACGGAGGCGAGTATCTCCTCCATCTGCTCATCGCAGAAGCTCACCCTGACATAGCCGCCCTGCGTCTCCGTGGTCTTGACCTTCTGGCTGACATCCGAATAGATATCTCCGACACCGAGTCTGGAGGCCGCGTGGGTGAAGAAGGCATTGTTGAACCGAACCACCTCTCGCGCGCTGCGCCAGTTGCAGTCCAAAGTCTCGATGTCGGCCTGAGGGAACTGCTGCTGCACGCCGCGCCCCAGCAGACTCCAGTCCGAATCGCGGAAGCGGTAGATGCTCTGCTTGACATCGCCCACTATCAGACTTCCGACCGAGCCCGTGTCGGGCGCTGCCTTGGATTCGCTCTCGCGCAGCAGCGGCAGGAAGTTCTGCCACTGTATGTTGGAGGTGTCCTGGAACTCGTCGAGCAGGAAGTGTTCGTATCGCACGCCCAGCTTCTCGTAGACGAACGGGGCGTCCGAACCGTTGATGATGTCCCTCAGGATGGTGTTGGAGTCGTCGATGCACATCAGGTTCTTCTCCTTGAGGAGGGCGTCGAACGTGCGGTAGAATTCTCCAGCCAGTCCCAGGCTGAAACTGTTCCCGTAGATGATATAGGCGGTGAGGTAGCGCGGGTATTCCCGCTCGACGTATTCCGCGAAAGCGGGATTTTTCGCGAGAAGGCGCTTGCCTATCGGCTTGATTCTGATGCCGTTCTCCACTTTGACTCCGGCCTCGCGCGCCCTGGCGCTGAAGTCCCGGATGATGCGGGAGCACTCCTTGCGCACCTTGGACAGCCGCTCCGGGCTGAAGTGGGAGATGTCGTCTATGCCGTATTTCTCTGCCTGGATACGGTGTCCCTCTGACTTGAGCTGACTTCCTATCTCGTAGAGCTGGCGGTCGAGGCTCTTGGGTTTGACCCCCTCGCCGAGGCACTCGGAGACATAGGACTTGAGCCATTCGAGCAGTTCCTTGCTCTCAGAGGTCATCGAGTCGAGGATGCGGTCCATCGTCTCCCTGATGAGGGAGTCCTTGTCGAGCTCTATCTGGTAGTCGGCGAACTGGCCGATCTCCCGTGAGAACGCCTTAAGCGTCTGCTGGAAGAACTTGTCTATCGTGCTGACAGAGAATGCGCCGTAGTCGTGCAGCATCTTCCGCAGCACTCGCCTTGCCCTCGCGTCGGTTTCCGAAAGGACGGCGAGGTCCCTCACGATGCGGCTCTTCATCTCTGCGGTGGCCTTGTTGGTGAACGTCACGGCGAGGATGTGGCGATATGCATCATCAGAGGCACGCTCGCCGAGCAGAAGCTCGAGGTACGTCTTCGAAAGCCGGTAGGTCTTGCCCGAACCGGCGCTGGCCTTGAGTATCTTCATCGTCCGCAGAGAGTTTTGAAATCACAATATTTGCAGACCCCGTTGACGTCGGAAGTCCTGGTGAAAGGCAGCGAGAGGTCCGCAATCTCAATGAGAAGACGCTCTAGAGCGTCTCCCATAAGCGAGTAGAACTCCTCGGACAGAGGATAGCACTCGACCTCCCTGGAGAAGAGGCCTATGGGCTGGTAGATGGAGTTGCTTATCGCGAGCCCCGCATATTTCGGGTCTTCCCTTACGAAGCGGTCGTAAAGATAGACCTGGAAAGCGATTTCGGGCTTGTCACTGCTGTCGGGGTCGAAGAGTTTATCCACCACATCGGCGGCGTTCTCATCGCTGATGCAGTAGTCGTCGTCAGTCACCTTGCCGGTCTTGTAGTCCACCACTCTGACTTCTCCGGGAGCGAGACTGTCCAGCCGGTCGATAAATCCCCTGAAGCGGAAACCGCCGATTCCGGTCTCGCAATACTTCTCCAGTCCGAGTATCCGTATCTCGCCTATGCCCCGGCTGTCCATAAGGGCGATGTCCTTCTCGACCGCTTTATGGACATAGCGGCATATCATATCCTCATAGACGAGGTCGCGCCCCCGGACCTCGAAGCTGTTGGTCTGCGCGAGCACCTGGGCACGGACCTCCTCCGCAATCCTCCCCGAGGAGAGCAGGGACTTGAGATACTCCCTGCCCACTGAGCCTGACGGCACGGTGTAGAGAGTCTGCATAGTCCCGTGAAAGGCGGTCCCTATCTTGCCCCCGTCCATATATTCGGCCACTTCGTCCTTTCCCCTGAGGCCCTTGACGGTGCCGTAATAGAACTTGGCCTGGCAGTCGAGATAGTTCTCAAGTGCGCTTGCGGAGAGAGGCTTCTCCTCCCGGAGGTATCTTATGTCCTCCTCCGTCTTGGGGATGCCGTCCGGGACTATGTGCTTGGATATCGGGGCCTGGGCCACATAGCGCCCGAGCTTCAGTCCGAAGTCCAGCTCCAGCTGCTTTATGTAGCGGCTCTCCTCCCCGTTGCGCAGCCCCTGGGTCGTGGAATCGTAGAGCATCCACACTTTGGCGGGACGCTGTATCATACGGTAGAAGTAGTAGGCCCACACGGCATCCTGATACTCGTATGTGGGCAGGCCGAAGCCGCGTCTGAGCTCTGCCGGGATGAACGATGCCGACACGCTGCGGCGCGGGAATACCCCTTCGTTGCAGTTGAGGATGACAAGATTGTCGAAATCGAGGGCGCGTGTCTCCAGCGGCCCCATTATCTGGAGGCCGTTGAGCGGCTCGCCCTTGAACGGCACGGCAGCGCCTCCGACCAGCTTCTCCACGAGGCGGAACCAGGTCAGGGGCAGCACGGGGAGCGTATGCTGCATCAGCCGCCCGATACCGAGATAATATTCCTTTGCGAAATCCAGCTCCATCGCCATATCCGGCACGCCCTTGAGCGCGGGGGCGATGCCGGAGATGATTTCCCGCTGATATTCGCCTATCTTCCTCACCGTCTCCGCATCGGCCTGCGAAGCCAGAGTCACGACCGGACGGAAGATCAGTTCCAGAACCCTGTCCGAGGACAGCTCCGACTGCGGCACATAGTATCTGGCGGCTTTCTTGACCTTGGCGACGGTTTCCAGCCCAGCCTCGGAAATCACGCATTTAAATATGCTGTTGGAGAATATCGCCCAGACCTGCTTGTGGTAGAAGTACCACTGCCCGTCCTTCTGCCTGAGGTGCATCTGGAGAGCGGCTATGTCGTTCATCAGCGTCCACAGGCTGCTCCCGCGCATCGGGTATCCCATAGTGACGTTGATGTCCGCAATGCGCTCGGGAATGGAGTTGAGCACAGGCAGGAGCTGGTTCTCGTCCGGAAGGACCACGGCGGTCTCTATGCCCGAAGCGCCGAGGGAGTCGAGTATCGAGGGAAGCTGCTTGGCCTGACCTACTGCGGACGGCACGCTGAGGACATTGATTTCGGGGACGGACACTCCCCCCTCGGGCGTGAACGCCTGCGGGAACTCCAGCACATTGTCCGCCATAAAGAACGAAGACCTGTTGTGCGGGGCACGTATCTGGGGACTGACATAGTCCCAGCAGAACTCCGCGAGTCCGGCGTCGCGCATCTTGCGCAGCAGGCGCTTCTCGCACTCGTTGAGCGCATTGAGCCCGACGAAGACGAACTTGTCCACCCTGTCCCCGAAAGCCCCGGACAGCACGTCGGCTACGCTTTCTTCCGCGAGCCTCTCGGCAAGGCTGCGGTACACCTTGCCCTCATAGGCAAGCCCCTTGGCCTCCAGAGCCTCGTTGAAAGACTTGTAGAGGGGCAGCAGTATGTCCCAGATGCGGCGGAATTCGTCCTTGTAGCGGCCTCCGGTGCGGAAGTGGGAGATGAATCTGGCTATGGCCTCACGCTGCTTCCCGTCCAGATAGGAGTAGTCGTCCTGCATCCCGCGCAGGTCGGCGACGTTGGCGAAGAGCGACTCCGCCTTGACCAGATATTTGTCTATGTCGTTGAAGTCCGAGAGCAGCACTCCGCCCCAGAATATGAACTCGTCCAGACTCTCGTGCGACGGGTTGAGGGCGCTGTAATGCCCGTACAGCTCCAGCAGCAGGGTAATCTGGTCGGCTTCCCCGAGAGAGGAGGCGGCATAGAAGAAGTCCTTCATCGTATAGACGGAGGGGGCCATCAGGCTCTGTCGGCTCTCCGCCACACACTCCCCAAGATACTTCCGGAAAAACGCGTCGGCACGCCTGTTCGGGAAGATGAAGCAGAGCCGCTCCACTCCCCCCTGAGCATAGTAATGCTCCGCTACCTGCTTGAGAAAAGGCTTCACGCTCGGAGGAGATTATTCTTCGCCGAGAAACATAGGGTCCCAGGCCGGCAGCTGCACAGGCTTCTGTTCCAGCATCTTCAGCACATCTTCAGGCACGAACTGCCTCTCCACCACGAGACGGAACATATACTCGTCGAACCACTCGTCTGTCATTATGATATTGCCCTTGTAGCCGGATGACGGGCCCCAGCTGTTCTCCACCATCCACTTCTGCGGCACTCCGTCCTTGATGTCCACTGCGATGAGCGTCATCGCGTGGGAAGAACCGCTCGCGTGCGTCATCACCCTCGACCTCTTGTCCATCGCGAGATCCACTCCGAGCAGGGACTCGTAGTCATAGTTGCGGAGGTCGGCCACTCCGTTGGTGCGGTTGAGATACTTGGCCACGTCGCAGGAGAAGTACATCGCCTTGCCCGCCTTGATGGAGGCTATCGCCATCTCCTTGATACGCTCGACAGGGAGGTTGACATAGAGCCAGTTCTGCCCGTCGTAGGTGTGGCGGTCGTACTGTATCTCGTAGACCTTGCCGTATTCGCGGCACGGGTCATTCATCAGCATCACGTATCCGCCCTCCAGGTCATAGCCGAGGAGCTCGTTGTAGAACTCCACCGGAGTGTAGGTCTTCCCCTTCCATTCGAAACTCTTGGGAGGTACGCCATAAGCGAGGGCGAGCACGTGGTAGACGTCTTTCAGCATTTCGATCTTCTGCGACTCGAGATATGATGGGATATCCTTCTTCTTCACTCCCGACGGGGTTTCGCGGAGACGGAGGCCGTCCTTGCGAAGGAGGGTCTTGAGCTGGGCGGTAAGGGCCGAGGTGTTGTTGGCCGCATAGCTCTCCGGCATCACGCCCGACGGCACGAGACCGTATTTGGTGACGAGATTCGCCACTCCGGTGAAAGTGCCCCCGTCGCTGAGCGGGTTGGAGAAGAGCCAATCCACTTCGCGGTCATCGAAACTCTTCTCACGCGTGTCAATCACGGCCTGAAGGAAGAGGTTCGCCTTCTCCAGCTGGTCCCAGAAGAAGCAGTAGGACTGCGAGAACTGGAAGTCTCCAAGATTGTATTTCTCGATGGCGGCGGCCCTCAGGACATTGAGCCCGGTGAAGAGCCAGCAGCGGCCGGAGGACTTCTGGTCGGTGATGCCTACCGTCTTCACGCGGTCGGAGAATTCGGTGTCGATCATAGCGGCGTTGTCGGCATTGGCGGCGAGCACCGCTACGGAAGCCGTGTTGAGCGCGTTGCGGATGGCCTTGTCGGACGCGGTGCCGCTGTAGCCTTTCTCGATCTGTCCGAGCATTTCGGAGGTGATGCTCCCTTTCTGCTGTGCCGCCGCGCAGAGGCAGAGCAGCGCGAGGGCGATGATGGTGACGGTGGTTCTCTTCATAATCCTTATCGTGTTATTATTCTTTCTATTCTTCTCGGCACGGAGGTCAATATCTCGTATGGAATCGTGCCCAGTATGCCTGCAAGCTCGGAGACGGTCGGGTCGGAGCCGAATATCGTCACGGTGTCACCGGCCTTGACGTCGATGCCGCTGACGTCCAGCATACACATATCCATACAGATATTGCCTATCGTGGGGGCTCTGTGCCCGTTTACGCTGAACGAAGCCGCGCCGCAGCCCAGATGCCTGTCGATGCCGTCGGCATAGCCCACGGGAATCGTGGCGATGACCGTCCCGCCCGGGGCGACGTGTCCGTGCCGTCCGTAGCCGATGGTGTCTTCGGGTCTGGTCAGAGTCTTGACCTGCAGTACTTTGACCTTGAGCGATGCCACCGGGGCGAGCTTCACTCCGGGGAGTGCGCTGATGCCGTAGATGCCTATCCCGAGCCGTACCATATCGAATTGGTATTGAGGAAAGCGCTCGATGCCGGCGGAGTTGAGTATATGCCACATCGGCTTATACCCGAGAGAGTCCGTGATGCTGCCCGCATTGGCGGAGAACATCCCTATCTGGGCGAGGGTGAACGCGTCCTCCGTCGGGTCTTCCGCCGCCGCGAGGTGCGAATATATCGACTTGACCCGCACTTCGGGATGTTCCCGGAGGAAATCGAGCAGGGCGGGAATTTCGGAAGTCATAAATCCGAGCCTGTGCATCCCGGTGTCGAGCTTGATATGTATGGGGAAATCCTTTATCCCCCGCTCCCGCAGTGTCCCGCATAGCGCTTCGAGGGTGTAGAGGTTGGGGATGCCTGGCTCCAGACGGTTGTCTATGATCTCCGGGAAGAAGTCCGTACCGGCGGTGAGCACGAGTATGGGCAGCGAGATGCCGGCGGCGCGGAGTTCCATCCCCTCGACCGGCAGGGCTACCGCCAGACAGTCGGCCCCCTCCGCCTGCAGCATCGAGGCGAACTCCACCGCCCCGTGTCCGTAGGCGTTGGCCTTGACCAGCACGAGCAGACGGGTGGACGGTCTGAGCAGGGAGCGGAAGTAGCGGTAGTTGCTTCTGCATCCGGGGAGACTCAGCTCCAGCCTCGAAAAATCATTGACACTGTACATACTACATATTCGTGCCCCGAACGGCTCAGGACACGAATTACAAATATAGCGGAATTTTATTATTTATCCGATTTCGGGCATCACCACCAGGAGAGGGACAGGGAGAGATACCAGGTGGTGCAGCACGCGACGTGCTTTCTCTTCCAGTAGTCCATCTTGACCGTCACCTTGTCTCCGAACGCTTTTTGCACGGCCTCGGTATTGGCATACGGCACGATGTCGTCGTTCGGGGTCGCATAAAGCTTGATCTTGTGCTTCGGTGTCCAGCCGACGGTCAGGTTGTTCTTCTCCAGACACTCGAAGAACGCCTTGCAGAGGTCCGACTCCTTGTCGAGGGCATCTTTGCTGAGGATATCCTCAAGCGTAGGATTCTGTGTGCCGAGGAGTTCTTTCATCTTGTTGTTGAGCTGCTCGGTATTATGTTCCTTCCCCGCGAGGATCTCGTCGACCTGATCCTTGATTTCAAGGTATTTCTCGCTGTAGAAATCCTCCTCCTTATAGGCGGACAGAATCTCAGGGTAGCTCACGATCATAGACTTGATGGTCATAGGAATCGCTCCGATATATGCGGTCTTGCCCCATTCGTAGTAGGTGTTCATAGTGAGGGCCGGGTCATATGCGCCGCAGCAGCAGTAGGAGTAGTCGAAGCGCCACTCACTCGCCAGATCGTCGTGGGTGTCGAAATATTTGTGCACCGCAAGGGCGTTGCTCGCCCCCTGGGATGCGCCCAGAACATAGAGCTTCCAGTCATTTTCCAGAGTGCCGGAGCCGTTCCTCTTCCATACCTTGATGGCGGATTTAAGGGCGTCGATGGAATTGATGGCCGCGATTTCGTGGTTCAGATACGGATGTACCCTGTCCCTGGAGGCGCCGTAGCCGATATAGTCGGGCATCACGAGCAGGTTGTCTCCGGTGACAAGGCAGCAGTCTGTGGAACCGTCCACCGAAGGGCACTCGGCATTGGAGGTGATGGTGTAGTGCTCGAGAAGGTAGATGTTGTCCGGATCCAGATGGTGCATACCGAAGAACCAGTATCCGCCCCAGGCCACCCTTGCGGAAAGCACTATCTCTTCCCCGGCCACATCCGTGCTGAAGTATTTGTAGTCGCAGCTGATCCACATAAGCGCCAAGCCGTTGGCGCCATATTCCTCCTGAAGTGCGGCTTCCTTTTCCTTGGCGCGCTTCAGAAAGTTTTCGCGGGCTTCCGCCATCGTCTCGTCGTCATTGGAGCCCTCCGGCCCGAACACCTTGTCCGCCAGTTCTTCGGCCGTATAGCACTGAATATCGCTCACCTCGACCACGATATCGTCGTCGTCAAGGACGTCCGGATCAGCTTTCTGGCAGGATGCGAAAGCGAACATTCCCGCCGCCACGGACAGGAGCAAAAGCAGGTAGTTGATTTTTTTCATCTTTATAAGTTAATTGGATTGATATACAAATTCATCCGGGCTCATCTTGCAGAGATTTCCGAACAGATACGAATTCTCCACATAGACGTGCGACCCGAGAGTGTGGGTATATAGGTACTCATATAGTTCCCTGTATGTCTGGTCGGGCTTGTCGGAAAGCGTGTTCACCAGATTGTTGGAGAAACGGTCGCTCATCCATATGTTGAGCTCGGCGGAGTGGAAGTCGGCAAATGACGATTCGCCCTCCCCCGCGCTCGCGACACCGAGGATGCCGGGTATGCCCTTGGCCTGAAGAGCCATATTCCGTGAATAGCAGGGTTCAAGTAACATAAGCATCTTGCGGTAGCGCTGTCCGGAGGACATCTGCTCGAGAGTCTGACGGAAGTCCTCCGCCGAGAAGATGTCGTTTCCGTCGCGCCACACGAAGCCGTTGGGCTTCCTGCCTCTCGCAAGACAGCCGTGACCGCTCCAGAAGAGCAGCACATTGGTATTCTCCGTGGAATTGAGCACCACAGGCAGGTGCGCACTGCTCCTGCCCAGCAGTATGTCGGAGATGTCGCTGACGCTCAGGCTGTCGGTGCTGTAGTCGATGACCGCCCCCTGATAGAGGTCTTCCCCGTAGGTGGAGCAGCGGACTTCGCCGCTGAAGGCGTTCTTAGGATTGTCCGCAAGCTCGTCGGAGACGATGAGGATGATATGCTCGTCGTCCCAGCCGTTGCGCTTGAGCATACGGTAGACATTGAGCACGTCGGCCTGGTGGCGGTAATTGGCCCAGCCGCTCGAACCCTGCACCAGTATCGCCCTGCAGTCGTCGAGCTCGCCGTATTCGACGGGACTGTCCTCGTCCTCGATGTCTTCCATCACCCGGACTTTCCAGTTCCAGGAAGCGAGGGTGGAGGCGGTGCGCTTGCTGCCGTCGCTGCTCATATAGTCGAGGGTGACGAACTTGCCGTCATACACCATCCAGTGGACATAGGTGCTTTGCAGAAGACTCGTGCAGGCTTCGCTGTCGAAGCGCAGCACTCCGCTCGCGCCGACCAGCTTGACATAGTTCTCTCCGCCGGCAAGCAGGGCCAGCAGAGACCGCATCCCCAGCTCGCTCCATACCGGGTAGGGCTCCTCCCCGAGGGAGGTGACCCGTCGGATGATCTCGTTGGCGTCGGTCTCCTCCGCGAGATGGTTCTTGACAAATGCCGTGATGCCGGCGAGGAGCAGGGCGTCATATACCTGCGCCTCGGCCCCTGCGGGAGAGTAGCCGTACTTCTCCTCATAGGCTATCTGGAAGCCTGTGGACGGGTCGGCATACTGCGCCACGCCCTCCGCGCCCTCGGCGAGTGCGCCGAGCTGCAGGAGATAGGCGGAGAGAGCCCCGTTGGAGAAGAGTATCCGGGGAGTCTTGTCCCCGAGCCGCTTCCGCTCTTCCAACACGGTCTGTGCGTCCTTGGCCGAGTTGACCGCGCATATCAGGCAGTCCACCCCGGACTTCAGGGCGTTCGCGGCATTGTCCGCAAGGTCGTCGGTGTATTGGTAAATGTTATCGGCGGACAGTTCCAACCCCAGTTCGGTGGCGAGGAACGGCACCCACTCGTAGAATGTCTGCCCGTATTCGTCGTCGGGGGTCAGCAGCGCCACGCTCTTCGCTCCCGATTCCCAAGCCTTTGCGAGCAAAGCCTCGCTCTGGCTGACGTCGGTCTCGCAGAGCGACCACAGGAACGGCTTCTCGGCCTTGTCGCCCGACTTGGTGACGGCGTAGCGGCGGATGACGTTCTCGCTGCTCGCGCCCGGCACGATCATCGGCTTGCCGAAGCTCTTGCAGGCTCGCGCCACCACATCCACGTTGCGGTTGCGCAGAGGCCCGACGACAAGCAGCAGATCCCCCCGGGAGGCAAGCGCGGCGGAAAGGGAATCCAGATCCACGCCGTCTTCGTCGTACCACTCTATGTTGAGGTCCACTCCCAGAGTGTCCCCCGCCTCGCACAGATGCCTCTGCGCCTTGCGCATATTGTAGAGGGCGCTGCCGGCGATATTCTCAAGGTGCGCCGCATATTCCCCGCTCTCGTACATAGGCAGCACCACGGCTATGTTGTACTGTGTCGTCTTGTACTTGGAGATATACTCTATCCTGTCGCCCTCCTTGACGCAGGCGGTGAGCAGGCACAGCGCCAGAGCGCCCAGCAGCGCAAGCAGTCTATCGGCCCTCATATTTCCGCTCCTCCTCCAGCGCCTTGCCGTAATATTTTCCGGCTATGCCGTCCAGGCGGCCTTTATATGCATCGGAGACCACTATCTCCGAATAGCCCGAAGACAGGTCCAGCACCTGATGGGCAGGCATTTCCTCCCCCTGCCACCAGTCGTAAATCCAGTCCTGCATCGCGTCACCGATCTTTTTGACTATGGAGAACGGCACTCTCGGGGAATAGAGCTGCATATCGCAATCTACGCCGAGGGTGTAGAAACTGTCCGGGTTCTCCCTGTTGTAACGGAAAAATCCCTGCGCCGTGCCTCCGCAGAACGGGAGCACCAGACCGAACTGTCCGTCCAGAGAGTAGGACATCCGGTAAGCCGTCGAAGCGTCGTCGTAGCCGCCGGTGGTCTCGGAGAAGCTGATGTCGGTGATGTCGACGTCCGGGCGGCCCGCCGCTATGCCGTCCGAGAACCCCTGGAGCATCTCGTCCAGTCCGGGGGTGTTCGGATTGGCGCTCGCTATCAGCAGCTTGTCCACTTCGTCAAGTCCGTCGGCGACAAGCCTGCCGGCCTGATAATATATTCCGTATTGGGTAATTCTCATCGTGTATGCGGGCAGAGTCTCATCGTCCGACTCGGCGAGCAGGAAATCCACGTTGGAGGCTTTCTTGAGCAGGGACTCGTATTCGTGGAGCAGCGGCTCCAGACTGTCGTTGGCAAGGACTATCAGCGCCTTGCGCCCGGGCTCTTCATTCTGCATATAGTCCAGCATATATTCTATGGTGGAGACGGCCTTCAGGGTGTCGGACGGGAGTTCCACGAGAGAGTGCATAAGGCCGCAGCTCTGCGCTCCCCGCACCACGCCCCGGTACATATCGTCCATATAGCCCACATCGCCCAGAGCCCCCTTGCGGGTGACGAAATAGACCAGGTCGCATATCTCCTCCTCCCCGTCAGGGTCCACATATATGACATTTCCCTCTTTCGTACAGGAAAGGAGGGAAAGCGACGACAGCAACACGGCAACAGCTCTTCCGAAGAATTTCATTCAGTAACTATAAATCCTGCAAATGTATATATATTCTTCGACAAATCCAACAATCCGGCCCGCACTCGTCCTCCACAGCTCCGCCGAAGACGGCAAGTGTAAAAAAATGGAACAGAATGTAAGAAAATGTAAAATTTTGCTTAACTTTGACCCCTGCGTATAAGAATTGAAAAATGGTCACTTTCATCGGAGAATACACCGCCAGGCTGGACGACAAGGGGAGACTCGTCTTCCCCGCGCCGCTCAAGGCGGCGTTTCCGCCGGGAAGTGACCTCAGGTTCGTGGTCAAGAAGAATCTGTTCGAACCCTGCCTTGAGATGTACACGATACAGGAGTGGGAACGGCAGTCGGGAGAATTGAAGTCCAGTCTTGACCTCACCTTCAATAGACAGCACGCGACATTCTGGAGAGAATATATGCGGGGGCGCGACGTGGTGGAGCCGGATCCTAAGTTCGGCCGCATCTCGATCGACCGCAGACTCCTGGGTTCGATAGGTGTGAACAGGGAAGTGGTTTTCTCCGGCAATGATTTCAAGATCGAGATCTGGGCCAAAGAGAACTATGACTCCTCGGCACTCTCAAACGAAGAATTCATTGCCATAGCGGAAAGCCTCTCCTCAAGATAGGGGGAGGAGCGATGAGCGAATATCACAACCCTGTACTCTTATACCGCAGCGTGGACGAGCTCGTGCAAAATACGGACGGGCGCTATGCCGACGCCACTTTCGGCGGCGGCAGCCACAGCAGGGAAATCCTCGGCAGACTCTCCGGCAAGGGCCGGCTCTTCGCCTTCGACCGCGATGCGGACGCTCTCTCCAACGCCCCGGACGACCCGCGATTCACTCTGATACACAACAATTTCAGGTTTATACACAATTATGTTCTCCTTTACGGGGCACAGGAAGGTTTCGACTCCCTGGACGGGGTTCTCGCCGACCTCGGGGTCAGTTCGCACCAGTTCGACACTGCTCAGCGCGGCTTCTCCTTCCGCTACAGCGCCCCGCTGGATATGCGGATGAACGCGCAGGGCGGCAAGACGGCCGCGGACATCGTCAATTCTTATACGCAGGAGAATCTGGAACGCATACTCCGCCTCTACGGAGAGGTGGAAGACGCCCGCAGGCTCGCGCAGCTTTTCGTCGCGGCCCGCAGCAGCGCCCCGATTCTCACAACCGACGATCTCCACTCCGCCATCTCCCCTGCCCTGCCCTCATTCGCCGAACATAAATATCTCGCCAAGGTCTATCAGGCCTTCCGTATCGAGGTCAACGATGAGATGCGCTCTCTGGAGAAGTTCCTGCAAGGGGCCACCGCCTCTCTCCGGAAAGGAGGGCGGCTGGTCGTGATCACCTACCACTCGCTCGAGGACAGGATGGTCAAGAACTTCATCCGCAGCGGCCGCACCGACGGGGTGGAGAACAAAGACGGTTTCGGGCGCAGCCTCTCCCCGCTCAAGGCGGTCAACCGCAAGCCGATACTGCCCGAAGAAAGTGAAATCGGGAGCAACACCCGCGCACGCAGCGCCAAGCTCCGAATCGCCGAGAAGCTATGAAGAAGTGGAAGCTGTCGGACATAAGCGTGCTGCTGAAGAACATCTTCACGGCGGTGATGAAAGGAGAGTTCCTGCTCAGGCTCAATGTGGGCAGGTATTTCATCCACATCATCTACACTTTCTTCCTCTTCGCGATGGTCATCTGGATCAGCCTCTCCATCGAGACTACTATGGCGAAAGTGGAAGCCAACAAGGCGACGCTGAAGGAGCTGGAGATAGCCAACTCACAGAAATACTACGATATAGCCAAGGCCACGGGACGGTCCGCCGTGGAGAGCAGGCTCAAGGAAATGGGATCGGAAACGGGTGAAGCGCAGAAGCCCGCCGCAATGATGCAGAGATGAACACGGACGCGCAGACAAAGAAAAAAGGCAGAGACCGTATAGGGGTGGTGCTCTATATTCTCTATGTACTGATGCTGCTGGCATCGGTGGCCCTCGTCGTGCGCATCGCCTGCATACAGATTTTCTTCAAGCCGGACCTGAAGATCACCTCCGCCCTCACCCCGTCAAGCTCCGTCAGGCTCATCGAGCCGGAGCGCGGGAAGATATTCGACTCGCAGGGGCGGCTGCTCGCAATCTCCTGCCCTATGTATCAGTTCTATATGGACTGCACCGTGCGCAAGGAGACCAACTCTCCGCAGCAGGAGCAGGAATGGCTCGACAAGGCGCGGGGCCTCGCGGCGGGACTCGCCGAAGAGTTCCCGGGCAAGAGCGCGGACCAGTTCTACAATATGATAGTCAAAGGCCGCCGGGAGGGCAGGAAATACCTCCGGATAGGCCATCAGGTGGACCGCAACGCCTACAACCGCATCATCTCCCTCCCGCTCTTCCGCGAGGGCCGCTACCGCAGCGGGATGATTGTGGAGCAGGAGAACATCCGCCAGTACCCTTACGGCGAGCTTGCCCGGCGGACCATAGGCTTCGTGCGCAACAACAAGTCGGACGTAGGCAACACCCATATCGGTCTGGAAGGCAAATTCGACTATGTGCTCCACGGCAGGGAAGGACGCGAATACCTCCGCAAGAGCGACAACGGACGCATCGTCAACAGCGACAGCAGCTATGTCAAGGCCACCGACGGACAGGATCTCGTGACCACGCTCAACATCGACTATCAGGAGCTCTCCGACAGGGCTCTGCGCGAGCAGATAGAAGGCGAGGAAGACCTCGAAGGGGCCTGCCTCGTGATGATGGAGACCCGCAGCGGAGCCATACGCTCGATGGTCAACCTCGTGCGCGACGCTTCGAGCGGCCGCTTCGCCGAGATTCAGAACGTCGCCATCGGGCGCAAGGCAGAGCCGGGTTCGGTCTTCAAGACCGTGACCCTGCTGTCGGTGCTCAACGACGGCTATATAAAGAGCCTTGAGGAGACCCTCCCGGCGACAAACGGCAACGTGGAGGGCACGACCATCAAGGACAGGCATATCCCCGAGTTCGCCGCGCAGCACCGCACCAACAGAATCAGTGTCATCGACGGATTCAAGATATCCTCCAACTATGTCTTCGCGACCCTTGCGGTCAAGAACTACGGACGCGACAAGTCCGCCGGCAAGGGCAAGGGGCTGGAGAAAACGGAGAAGTTCCTCTCCAACATCTACACCTACAAGCTCGGCGAGGCTTTCGACTTCGACCTCGACGGTCTGCAGACCCCGACCGTCCCGAGTCCCGGCACGAGATACTGGACCGACACCGACCTGGGCTCCATCGCGTTCGGCTACAGCACGGAAGAGACTCCGCTCCACATACTGACCTTCTACAACGCCATCGCCAACAAGGGCCGTATGATGAAGCCCTATCTGGTGGAGCACATCGAAGAGGACGGACGGGTGGTCAGCCGGCGCGGCGAGAGCATCCTCAACTCGGCGGTCTGCTCGCGGGCGGTAGCCGACACCGTGACCCGCGCCCTCAAGGCCGTCACCGAGGAAGGCACGGCGCGCAGGCTCAAGGGCGCGAAGTGCTCGGTGGCGGGCAAGACCGGCACCTCATTCGGCACTTTCGGAAACGGACGCTACGAGGACGCTTCCGGACGCAAGATTTACCAGGGCACTTTCGTGGGCTTCTTCCCCGCCGAAGACCCGCAGTACAGCATCATCTGTATGGTGTATTCCAAGCCGACCAGAAAGCAGTTCCAGGGCGGCGGAATCCCGGCCAGAGCGATACGCACGGTGATAGACAATGTTTACAATATGGACCCGTACTTCCGGGAGAAGATACGCAAAGCGAAATGAAACTTAAAGAAATAATTGAGGGCTGCGGAGCAGTCTCGACGAGAGGAGATGTCGGGGTCGAGATTGCGGGCATCACGAACGACTCGCGCAAAGTCCGTCCGGGCAGCCTCTTCGTCGCGGTCACCGGCTGCGGCAACGACGGCCGCGCCCACATCGGCGAAGCCATAGCCTCGGGGGCGGCTGCGGTGATGTGTGAGGGAGAGTGCCCCGAGTTCGGGGGCTGCTCGGTGAGCGTCGAGGACAGCAGACTCGCGGTAGCGCTCGCCGCAGACAAGTTCTACTCCCACCCGAGCGGCCGCCTCAAGCTGGTCGGGATTACCGGCACCAACGGCAAGACGACCACCGCGACCCTGCTCTACAATCTCTTCCGCAGCCTCGGCCACGAATGCGGACTGCTCTCCACCATAGCCAATTACGTGGGTTCACGCGAAGTCGCGACCGCCAACACCACCTCCGACCCGGTCACCGTCAACTCACTGCTGAGCGAGATGGTCGAAGAGGGCTGCGAATACTGCTTTATGGAAGTCAGCTCCATCGGGGTGGACCAGAGGAGAATCGACGGGCTCGAATTCACGCTTGGAATATTCTCCAACCTCACCCACGACCACCTCGACTACCATAAGACATTCGCCAATTACCTGCGCTGCAAGCAGAGATTCTTCGACTCGCTCCCGAAGAGCGCCGTCGCGCTCACCAACATCGACGACCGCAACGGAATGATAATGGTGCAGAACACGCCCTCCAGAGTGGTCACATACTCTTGCAGGGGCATCGCTGACCACAGATGCAGACTGCTGGAGGAGAGCTTCGAGGGGATGCAGCTCCGCATCGACGGGACTGATGTCTGGACGAGGCTCATCGGGGCGCACAACGCCTACAACATCCTTGCAATCTACTCCGCCGCCGTGGAACTGGGAATCGCCCCGGAGGAGGCTCTGATAGCGATTTCCAAATTGAGCCCGGCCAAGGGCAGACTGGAGACGATGAACGGCCCGAGGGGAGTCAACGTCGTCATCGACTACGCCCACACCCCGGACGCTCTCGAGAATGTGCTGAAGACCCTGCGCGACATATCTCCGGGCAGAGAACTCATCTGCCTCTTCGGCTGCGGCGGAGACCGCGACCGCAGCAAGCGTCCCGAAATGGGCGCGGTGGCGGGCAGATACGCCGACAGAATCTTCCTGACTTCCGACAACAGCCGCTCGGAGCGCACGGAGGACATCATCGGCGACATCAGGGCCGGCCTCACTCCGGACGGGCTCGCCAAGACCGTCAGCATCCCGGACCGCCGGGAAGCTATACGCACGGCGATAATGCTCGCCCCGCAGGGCTCCACCGTCCTGCTCGCCGGCAAGGGTCACGAGACCTACCAGATACTGGGCGGGGTGAAGTCCCATTTCGATGAGAGAGAAATAGTAAACGACGTGTTCAAAACCATAAAGTAATGCTGTATCACCTTTCAGAATGGCTCGGCAGTCTCGGACTTGACCTGCCCGGATTGAGATTGATGAACTACCTCTCGTTCAGGGCGATGCTCGCTTTCGTGATAAGCCTGCTGATCGCCTTTATCGCCGGAGGCAAGATAATCAAGGTACTTCAGCGTCACCAGATCGGGGAGACCATACGCGACCTCGGGCTGGAGGGACAGATGCAGAAGAAGGGCACGCCCACTATGGGCGGGGTCATCATCATCGCCGCGCTGCTGGGAAGCGCGCTGCTGGTCTGCAAACTGGACAACATCTACAGCATCCTCCTGATAATCACCACACTGTGGTGCGGGGCGATAGGCTTCACCGATGACTACATCAAGGTGTTCAAGCACCGCAAGGAGGGGCTCAGCGAGCACGGCAAGCTGGTGCTCCAGTTCGGGCTCGGCCTGCTCATCGCGCTGACGGTCTGCATCAGCCCGGACATCCACTCCGACAACCTCGTGACCACGATTCCGTTCGTCAAGGCGCACGAATTCGACTACTCGTGGCTTTCCCCGTTCAAGGGGCAGCTCGGGGTTTACTGCTCCTGGGCCATCTATATGATAATGATCATACTGGTGATTCTGGCCTGCTCCAACGGCACCAACCTGACCGACGGGATGGACGGGCTTGCGGCGGGCACATCGGCCATCGTCGGCATCGCCATCGGAGTGATGGCCTGGCTGGGGGGCGACGCCCTCAATTCGCATTATCTGAACATTATGTACATAGCAGGTTCGGGCGAGGTGGCGATATTTATGTCGGCATTCGTCGGAGCGCTGATAGGATTCCTCTGGTACAACACCTTCCCGGCACAGGTATTTATGGGCGACACGGGCAGCCTCACGATAGGCGGGGTCATCGGGGTGAGCGCGGTGCTGATCCGCAAGGAGCTGCTGCTGCCTCTGCTCTGCGGGATATTCCTCGTCGAGAGCCTCTCCGTCATCATCCAGAGAGGCTGGTTCAAGCATACGAAACGCAAATACGGTGAGGGCAGGAGGGTGTTCCTGATGGCCCCGCTGCACCACCACTACCAGAAGCAGGGCATCCCGGAGCCGCGCATCGTCTCGCGGTTCTGGATTGTGGGCATCCTCCTCGCGGTGGGCACATTGGCATTGTTGAAGATAAGATAGACAATAGATATGGCAAGAATAGTTATATTGGGCGGAGCGGAAAGCGGCGTGGGGGCCGCGGTGCTCGCTAAAGTCAAGGGATTCGACGTGTTCCTCTCCGACAACGGCAACATCGGGGAAGAATATCTGGAGACCCTGCGCAGATGGGACATCCCCTATGAAGAGGGAGGCCACACCCCGGCCAGAATACTGAACGCCGACGAGGTGGTCAAGAGCCCCGGCATTCCGGGGACAGCCCCGATGGTAAAGGCGCTCAGGGAGCAGGGGACGCATATAATCTCCGAAATCGAGTTCGCCGCAAGGTACGACGGCGCGAAGAAAATCTGCGTCACGGGCTCCAACGGCAAGACCACCACTACCTCGCTGATCTACTACCTGCTGCAGGAGGCCGGGCTCAACGTCGGGCTCGGGGGCAACATCGGCAAGAGCTACGCTCTTCAGGTCGCGACCGAGCAGCACGACTATTATGTGCTGGAAATCAGCAGTTTCCAACTTGACGACGCTTACGATTTCCGCCCGGACATCGCCATCATCACCAACATCACCCCCGACCATCTCGACCGCTACGACCACAAGATGGAGAACTATGTCAAGGCGAAGTTCCGCATCACGCGCAATCTCCGCCCGGAGGACTGCTTCATCTTCGACTCCGACGACGCTATCACCATAGGGCACCTCAGCAAGATAGTGCTTCAGGCCAAGATGCTCCCGTTCTCCCAGGAAAGGGAAGTGGAGCAGGGCGCGTTCGTGCGCGACGGAAGCATAGTGCTGCGCTACGAAGACGAGGAGACCGAAATCTATCTCAAGGACCTCGCGCTCGGCGGAAAGCACAACATCTACAACTCGATGGCCGCGGCTCTCGCCGCCAAGGCGAGCGGCATCAGCGACGAGGTGATACGCAACTCGCTCAAGACCTTCTCCCCTATCGAACACCGTCTCGAACCGGTGCTGAACATAGGCGGAGTGCTCTATGTCAACGACTCCAAGGCCACCAACGTGGACGCCGCCTGGTATGCTCTGGAGTGCCAGACAAGACCGGTGGTATGGATCGTGGGCGGCACCGACAAGGGCAACGACTACAGTGTCCTCACCGCTCTCGTGCGCGAGAAAGTCAAGGCCATCGTCTGCCTCGGGGTGGACAACTCCAAGATACATAAGGCCTTCGCCGACATCGTGGGGCCGGACAGAATCTGCGACACCCTCTCCGCCGAGCAGGCCGTCAAAGCTTCCGCACGCTTCGCCGGGGACGGGGACGTGGTGCTGCTCAGCCCGTGCTGCGCGAGCTTCGATCTCTTCAGGAACTACGAAGACCGCGGAGAGCAGTTCAAGCAGGCGGTAAGACATCTATAGACCATTATGGCAAGGAAGAAAAGCACGTTCTGGACGTTCGCGGACCGCTTTGAGGGAGACAAGGTGGTCTGGATCATCGTGCTTCTGCTCTTCCTCATCTCCATCGTATGTATGTTCTCCTCCACTTCCAGACTGCTCAGCGGCAGCGCCACCAGGATTGACGTGGTCAAGGAGCAGCTGATGGTGGTCGGGGCCGGACTCGCGCTGGTCATCATCCTCTACAACATCAAGAGCATAAAGTTCTTCCGCATCCTCAGCTCGCTGGGCTTCGGGCTCTCGCTCCTCCTGCTGATGCTGCTCGACCTGAAGGTTGACATCCCGGGCGTCCTGCAGGCTCAGGAAATCAACGGCGCATACCGCGTCCTGTCGGTGGAGGGTGTGCAGCTGCACGTCTTCGAAGTCGTCAAGGTGGCGATGGTGATGTACCTCGCCTGGGCCATCGATATGTTCAAGCAGAAGCGCCTCCCGGGCAAGGGCCTCAGCGACATCTGGAAGAAGATAATATTCATCTACCTGCCGTTCCTCATCGTATTCGTGATGATCCTGCTGGGGAGCAACTCGAGCGCCATCATCGTGGGCGGGATAATGTTCATTGTCATTCTGCTCGGCGGGGGCAACTTCAGGGATATGTCGCTGCTGCTGCTCAGCGGGACAGTGATAGTGGGCGTCTGCACGGGCATCTACCGGCTCTCGGACGGCAAATATATGAAGCGTATCGGGACCGGCATCTCGCGAATATTCGAGGACGAAGACCTGGAGAAGAAGTTCCTCGAAGCGAAAAAGGGCACCGTGGAATATCAGGACGCGCTCGATGCGATGCGACAGCCGTACAGCGCCAAAATCGCCGTCCACGAGGGCGGGCTTCTGGGCAAGGGCCCCGGTCAGAGCACCCAGAGATATATGGTCCCCGACTATTCCGAAGACTATATGTACAGCTTCATCATCGAAGAATACGGGCTGCTGGGAGGGCTGCTGGTGATATTCATCTACATCTCGCTGCTCGCGAGGGGCTCGATCATAGTGCGGGGCTGCGGCAGCGACCTCTATGCCAAGCTCTGCGTCGCGGGGCTCTGCATCCTCATCTCAGGTCAGGCTTTCCTGCATATGTTCGTCAACGCCGACATCGGCCCGATGACCGGGCAGACTCTGCCGCTGGTAAGCCACGGCACAAGCGCGTTCCTCTGTTTCTGCGTCGCATTCGGGGTGATACTCTCGTTCAGCCGCATCGCCGCCCGCAGGATAGCCAAGGAGACGAGGGAAGCCGCTCCTCTGGTGGAGATGCACGACAATGTCGTGGCGGGGCTCGATGAGCTCGACGCGTTCGAATCCGGAACTCTTTCAGACGAAGAATTATGAAATATAAGAAACTCAGGGTAATAATCAGCGGCGGCGGCACGGGAGGCCACATCTTCCCGGCCCTGTCCATCGCGGGCAAGCTCAAGGAAGTCAATCCCGAGACCGAAATCCTCTTCGTCGGGGCCGAAGGCAAGATGGAGATGGAGAAAGTGCCGGCGGCGGGCTACAGGATAGAAGGCCTGCCCGTAGCGGGTCTTCAGAGGCAGCTCAGCGTAAAGAACATAATCAACGATCTCCGCCTGCCTTTCAAGCTGGCCGCGAGTCTGTGCAAGGCCGGCAGAATCATCGACGGCTTCAAGCCGGACGTGGCGGTGGGAGTGGGCGGATACGCCAGCGCCCCACTGCTCTGGCAGGCCACCCGCAAAGGAATTCCGTCCCTGATACAGGAGCAGAACAGCTTCGCCGGGCTGACCAACAGGATACTCTCCAAGAGAGCAGGCCGCATCTGCGTCGCCTACGAGGGGATGGACAAATTCTTCCCCGCCGACAAGACGGTCCTCAGCGGCAACCCGATACGCCCGGCGATTCACCCTTATTCCGAAGAGGAAAGACAGGAGGGGATCGACTTTTACTCTCTCGACCCGGGCTGCAGACACATTCTCGTAGTGGGAGGAAGTCTGGGCTGCGGCACGCTCAACAATGCGATGAAGTCCTGGATCGCCTCCGGATGCCCCGGCGGCGAGGGGGTCCAGATACTCTGGCAATGCGGCAGATACTATAAGGCCGGGGTGGATGTCTTTATGGCCGAACATCCTTGCAAGAATGTGACTTACAGCGACTTCATCTCCCGTATGGACCTTGCCTACGCGATGGCCGATGTGGTCGTGAGCCGCTCCGGAGCGTCTTCGATCTCGGAGATATGCGCGGCGCACAAGGCAGCCGTATTCGTACCTTCGCCCAATGTAGCCGAAGACCACCAGACCCACAACGCGATGGCCCTTGTAGACAGGGACGCCGCCCTGATGGTACGCGACGCGGATGCGGCCGAGCAGCTGATGGAGGTCACTCTAGGACTTGTCCGCGACGCTGACAGGATCGCCCGGATAGAGAAGAATGTCGCGCCGCTCGCCAGGCTCGATGCGGCACAGACCATCGTTGATGAAATATATAAGCTCGTATGAACTACAGGAACATCTATTTTATAGGCATCGGCGGCATCGGGATGAGCGCCATCGCCCGCTTCTGCAAGGCAAAGGGCTGCTCGGTGAGCGGATACGACAGGACAGAATCGGAGCTGACGGACTCTCTCGTGCGGGAGGGCATCGCGGTGCATTACGAGGAGAGGCCGGAACTCATCCCGGCAGAAGTCAGGGACACGCTGGTCGTCTATACGCCGGCGGTTCCGGACGATATGTCCGAGCTCGTATATGCGAGGAAACACGGATACCGCGTGCTCAAGCGCTCCCAGATGCTGGGAGAACTGACCGCCGGGGAGACCTGCCTCGCGGTGGCGGGCACCCACGGCAAGACAACCACATCCACCCTCATTGCACATATCCTCACCGAGGGGGGCAACGGCTGTTCGGCGTTCCTCGGCGGGATTTCGAGAAACTACGGCACCAATATGCTCATCAGTGACACCCCCGCCGTGGTTGTGGAGGCGGACGAATATGACCGCTCGTTCCTCCGTCTCCACCCGTCCATCGCCGCCATCACCGCGATGGATGCCGACCACCTCGACATCTACGGGGACCTCGCCCACGTACAGGAGGCGTTCAGGCAGTTCGCCTCTCAGGTCAGCGAGACCCTTATACTCAAATACGGCCTGCCGGTCAGCGGAGAAGACGTGGGCTGCAGAATCTTCAGCTACGACTCCGGCAACGTGGAGGCCGACTTCCACGGCAGCAATCTCAGGCTCGAAGCCGACGGGCACTATGTCTATGACCTCGTCTATCCGGGCGGGCTGCTGAACGGCATCAGAGTCGGGGCCATAGGCCGGGTGAATGTGGAGAACAGCATCGCGGCGGCAGCCGTCTGCCTCTGCTACGGGATTGACGCACAGAAGGTGAAGCACGCCATAGGCACGTTCGAGGGTGCACGCCGCCGGCTGGAGCTGCACTTCAACAGCGGAGGAGTGACCTACATCGACGACTACGCCCATCATCCGGCGGAACTCGCCTGCGCCATCTCTTCCGTCAGGGACATATTCCCCGGGAGGAAGATTACCGGCATATTCCAGCCGCACCTTTACTCCCGCACGCGGGATTTCGCCCCGGAATTCGCACGCTCGCTGAGCCTGCTCGACCGTCTCGTGCTGCTCGACATCTACCCCGCCCGCGAGGAACCGATTCCGGGCGTGAGCTCCGAGCTCATATTCAAGGACGTCACCGCCCCGGAAAAGATTCTGCTCCGCAAGGAAGAACTGATGCAGTATCTGGAAGGCGAGGAGATCGACGTGCTCCTCACCCTCGGCGCGGGAGACATAGACCGCTTCACGGGCCCGATTACCGAAATGCTTGAAACGCGACAGAAATGAAACGCATCGTCCGGATAATTGCCGCCTCTCTGACCCTCGCCGCGTTCTGCGCGGGGATGGGGACGCTCGTACACCTCACCCGCGAAGACCGCTCGAAACTGGGCTGCAATTCTCTGGAGGTACATTTCACGGATTCCCTCAAGTTCGTGAGCGAAGAGGACATCAGGGGATTTCTGGACAGCAGGTACGGCCGCTATATCGGGCAACGCCTCGACAGCGTCCGGCTGTCTGAGATAGAGCGGATGATCGAGAGCCGGAGCGCGGTGCTCAAGAGCGAAGCCTGGACCACTTCCGATGGCACTCTGCATATCAGCATCAGCCAGCGGGCGCCGATGATGCGCTTCCAGAACGCCGACAAGGGCTTCTACATCGACTCCGAAGGCTACATCTTCCCCCTGCACCGCAGCTACACAGCCCCTGTGAGGGTGGTTTACGGGAGCATCCCGGTCAATGTCCGGGACGGTTACAAGGGCTTCGCCGCCACTCAGGAGGAACGGGCGTGGCTCGGCTCTATGCTGGAGATGAATTCGATAATCGAGAACTCCCGGCGGTGGAAGTCAGGCATAGACAGCATCGCCGTCCGCCCGGACGGGGACATAGTGCTGAAGATGAGCCGGGGGGACGAGCTTTTCATCCTCGGCGAGCCGCACTCGCTCAAGGACAAATTTGCCGGAATTGAGAAATATTATGACTACATTGCGCCCTCAAAAGAAGAGGGGTACTACGGTAGCGTGAATCTAAAATACAAAAAACAGATAATATGCAGACAGAACGGTACATAGCGGCGGCGGACCTCGGTTCCTCGAAGATCGCGCTCACCGTCGCGAAAGTCGAAGGGGAGGACGTGCAGGTCATCTACTACAAGGAAGTGCCCTCCGACGGGGTGCGGTACAGCTCAGTGTTCAATCCCAAGAGGGCTGCGGCGGCGCTGAGCGTCGCCGTCAAGGATGCCGAAGGGGAGCTCGGAATCAGGATACTCCAGCTTGTGCTGGGGCTTCCGCGCTATGAGGTGCGGCAGGAGAGCGCCAGCGCGAGTATGAGCCGAGGCGAGCCCTCGTCCTGCATCACCCGCGAGGAAATCTCCTCGCTCAAGAGTCTCGCCATCGACAGCTACCCTCTCGAGGACGAGCTGAAGGAAGTCATCTACGGGGCTGTGGCCCAGTCATTCTCGGCTGACGACGAACTTGTGTGCGCCAGCGAGAACGACGTGGTCGGAGTCACCGCCGAGAACATCGAGGGCAACTTCAAGATATTCATCGGCACACAGAAAGCCGTAAGCAACATCGACACGATGCTCAACGACATAGGCATCGCCCCCGCCCGCAAGATATTCATCCCCACCGCAGTCGCCAAGGCCGTGCTGACCGAAGGCGAGAAGGAGAACGGAGTAGCCCTCGTGGAGGTCGGAGCCGGAGTGACATCGCTGACCATCTACAAGGGCGGACTGCTGCGGCACTACTCTTCCATACCTTTCGGCGGCAAGAGCATCACGTCCGACATCAAATACGAGTGCGGATTCACCGAGCGCCTCGCCGAGAACATCAAGCTCGCCTACGGCGCGTGTATGCCGGACAAGCTGCAGTCGCTCAGCGAGAAGACAATACAGATCAACGACGACGAGAACGGCACCTATGAGCAGCTTCCGGTCAAGTACCTCTCCGAAATCGTCAACTGCCGCTCCAAGGAAATCATCGACGCGATACTCTTCCAGATACAGGAGAGCGGATTTGCCGACAAGCTCCGCAACGGCATCGTGCTGACGGGCGGCGGCGCGGAGCTGGTCAACTTCGCCAACCTCTTCAGGGATATGTCGGGATATATAGTGAGACTCGGCTACCCGCGCGCCCAGAAGTTCTCCTCAGGCGGCTGCCCGGGAGTCAGCGAGACTTCAGCTGCGGCTTCCATAGGTATGGTGCTTGAGGCCCGCAAGGATGCCCGCCTCAACTGCATCGAGGAGACCCCGGGGGCAGAGAAGCCGGAGAGCGACGCCCCGGCACTCGACGCTGAGGGCAAGGGAGAACTCTTCTCCGACCACTCCGACGGCGAAGTCATCACCCCCGCCAAGGAGAGAGGCAAGAAGGACAAGAGCAAGATACGCTGGACCGGAGTCCTGCGCAAGAAGATAAGCACTCAGCTCGAAGGAGCGTTCGACAACACTGTCGGAGGCCTGTTCGACTCAATGGAATAAAAGACAAGAGAGATATGGACGATTCTATGATTGACGCCATCACCCCGAACGACTGGGTGACATCCGACGAGATCATCAAGGTTCTGGGAGTCGGAGGAGGAGGCTGCAACGCGGTCAACTATATGTTCCGCAAGGGCATCAAGGGCTGCACATTTGCAGTGTGCAACACTGATTCTCAAGCGCTTAAAGGCAGTCCGGTCCCGACCAAAATCCAACTTGGACGCGGGCTCGGAGCGGGCACCAACCCCATCGTGGGGCGCAACGCGGCCCTGGAGAGCCAGGACCAGATCGAGAAAGTGATTCTCAACGCCAGCACCAGGATGCTCTTCATCACCGCCGGAATGGGCGGCGGCACCGGCACGGGCGCGGCTCCTGTCATCGCCAAGATGGCCAAGGACAAGGGCGTGCTGACCGTGGCCGTGGTGACTCTCCCCTTCCTCAACGAGGGCAACGAGGCTCTGTCCAGAGCCATCGACGGAGTGCACGAGCTGGAGAAGAACGTGGACAGCCTGCTCATCATCAACAACGAAAAGCTGCACGAATACTACGGCAACCAGCTCATACAGGACGCGTTCCCTCAGGCCGACGAAGTGCTTGCCACCGCCGTGCGGGGCATAGTTGAGATCATCAAGAAGCCGGGCTACATCAATGTGGACTTCAAGGACGTGGAGACGATGATGAAAGACAGCGGTATGGCCCTGATGGGCTGCGGGGTGGGCTCTGGCAAGAGCCGCATCGACGATGCCGTCAAGGCCGCGTTCGAGTCGCCGCTGCTCAACGACTTCGACCTCAAGACCGCCAAGAAGGTGCTCATCAACATCTCCTGCGGCAACAACGAGAAGGGCCTCACGATGGACGACCTCAACGAAATCAACTCCAAAATCGACGAATACACCGGACGGGCCAACAACTTCAAGCGCGGCCTGATCTGGGATGAAGACCCTGAAGTCGGGGACACGGTACGCATCACCTCCATCGTGACGGGCCTGCGCTTCTGCGATGTGATAGGGCCCAACCGCGATATGGGCAACTACATCATCATCAACAAGGATTTCACATATGACAAGGGGTCGCTCTCCAGAGGCGAAGGCATCTCGCTCGCGGCGGACAGCGGCTCGCAGCAGATCGGCTTCAACAGCAAGAGCAATATGCGCAAGTTCAACTACGACCCGGACGTGAAGCCTGCACTGATAGTCTCCAAGGGAGACAGGCTCGCCGAGCTCGAGAGCATACCTGCAATAAGAAGGACAACACAGCAATGAGAAGAACAAGAGTAAGGTTCGCACCGTCGCCGACAGGGCCGCTGCATATGGGCGGAGTAAGGACGGCGCTCTACAATTATCTGTACGCCAAGAAGAACGGGGGAGATTTCATCCTCCGCATAGAAGACACCGACTCCCAGAGGTTCGTCCCGGGAGCGGAGAAGTACATAATAGACGCCCTGAACTGGTGCGGCATAATCCCGGACGAGGGGGTGGATGCCGACGGCAAGGTGGTGGAGACCCCTTCCGAGAAGCATCCGCACGCCCCATACAGGCAGAGCCAGCGCCGAGGCATCTACCGCAAGTACGCCGAGACTCTGGTTGAGAACGGCTGGGCCTACTACGCCTTCGACACCCCGGAAGACCTGGAACTGATGCGCGCCCGCTGCGAGAATGCCGGACAGACTTTCATCTACAACCACAGCACCCGCGAACGGATGCGCAATTCCCTCACCCTGCCCGCCGACGAGGTGGCTCAGCTGCTGGAAAGCCGCAGCGACTGGACCGTGAGGTTCAAGATGCCCGAGGACAGCGAGGTAGAGATGGACGACCTCATCCGGGGCCATATCCGGGTCAACACTTCCACCCTCGACGACAAGGTGCTCTGGAAGAGGGCCGACGAGCTCCCGACCTACCACCTCGCCAACATAGTGGACGACCATCTGATGGAGATTACAGAGGTAATCCGAGGCGAGGAGTGGCTGCCTTCGCTTCCGCTCCACTGTCTGCTCTACAAGGCTTTCGGCTGGGAGGACACGATGCCGCGCTTCGCGCACCTGCCTCTGCTCCTCAAGCCCGTGGGCAACGGCAAGCTGAGCAAGCGCGACGGCGACAAGATGGGCTTCCCGGTATTCCCTCTCGAGTGGACCGGCGCGGACGGCGAGACCTCGCACGGCTACCGCGAAGACGGATATTTCCCGGAGGCGTTCGTCAATATGCTCGCCCTGCTGGGCTGGAATCCCGGCACGGAGCAGGAAATATTCTCTCTGAGCGAACTAGTAGAGGCGTTCTCACTCGACAAGGTGGGCAAGGCCGGGGCCAAGTTCAACCCCGACAAGGCCAGATGGTTCAACAGGGAATACCTCAGGATGAAGTCCGACGGGGAACTCGCGGAGCTCTTCATCCCTATCTTGAAGTCCAAGGGAATCGACGCCGGTCCGGACAAGGTCAGTTCCGTCGTCTCCCTCGTCAAGGAGAGGGCGACTTTCGTCTCCGATTTCTGGGACATAGCCGCGTGCCTCTTCATCGCCCCGTCGGAATACGCCAAGTACGGTGTCAAGGCCGGTGCGGCGGGCGGGAAGACTGCGGAGAGCAGACCCGCCGACCCTAGGGCCAAGGTCTATGACGACAGCCTCACCGCCCCGTTCCTCGCCAGGGACGTGGAGAAATTCTGGAAGGAGGACATCTACTCCGACGCCCTCAGGGCCGTCGAGAATTCCGAAGCCGACACTCTGGAGAGCTACATCCGCGCCGAGGGTATGCCGGTGGGCAAAGTGATGAACTGCATCAGGCTCGCCCTCACCGGCTCAGCCAGCGGGCTCGGAATACAGGACATAATGAATACAGTCGGCAAGGGCGAGACCCTCAGCCGACTGCACTGGATTAAGGAGAGACTGGGCTAGGACTATTTGCCGGCCGGCTTCAGCCTCTCCACTATGTTGATGAAGTTGCCGAGTGCGACGGAAGTGTCGCCGCCGGATCCCGGACCCCTGACATACCACGCGGCGGCTATCCTGTTGCACAGCACGTCGGACTTGATCGACTCGACGGTGCCTCCGCGGGCGAGCACGCTCTCAAGGCCGAATCCGTCCTCACGCTTGACACCGATAAAGTAGAAATTCAGTCCGCTCACGTTCACGACGACATCTGTCGCGAGGTTAAGGCTCGGGTATTTCGCCATCATCTCGGTGTCGATGCCGTATTCCGCGAAAGTCTTGTCCTTGTCCACCACCTTGTATTCACCCTTGACTACATCTTCAGGGACATCCAGATTGAAGTATGCCTCGAGCGGCACTACGACATTGAGCTTCTGGGACCATACCCCAGCGTGTCCGAATTTGTCGGTGACGGTGAGCTTGTTGGTGAAAGTCTCGTAATTCTTCTCGGACCCGTTCTCGAAGAGGGTCTTGTAAGGCTCCTGTGTGACATCAGGCACTGCGGCGCACATCTCGTCCAGCATCGAGGAGTATGCTCCGCCGAAATCGCTCTTCTCCTGCTTGCAGGCAATCTCGACGGAATTCTGTTCGAGCTGAACAGTCACCTCGCCTATATATTTCTTATAGTCATAGCGTATCGAACCGCCGGTAGCGGCATTCTTGTAGGTGTGGGTCATCAGATACCACTTCGCGGCATTCGCGCAGTCATCCTTCAATGTGACTTTTGTGACGCCGTCGTCCTTATGGAGTTCGAGGATGCCCGCGTGGAGGCTGATCGACTGCGGAGACCAGGCGAAGATGGCGTCGCTCGGCTGAGGAAGCTGAGGCAGAGTGAAGGTGCCGGTCGAGATGTAGGCGGCGTCGCCGTTCTCGTCCTGATAAGAGCATACCAGAGCCAGGGTGGACCGGTCGATGATGTTCCTCTCGCTCTGCGCCTTGACCACCACGATATACTGACCCTCAAGAGGCTGGTTGTTGAGAGTGTCGGGCACTACTCTGGTGATGGAGTAATTCTCCGCGTCCTGAATGTACGGGATGGCCGGAGTCTCCTTGCCGGAATCGGAAGACTTGGTCGCCGTACCGTAGTATTTCTGTTCGGCCTCGCTGATTACCACATCATAGACCTTGGACTCCAGACAGTCCAGAGTAAGATTCTCGACCGTCAGACGGGCGGTGGAAGGGTTGACGCGGAGACGGATTGCGACGGAATCTCCCGCCACTACCTGCTCCGGGACAGAAAGCAGCACGATTCCGCTCGGGTCGATGACTTTCTTGACCGGTTCGGACTGCTCCTTGTTGCAGGCGGCGAATACCGTCACCGCCATTGCAGCCAGAGTGATTATCTTTTTCATACTTTAAAGTAATTGTTTTTCGGGCAGCAAAGGTACACTTAATTCGCGTATAGCCAAAAAATTATTGCATTTTTTGAGGCTCCGCTCCGGGGCTTCCGAACAGGTCGAGAGCGTCGCCCATACCGAGCGCGTCGTCGAGGCTGAAGCCGCCGTTGCGGCTGCGGCGCAGGCTGCTGAGGAAAGCTCCGCTGCCGAGCGCCTCGCCGAGGTCTCTGGCGAGCGCACGGATGTATGTCCCCTTGCTGCAGCTGACGCGGATTATCGCCGTGGGAAGAGAATATGCGCTGATGTCTGCGACGTTGATGCGGCAGCTCCGGCCCTCCGGCTCTGCGGGCGGGGAGAAAGGGACTGTCCCGAAAGAGAGGAGTTCAAGCTCGTATATCTCTATCTTGTTGGCGCTTATAAGTTCTGAGCCCTCTTCGAGACGGCCCTGCCGATAGAGTCTGCGGGCCGTCTCGTAGGCCCTCACCCCGTCCACGGACTTGGCGCTGAAGAGCGGCGCGACCTGCATCTGCTCCCCGACAAAGGAAGGGAGCAGGGCGCGTAGCGACTCTTCGCTCACTCCGTCCAGAGGGTATTCCCGGTCTATCTCCTTTTCGAGGTCATAGGAGGGGGTGGTCGCGCCGAAGCTCACTCCGGCTATATATTCCTTGGGGGAAGCCTGCAGGCGTTCCGCCCGCTTGGTCGCCCCGCCTACGCAGACGAGCAGTATCCCCGTCGCCAGCGGGTCCAGCGTGCCGGCGTGGCCGACCTTGAGATTCTTCTTGTGGAAATGCCGCGCGGCGGCGAACTTTATCTTGCGCACCACATCCGCAGAAGTCCAGCGATAGGGCTTGTCTATCGGCAGGACTATCCCGTCGGGGTATTCGCCTATATTATCCGCAAACAATCTTGTCGATTCTTCTCTGGTGACGGCCTCCGGCGAAGTCGGCGTTGAGCCACGCGCGCACCATCATCACCGCCATCCTGTAGGAGACGAAGCGCGCCGGCAGAACCAGCACGTTGGCATTGTTGTGCTCCTTGACGAGAGTCGCCACCTGCACGTTCCAGGCCACCCCTGCACGTATGCCCCGGTGGTGGTTGAGGGTCATCGCCATTCCGGTGCCGGTGCCGCATATCGCGATGCCCGCGTCCACCTCACCGTTCTCGACGGCATATCCGAGAGGATGCGCGAAATCGGGATAATCGCAGCTTTCCGTGCTGTCGGTACCGAAATTCACCACCTCATAGCCCTTTCCGAGCAGGTATGCAATAAGCCTGGACTTGTAGTCCACGCCCGTATGATCGCTGCATATTCCGATTTTCATATCGTAAAAACTTCCGGAGACAAAAATAACAAATAATTCGTATCTTTGGGACGCACAAAGTTAATTTAACAACCACAACTAATCAACCAATCAATGAGAGCAATCAATTTATGCAGTTCGCTGCTGCTCGCTGCAGCGATGCTTGTATCCGGCACGCTCTGTGCCTCGGCCCAGAACAGGACGGTATCGGGCACGGTGACAGACGCTGACGGCAAGCCAGTGGCAGGGGCGGTAGTTATGGCTCTGGTCGGCAACACGCCGCAGGGACAGACAACGGACGAGAACGGTATGTACTCGATTGAGATTCCCTCCTCGGTCAAGACCCTCACCTATTCGCTGCTCGGCTATGACGACGCGATAGAGACCGTCGGCGGAAGGAGCACCATCAATGTAGTCCTCAGGGAGTCGTCCCTCTATCTTGAGGAGGCGGTATCCATCGGATACGCCAAGGTCAAGAGAAAGGACCTCACCGGCTCGTCGGTTTCCGTCAGCGGCAGCGACCTTACGCAGATTCCTGTCACGACCGCCGCACAGGCCCTCTCCGGCAAGGCCGCCGGACTCAACATCGTCAGCCAGAACGGCGCTCCGGGCGCGGATATCAACATCACCGTGCGCGGAGGCAACTCCATCACCCAGTCCACCTCTCCGCTCTACATAGTGGACGGATTCGCAATGGAAGACGGACTCAGGATGGTGGACATCAATGATATAGAGAGCATCGACGTGCTCAAGGACGCATCTGCCACCGCCATCTACGGTGCCCAGGGCTCCAACGGCGTCATCCTCATCACCACCAAGTCCGGCAAGGCGGGCAAGACCACAGTCAGCTACAACGCCTACGGCCAGTTCGAACGCATCAGCAAGAAGCTTACGATGCTCGGAGCGGAAGACTACGCCAAGTACCAGTACGAATTCGCTATGCTCAACACCGGCGGGAAAATCGCCGAATGGGCGAATATGTTCGGAGGATCCCTCTCCGACCCCGACTTCTACACGGGAGCATATTCCCGCATCCACAGCCAGTATGCGGACAGGAACGCCATCGACTGGCAGGAGCTCGTCTTCGGCAAGACTGCATTCACCGGCTCACACAATGTCAACATCACCGGCGGCAATGAGGTGACCAAGTTTATGCTCAGCTACAACAACAACGCCCAGGACGGCATTATGGACAAGCACGGCTACACGCGCAACTCCATCCGCACCAAGATCAACCACGAGCTCTGGAAAGGCGTGCGCCTCGACTTCAGCACCTCGTTCAGCGACACCAAGGTCGAGGGCGGCGGCAAGATGAGTTCTGCCCTCAGGAAGACCCTTCTCCAGCCTCCTACCGGCGGAGTGCGGTTCACCGACGAGGAGCTCATCAACAACGACCTTGCCGACGAGTTCAAGAAGATCGAGGGCCAGTACGACCTCGACAACCCCATCCTCGAGAACAACGCCATCGACAACGACAAATACACCCGTCAGGCGGCAATCAATGCCGGTATCGAGTTCAACATCCTCAAGAACCTGACCTGGCGCACCGCCGGAAGCTATACCTGGTACTCCATCCGCAGCGACTACTGGGACAACGGCACCACCCGCGCGGCGCAGAGCTACAAGACTGACACGCAGGGCGACGTGCACCCTTACGGCTCACGCAGGAACGAAGAGAAATACAGCTACCAGGTCACCAACACCCTCAACTACAGCCAGTCCATCGACAGGCACAGCTTCAGCGCCCTCCTCGGACAGGAGACCCTCTTCAACCACTCCCAGTACGACTACAACCTCTATTACGGCTTCCCGGAGAACAACTTCGGCCTCAACAACATCAGTATGGGCCAGTCCTACTCCCGCGACTCCGGCCTGAGCGAGAACGCCATCGTATCGTTCTTCGGACGCGTGATGTACAGCTACGACGACCGCTATCTGCTCTCGGTATCAGCCCGGGCCGACGGCACGTCCAAGTTTGCCAAGGGCCACAAGTGGGGCTTCTTCCCTTCGGCATCCGCAGCCTGGAGAATCTCTCAGGAGGAATTCTACAAGGGCAGCGCGCTGAGCGCCGTGCTGGGCAGGCTCAAGCTCCGCGCAGGCTACGGCACCTCGGGCAACTGCAACGTCGATGACTATATCTACACCACGGCCTACGGCGCCGGACACTACGCGATCAACAATACCGATGTCGCCGCGCTCGTGCCTTCAGGCGTCCTCGGGAATCCTGACCTAAAATGGGAGACCACTTCCTCGTTCAACCTCGGGGCCGACCTGGGCTTCTTCCGTGACAGGGTCAACGTGAGCGTCGACTGGTACAACAACCAGTCCGACGACCTGATCATCCTCAACGACATCCCTAACACCACCGGATACTCCAAGCAGTACCAGAACCTCGGGGCCATCCGCAACCGGGGCGTTGAGATAGTGCTCAACTCCGTCAACGTCGACAAGGGAGGCTTCCGCTGGACGACCGACTTCAACATCTCGTTCAACCGCTCCAAGGTGCTCTCCCTCTACGGACAGGGCGGCAAGGACTATATGTACTCAAGCCTTACGGACTCCTACGAGAACTGGAGCGCAAACTTCCTCGTCAAGGTCGGACAGCCGATCGGACAGTTCTTCGGCTATGTGTATGACGGCGTATATACCACCGATGACTTCATCCAGAACGCCGACGGCAGCTACAGCCTCAAGGACGGAGTGCCATACGACTCCAACCGCAAGAGGGGCGACGTGAAGCCGGGCGATATGAAGTTCGTGCCTCAGACCGATGCCACCGACGCGGACGGCAACCCTACCTACACCCTCTCCACCGAGAACGACAGGGCGGTTGTCGGCAACGCCAACCCAAAATTCGCCGGCGGTCTGTCCAACACTTTCACCTTCAAGGGATTCGACCTCTCCGTCTTTATGAGCTTCAGCTACGGGAACAAGGTCTGGAACCTCAACAAGGTACGCTACTACGGGCCGTATCTGGGCAATATGAACTCATTCT
This sequence comes from Bacteroidaceae bacterium, assembly GCA_963661285.1. GTDB lineage: Bacteria > Bacteroidota > Bacteroidia > Bacteroidales > UBA932 > Cryptobacteroides. The sequence continues at coordinate 45,953 of CAVLBF010000001.1, read as the reverse complement.
CCGAGATGGCGGGCCGCTTCACCCTCATCGACCCCGCAACCGGCAAGGAGACCACCGACCTTGCGAGACTTGCCGAGCTTAATCCTGACCAGCACGACAAGACTATGCTCTGGAGCCTGAGCTCGTACAACAACTACTCCGTATCCTGCCCTATGGACCTCTTCGCCGAAGACGGCTCCTACCTGAGGCTCAACACCGTCACTCTCGGCTACACCATTCCTAAGGCACTGACCCGCAAGGCGAAGATCGAGAATCTCCGTTTCTATGTAACCCTCAACAATATCCACACTTTCACCAAATACAGCGGATATGACCCTGAGGTCTCCACGAGCGGCAGCGCAATCAGCCAGGGCATAGACAGCTCGTCCTTCCCGAGGACCAAGGGCTACGTAATCGGAGTCAACCTGAATTTCTAAAAACTGACGGAAATGAAACATATATACTTTATTTCACTCTCAGCGGCCGCGCTTCTCGCCGCGTCCTGCGACAACTATCTTGAAATCCCGTCGGCGACCAAGTTCGACAGCGACACCGTCTTCCAGACCGAGGCCAGAGCGGAAATGGCGGTATTCGGCGCATATCAGGGGGGATGGAGCGACGAAATCTGGTATCAGCTCGGAATGGGCACAGACGAACTCTATTCCACCGAAGGCGTCACCAATTCCAAATACCAGCTCGGCAACTACAAGCTCTCCGCTTCCCGCACGGGAGGCTGTTTCTCAACCTTCTACAAAGGCATCGAATATGCCAATGTCTGCATCGAAGGCATCAAGGGGATGGCGGAGCAGAATGACAACACCCGACGCCTGCTCGGCGAGAGCTACGCCATCAGGGCCGCAGCCTACCTCAACCTCCTGCGCTACTGGGGCGACGTGCCTTACACCGTCACCCCTGTGGCCCGGCTCAGCAGTTTCTACTCCTCAAGGGAGAATCGTGACGTCATCTACGACGGCATCATCGAGGATCTTCAGACTGCGACAGGGCTCATCCCGTGGAAGAGCGAAATCAGCAACTTCACCCCGGAGCGCTACTGCAAGGAATCCGCTTACGGACTGCTCGCCAGAGTCGCCCTCTATGCGGCCGGCTACTCTCTCCGCTGGGATTCGGACTCATATTCCGAGAGCTCGCTGAAAATCGCCAAAAGAGACGACCCAGCCCGCGTCAAGGAACTCAACAAGATTGCGATGGATGCCTGCAAGGCGGTGATCGACAGGAAGTCATACTCGCTCGAAGCGGACTTCGACCAGGTGTTCCGGAAGCTCGTCAACGGAGAATACAGCAGCGAAACGATGCTCGAACAGGGCAAGTACGGAGCCAACGTCAAGAGCAACCACGGCTACACCAACGGAGTCTCCTGCCACATCAATTCGATGTACGGCAAGGCATTCCCACAGATGAGAATCAATCCTATCCTCTACTTCGACTACGACAGCGCCGACACCCGCCGCGACGTGACAGTCTGCCAGTATGCGGTCGATGCCGACAGCAGGCTCTATGAGATGCCTTACGGCTGCTTCTATCTCGGCAAGTTCCGCCCTCTCTGGAAGACCACCATCGGCACAGGCAACAGCGCCCGTGACATAAACTGGATATGGATGCGCTACAGCCACATTCTCCTTATGTATGCCGAGGCCTCAAACGAGTATAACGGCGCGCCTGACACCGAAGCGGTGAACGCGCTCAAAGAAGTCAGGCTCAGGGCATTCGGCGGCGATGAAAGCAAGATCGGAGTCATCCCTTCCGGCCACGACGAATTCCTGCAGGCCATCATCGACGAGAACAAGTTCGAGTTCGCCGGAGAATCCTGGCGACGCACCGAACTCTGCCGCTGGGGCATACTCTACGAGACTCTCACCGACAACAAGGCCGAGCTGATGAAGCTCGCCGGACGCGAAGGCAGATATGCCTCGTCGGACCGTTACCGTATCTTCAAGCCGGTGGACGGCAGCTGGCAGATGCCAGGCAACAACATCCCGTACACCGCTCTCACCACCCCTCAGCTCAGCAAGGCCGAAATCGAGGCCTACAACGCCGAAGGTTATGTGGTTGTGGATATGCAGGATTCCGTCTCCCCTTGCACCCACGCCGACGGCAATGAGATTATGTCCTACGGCGTTTACGAAGTCGCCTCCGACGGTCTGAGAGTCTATAAGGGAAGCGAGGGCTACGAGAAGAACGTCCGCTATATCAACCTCTTCGGCGGGCTGGAGAAGTGCCACTCCGAGATTCTCCCTCTCGCCAGCACCGACATCGATGTCAATATCGGTCTTCAGGGCCAGCAAACTCCAGGATATTAGCATTTTATGAAACGATTACTCTATATTGCGGCAAGCGCGGGCGTCATTCTCTGCTCCTGCGCGGAGAAGATTGACCGGCAGGCTCTCGTCACGCGCAACAATCCTTATGTGACGGAAGTCAACCCTCTGCATTCGTTGAACCTCGGCAACGGCGAGTTCACCCTCACCCTTGACGCCACCGGGCTGCAGACCTTCCCGGAATACTACAAGGACGGTCTCTCGCTCGGCACCTACAGCGAATGGGGCTGGCATTCGTTCCCGGACAGCGAAGGCTACACTCAGGCGGAATCGCTTGAGGACCACCCGCTTCCGGGCCACCCGCACGGCGTATATGCAGTGCAGACCGGCAATCTCTCAGAGCGCGGGAAGGCTGCGGCGGAGTGGGTGCGTTCCAACCCCCACAGGATGCATCTCGGCAACATAGGCTTCGCCCGGATGCGCCCGGAAGAAATCAGCGAAGTGTCCCAGACCCTCGATATGTGGAACGGAGAACTCCTCTCCGACTTCAAGTGGAACGGCATCCCCGTCTCCGTGCGCAGCGTCAGCGCCGATGAAGGCCACGACGTATTCGCCGCAAGAGTCAGCTCATCCGCTGCGCTGCCGCTCGTGATACGCTTCCCCTACCCTACCGGAGTCCACTCCGACGATGCGTCGGACTGGAATTCGGACTCGAAGCACAGCAGCGAAATCATCTCCGAGGACATCTCGCACGCGCTCATCAAGCGCACGGTAGACTCCAGCGTCTATTACCTCAGCCTCGCCTGGGAGGGGGAGGCCAAGTTCGAGAGGAGCGGTGCAAATGCATTCACCCTCACCCCGTCAGGCGGAGAGTTCAGTTTCAGCGCCGAATTCACCCAAGACGCCCCGGACTCTCCTGCCCTGAGCTTCACGCAGGCCCGCAAGGCCGCCCGCAGACTCTGGAACGGCTACTGGAAGACGGGCGGAGCGGTGGACTTCTCGCGCTGCACCGATGAGCGCGCCGCGCTTCTGGAAAAGAGAGTGGTGCAGTCCCAGTACCTTATCAGGGTTCAGGAGGCGCAGCACTTCCCTCCTGCGGAGACAGGCCTTACCTACAACAGCTGGTTCGGCAAGTTCCACCTCGAGATGGTGATGTGGCACAGTTTCCACTACGCCACCTGGGGACATCCGGAGCTGCTCGACAAGCAGCTGGACTGGTATCTGAGCGTGATGCCTCAGGCCCGCGAAATCGCGGAGAGGCAGGGATTCGACGGAGTCAGATGGATGAAGATGACCGACCCTTCCGGGCTTGAGGCCCCGTCCGACGTGGGCTCGTTCATCATCTGGCAGCAGCCGCACCCGATATATATGGCTGAGCTCATCTACCGCGCCACCAAGGACCGCAAGGTGCTGGAGAAATACGCCGATATGGTGCAGCAGACGGCGGAATTTATGGCCTCGTTCGTAAGCTATGACTCAGCCTCGAATCGCTATATCATCCTGGGAGCCTGCGCCGCCAACGAGTCCTACCACGAGCGCAGCACCGTCAACCCGGCGTTCGAGATGTCCTACTGGCACTTCGGCCTCAAGACCGCCCAGCAGTGGCGGGAGAGGCTCGGAGAGGAGAGAATCGCGAAGTGGGACGAGATACTCGAGGGGCTCGCGCCGCTCTCCACCAGTCCCGACGGCATCTATCTCCCTGCCGAGAAAGGGCCGGGCATCCCTGACTTCGTCAATATGACAGCCGGCGAAGACGAGGGCCCCGCAGCGCCTGCTGGCGGCTACTTCAACGGCATACGCCCTAAATCGGACGGCAAGGTGAAGGCTGCGGACAACGGGGGCAGAAATCCGTTCTACATACGCGCCACCTCGTCCGAGAATCTGCTCGCCTACGGTATGCTCCCCGCCTGCCGACTCTTCAACGAGGAGAATATGCAGAAGACAGTGGAACGCGCGGCACAGAATTGGGGATGGAATGGAGGCAGCTGGAGCTGGAACTATCCTTCGCTGATGATGAACGCCACCCGCCTGCACCGTACCGACATAGCGGTACGCGCCGCCACGATGGACGGCCGGAGCGAACTGCTCCTCCCGGGCGGCAACAACTACCGCACCGAACGCCTGAGGATGTATCTCCCGGGCAACGGAGGCCTGCTGCTCGCCGTCGGGCTGATGTGCGCCGGCTGGGACGGCTGCGACGTGCCGAACCCGGGCTTCCCGTCCGACGGGACTTGGGACGTGCGCTGGGAGGGCATCAGTCCGATGCCGTAAATTGAAAAAGGGGGATGACTGAAAAGTTTTTTAATCATCCCCCTTTTTCGTATATTGCGGTGTCCGCCCCGGACCGAGGGGTGAAATTGACATTTGATTTATGAACAAGTTGAAACTCCTGATTCTGTCCGCCGTCGCAGCGCTGCCGCTCTTCGGCCTCTCCGCCGCTGCGCAGAACACCGTATATCTCAGCTCGCTCAGGCCTGTGGCCAGCCACGCCTGCACCAAGGCCTCCGAGATGCCATATAGTTCCGATACCAAGACCTCCGGAGTCCTGACGCTCGGCGGGGTCGGCTACAAGACCGGATTCGCCTTGTGGACCACCTACGGCCCGACCAGGACGGGATTTGTGGAGTACAGTCTCAAGGGCAAGTACGCCACTCTGACATTCATCCTTGGCGGCTCGCCTTATTGGGTCACCGGAGGAGCCGCGGCAGTGCCCAAGGGCATACTTGCAGTCAAGGCGGACGGACGGAAGATTCTCGACAAGGCGGTCGCCCAGCACGCTGTTCCGGAGCGAATCACGCTGGACATCAGCGGAGTGGACTTGCTCCGCTTCGAGCTGGTGACAGACGACGTGGACATGGGAATCGCCGAACCGGCACTATGGACCACCGCCCAGACCCCACGCGAGACTGGAAGGCTGAGTCTTGCCACCGACAAGCCGACGCAGCTTGTATCCGATCTGAGACCCTACCATATTGACAACTATCATAAATGCGTATCTTCCCGTGACGGAGACCTCGCCGAGGTCAAAATCTCCGGTAAGAGCTACAAGTCCGGCATCGTGATGAATACGGACATGCGCATCATTGGCGCGGGACAGGCGAGGACGCTCTTCAATCTGGGTGGCGGATACAAGACTCTGCGCTTTATCGCCGGCCCTGTGGACAGCGACAGCGGCACCATAGGCACGGCCTGGCTCACCGTCAAGGCCGACGGCAAGATCATCTATGAATATGAAATCACCGAAAATTCGCTTGCCAAAGAAATATCGCTCGACATCTCCGGCTGCAGTCAGCTCAGCATCGAGAGCGAGCAGGCGGACAAATCCAGCTCCATAGCGGTAGCGGACCTTATGGTCTATCCGGAAGGGAAGGAACCAGCCGCGAAGGCGTCCGCTACGGAATCGGTTGCCGTCAACGAAGATCTCAAAAAGTTGCCTGACGTCTGTGCCCTGGTTTCCAACATCCCTCCGTATGCGGTGGGCGGAAGCAGCGCAGACAGAAGCCAGACCGTATTCGACGGTAAGTCAGACTATATCACCTTCTCAATGGGTGGAGTCAAGTTCAAAGAAGGAGTCATCCTCTCGTCAAGCTCCAATATCATCAATGACAACACTGGGGCGCACGCATGGTTCAACCTCGGTGGCGAGTTCGACTATGTGAGCTTCACCGTCGGCTGGCTCAGCAAGTGCGGGGTTCTGAAGAACGATGTCCTGAGGGTGTATGCCGATGACGAGACGGTGCTGGAAGTGCCGCTAATCGCCACGTCCCAGAACAAGGAATACACCGTCCCGCTGCACAAATGCCAACGGCTCGGCTTCGTAAAGGAGGGTATCACTTCGCTTTCGCACCCGGTGTTCGCCATAGCGGATCTTGTCGTCTATCGCGGGCAGCCGGTGAAAAATGAGATTTTCACTCACCCGACACCGGACCTTCCGGAGGAGACTGACCTGTTAGACATCGGCAATCCATATATCCATTATATTTTTCCGATGCGTGAGCACATGGATGAAGTCCTTCGCGACGGAAGCACTCGCAAACAGTATTTCGAACTTGACGGACAGCGGATATACGAGGGCTTCCTGCTTCAGACCTCCGTCCACTTTGACCTGGAAGCCGGGCCTTTGGGAGGCGCTGGCGGCGGTACAGGAGCGGTTGCGGGAGCCATAGGCTCATCCGTGATGGTGGGGGCCGTGGGAGGCGCGACCATCACCGCCGTGTCGCCGTTCGGGGCGCTGATAGCCCTTGCGGCCGGAGGCACGGGGATGGAATCGTCCTGTGCGGCATTCAACACCTACGGGGCTTACGACGAGCTCACTTTTACCGTAGCCAGATTCGAGCGTGGGATATCAGGGCCTAAGCAGCGCGAACGCCTGCTGATAGGCGGCGACGGCGAGGTGCTTCAGGAGATAGAAATCTCCGCCGATATGAAGCCGACCACATTTACCGTGCCGATAGGACGCTGCAAGCAGCTGATGTTCTGGATTCAGTGCGGAGACAACACCTCAGCGCAATATCTCTTCTATGACCTGAAGCTCCGCAAGAGCGACAATCCAGCGGGCATCGTGGCCGGAAGCGCCGCCGACATCGGAAGTCAGGCCGGGATGCTGGCCCCTGCCGAACCTTATGTGCTGCCGGTGGTGGGCTTCGAGCGGCGGAAGATAGACTGGGAGTCGCCGAAATATAGCGGGTCAAACTCCATAGACCAGTATTTCGCCGCCTGCAAGGAGACCAAGTACCATCTGGACAATATGTTCGGAGCATATAGGACGGAGAACGACATCCTGATGGAGAATCTGCTGGGCAGCACCCTCTGGGAAGTCACCGACGGGCTGGGCTTCGCCGGAGGCTACAAGACCGTGGCGAAGTATGTGAGCTGCTCCGACGGGCAGACCTACCGCTCGTTCGAGCTGCACTCGGACAGCGGGGAGAGGCTGGACTTCCTGAAGCTCATCGAGCGGGACAGGGCGATAATCAAAGTCGCCAAGCAGATCAAGTCCGGGAAGATGACCGACCTCAAAATCGCACAGGTCGGCGCGGGAGCCGGACTGCTGGAACTCGGCCTCGGGGCCTTCACCTACTCCAAGCTGATTTCGCAGGCCGGAGAGATGGTCAACGCCTACCGGGAGCAGCTCGACGCCCTCATCAAGGAGAAAGAGGATGAAATCGCCCTGATAGAGAGTCTTATCAACGCTTCGCTCGACATCAACGGCGCGAAGTCGGACAGCGCACGGATTTTCGTGAAGTAGAGGCCGGCGTTTTTCCACAAATCACCGATTTTTGGCACAAGTGATTTATTCTCAAAAATTAATTTTGTACTTGAGGGTGGAAAATGAAAAATATCAGCCAAAAATATATGGATATTTTTCAGCGAAACCGTTTTTGTATATCTTTGCAGAAAATTATAAGCATATGGGCATTGTCGGACGAAAGCGCGAATTGGCAGAACTTGAGCATTTGTATAACAGCGGAAAGGCGGAATTCGTCGCCATATATGGAAGGCGACGTGTCGGCAAGACATATCTTGTCGACGAGGCGATGCGTGGCCGGATTGTTTTCAGGCACGCCGGACTGTCTCCCGTTGATGATACCGGCAAGAAGAATCTGACAAAAGACCAGCTTCGCCAGTTCTATTTTTCCCTGCAACTGCACGGGATGAAAAAAAGCAAATGCCCAAGTTCGTGGATAGAGGCTTTTTTTATGCTGGAGCAATGGCTGCAAAGCAAAGACGATGGCGGAAGGCAGCTTGTCTTTCTGGATGAATTGCCGTGGCTGGACACTCCTAAATCCGGATTCGTCACCGCTTTTGAAGGCTTTTGGAACAATTGGGCCTGCCATAGGCCCAACCTGATGCTGATTGTATGCGGAAGTGCCAATTCCTGGATTTTGGACAATCTTATCAACAGTCACGGAGGTTTGTACGGCCGTGTCACCTGTGAGATACGCCTGTCGCCTTTCTCCCTGATGGAATGCGAAGCTTTTTTTGAATCGAATGCGCTCAGGATGTCACGTTACGATATCGTCCAAAGCAATATGGTGCTGGGCGGGATTCCATACTATCTGAACTATCTCCGCAGCGGCCTCAGCTTATCCCAAAACATCGATCAGATGTTTTTCGCCGAACATCCCCGCCTTCACGATGAATTCGACCGTCTGTTCGCATCTGTTTTCAGCAATCCGGAAGAAATGAAACGGATAGTGCGCTTTCTGGCCAAACGCCGTATAGGGTACACCAGGCAACAGTTGACGGAAGGTTTGAATGTACAGGACAGCGGGACGTTCGGCAAAATGCTCAAGGCTCTGGTCGCGGGTGATTTCATTATGTCGTATGTCCCGTTTGGCGAGAGCAGAAGAAACATCCACTACCGGCTGACAGACCCGTTCTGCATATTCCATATTCGGTTTGTGGAGGGCAAGGCAGGCCTCGATCCGGAGTTCTGGATGCACGGGCAGTCAAACCAAAGTGTCGTGAGCTGGCGCGGTCTGGCTTTCGAGGAAGTATGCCTGAGGCACACCGCACAGATAAAGTCAGCGTTAAGTATCTTGGGCGTAGCGTCAACGATGTCCGCCTGGACTCGAACAGGAGACGAGAAGCAGGAAGGGACACAGATTGACCTCCTGATTGAAAGGAAAGACAATGTGGTGGATATGTGCGAGATGAAGTTTTACAATGAAGAGTTCCGAGTTGATAAAAGCTATTACAAAACATTGACGCACAGACAAAACATCCTGTCCCAAAACCTCCCGCGCCGCACCGTGGTTCATAATGTGTTGATTTCCACATATGGATTGGCATATAATGAATACAGCGGGATTTTCCAGCACACGATCACGTTGGATGACTTGTTCAAATGACTTCTTTCCGGCATAACGCCAACAATAGCTTATGCCAAAAAGAAGGGCGCACGACAGCTTAATCGACTAAGCGAAATATCCCGAATTTTGCTTATTTGATTAAGTCCGTACCGACGGCGTTTTCCCACAAATCACCGAAATAAAAACCATATTTTACCGAAATAAAAACCACAAATCACCGATTTTCAACATAAGTGATTGATTTTCAAAAATTAATTTTGTACCTTTGCCCGCGAGCGCAAAAAGCTTTTTATTATGGGAAGAAGCAGCTACAAGGGCAGGATTGCCGACTCTATCTTACAACGGAAGCTCAAGTCTTCAGGGGCCGTTCTGATTGAGGGGCCGAAGTGGTGCGGCAAGACCACTACGGCGGAGCAGCAGGCCGGAAGCGTCAATTATGTCTCCGACCCCGCGAACATAACCCGCAATCTCATTCTGGCCGAGATGGACATAAACTCTCTTCTCGGAGGGACAAGGCCGCTGCTGCTTGACGAATGGCAGACGATTCCGCAACTTTGGGATGCAGTCAGGCACAGTGTAGACCGGAGTGGAGAAGTCGGGCAATTCATCCTGACAGGTTCTGCCGTCCCTTTGAGCAAGGATGAGCGAGAGCAAATACGCCATACGGGCACAGGACGCATAACACCGCTGAGGATGCGTCCAATGTCGCTTTTTGAATCAGGTGAGTCAAACGGGCAAATCAGTCTCGGACAGCTCTTCGACGATACTCCGGACAACATATTCGCCGAGTGCGGCCTGAAGATTGAAGACCTCGCCTTCCTGATTTGCCGGGGCGGCTGGCCCTTTGCGACCAGTCTTGAGGGGGAATATGCGCTTGAGACCGCCTTCTCATACTATGATGCGGTAAGCGGCGGGGACATATCCAGCGTTGACGGGGTGAACCGCAGCCCGACAAGAGCAAAGCGCCTGATGCGATCCTTGGCACGACATCAAGGGACCCAGGTCACCATTGCCGGAATAAAGACGGATATGTCGTCCAACGACACGGACAGCCTCGATGAGGATACGGTGTCATCATACATTGAAGCGCTCAAGAAGATTTTTGTGGTTGAAGATCTCGAAGCCTGGAACCCCAATCTGAGGTCAAGGGCGGCTATCAGGGCAAGCGACACCCGCTATTTTACGGACCCGTCCATCGCGGTTGCAGCATTGGGTGCAGGACCGGAAGATCTGACAGGCGACCTTAACACTATGGGCCTGTTCTTCGAAACAATGGCAGTGCGGGACCTCAGGGTATACGCTGATGCGCTGTCCGGAAGCCTTTATCACTACCGGGACAGCAACGGACTCGAATGCGATGCAGTGGTGCATCTCAGGGACGGCAGGTACGCGCTCGTCGAAATCAAAATCGGAGGGCAGAAGCTCATTGACGAAGGCGCCGCATCACTGAAAAAGCTTTGCGGCATCATAGACACATCGAAGATGCGCTCCCCGTCATTTCTGATGGTTCTGACCGCAGTCGGGAACTTGGCCTACAGGAGGGCGGACGGCGTATATGTCGTCCCAATCGGCTGCTTGAAACCATAGCAGGCCATAGAACAGTATTCAAATATTGTTCTGGTTTCCGACCCCTGTAAGCAATTGCAAAATTGTAAAGTACAGTTCAAAATATTTTTGTATTTTTGCAAAGTATAGTTAAGAGTCTCGTAATATGGATAAGAACATAATCAAAACGATTATAGGCGAAAAACACTATGAGATTGCCCGGGTCGAGCTTGTGAAACGTCCGGTATTGTACGAGGACAGCATATCTTATGTAAACATAGGTGTCCGCAGGGCCGGCAAGTCTTGGCTGCTATATCAGGACATAAAGCAGCGTATTACCGAAGGAAAATCATCGTTTGAAGACATCCTGTATGTAAACTTCGAGGATGAGCGCATTGCCGACATCACGTCCAAAGAACTTGGACAACTCCTTGACTGCTATCAGGAGATGTTCGGTCTGAAGAAGCCGCTTGTATATCTGGACGAGATTCAAAATATTGATGGCTGGGAAAAGTTTGTACGGCGGCTTGCCGAAGCGAAGTACCGGATTATGGTGACGGGCAGCAATGCCAGGATGCTCAGTAAAGACATAGCGTCCACGCTCGGTGGCAGCTTTGTCATCCGGGAAGTGTTCCCGTTCTCTTGGAAGGAGTATCTGTCATACCACGGTATTTATCCGGGAAACAACTGGGAATTTGAACCGGAGACAAGGCTGGCGGTGCGGACTCGCTTTGAAGATTTTTTCTACAACGGAGGTTTTGCCGAGTCTTTTCCGATAGTGGGTAAGCGGGAATGGCTCACCAGCCTGTTGCAGAAGATTCTGATGGGCGATATTATTTCCCGATATAAAATCAGGAATGACCGCCAGCTCAGGCTGCTGGTCAGGAAAGTGGCCGACAATGTAATGCAACCGACGGCCGTTTCCCGTTTTGAGCATATCATCAAGTCTTCGGGAGAGAAGATCAGCACACCTACGGTAAAAGATTATCTGGAATATCTGGAGGAGTGCTACCTGATCTGTTCCATACCCAATTATGCATCGGCGGATTCCGAACAGGAAACACTCCGCAAACGCTATTTCATAGATAACGGACTGTTGAACCTTTATTTGTACAAGGGTGAGACAAAGTTGCTGGAGAACCTTGTGGCACTGCAACTTCGCAAACAGTATTGGAATCCCGAGGAGCCGGAACTGTTCTTTTACAAGCGCGGAGGCGTGGATCTGGATTTCTACGTTCCCGGGGAGAATCTGGCCGTACAGGCTTCATACGACTTGGCTGCCCGGGCCACGAGAGACCGCGAAGTGAATGCGCTTGTGGACTTCAGTAAAGTATTCAGACTTGACCGGGCCTTGATCATTACTTATGATACGGAGGAGACCATCGAAAAAGACGGGCTTACCATTGAAGTGATACCGGTCTGGAAATGGCTGCTGATGTGAGTAAAGCAAAGCTTGGAGTGGAATAATACTACGACAGAACATACGAATTGGACCTGCTCAGGGACATCCGGAAATTTTCCATTATTTGTCTTCGATTTTGGCGGAGTAAATATTTTTATGTAATTTTGGAGTGCAACTCCAAGATTACATAAAAATGGAAACGAAATACATCGCAAGGAATATGGAGAGTCTGCTTCTTGAAGCGGCGCAGTATTTCCCGATCATATCCGTCACCGGACCTAGACAGTCGGGTAAGAGCACAATTCTGAAACACCTGTTCCCTCAAGCTGTCAAGTATTCGCTCAAAGATGTGAATGTGAGGGAGTTCGCATTGAATGACCCGGTGGCGTTCCTCAATCAGACGCCGCAGACAATCTTCATCGACGAGGTTCAGAAAGCTCCGGCCCTCCTCGAATATATCCAGGGTGTCGTGGATGACAATCCCGAGAGAAAATTCCTTCTGTCAGGCAGTTCAAACTTTGAATTGATGCACTCGCTCTCCGAATCCCTGTCCGGTCGCGCAGGAGTTTACGAACTTATGCCGATGTCACTGAGTGAGACACGCGAGGCGTCATCATCCAAAACACTGGACAATTTTCTATTTGACGGGCTGTTCCCGGCCGTCTGTGCGAAGAAAAACGTCGCCCGTCTGTTCTATCCGTCGTATGTGAAAACCTATCTGGAAAAGGATGTGCGGGACGTGCTGAAGATTAAAGACCTGATGCTTTTCCTCAAGTTTATGAAACTCTGCGCCGCCCGTGTGGGGTCCATATACAATGCGTCCGAACTGTCCAATGAAGTCGGGGTGGACAATAAGACCATCTCCGCCTGGATGTCGGTTCTGACTGCGTCATATATAGTCTACCTCCTGCCGCCATACTACGAGAATGTCTCCAAGCGTCTGGTCAAGAATCCGAAACTCTATTTCACGGACCCCGGATTGGCTTGTTATCTGCTTGACATAGAAAGCCCGAAACAACTCGAAAGGGACAAGATGAGAGGGAATATTTTTGAGAATTTCGTGGTTATGGAAGCCGTGAAGCACCGTATGAATGCGGGGAAGGAAGGCGGAGTGTTCTTCTACCGCGACTCGAACCAGAATGAGGTGGATCTGCTCCTGAAAGAGGAGGGCGAAATCAGTGCCTATGAGATAAAGTCCTCTATGACCTATACCACGGAATTCGAGAAGACAATAAAGAAACTGCCGGAATGGCTTAACACTCCGGTCGTCAGCAAGTCAATCATCTATGCGGGAAATCTTGAGAACTCAGTGTCTGACATCAAACTGACGAATTACAGAAATTTAAAGTTCTGAAAAGTGACGCACGACAGCGTAGGAAGAGAGCAGCGATGAGCAAAACGCCGTCAGATCAGTCTGTATTCTTTAAGTTCGCTCCGCAGCTCCTTCCAGTCGGGGCAGACGCTCTCCAGCAGGGCCTTGAACTCCGGGCCGTGGTTCATCTGCTTCAAGTGGCAGAGCTCGTGCAGCATCACATAGTCCCGAAGATGCTCGGGAAGGCGCATCAGATTGAGATTGAGGTTGATGTTCTTCTTGGACGAACAGCTCCCCCAGTTGGAGACGTTGTGCTTGATGCGGACAGCGTTGAACTCAAACCCGTAGAGGTCCGCAAGGTAGCGCAGCCTCTCCGGGAGACAGGCTTTGGCGGCCGCGCGCAGCGCCTCGACCTCGGGGGTCTCGCTCAGGCGGCGGCGCGGTCTTGAACGGCGTCTGATAATTCTGAATATCAATCTCTCCGGCTTATCTGCAGAGCTTCTCGCGCAGATGGGAAATCATATCGGAAGTCATCGACTCCAGGTCGTATGACGGCTTCCAGTCCCATTCCTCCCGCGCACAGCTGTCGTCCATCCTGTCCGGCCACGAATCGGCAATCGCCTGACAGGTCGGATTGATTTCGTAACGCATCCTGAATCCCGGGATGTGCTCAGCAATCTTGGCCCTGAGGATCTCGGGGTCGAAGCTCATCGAGGCTATGTTGAACGAATTGCGGTGCACCAGACGCCCGGGGTCGGCGTCCATTATGTCGACAGCCGCCTTGAGAGCGTCAGGCATATACATCATATCCATAAACGTCCCCGCCTTGATCGGGCAGACGAACTCCTCGCCCCTGACCGCGGAGTAGTAGATGTTGACGGCGTAATCGGTGGTGCCGCCCCCCGGCAGGGTGACATATGAGATGAGCCCCGGGAAACGCACGGAACGGGTGTCCACCCCGTATTTGAGATGATACCAGTCGCTCAGAAGCTCGGTCGTCACCTTGCTGACTCCGTAGATCGAACGCGGGCGCTGCACGGTGTCCTGCGGCGTGCCGACGCGCGGCGTCCCGGGCCCGAACGAGCCTATGGAACTCGGGGTGAAGACCGCGCATCCCTTTTCGCGGGCAATCTCGAGGATATTGAACAGTCCGTCAACCTGAATCTTCCAGGCAAGCCGGGGCTTCTGCTCGGCGACTGCGGAAAGCAGGGCCGCAAGGTTATAGACGGTGTCTATCTTGTATTTGTCGACAGTCGCGGCGAGCGCTGCGGCGTCGAGCACGTCCGCCTCGGCGCTGGGGCCGCTCTCGAGCAGCTCTCCCCGGGGTTCGGAGCCCTTGATATAACCGGCCACGACATTGCCCTCCGGAATCATCCGCCTCAGTTTCATCGTGAGTTCGGAACCGATCTGGCCGGTCGAGCCGATCACAAGAATATTTTTCATTGACAAGTGCTATGATTATTGCCGCGAATATACAAAAAAATCGTAATTTTGTAGGAACTGACACTACACGACCATTATGTACGGGACATTTCAGCAGCACCTCCGGGACGAGCTTGCCTCAATCAGGGAAGCCGGACTGTACAAGAACGAACGCAACATAGTCTCCGCCCAGTCTGCGGAGATCACTCTCCAGGACGGCTCCAAGGCCTTGAACTTCTGCGCCAACAACTACCTCGGCCTCGCCGACTCCCCGCGGCTCATACGGGCGGCGGAGGAGGCGATGCGCGAGCGCGGCTTCGGTATGTCCTCCGTCCGCTTCATCTGCGGCACCCAGGACCTGCACAAGAAGCTTGAGAAGGCCGTCTCCGACTTCTTCCACACGGAGGACACCATCCTCTACGCCTCCTGCTTCGACGCCAACGGCGGAGTATTCGAGCCGCTGCTCGGGCCGGAGGACGCCATCATTTCGGACGCGCTCAACCACGCCTCCATCATCGACGGCGTACGCCTCTGCAAGGCGGTGCGCTACCGCTATGCCAACGCCGATATGGACGAGCTTGAGCGCTGCCTCAAGGAGGCTCAGGCGCAGCGGTTCCGCATCATCTGCACGGACGGCGTGTTCTCGATGGACGGCAACGTGGCCCCGATGGACAGAATCTGCGATCTCGCCGAGAAATATGACGCTCTGGTGATGGTGGACGAGAGCCACTCCGCCGGAGTCGTCGGGAAGACGGGCCGGGGCGTAGCCGAACAGTTCGGCTGCTACGGGCGCATCGACATCTTCACCGGCACGCTCGGCAAGGCGTTCGGAGGCACCGTGGGCGGGTTCACCACCGGCCGCAAGGAAATCATCGAGATGCTCCGCCAGCGCTCCCGTCCGTACCTCTTCTCCAACTCCCTGCCGCCGATGATCGTCGCCGCCGGCATCGAGATGTTCAAGATGCTCGGCGAGAGCGACGCCCTGCACGACCGCCAGCAGGAGAATGTGGCATATTTCCGCGAAAAGATGCTGGCCGCAGGCTTCGACATCAAGCCTACCCAGTCGGCAATCTGCGCGGTGATGCTCTACGACGCCAAGCTGTCCCAGGAATTCGCTGCCAAGATGGCGGAAGAAGGCATCTTCGTGACGGGATTCTACTACCCCGTTGTGCCAAAAGGTCAGGCCCGCATCAGGGTCCAGCTGTCCGCGGCGCACACGAGGGAGCATCTCGACAAGGCGGTGGCAGCTTTCATCAAGGTCGGCAAGGAACTTGCTGTAATAAAATGACGCCTACAGATAAATTCAACTACACACCGATGAAATCACCATACCATATTCTGACTGTTCTCTCAGCCGCCGCTGCGCTGGCCCTGATGGCTTCCTGCTCGAAAGGGGGCGGGGACGAATTCGCCTATCTCTACAAAGACCTTCCCTTCAAGATGGAGCGGGTCTCCAGGCCCGTGATTCCGGACTACAGCGTGGACATCACCGATTTCGGCGGAGTGGGTGACGGCGTGGCGATGAACAGCGAAGCCTTCGCGAACGCGATGAAGCACCTCTCCGACAAGGGCGGCGGACATCTCAACGTCCCTGCGGGCATCTGGCTCACGGGGCCGATAGAAATCCTGAGCAACTGCGACCTGCATATCACCCCTAATGCCGTGGTCATATTCAACCCCGACCGTGACCTCTACCCGATTATCAAGACCGTGTTCGAGGGACTCGACACCCGCAGGTGCGAATCCCCTATCCACGCCGAGGGGGCGCGCAACATCTCCATCACGGGCGGCGGCGTGATTGACGGCAGCGGAGAAGCCTGGAGAATGGTCAAGAAGTCCAAGCTCACCGAGGGCGAATGGAAGAAGCAGATAGCCTCCGGAGGATACGTCAGCGAAGACGGCAAGGTCTGGTATCCGGACGAGGGCTTCCTGAAGGCCAGCAGGATGAGCAATATGAACGTCCCGACATTCATCCGCAGCGAGGAGGAATGGAACGAATACAAGAGCTTCCTCCGCCCGAATATGGTCTCGCTCCGGGCTTGCGAGAACGTGCTGCTCGAGGACTGCACATTCCAGAACTCACCCTGCTGGAATGTACACCCGTTGATGTGCAAGAATCTGATAGTCAATAGAGTAAATATACGCAACCCGTACTACTCCCAGAACGGGGACGCGATTGACGTGGACAGCTGCGAGAACGTGCTGATTGTCAACTCCATCTTCGACGCGGGCGACGACGGCATCTGCATCAAGTCCGGCAAGGATGCCGACGGCAGACGCCGTGCCAAGCCTTGCCGCAACCTCATCGTGGACAACTGCACCGTGTTCCACGGCCACGGGGGATTCACCGTAGGCAGCGAGATGAGCGGCGGAGTGGAGAATATGAAAGTGTCCAACTGCCGCTTCCTCGGCACCGACGTGGGCCTGAGATTCAAGAGTACCAGAGGCCGGGGCGGAGTCGTGAAGAACATCTACATCAACGACATATATATGAAGGACATCGTGGCTGACGCCATCCTCTTCGACCTCTTCTACGGAGGCAAGTCGGCGGTCGAGGCCGCTGCCGAGAAGGACGAGACAGTCAAGGTGCCCGCCGTGCCGGTGGACGAGACGACCCCGGAGTTCCGCGACATATATATAAGCAACGTCTGCTGCAACGGAGCGTCGAGGGCGATGCTCTTCAACGGCCTGCCTGAGATGCCCGTCAGCAACATCAACGTCACCGACTGCACCCTGAGCGCAGATGAGGGCATAGTCCTGCGCAACTCGCAGGACATCACCTTCAAGAACGTGAGGTGCTTCCCGAAGGGCGGGGACGCCATCACCACGATGCGGGTCAAGAATTTCACAAACGAATAAGCTATGAAGGGAAGAATCGCATTATCGCTGCTTTCGCTCGCGGCCCTGCTGTCCTGCGGCAGGACGGAGCCGATGTCCGAGAAGATGGTCCGCTCGCAGATGTCACGCTGCCCGGAGCCCACTTACCTCGACTACGCCGAAGGGCGCTTCAAGTGGGGCTACACCCCGGGACTCGAGCTCAAGGCGTTCCTGGACGTCTACGAGACCTACGGCGACAGGAGCATCTACGACTATGTGCTCCGCTGGTACGATCAGGCCGTGAACGAAGACGGCAGCATCAACACCTACTCGGTGGAGAAATACAACGTCGACCTGATCTGCCCGGGAAGGTCTCTCTTCTACTTCTATGACAAGACCGGAGAGGAGAAATACCGCAAGGCGATAGAACTCATCAAGACCCAGATCGACTCTCAGCCGAGGACTTCCGAGGGGGCGTTTTGGCACAAGCAGATCTACCCTCACCAGATATGGCTCGACGGCGTCTATATGGCCGAGCCGTTCTATGCAGAATACGCCACCAGATACCTGACGGGGGCGGCGCAGGCCGAAGCCTACAAGGAAATCGTCAACGAGTTCCTCATCGCCGCGAAGCACAGCTACGACCCCGCCACGAAACTCTACCGCCACGCCTGGGACGAGTCCCGCTCGATGTTCTGGTGCGACCCGCAGACGGGACAGTCGCAGCACTGCTGGGGACGCGCACTCGGATGGTACTGTATGGCCATCGTCGAAGTGCTCGACTTCCTCCCTGCGGATATGGCCGGGAGAGGGAGCCTGATAGACCTGTTGAGAAGCATCTGCGCCGAGCTCCCTGAATGGGCGGATCCGCAGAGCGGAGTCTGGTATCAGGTGCTCGACCAGCCCGGACGCGAGGGCAACTACCTCGAAGCCACCTGCTCCGCAATGTTCAGCTACACCTTCCTGAAGGGAGTGCGTATGGGCTATCTTGACCAGGAGCTGCTCCCTTATGCCAAGAAAGTGTATGAGGACGTGGTCAGGGAATTCATCTCCACCGATGAGCAGGGACGCATCAGCATCGAGAAGTGCTGCTCGGTCGGAGGGCTCGGAGGCTCAAGCAGGCGTATGGGAGATTTTGCATATTATCTGAGCGAACCGGTGCGGCCGAACGACTCCAAGGGGGTCGGGCCGTTCATCTGGGCTTCGCTCGAAATGGAAAGACTGAAATAAAAAACGTACAACTTTTAACAATTCCACAATTATGACAAACAATCCATTTTCACTTGAAGGGAAGAACGCCTGGATTACGGGCGCTTCCTACGGCATCGGCTTCAACATCGCGAAGGCATTCGTGGCCGCCGGCATCAAGACCATCATCTTCAACGACATCAACGAGGAGCTCCTCCAGAGAGGTCTCGACAACTATAAGGAGGCCGGAATCTCCAACGTCAAGGGATACATCTGCGACGTCACCAAGGAAGACGAGGTGAAGGCCCTCGTGGAGAAGATCCACAAGGAGGTCGGCAACATCGACATCCTCGTCAACAACGCCGGCATCATCAAGCGCATCCCTATGCACGAGATGACCCGCGCACAGTTCCAGCAGGTCATCGACATCGACCTCGTGGGACCGTACATCGTATCCTCAGCCGTGCTTCCTGAGATGATGGAGAGGCACGAGGGCAAAATCATCAATATGTGCTCTATGATGTCCGAACTCGGACGCGAGACCGTATCCGCATACGCCGCCGCCAAGGGAGGCCTCAAGATGCTCACCCGCAACATCTGCGCCGAGTACGCCGAATACGGCATCAACTGCAACGCCATCGGACCGGGCTACATCGCCACTCCTCAGACCGCTCCTCTCCGCGAGCGTCAGCCGGACGGCAGCCGTCATCCGTTCGACCAGTTCATCGTCAGCCGCACCCCTGCAGGACGCTGGCTTGACCCGTCTGAACTCGGCGGCCCTGCAGTGTTCCTCGCATCCCACGCTTCCGATGCGGTCAACGGCCATATCCTCTATGTGGACGGAGGTATCCTCGCTTATATCGGGAAACAGCCTAAATAACGGATATGCAGCTTAATTGTCAAGTACGTCAGGCTTCGAGCAACATCGACGCGAAGCATTACGACACCGAGCGCACCCGCAAGGAGTACCTTGTGGAGAATGTGATGGTCCCGGACGAGATAAATATGGTCTATTCGATGTTTGACCGTATCATAGCCGGAGGAGCTGTACCGGTCAAGGAGGATCTGAAGCTTTCCGCTCCGGAGATACTCCGTGCCGACTACTTCACCCAGCGCCGTGAACTCGGAATCATCAATGTCGGGGGCGCAGGCACAGTGGCGGTAGGAGACGAAGAATATCACCTCGACTATAAGGAGGCCCTCTATGTAGGACGCGGCAACCGCGACGTGGTGTTCAAGAGCGACTCCGCCGACAAGCCGGCCCGCTTCTATTTCTGCTCCGCCACGGCTCATCGCGAGACAGGCGTGAAGAAGGTGACCAAAAAGGATGCGGTGGTGATGCACCTCGGCTCCCTCGAGGAATCCAACGAGCGCACCATCAACCGCCTTCTCGTCAAGGAGGTGGTGCCTTGCTGCCAGCTCCAGATGGGTATGACCGAACTTGCTCCGGGCAGCACCTGGAACACTATGCCGGCCCACACCCACGACCGCCGTATGGAGGTCTATTTCTACTTCGAAGTGCCTGAAGACGCGGCAGTGTGCCACTTTATGGGCGAGCCTCAGGAGACCCGCCACATCTGGATGCACAACGAGCAGGCCGTCATCTCCCCGCAGTGGAGCATCCACTCCGCCTGCGCGACCCGCAACTACACCTTCATCTGGGGTATGTGCGGCGAGAACGATGACTACAACGATATGGACTGGTGCGCAACGACTGACCTCAAGTAAAGACGATGAAAAAGTTTTTTCTTGCATTGACGCTCTGCGCCGGCCTGTGCGCCTGCTCCTCAGGGAGCGACCCCAAGGTGATGGCGCGCTATGTACCCGAGAGGGCGGACGATTTCGTCTTCGAGAACAACCTCGTCGCCGGCCGCATCTACGGCAAGGCGCTTGAGGGGAATCCGACTTCCCCGGGCATCGACATCTGGGTGAAGATGCCGGGCAAGCTCGTCGCGGACGAGTGGTATGCCGAAGCCCTTAAGGACGGCAGCTACTACCACCACGACCACGGCGGAAAGGACTGCTACAAAGTGGCGGTCAGCCTCGGAGGAGGCGCTTCCGTGCCTTATATCAACGGCGAGTTGTGGTATCCTGCCACCAACTGGCGTTCTTATGAGATGCTCGAGGAGAGCGCGGACAAGGTCGTGTTCGTACTTCACTATCCTGAATGGGAAGCGGCGGGAGTCAAGGTGAGCCTCGACAAGAAGTTCACCGTTACGGCCGACACCTACTTCACCAAGGTGGAGGACTGCTACAATTTCAGCGGCGCGGAATCCATTGACGTGGCCGCCGGAGTGTTCCGCCACCCTGGCCAGGACACCATAGAGGACGAGCTGATCGGCTCTGACCGCTACGCAATCTGGGAGCACGCTTCAGACCAGAGCGTCGAGCCGGAAGACGGAATGCTCGGAGTCGCCGTATATGTTCCCGGGGCCAAGTCCGTATCCGTCACCCCTGACGGAGCGCACGGAATCTGCACCAGGAGCGTAAAACCGGGCGAGACTTTCACATACTACTACGGATCCTGCTGGTCCAAGGGCGACGTGAAGACCGCGAGCGAATGGTTCGACCTCGTCGGCAAGCTCAAATAGGTCCACGCCATAAACGATATGGCCCGACAAGGCCATAGTACCGATGGCTCCGTGCGGCACTTTTCCGCAGCACGGAGCCTTTTAACAAAGACAGAACCGCGAATATGATAACACTGATGCTTGGGCTTCTGCTGCAACTGCCGGGAGTCATCGAATGGACGGCGGACAGCCACCCTGAAATATTGCAGGTCCTCGGAGAGCCGAAAATCATAGAAACCGCTCTTGGCAAAGCCGTGGAGTTCGACGGGGTGGACGACGCTCTGATGCTCGACAGCGTGCCGGTCGCCGGAATGGAGGAATTCACCGTCGAGATGATTTTCAACCAATACCCGGAGAGCGCATTCGAACAGAGATTTATGCACCTCGGAGCTTATAGCGGCGCGCGGGTGATGTTCGAGAGCAGGGTCAAGCCCGACAACACCTGGTACTTCGACGCTTTCGTTCATCTGGGGAGCAAGGACAAGTCCTGCGTGCTCATCGATCCGGGGCTGACACACCCCTGCGGCTGCTGGTACAACCTCACGCTGACGGCCGGGAAGGACGGGCTCAAAAGCTATGTGGACGGAGTCTGGCAATGCAGCGGTGACCTGCCCTATGAACCGCTCATAAGCGAGGGGAAGACCTCCCTCGGAGTAAGGCAGAATCTGGTATGCTGGTTCAAGGGAGCAATCTACAAACTGCGCATCACGCCTTCAATCCTCAAGCCGGAAGAATTCCTGCGCGACCAGGATACCCTCAACGGAATGCCGTACAAGGACTCTTCGCTGAGCGCCGAAGAGAGGGCCGAAGACCTCCTGGGCAGGCTCAGCCTGGAACAGAAGGTGTCCCTGATGATGAATTCCAGCCCCGCCATACCGCAGTTGGGAATACGCGAGTACGACTGGTGGAACGAGGCGCTTCACGGATGCGCACGGGCCGGCATCGCCACCGTGTTCCCGCAAGCCATCGGTATGGCCGCATCCTGGGACGACGAACTCCTCAAGGAAGTGTTCTCGATAGCCGGCGACGAGCAGAGAATCAAGTTCAAGCAGGCAAGACGTGAAGGCAAGGTCACAAGATACCACGGACTGACCGTATGGACGCCGAACATCAACATCTTCCGCGACCCTCGCTGGGGACGCGGGCAGGAGACCTATGGAGAAGACCCTTACCTGACGTCCCGCCTCGGCTACGCCGCAGTGACAGGGCTTCAGGGAGAAAATGACGGCAAGTATGACAAGCTTCACGCCTGTCTGAAGCACTATGCCGTACATAGCGGACCGGAAGGGACCAGGCACAGCTTCGATGTGTCCGTCTCCTACCGCGACCTCGTGGAGACCTATCTCTATTCATTCGAGAAACTGATAAAGACCACCGACGTACAGGAGGTGATGTGCGCCTACAACCGGCTTGACGGCAAGCCTTGCTGCGGCAATGACCAGCTGCTCGTGCACCTGCTCCGGGAAAAGTGGGGATACAAGGGGCTGGTGACCAGCGACTGCGGTGCAATCAACGACTTCTTCAAGGCGGGCGGCCACCGCACCTTCCCGGACGATCCGGCTTCGGCATCGGCCAACGCCGTGCGCACGGGGACCGACCTGGAATGCGGAAGTTCCTATAAGCACCTGCTCGAGGCCGTGAATGAAGGGAAAATCACGGAGGACGATATCAACGTGTCTCTGCGCAGACTGCTGACGGCTCGCTTCAGACTCGGAGAGATGGATCCCGACTCGCTGGTGAGCTGGAACAGCATTCCGGAAGAGAGGCTCGCCTGCGATGAGTCCAGAGCCGTGGCCCTCAAAATGGCCCGGGAGTCAATGGTACTCCTGCAGAACGACGGAATCCTGCCTCTCGGCAGGAACGGCGTAAAATACGCCGTCATCGGCCCCAACGCCGCTGATTCCGTCGTCCTCAACGGCAACTACAACGGCACCCCGCGCTCGTCCGTCACAGCCATCGAGGGCATACGCGCCAAGGTCGGGCAGGCCTACGTGACCTCCGATCCCGCCGAGGCCGACATCGTCATCTATGTCGGCGGCATCCACCCGGACCAGGAAGGCGAAGAGAAGAAATACAACGACATCCCGGGTTTCGACAAGGGAGACCGCACCTCGATCGAACTGCCTATGACCCAGCGCCGTGAGATTGCCTCCCTCAGGGCGGCCGGCAAGAAAATCGTGCTCGTCAATATGTCCGGCTCCGCAGTCGGACTGCTTCCTGAAACCTCCTCCTGCTCCGCCATCCTCCAGGCGTGGTATCCGGGAGAGGCCGGCGGAACGGCCATCGCGGACGTGCTCTTCGGAGACTACAACCCTTCCGGCCGTCTGCCTGTCACATTCTACAGGAGCGACAGCGACCTTCCTGACTTCAGCGACTACGATATGGCCGGGCGCACCTACCGCTACTTCGACGGAGAGCCGCTCTTCGCATTCGGCCACGGCCTCAGCTACACCGTCTTCCGCTATGGCAAGGCCAAGGTAAAGGACGGCAATTTCACGGTCAAAGTCACCAACAGCGGCAAGCGCGACGGAGACGAGGTCGTGCAGCTCTATATGAAGAAGAGCAACGACAAAGACGGCCCTAAGATGTCGCTGCGCGCCTTCCGCAGGGTTCACATCCCTGCCGGACAAAGCGTGGAAGTCACAATACCTCTCGGGGATGATTTCTTCAGTACCTACAACGCGGCAAGCGGAGAGATGGAGTCCACTCCGGGACACTTCACCATCTTCTATGGCCCGAGTTCAGAGGCTTCAAAACTCAAGAATATAAAGTTAAATAACAGATAATGAACACAATCCTTTCACTGTTGGCATCGCTGCTCATAGCTGCTCCCGGTGCCGAAAAGTACACCAACCCGATTCTCTTTTCCGATTATTCCGATCCGGATGTAATCCGCGTCGGAGATGACTACTGGATGACCGCATCGTCATTCACCTGCTTCCCGGGGCTCCAGATTCTGCACTCCACCAACCTTGTGGACTGGGAGATAGCCGGGGCGGCCATCCCTGAGATGGGGCCTGCGTTCGACGCGCCTTCCCACGGCAACGGCGTATTCGCCCCGTGCATCCGCTATCACGAAGGGCGCTACTGGATTTTCTGGGGAGACCCGGACAAGGGAGTTTTCCAAATCAACACCACAGACCCGCGCGGCGAGTGGAGCAGACCGCACCTCGTGCTTGAGGGCAAGGGCCTGATTGACACGAGTCCGCTCTGGGATGATGACGGGAGAGTGTACCTCGTCCACGCCTGGGCAGGGTCACGCGCCGGGTTCAAGAGCATTCTCAACGTCTGCGAACTCGACAAGGACTGCACCAAGGTGATTTCCGACCAGGTGCTCATCTTCGACGGGAACAAGACCGGGAACAATACTGTCGAAGGGGCCAAATTCTACAAAAGAGACGGCTGGTACTATGTCTTCGCCCCTGCGGGAGGAGTCAAGGAAGGCTGGCAGCTCGTGATGCGTTCCCGCAATGTATATGGCCCTTACGAATATAGGAACGTCCTCCATCAGGGCAACACTGACATCCACGGCCCTCATCAGGGCGGATGGGTCACGGACGTGGCCGGCGACGACTGGTTCATCCACTTTGAAGACCGCTACGCCTGGGGGCGCGTCTGCCATCTCCAGCCTATGAGCTGGAGCGAGGACGGCTGGTGCATCATAGGCGTTGACCAGAACGGGGACGGCATCGGAGAGCCCGTGCTCAAGTACCGCAGACCGGCCGTGGCCGAGCAGTACAAAGGGGTGAGGCTCAGCGGAGTCAGCGCCCTTGCGACAAGCACCGGCTTCACCGGCACCTCCATCCCTCTGAACTGGCAGTGGGAAGCCAATCCTAAGTTCCACTGGTTTATGCTCAATCCCTCTCTGGGATGCCTGAGGCTCAACTGCATCAAGAACCCGGAGGGCTGGCGGAATCTGCGCGACACCCCAAACATCCTCGCCCAGAAAGTCGTAGGGCCGAGTATGGAATTCACGACCAAGCTCGTCTATCGCCCGTGCTATGCTTCGGAGAGAGTCGGAGTGATAGTGACCGGACGCAGCTACAGCACCATAGAGCTCAACTATGACGGAGAGAAGCTCTCCATAGTCCGCCGCGACTGCATCGATGCCAACAAGGGCGCGCAGGAGCAGATTCTATGCTCTTCGGAGCTCGCAAAGGAGGACTTCAACACGGTGTGGGTCCGAGTGAAAGTCGAGAAGAAGTGCATCTGCACGTTCTCCTACAGCCTCGACGGGAAGAAATTCAAGACCTTCGGGCCGGAATTCACCGGACGGGAGGGTGACTGGATAGGGGCCAAGATAGGCTATTTCGCCATCTCCGAAATCCAGAAAAACGACGGCGGTTCAGTAGAGGTCTACTAAAACACAAGTACAATGAATACAGGAAAACTTATATGCAAGGCGGCCTTCTGCCTGCTTTTATCAGCGGGTCTGCCCCTCTCGGCTCAGACCTCCAAAGGCCTCAGGGAGACCGATCCGGAGTTCTTCCGCACGGACGAGGCGCGCCGCATAGGCGACCAGGTCCTCGTCTATCAGAGATGCACGGGCGGATGGCCGAAGAACATCGATATGGCCCGCAGGATGACGGACAGAGAGCTGTCAGAGGTAATGCAGGACAAGTCCCGCCGCAACGACTCCACTATCGACAACGACGCCACCACGATGCAGATGAACTATCTCGCGCGGCTCTATTCAGCGACCTCCGACGTGCGTTATCGCGACGGATTCCGCAACGGGGTGGAGTATCTTCTCAGCGGCCAGTACGACAACGGCGGATGGCCGCAGTTCTGGCCGGAAATGACGGGCTACCAGATCAACATCACGTTCAACGATGACGCGATGGTCAACACCCTCACTCTCTTCAGGGACATCATAGGCGGGGCGGCCCCGTACGGAGGAGACCTCGTGGACGATGAGACCAGGGCCCGGCTGCAGACCTCTTTCGACAAGGGGATCGAGTGCATACTCAACACACAGATCCGCGTGAAAGGCAAGCCGACAGTATGGTGCCAGCAGAACGATCCGGAAACTCTCGCGCCCGCCTCGGCAAGAGCCTATGAGTTGCCTTCATTCTGCTCTGCGGAGAGCGTGCCCATCGTACGCCTGCTGATGGAACTTCCCAACCCCGACAAGAGGGTCAAGGAGGCCGTGCACGGAGCGATGAAGTGGTTTGACAAATACAAGCTCACCGGCATCAAGGCCGTCAGGACCGTCAACGGATACGGGGAGAAAAACACCCGCCTCGTGGAAGACCAGTCCGCAGCTCCGGTATGGGCCCGCTTCTATGATCTCGAGCTCAACGAGCCTTATGTCTGCGACCGTGACGGCATAAAGCGCCGCCGTCTGGAACAGATCGGACGGGAAAGACGCAGCGGATACAGCTGGTACAACCGCCGTCCCGCCGAACTCTACCCTCTATATGAGGTCTGGGCCGAAAAATATGACCCCAAGCACAAGGTCAAGGTAAGCCTTGACACGAAGGGAGCCAACGAGAACGGCACCATCGAGATGTTCCGCGAGCCTGTCCTCTCCCCGAAGAACTACGACGTGGTCGTAAAGCCGGGAGAGAGCATCCAGGCGGCCGTAGACAAGGCCCCTGCCGATGGGAAGGACGAGTTCAAGATTCTGGTGCTCAAGGGGGAATACAGGCAGACTCTCAGCATTGACAAGCCTAATGTGATTCTCGTCGGAGAAGACAGGGACGGCACCGTCATCGCCCTGTCCGAAAAAGACCTCAAGCCGGGAGAAAAAGAACCGGGGACAATCATCGGACTCGGAGAGAATGCTTCGGACTGCATCATCAGCGGCTTCACGATACGCAACGAATTCGACGCGACCCCGGACGAGACGATGCAGCCCCACTGGGTCAAGCACCGCTTCACCGTAAAGGGAGCCGCCACGCGCACCATCATCGTCAACTGCACCATCACTTCCAACGGGAACGATGCCCTGGCGCTCTGGGCCAAGGGCGGAAACGGGATGTACTACCACGCCGATCTCGAAATCGACTGCCCGGGAGTGGACTTCATCTGCCCTCGGGGCTGGTGCTACGCCACCAGATGCCGGTTCTACGGGGGCGGCAGGGCGATGATCTGGCACGATGCCCGTGGAGAGGGGAACCAGAAGTTCGTGATAACCAACTCCAACTTCGACGCGAGCACCCCTACCCTGCTCGGACGTTATCACCACGACCACCAGATATTCATCCTCCACAGCGTGATGAGCGCCAACATCCTCAACCGGGACATTATGTACGCATATTCCGACAAGGTGCTTGACCCTTGCGGGCTCGGGCAGCGCATCTACTACTGGAGGGACATCCGCGAAGGCGGGCAGAGCGGCTGGATGGACGATAATATCCAGAAGGCCGGGAATCCTGCAGATTCCTGGCAGATGACCGCCGAGTGGACTTTCGACGGCAAATGGGACCCGGAGCAGCGGCTCAGGGATGTATGGACTCTGGTCGCCTATTAGGTTTTGTGCCCGGAATTGATTACTTTTATAGACTAAAAACCATTTTGCACTATGCCATTCATAAATGATGACTTCCTGCTTTCCGGCGCCACGGCGCGGAAGCTCTATCACAGGCACGCCGAGAAGATGCCGATAATCGATTATCACTGTCATCTTGTGCCTCAGCAGATTGCTGAAAACATCCAGTTCCGCGACATCACGCAGCTCTGGCTCGTCGACGGCCACTACGGAGACCACTACAAGTGGAGGGCGATGAGAGCCAACGGCGTATCGGAGGACTATCTTACCGGCGGCAAGCACAGCGCCTGGGAGACGTTCGAGAAGTGGGCCGAGACCGTGCCTTACACGATGCGCAACCCTCTATATCACTGGACGCATCTCGAACTCAGCCGAGTTTTCGGAATTGACAGGCTCCTCAGCCCGGCCACCGCAAGGGAAATCTTCGAGGAGTGCAACGCCAAGCTCGCCACTGAAGAGTTCCGCGGGCAGGCCCTCATCCGCAAGTTCGGAGTCGAGACCGTCTGCACCACCGATGACCCTGCCGATGACCTGCGCTGGCACAAGATGATTGCCGAGCATCCTTTCGGCACCAAGGTCATCCCTGCGTGGAGACCGGACAAGGCGATGGCCATCGAAGACCCCGCCTCTTACAAGGAATACCTCAATAAGCTCGGAGAAGCGGCCGGGATGGAAATCAACTCCTACACCGATCTTCAGGAGGCTCTCCAGAAACGCCACGACTTCTTCGCGTCTATGGGATGCAAGCTCTCCGACCACGGGCTGGAGAACTTCTATTCCGCAGATTACAAGCCGCTCGAAATCGAGCTCATCTTCAAGTCCGTGCTCCTCGGGAAGAAACCGGGCGAAAAAGAACTTGAGAAGTTCCGCAGCGCGTTCCTGCACGATCAGGCCGTGATGGATGCGGAAGCAGGCTGGGCGCAGCAGTTCCATATAGGAGCCATCCGCAACAACAACGCCAAGATGTTCAGGCTTGTCGGCCCGGACACCGGATACGACGCCATCCACGATCAGGAAATCGCCGCCGCCGGCAACAAGTTCTTCAACCGCCTCGCATCGGAGGACAAGCTCACCAAGACCATCCTCTACTGCCTCAACCCTAAGGACAACGAGGTGATGATGACGATGGCCTACAACTTCAACGACGGCACCGTCCCGGGCAAGATGCAGTTCGGCTCCGGCTGGTGGTTCCTCGACCAGGAAGTGGGAATGCGCCGCCAGATGGACGCGCTCTCCGTGCTCGGGCTCTTCAGCCGCTTCGTCGGAATGCTCACGGATTCCCGCAGTTTCATCAGCTACCCGCGCCACGAATACTTCAGGCGCATCCTATGCGATGTCGTGGGCGCAGATGTCGAAAACGGCAAGCTTCCATCCTCCGAAATGGACAGAATCGGTCAGATGATCGAAGACATCTCATACAACAACGCCAAGAACTATTTTAATTTCTAGAATATGAACTACGAACACAACCCCAACTACATCAAGGCTCTAGAATACATCAAAAGCACAGACCTCAACTCTCTCGAGAGCGGCAAGCACCCCATCGACGGGGACAATCTCTTCGTCAACATCAACGATTCGGCGATGAAGACCCCGGAGCAGGCCCGGCTTGAGGTGCACGACAAGTACATCGACATCCAGATTCCCCTCTCCAAGGACGAGAGCTTCGGCGTGAAGCCGCGCGGCGAATGCCGGGAGAAGGACGGAGAGTTCAACAGCGAGAAGGACATCCTCTTCTACCGCGACAAGGACTGGAAGACCGTCAAGGTCAAGAAGGGCGAGATGATAGTCTTCGACCCGGACACCGCTCACGCGCCTCTCATCGGAGAGGGTACGATCCATAAGGCAATATTTAAGGTAAAGGTGGCTTAGTATGGGCGCGCTGACATTATTGGCGTTCTTATGGTTCAACGGAGTTTCCCCCGTCAGCTATTCCGTATCACGCAACGCGGATCCTGTGGTCTGCGTTGCCGTTGATATGCTTCGCGGCGACCTGGAGGAAGTGACCGACCTGACCCCCCGTCCGGCAAGAGCCGGCAGCGCCAGCATAAGAATCATCCAATATGACAGGGACAGGGCCAATCTCCGCAGACTCGGAGTACCGCAGGACATCGCGGATTCGCTCAAGTTCGTCAAGGAAGCGTTCTACATCGGCACTCACGGCTCCCAGATTGTCGTGGTCGGGTCCGACGGACGCGGCACGGCATACGGGGCGCTGGAACTCTCCCGCCTTGCGGGAGTCTCGCCCTGGGTGTGGTGGGGCGACTCGCATCCCGATAAGCGTCCAAGTCTCGAATTGCCGGAGGGCTACAGCACATTCCAGCATCCGTCGGTGGAATACCGGGGATTCTTCCTCAACGACGAGGACTGGAGTTTCCGTCCCTGGAGCAGCAAGACTTTCTCTCCGAATGAAGACCCGGGGCATATCAGCGCCGATACCTACCGGGAGATGTTCAAACTCCTCCTGCGTCTGAGGGCCAACACCATCTGGCCCGGTATGCACAACGGGACCACTGCGTTCTTCAAGATTCCGGGAGCGAAGGAGGCCGCCGACTCCTGCGGCATCTTCATAGGCACATCGCACTGCGAACCGCTGCTGCGCAACAACGTGGGGGAATGGGACGTCAAGGAGCGCGGCGCCTACAACTACATCACCAACACTCAGGCGGTCAAGGACTACTGGACCGAGAGGCTGCGCGAGATGAAAGGCCATCCGGGACTCTATACCATCGGTATGCGGGGCATCCACGACGGCTCGATGGAGGGGGTGAAGACGATGGAGGAGAAGACCGTCGCGCTCCAGCGGGTCATCGACGACCAGCGCGAGCTTCTCAAGAAGTACATCAGCCCAGAGCTTAAGAGCATCCCGCAGATGTTTATGCCGTACAAGGAAGTCCTTCAGATTATGGAGAACGGACTGGAGGTGCCGGACGACGTGACGATTGTCTGGTGCGACGACAACTACGGCTATATGACTCGCCTCAGCGACCCTGAGCAGCAGAAGCGCAGCGGCGGAGCCGGAGTGTACTATCACCTCAGCTATGCCGGACGGCCTCACGACTGCCTCTGGTTGAGCACGACCCAACCGGGCCTGATTTACAACGAGATGCGCCAGGCTTACGACCACAACGTCCGCAAGCTCTGGGTGGTCAATGTGCACGACCCGAAAATCGCGGCATACGAACTGGAATTCTTCCTGGATATGGCGTGGGACGTGGACTTCGTGGGGCCGCAGAACATCAATTCCCATCTTGTCTCCTGGCTGGAGAGGGAATACGGGCCACAGGCCGCAGGGCGGCTTGCCGGGGTGATGCCTGAATTCTACAGGATTGCCGCGATGCGCCGACCGGAATTTATGGGATGGAGCCAGGTGGAGCTCTCCGACAAGAGCAGATACCCGGGCGGCTTGTCTCAGGTCTCAAATACTGAATTCAGCTTCAGCGAATTCGGCAACGAAGCGCAGAGATATCTCGACTCCTACCGCAAGATGGTGGAGGAAGTAAGGGAAGCCGAGCCGCTTGTGCCCGCACACAGGCGGGATGCGTATTTCGCCGGAGTCATCTATCCGGTGGAGGCGTGCGCGGCTATGGCTGAGAAGATGCTCTATGCACAGCTCTCGCGCAGCAGGGCGCTCACCACATACGCCCCGATGGACTGGAAAATCGACACTCTGATGTATGCGGGGGCCGCCCGCAGCCAGATGGCATACCAGAAAATACGCTCGCTGACCCGCTACTACAACGAAGAGCTCGCCGGAGGCAAATGGCGCGGGATGATGTCCGACAGGCCTCGCGACCTGTATGTGTTCCGAGCCCCGCTGCTGCCGGTGGCGCTGACGGAAGCCGAATGCGATGAGTGGACCGGCTATGCAGCCGGCTGGAACGCCGCTCCTCTGACTTCCCGAGGGGAGGATTATCTTGCCAAGAATGCCTGCGAGTACGACTCTTCGTCGATTGGCGTTGTCCCGGTGCAGAATCTGGGACATAGCGGCAACGCCGTGCCCGTAGCCAAGGGCGGCAGCCTGCGCTACGCTTTCAGTCTGGACCGCGGAGGCAAGGCCGTCCTCAGGGTGGCCCTGATACCGACGCAGGCCAACGACAGGGGCGACATACGCTTCTCGGTATCCGTGGACGGGGCTGAGCCTCAAGTCGTCTCAATCAAGGAACCGTTCAGGAGCGAGAGATGGAAAGAGAACGTGATGCGCGGTCAGGCCGTGGTGGAGTTCCCGCTGGAGCTCGCTGCCGGAAGTCACTCCCTGTCCCTCACCGCAGTCGATGACCACATCATCTTCGACCAGTGGATGGTGGACTTCAAGCCGGGACGCAAGTTCTATCTCTTCCCAATAGAATAACGGCTGTCCGTCATTCCGGGGGCTAAAGTTTCATCATATTGAGCAGCAGCTGCTGACCCACGACATTGGCACCGTTCTCGCCGCTGACGTCGAAGGTTCCCATTGCCTCGTACATTCCGTCCACCACGTCGCCTTCACGCAAACTTCCTTGAGATGGGACGCTGATGTCGCTGATGCAGGCCGGAATGTCGAGGGAAGTGAGAATCACCTGCCCTCTGCCGGCCCGGATGAGGCTCAGGACTGAGTAAACTTCCTTTTTGTGGTCGGCGACGGCAGCGGCAAGCACCTCGCCGTTCGCGCAGCGCAGTCCTATGCGGCGGCGGTTGTAGGCGGCGAAACACTGATACTCCCAGTTGAATGCACAATCCTGCGGCAACCCCTCCCACACAGGATGAGCACGATTGAAGTAATTGCCTCCGTACCAGGCCGTCCCTATCTTCTTGCTTCCCCGATAGTCGAGCACCTCCTTGTCGGCGAAGAATTCCGCCCAGCGCTCCGGTTTGTCCACGACAATCAGGGTGTGCCCCTTATAGACCCACTCCATAATGTCGCTCATCCCGCTCCCCCACTGCTGCGGCTCGAACCGTCCGACGACCAGATAGTCTCCGTACGGGGTCCCGGACACATATTCGCGAGGATGCACGCCGAGACTTGAAAGGAAAGCGGACACCCTCCCGCTGCTGTCGGCGACAGAGCCTTCGGAGCTGATGCCGGAAGCATCGAGCTTTACAGCGAAAATCTCGTCGCTCCCCTCGCAGACCGTTTTTCCGCCCTTCATCAGACGGGCCTCCACACGGCTGTAGCCGGCATCGGAGACCTTGAAATCAAAGCCCCCGGCAAGACACTCGCCATACACGTTCCCGCCGCTGACTTTCACCTTCGCGCTGCGCGAATCGACAAGGCTGCCGTCAGCGAGCCTGTAATCCACTTCAAGGGTATAGCTGCCCCGGAGGTTCTTCTCGTTGATGATGAAGATATCGGCGGTGGTGGTCCTGCCTACAGGAAGCACCTTGTGATTGAGCTTCACCGATAGCACCAGAGGACGGTTGTAGCGGGCTATAAGCTCCGGATTCCCTTTGAAATGGCGGTAGTTGTCCACGACTCCCGAATGGTTTTCGAGCTTCATACTCTCCCAGCCGTTGATTGCATAGCCGTCAACCACGTTGTTGATGCGTATATTCTCGATGATGCGGCCCTGATAGTAATAGGACACGTTGCCCATCGCCACCGTAAGGTCGTCCACCGTAGGGAAAGCCTTCCCGAAACCTTTCTCTTTCAGGAACTTGTCGTAGGCGTCATACCAATCCAGATAATCCTTTGCCTCCCAGGCTGAAGTCTTGCCGGAAGAGAGGATCCCGTCGCGGATAAGCTGAAGCCGCGGCGGAGTGCCAATGGCCCCCTCTTCTCCCCAGATCACGATTTCCCCGCGATTGGTGCTGCCGCGGAGGTACTCGTCCCTGGAGACATAGAGAGCGTCGTGATATACGCCCGGACCGCCTGCGTGATGATTGTCCCACCAGCCCGTGTCGCGGAAAGTGGTGTCGAACGGCATAAGGTTGGTCTTGAAATGAGCGTCCGGCACGGCCTCCGGATTGTTCCCGTTGCAGGAGTTGTACACGAGGATGCGGCTCGGATCGAGCGCGTGGCCCATCGCCATCTGCTCATAATCCTGCTTCTGCGGCCACGCGCCGCGCTCATTGTGCATATTGTAGATCACCAGGCTCGGATGGCTGCGGTCGCGCATTATCATACGGCGCAGTTTCTCGTTGCGGTAGGCGAAGTAGAAGCGGCTCTGAAGATTGTCATCCTCGAAGCGGGAGATCGGATACTGATTGCCGCCCGGCTCCTCCCAATAGAGGAGACCCAGCTCATCCGCCCACTTGAACACGTCGCCCTGGCCTATGGCCCTGTGGAAGTTGAGCATATTGAGGCCCAAACCTTTGGCCGCCTCAACCTGACGGCGGGCGAGCTCATCGGAAGGCATCACCCCGTTGTCGGGCCAGAAGCTCCAAGAGATGGAGGTACGCAGTACGATACGCCTGCCGTTGAGGTAGAACTGCCTGTCGCCGTCCGCATCTCTCACTTCGAACCAGCGGAAGCCGAAGCGGCGGCCCTCGCTGTCCTGCCCGAGACTGACGCTGAGATCATAAAGATTCGGCTCGTCCACGCTCCAGAGTTTGGCGCCTGGCAGCCTGACGGTATACTCCAGAGCATTCTCCCCTTGGGAAAGCGAGGCCGAACAGCGCTTCGACCAGACTTCCTCTCCGTCCTTCTCCCTTATGGAGATGATGACCGGAACGGAAGACGCAGCTTTGTCCGCAGTCGCATTCACCAGAATCTTGACCTTGTGCGGATCCGGCTGATTCTGCACATAGATGTCGGAAATATACGTCCCGTCGGTGGCAGTGAGCTTCACCTTGCCGGTAATGCCCCCGAAGCCGTGGGACGGGTTGGTCAGATATTCCCCCCAGCTATAGACCTGAGAGTCCTTCCAGTTGAAATTGCCGTTGGGGTCGGTGATGCGCACGCTGATAAGATTCCGCTTCCCATATTCCAGATAATCCGAGACATCGAAGCTGAAAGGAGTGCAGTTGACCAGATCGTATCCGGCAAGGCGGTGATTCACGAATATTTCAGCACGGAAACGCACTGCCTCGAAGTCAATGGAGACTCTCCGCCCCTCCCAGGATGCGGGGATGTCCACCGCCGTCTCGAACCACGAAACCCCGACATAATTGCCGGTGACCCCGAAAGTCTCCCCGTTCCAGCCCCAGAGATGCCCTTCCACGGTAGCGGGGAGGTGCACCCCCGTCACGGACGGGCTCTCCAGAAGCCCCCATCCGCCGGAAGGGATGTTCACTGGAAGTTCATTTACATTGACAGGAGGCAGGAAAAGCCTGTCATTCTCCCACTTGGCATCCTTGTCAAGGGTGATGTTCCAGTCGTTTCCCGATATGTCGAGCGTTTCGCGCTGCAGCGGCGCCGCCGCGAAAAGCAGGGAAAGCAGAATACTTGAGAAAGCCGTCATCTATTGTTCCATATTCAATGGATTCCAGCGGTCGGAATCCGAGTTGTACATCATCTTGTCCACAGTGTAGTCCTGCGCCTGCGCATCGGTCAGGATGTGAGACCAGCCCACGCGCGCCGAACTGTCGGCGCCCGGGCCGTAACAGCCGTGCTCGGCATAGAATGCGGTCTTCTCCCGTGCAGGGTTGTTCCAGTTGTGCCACCCGGCCGGCCGGATATGGGAGAGCATCTCGCAGTCGAGATAGACCACGTTGGCATAATCCCGCCACGGACGGCCCAGGTAGACCTTGTCAACGCCCGGCGCGGCCGTCAGGCGGCAATGATTGAACACGTAGCCGTATTTCTCCCCCTCAAAGGTGGAGGCCGCAGTGATGTAGCTGTTGCGTTTGGAGAGGATTTCGCAATTCTCGAACCAGCACCGCCCGGGGCCGAAGATGAAGTCGGTCGTGCCTTCTATCAGACAGTCCACATAGAGACTGCGGCAGGTCTGTCCATTCTCTCCATAACGTCCGTAGGTGTAAATCGTATCCTGATTGCCTGCGATATGGCATCTGCGGAGCAGAATCCTGTCGCCGTTAGTCATAAGGGCAACGGCCTGGCCCACCTCTCCGGCATCGTTGCGGATGCTCAGATCCTCGAACACCACATTGTCGGCATCGACGAACACGGAAGCGCTGCCCCTCGTGCCTATCTCGTATTCCCTGTCGGGCCAGAGCATTCGCGCCGAGTTGCTGTAGGTGATGACCGTATTCGCCGCTCCGCAGCCGATAAGGCTCAGATTGCATTTGCTTTCCGGTATAATCAGCCTCTCCCTGTACACGCCCGGCTTGATGAGTATCGTCGTCCTGGCGCTCTTGAGATAGTCCGGCACGGCATCGACGGCCTCCCGAATGGTGAGGAAGTCTCCCCTTCCGTCCTTGTCCACCACGAAATCATAGTGTACCAAGTGCTTGGCGAGTTCCGGAAGCTTGACGCGGATGGAGTCACAGACGATGTCGCAGTTGCGGCGGGCGCCGCGCGCGTTGGAGTGCGTGTCGTCCTGCCTGCCGTCCGGCATAGCCGGGCAGGTGCCGGGGGCGACCCACATAAAATATTGACGGGAAACCTCGTCCCCGGCGGCCTTGATCCAGTCGATTGTGGCTTTCTCCATATCGATGAGCACAGTCCCGGTCTCGGCGGCAACGGCCTTCATCGCGTCAGGATATTCTCCGTGGGTCGTCTCGTCCAGCACTCCGTTTACGAAGCGCCTGCGCGCCACGGGAGTGAGGAGCACCGGAGTGACCCCCAGCTCACGCGCAGTATTGATGAAGAGCCTGAGATTGTCCTGATAGGCCCCCCACGGAGCGGCATAGACTGAAGGCTTGTTCGACTTCTCGTCATTGTGGCCGAACTCTATGAACAGGTAGTCCCCCTGACGCATATTGGCCTTGACCCTGTCCCAAAGTCCTTCGTCGATGAAGCTCTTGGTGCTGCGCCCGTTTCTGGCATAATTGATGACCCGCACCGACGGATCCGTGAAATTCTCGAACACCATCCCCCAGCCCCTTTCGGGATTGCCCTTGGAGATGTCCTTGTCGGCCATAGTGGAATCCCCTATCATATGGACGGTGAATTTCACCGACGCCACCGGGGCCTTCAGGTCGAGAGTCGGGCCGGCTCCGGACTTTCCGCGCAGAAGCTTAGGGACGCGGGAGGCCGGAAGCACTTCATATTTATAAGGGACCCTCACTTCCCCCTTGTCGTACGGGGTGAATTTCTCTCGGAAGACATTGCCCCGCATCTGCCATCCTCCGGCATTTTCGGTAGCCTCGAATATATTCCGGACACCTTTCCCGAAGTAATTCCCTTCCATCAGCACCTCGGCGCCGATACAGGCATAGACGGCGTTGGCGTAATTGCCCGCGCAGTCATAGAGATTGTTGAGCAGGTGGACGGTCCCCCACCGGACGGCCGGCATCCTGACTTCGCAGCCCTCTCCCCAGATGCAGTAGGCGTAGGTGACGTTGAGATTGTCCACTCCCTGGTCAGGGCTCTCGCTGCTGGCGATGAGGTTGGAGGCCTTGTGGTCATAGGCCTTGTCCGTATATCGGAACACGCACCAGCTCACCGTGATGAAGTCAGAGCGGGAGTTTATGTCGAAGTTGCCGTCAAGCCCGTCGGTAAAACTGCAATGATCGACCCAGATGTGCTTCGAGCCGTTGGAGATGGTGAGCAGATCGGCGCCGCCGACATCTATCGGGCCGGGGCCTTCGAAGGCGATGTTGCGGATGATGATGTTCTCGCAGGCATCAAGCCCGATCAGCCCGGCGCTGCGGTAGCCCTCGGAAGGGTCAGAGGTGTAGTCGATGATGGCCTGACGGGTGTGCTGCTCGCGTTCTTCGGCCACATAGGCCCCGTTGGAGAGTTTCCCTCCCCCTCCCTGGTCGGACATAGCCTTGACTCCGGTGTCGTCGAGGAGCTTCCGGAGTTCATCGGTCACGCTGAAGGAAGTGCGCAGAACGGCCCCGTTGACCCCGAGTAGGGTCTTGCCGTTAAGGTTCCTGAATTTGATGAAGGACGATACGACAAAGTCCCCCTTGGAGCCGTCAAGCACCACCACGTCGTAATCCTTAAGGGCCTTGACGAGCTCATCGCGCATATCGAAGCCGTTGCTCTGCAGGATTATGCTGCGGGAAGCGTCGCCGCCTGTCACTTCAAAGGCGTCTCCGTCGGTCAGAGAGACGGCGGAGGCCCAGCCGAAAGGGCCTTCGTTTACGGCAGTCTTGGCGCCGGCCACAAGGGACAGCGCCAAAAGAGCGCTTGAAATCAGATTGCGTTTCATCTACTTGTTTTCTTTGTCGACAAACAGAATGAGGGTCATCATCCTGTTCATATATTCACGGGTGGAGATGCACATCTCTCCGGTCTCGCAACGATACGGGGAGGTGTCGTACTCGTCTCCGACATTGGTGCGGACATACTTGGTCTCGGTACTCGGAACGGTTGATGCCCCGGCCTTGTATGGGTTCGAGGTGCTGGTGAGCGGAGTCAGCCAGCAGCCCTCCGGGCTGAGAGAGGATATTATGTCCCTGACCGCCTTCTCGCTCACGTCCTGGGGAAGTCTGCTGTAGAATCTCTCCAGAGGCACGAGTTCATCGGAGGCGAGCGGAGAATTCTTGGTGAGCTCTTCCACAGGCGTAGCCATCAGCTCGTCATAGGCCTTGCGGAGAGCCTTGGTGTCGACCCAGGCAGCGGAACTGTAATGGCCGATGGTGCCGGAAATCTCCTGATTGATGAAGTAGTGTCCGTTGTAGGTGTTGGAGCCCTCACGGTGCACGTAGAGCGGACGTCCGTCCTCCGGATCGATGAAGCGCGGCACGAGGAACGCATCCGAGTTGCCGGTCTTGCGCTCCCACTTGGCCACCTCGGAATCAGGAAGCCTCATAGACTCGAGGAATTCGATGGCGGCAGGGATGCCGTCCACGAAGCGGGTGTCGCCCGTGAGACGGTAGTACTGCATCATCTGACGTATCATAGATACGGTGGTGCCGGAGTTGACGCCGCGAGGCTCATATGAACGCGCGTGGGCCGGCTTGAGGTCATCGACGGTGTACTGGTCAGACCATCCGGCATACGGCGCACCCTGCTGGAGCAGAATCGTGCAGTACATAGCCCTGTAAATAGGCTCCCTGAGTCCGGGGATGCCGAGGGACTGGTAGCACTGGAGGAGGAAGTCGCAGGCTTCTGGAATCACATCGTCGTTGAGCGTGATGAATGAGCTGTAATCCGCCTTGCCCTCGAAAGGATGGTCGTACATCAGCGGATATCTCTGCGGCCAGCCGCCGACAGGATATTGGCTGTCGAGCACGAACTTGATGGCCTTGTCAAGCGCCGGACGGAAAATCGGGTCGTATTTCTCGACATATATCCGGAGAAGGAACTTGGCGCAGTCGGTGCTGGCGGAGTCGTCGAAAGTGGCGTTGCCGTAGTAGTGACGGAACTCTTCAAGCCTCCAGCCGCTCTGTCCGACGGTGCTGTACCAGTCCTTGAGAGAGGCCTCTCCGGCGAAATCGAAACAGTAGTTCCACCCGCCGCATTCGAGCTGCCCCCAGATCAGCGCCGAGGCGACCTTCTTGGCAGCCTCATAGTAATATTCGTCTCCCGTAGCGTGATATGCGTCAAGCAGGAGGTGTCCCACCTGCGGCGTGCCCGGATCCTGAGTCCACGCCATAGTGCGCTTGGCTTCCATCTCGCCCCACTGGCGGGACAAATCAGGAAGGTAGTTCCAGACGAAGCCGCCGTTGTAGCTGACCTTGTCCATCATATATTGAGTGGCCGTCTTCATCGCCTCAAGAGCCTTGTCTTCAAGAGGTTTCGTCTTGGCGTCCGTGGCAAGCGGCAGGCACAGCGCCGCACCGAGAAGGATAAATTTGATTTTAGCGTTCATTGTTATTGCGTGATATTGTGGTTACAAAACGCACAAAGATACGGATTCCTATGTATCTTTGGGGAACTTTATCATATCGATTTTATGAAAAATCTCATCAAAATTCTCGCGGTCACGGCCGGCGCGCTCGCCATCGCATCCTGCGGCGGAGGGAATGCCGCCAATGATAAGAACGAAACAATTATGAATCAAAGCAGCAATTTCATTTTCGCCGCTGAAACGCCTTGGGTTGACGCGGGCGGCGGAGCCGAGCGTCAGGTTCTCGGCTACAACGACAATCTTATGATGGTCAAGGTCAAGTTCGAGAAGGGAGATGTGGGCGCTATGCACAGCCATCCTCACTCTCAGGTGACCTATGTGGCTTCCGGCAAGTTCGAATTCATCATCGGGGGCGTGACCAGAATCGTGGAGGCCGGTGACGCCCTCTACAAGCAGCCGAACATCGAGCACGGATGCGTATGTCTGGAAGACGGCATCCTCATCGACTGCTTCAACCCGATGAGGGACAACTTCATTACCAAAGAGAAATAGTTTTTCTCGAATAAACCGCATAATTTTTACCAAAAATCACTAAATTCGCCACCGTTTAAACCATAAACGACAATAACACGAAACTATAAACATTAGTTTTGGTTTGTGACCAATATTTTGTTTAACCATTTTTTTACAGCGATTCCTATGATGAGAATTCATTTCAGAAAAGCTGTGCTTGCCGCTGTCGCCCTTATTTTTACGGGCGTCTCGGCTTTTGCGCAGCAGAACGTATCGGGAACTGTCAAAGACGCCAAAGGAGTACCCGTAATAGGCGCCTATGTGGTCGTGTCCGGCACTACCGTGGGGTCTATGACTGACATCGACGGCAACTGGACGCTTTCCGCTCCTGTAAATTCCACCCTCGTGGCTTCCTGCGTCGGATATACCGACGCCACGGCCAAGGTCACGCCCGGAAAGGATGTCTATGACTTTGTCCTTGAGGAAAGTTCCGTATTCCTCGACGACGTGGTGGTGATCGGCTACCAGACCGTCAAGAGACGCGACCTCACCGGCTCCGTGTCATCGGTGACCGGCAAAGATATCGCCAAGGTTCCTGTGGCCTCCGTGGCTCAGGCTCTTCAGGGCAAGCTGGCCGGTGTCAACGTGATGTCGCAGGACGGCCGTCCCGGAGGAAGTTCCACCATCCGCGTGCGCGGCGGCGGCTCCATCAGCCAGTCCAATGACCCTTTATATATAGTTGACGGAGTGCAGGTGAGCAACATCGATGACATTCCTGCCGACAACATCGAATCCATCGACGTCCTCAAGGACGCCGCCTCCACCGCCATCTATGGAGCCCGTGGTGCCAACGGTGTCATCCTCCTCACCACCAAGGGCGGTTCAGAGGGCAAGGCTCAGGTCCGCTACGGAATGTACTATCAGTACAAGG
The DNA here is from genome assembly GCA_963661285.1 of Bacteroidaceae bacterium. Taxonomy (GTDB): domain Bacteria; phylum Bacteroidota; class Bacteroidia; order Bacteroidales; family UBA932; genus Cryptobacteroides. The sequence continues at coordinate 4,910 of CAVLBF010000001.1, read as the reverse complement.
AGAATCCCAAGACCCTTCCTGTGATGAACGCCTATGACTATGTCCTCTGGAACTGGTCTTACGCCACGGCCTATGGCTCTTCTTATGGAGACGGTGTCGCGCAGTATTTCGGCCTCGGCCCTGAATACGGCAACAATCTCGAGAAATACCGCAGCGTCACTTCCCACAACTACATCAACGACGTGATGAAGGGAGCCAACACCTGGAACCACGACCTCTCCGTCAGCGGCGGGACCGCAGACACCAAATACTTCGTGTCCGTCAACTACCTCAACGATGACGGAATCCGTATGAAATCCGGTTTCAAGAGGTTCGGCGCCAACGCCAAGCTCTCCCAGAAAATCACAAAGCAGCTCCAGTTCGATATGGATCTCCGCTACTCGGAGATGGAGATTCTCGGAACCCGATTCGACTGGGCCACCTCAGCATATTCATACCGTCCTATCGACAATCCTCTCGGAGACGGCAACCCTACCCACTTCGGCAACGGTTCAAGCAGCGTCGAGGATATGTACAATCCGGTTGACGTGCTCAACAACTTCGACAATGTCAACAACCGCACCCGTCTCCGCGCCAACGTCGGCCTGACCTGGAATCCTGTCAAGGGACTCGTGGCCAAGTCAGAACTCGGCGTCAACCGCAGCTGGAGCGAGAGCAAGTATTGGGACAACGGTCACCCGAGCGGCAGCGGATACAAGACTGCCACCCTGACCAGAGGCGTGGGGAGCGGATATCGCTGGACCACCACTCTCAGCTACACGGTCCCGTTCGCCAACGAAGACCACAGCGCCACCATACTCGCGGGTAACGAGGTGCTCAATTCAGAGTCCACCACCACCAAGATCACCGGCAAATACTACCCTGCCGCTTTCACGATGGAGCAGGCCTTCGGTATGATCAATATGACCGGGACCAACTCGACCGGAGCCAAGGAGGACACGTTCTCCAATGAAATCGGCGTGCCGAGCAACACCCTTTCCTGGTTCGGACGTGCAAACTACTCATACAAGGGACGCTATCTCTTCTCCGCCTCTCTGCGTGCGGACGGTTCTTCCAAGTTCGCGCCTAATAACCACTGGGGATATTTCCCTGCCGCATCCGCCGCGTGGCGTATCTCCGATGAATCCTTTATGGGAAACACCAAGACCTGGCTCGATGACCTCAAGCTCCGCTTCTCTTACGGCGCTTCCGGTTCCGACAACATCAGCCCTTCCCTCTGGAAGGAGACCTGGACCACCAAGGTCATCACCGTTGACGGCGAGAAACAGACCTCTTATGTGCCGGGCGATATGCTAAGCAATCCTGACCTCAAGTGGGAGACCACCATTTCCCGCAACCTCGGTCTCGATTTCAGCATTCTCAAGAGCCGTGTGCGCGGAACAGTGGACCTCTACTGGAACAACACCCGCGACATCCTTATGAAGATTCCTTGCGACCCTTCATCCGGCTATACCTATCAGTTCCAGAACGTGGGCCTCACCTCCAACAAGGGCGTCGAGTTCTCTCTTGCGGGAGAAATCATCAGCCGCCGCGACTTCAGCCTCTCGGCCAACGTCACATATTCCTACAACAAGAATATGGTGGAGGATCTTCCTGACGGCATCAACGCCGACTCCCACACGAACTGGGGTTCCACTATGCGCAAGCCGCAGTACGACTACATCATCCGCGAGGGAATGCCTCTCGGCATCGTGTCCGGATATGTGTCCGAGGGCTTCTATACGCTCGATGACTTCAACTATACGGACGGCAAGTATGTCCTCAAGGAAGGAGTTCCTGATTTCAAGGGTTCTGTCGTGAACTACCCTGAAGGCATCAAGGCTCTCGTCCCTGACGGACAGACGGCATTCCCGGGAGCCGCCAAGTTCAAGGATGTCAACGGCAACGGCTACATCGACGACGATGATGTCGACGTAATCGGCGAGATGATACCTAAGCACACCGGAGGATTCAACATCTTCGGCAACTACAAGGGATTCGACTTCTCGCTCGGGTTCACCTATGCTCTCGGCGGCAAGGTCTATAACGCCAACGCGATGCACTCTATGATGGGCAACAAGGACAATCAGCTCGGCGAGAACCGTCTCGCCTATGTCAACGACTGCTGGAAAGCCTACAGCGTGAAGTCCGACGGCAGCCTCTACCTCGTGACAGAGCCTTCCGAGCTTGCCGCGCTCAACGCCAACGCCAAGCACGCGCTTCCTTACTCCGAGTACGGCATCACCTCATCCGAGTTCATCGAGAACGGTTCATACCTCCGTCTCCATACTCTCACACTCGGCTACACTTTCCCTAAGAAGTGGATGGAGAAGATTTCCGTACAGAATCTCCGTGTCTATGCCACCGTGGGCAACCTCTTCTGCATCAACAGCTACTCCGGCATCGATCCGGACGTGAACACCAACCTTGACGCGGGCGGCGACGGTTTCCCTACCCCTTACTATGATTACAATTCATACCCTCAGGCAAGGAGCTTCACCTTCGGTCTCAACGTTTCATTTTAATTAAGGAGATATCATAAATGAAAAAGATATTCAATATTCTTTCCGTCTGCGCCGCGGCCAGCCTTGTCCTGACCGCCTGTAATACGGAGAAGTTCCTCAACCCGACATCTCCGTCCACGGTTGACAAGGACTTCGTGTTCTCCAATATGGAGACTGCCAACGCCTCGATGTACGGCGTGTACGAGTCCTGGAGGAGCGCCTGCAACAACCAGGTGTTCGCCGCCGGGCTCTACTATGCCCTTGACATCTCTGGTTCGGATATCGAACGCCATCCGGAAGCCTTCTCCAACCAGCCGGGCCGCCATTGGATGGAGTGCCTTTATCAGAACGGCAAATACACTTCCGAATATGGTCTCACCACTTACCTTAAGGACAACGCCAGCGGAGCGTACAATATGCTCTATGATGTCGTAGGCAAGGCAAATGCGGTAATCGGCGCCATCGAGTCTATGTCCGACTATGACGCGATGATATCATCCGCCACCCCTTCAGATCTCGGCCAGCTCTATGGCGAGGCCGTCTGCGCCAGGGCCGTGGCTTACCGTGAACTTCTCAAGTACCACGGGGATGTGCCTTACTCCGTGCAGGCAGGAGTCGCCGCCGGCGGGCTTGCTCCGCGCGATTCTGTCTATGAATGCGTTATCGCCGACCTCGAGAGGGTGATTCCTCTGATGAGGCCGGTGGGCGAAGTGGCCAAGAACAAGTTCTCCAAGACCTTTGCCCAGGGACTTATAGGCCGTCTGTGTCTTGATGCCGGAGGATATCAGACCCGCCGCGCGGATCTCGGCGCCGATTTCTACAAGGGCGCTGACGGCAAGGTTCTCACCTTTGAGACCAAGGGCCAGCCTAACGGCAACGCCGACAATGCCGTCTATGGCCGCCGCAGCGACTGGAGGACTTTCTATGAGAAGGCCGCCAAGTACTACAAGGAAGTCATAGCCAATTCCGGCTCGGCCGTATGGCACGCCACCGATCCCCGTAAGAACGAGGAGAAGAGGGTCTACAACAATCCTTACCAGTACTTCTTCCAGCAGGTCAACAATCTCGAGTACGCCGACGAGTCCATCTACGAGTACGCTATGACCCAGGGCTCCAGCAACGAGCGTCCATACTCTTCCGGCCGTCCTTCGAACGGCGGCGGAAGCTGGGCTTTCCCTTGCAAGAACTACGGCCAGGCCCGCATCAACCCTGCATACTACTACGGTGTGTTCGATCCTAAGGATATGCGCCGCGACGTTTCTGTTACCGCCACCGGCTCTACCGGCAGCGGCGCGGAGACGCTGATTCCGTTCGTGCCTAATTCCAAGGCTTCCGGAGGCGGACTTTCTATGAACAAGTTCGACGAGAACCGTATGTCCAAGCCGTATATCGTCAAGCAGCGCCAGTCCGGCATCAACGGGCCTTATATGCGCCTTGCCGAGGTCTATCTCGGATATGCCGAGGTCTGCGCAGCTCTCGGTGACGAGTCTACCGCGCTCGAATATCTCAAGAAGGTCCGCGAGCGTTCGTTCCCTGCAGGTGAAGCGAATACCGATGCGTTCGTGGCGAAGTGCGGCAGCGTTCTGCGCGCCGTCATCGAAGAGCGCGGCTTCGAATATGCCGGCGAGGGCGACCGCCGCTGGACTCTCATCCGCAGCGGTTTCCTCCCTGAGGCCATCAAGAACATCAAGGATATGACCGCCGCGATGATCGAGGGGCTCAAGGCCAAAGGAAGCTACACCTTCGAGAACGGCAACACAATCTCATCTTATGTATGGACCAAGACCGTTGACGCCAAGTCCAAGTACGGCTTCCGTCTGACCGCCCAGTGCACCGATGAGAACGATCCTGTGCTCTTCCCGGGCTGGAGAGGCCAGAACGACGACTGGACCGCCGTGGCCAACAATGCCTCTTCAAGCAAGTTCCCTACCGCCGGCGACAATACCAATCTCGCCATCGAGGGACTCTTCAAGCCGGTTTCCGATGCCGCCGCTCTCGAGAAGGACGGCTATGCCAAGAAGGATTGGGGCTCCGACCTCGTGAAATACGAGAAGGAGTATCTCGACTATCTTTTCTATGACTACGACTATGTGAGCGCGCCTATCTATCTGGTGCCTTTCACCCCTAACGTGCTCTCTACAGGAGGATTCAAGAACGGCTACGGCTTCAAGCAGCAGTAGCGGTGATTATTATAGAATTGCTCGCCGTGGCCGGGTTCTCCGGCCACGGCTTTTTGATGTCGGGGTGTTACTAAAAAATCAAAGCTATTCTTTGCAATCCGTTAAATTTATGCTAAATTCGACACCTGAATAACACAAACATTTTTAACAACTAATAACATAATCAATTTTCAGTATTCTTATGATGATACCTCCGGTTTTCCGCGTTGGGACACCCAACTTTCATTTTTCCGGACGGTAGGTGACG